>JAIBEZ010000083.1 GCA_019459485.1 Prolixibacteraceae bacterium
AGATAAATTCATAAACCTTATTTACCTTATTTTTTGAAGATACAATGGAATAAGGTGAATAAGGTTTTGTACTGTAGGTTGTATTGCCCGGGCTACTAAGGTGAAGAAAAAGAATAAGGTTTTAAACAGATTTCAGGAGGGCCTAAAAACAAAAAAGCACCAGTTTCCTGATGCTTCTTTTCTGAGCGGGAGACGAGATTCAAACTCGCGACCCTTAGCTTGGAAGGCTAATGCTCTATCAACTGAGCTACTCCCGCAATAATAATGTTAGAATTTAGAATTTCGAATCTTGAATGTCAGAAAAATTCTAATATTCATCATTCTACCATTCAAATATTCCAATTGTGGGGAGAGCAGGATTCGAACCTACGAAGGCGTACGCCAGCAGAGTTACAGTCTGCCCCAGTTGGCCACTTTGGTATCTCCCCAATACAATGTTAGAACTTTTGATTTCAGAATTTCAGAATTTCCATGTTGAGCATCAGGTTGAAAAAATCATTCTAATACGCATCATTTTAATCTTCCAATCTTCTAAAGAGCCGAATCACAGATTCGAACTGTGGACCCCGAGATTACAAATCACGTGCTCTGGCCAACTGAGCTAATTCGGCAAAAAAAAGTGGGTAAGCTACCTGCATCGCACCGCTCAACTGTTTACCCTTGCTGCCTTCCGACCCTGGGGGAATTCAACAGGAGCTAGTCGTACAGGACTTACCCGGCGACAAAAGTAGAAAAATTTGACTTACCCGCAAATGAAATCTTAGCCCTCCTGTAATTTTTCTGAGCCCGGACAAACTAACCATTTAGCGATCAATCAACTATTGACTAAAAAAAAGATAAACTTTATTTTTTGGCCCATAAAATGAGCGCGAATAACGGCACAATCAATAAAATCAGATATATTTGTTTATTCACTAATCAAAAAAACTACTATGGAACAAAAATCAACTTTTTGGAAATCAGCAATGATTTACGGACTTTATGTCGGTATCTTTTTAACTCTTTATTCGGTTGTGATGTATGTTTTAGGACAATCGCAAAATAAAAGTCTGGCGTTTATACCATTTGTACTGTATGCTGTCTGTATTGTTTTGGCTCAGATCTATTACAGAAACAACGAACTGGATGGATCCATATCTTATGGACAGGCAGTGGGTATTGGTGTGGCAGTCATGTTTTTCGCCGGAATAATTGCCACATTGTATAGCCTGATAATTTTCAAGATCGATCCAAGCTTGCTCGACCAAATCAAAATTGCCCAGGAAGAGGCCTATCTCCAAAACGGAATGAGCGAAGAAATGATTGAGAAAACGATGGAGATGTCGGCAAAAATGATGACTCCGGGATGGATGGCCATCATGGGATTATTGAGTTCTGTATTTATCGGAACTATCATATCTTTGGTCAGTGCTATCTTCATTAAAAAGCAGCCCAACGAAGATGCTTTTGAAGGTGCAATGGAAGATGTAAAAACTGAAGACTAAAAACAGATGGATATTTCCGTAGTTGTACCGCTTTATAATGAAGTTGATTCACTTCCTGAATTGACTGAATGGATTGACAAAGTATTAAAAACCAATGACTTTACTTATGAGGTTATTTTGATTGATGATGGCAGCACAGATGGTTCATGGGAACTGATTGAGCAGCTTAGCCGTCAGAATCCTTGCATTAAAGGAATAAAATTCAGGCGCAACTACGGAAAATCAGCAGGTTTGTATTGCGGTTTCAAACAGGCTGAAGGCGATGTGGTAATTACAATGGATGCCGATTTGCAGGACAGTCCGGAGGAAATACCGGATTTGTACCGCATGATTACAGAAGAAAAATACGACCTTGTTTCCGGCTGGAAGAAAAAACGCTACGATCCGGTACTTTCGAAAAACATTCCCAGTAAGTTTTATAACTGGACTGCCCGCCGAATGACCGGAATTAAAATTCACGATTTTAACTGCGGTTTAAAAGCCTACCGGAAACAAGTTGTTAAAAGCATTGAAGTGTATGGCGACATGCACCGTTACATACCAGTGCTGGCCAAATGGGCCGGGTTTAAACGAATTGGCGAAAAAGTAGTCCAGCATCAGGAACGCAAATTCGGGGTCACCAAATTCGGAATGGAACGTTTTATTCGCGGGCCGCTCGATTTATTGTCGGTTATTTTCATTTCGAAGTTTAGCAAACGTCCCATGCACTTTTTTGGTGTATTCGGAACACTCACTTTTATGATAGGATTTGCAGCTGCAGTTTGGGTAGGAGCACAAAAACTTTATCTCACCCTCAATAACCAACTGGCGCCCCGTATCACCGACAGTCCGTACTTTTTTCTGTCACTCGCAGCCATGATTATTGGCACACAATTGTTCCTGGCCGGATTTCTTGCTGAACTGAATTTCCGGAATTCATCCGAGCGTAACTCTTACCTGATTGACAAGACGACGACATAACGATGGAAATTGATGATTGGTGACTGATGATTCCCAAACAAAAAAACCGGCAAAGACGTTAATTAGGGAAATGTTTATCATCTATGGAAAATCAGACCCCAGAAATATACCGTGACCTTACTTCAAAAGAAGAAATAGTAAACAGCATCACCCATGGAATTGGCGCGTTACTTAGCGTTGTTGCGCTGGTAGTGCTGATCGTGGTTGCCGGTAAACACGGTGATGTATTGCACCTGGTAAGTTTCTCAATTTATGGAGTTACACTCATTCTGTTGTATTTGTCATCAACTTTATACCACAGCTTTTCGAGTCCGCGAATAAAGAACCTGTTTGCACGTTTCGACCACGTTTCAATTTTTTTGCTCATTGCCGGAACTTATACACCTATTTTGCTCACCAGTATTGGCGGAGCCTGGGGCTGGTCTTTGTTTGGGGTCATTTGGGGACTGGCGCTTGTAGGGGCGGTAATCCGCTCCATTTATCTGCACCGGTTCCGTAAATTAATGGTTGCAGTTTACCTTTTGATGGGCTGGATGTTCGTCATTGCCGGCAAGCAGGTTTATTTGAGCTTGCCCTCAATTAGCCTGACATTCCTCATTTTGGGAGGAATCGCTTATTCGGTCGGCGTTATTTTTTACATGTGGCGAAAACTTCCGTACAGTCACGGAATATGGCATTTGTTTGTTTTGGCAGGTAGTATATTTCATTTCTTTGCCATTTATTTCAGTATAAAATAACCGGGAACGTGATATTTATTATCTGATCATAAAATGACGTGAAACAAATGACTACCAATGACATAAAGTTAATTGCTGTTCTTCCGGTTACTGCGACTGAACACTGAACACTGAACACTTCCTCCCCTTAAGCTGAAATTCTCCTGATAAAATCCTTGTTATTTTTTATTACTGCCACATTTGACGGTAGTTTTGGCTTGTGAATGGCAATTTGACGACCTGCAATCAGGATCTTGTTCTTATTGAAAATCAACGATAAATTGGCAAGGTACAGTTCCAGTTCCGGTTTTTCGATCACATTGATAAAAGTAGTACACACAAAATCGAATTCAGTGCTTCTTAGCAAACTGGCCAGATCGCTGAATGGCAAACTTTGGCCTAAATAAATGCATCTGAACCCGTTTTCGGCGGCAAGGAAATTAAAATACAACAGGCCAAGTTCATGCAATTCTTCTTCACGGAGGAAAAACAATACCTTTTTTTCTGAAAGATGATTGTCGAATTTTGCTGTTTCAACAATGAGGTGGTTTCTTATCAGGTTGGAAACAAAATGTTCGTGTGCAACAAAAATAGAACCAGCCTGCCACAACAAACCAATTCGTTCGAAAAACGGGAAGATCACATTCTGAATGGTTTTTGAAAATCCGTTTTCCTGAATTATTTTCTTCAGTAATTGCTCAAATCCAAAAGTATCGAGGTTGACTGTGTGAAACAAAAGCTGATCAATGTTTTTTTCAGGATCCAATAAAGTTTTGTTTTGCCTTAGTACTTCTTCCTGAAGTTTTGCATCGTCGAACGCGGCAACATTGGATATTTTATACCCGTTTTTGATAAGCATTGACACATTCAGGATTCTCCTGACATCATCATCGGTATAAGAACGGATGTTGGTATCAGATCTGTTTGGGTCGAGCAGTTGATACCGTTTTTCCCAAATTCGTATCGTGTGGGCTTTTATACCCGACAAATGTTCAAGGTCTTTGATGGAATAGTGCGTCATTTCTATGTGATATTTTACGTTTCAAACAAGCAAAATCTTATTTTGTTTTAAGTTTCGGTCGAATAAATAAACAAAACAATTTTGACATGGATTCGTTTCATTGTATTTATTGAAAATTGCGATTTTGGAACTTGGATTTTGAAATGCTATCTTCGTGCATCTCTTTAAATAAATCGAACTAACAGTAACCCGGGATTTGGACAATACCCAACACATAGAATCACTTTGTAAAAAGATAAGCCAGAATTCTGATCAGCAGGCATTCAAGGAATTGTACCTTGCTTATTTCGACCGGCTGTACAAGTTTGCCTTTTCGATCCTTCATTCGGCTGAATTTGCTGAAGAAGCTGTAAACGATGTTTTCCTGAATATCTGGCAAAAACGATCGACACTGAAAAACATTGCAAGTTTGTCCGGTTACCTTTTCATTTCAACAAAAAATACTTCCTTCAATTATCTCAGCAAATTCAGGAGAGAAAGAAATACTTCGCTCGACGATGTTTTGGTAAGATTTGAGACTGATGAGCTAACGCCCGAAACCGCTTTTTTTACTGCTGAAATCCGAAATGAAATTGAACAGGCCATTAATCAGCTTCCGCCAAAAACAAAACTTGTTTTCCAGATGGCCAAAGTGGAAGGAATGAAATACAAGGAAATTGCCGATATTTTGAATATTTCGGTCAACACCATCGACAATCACATTGCAACAGCAGTAAAAAAATTGAGTGTTATTTTAAAAAACCTTTCGGAAGAAGATAAAAATCTCATTCTTTTTCAGTTGTTTACAAAAAGTACAAATAATAATTTAAAATAATAAGCCTGTCAACTGGTAGATTTTTCGCAAACACAGGTCTTTAACTATGAATTTCAGAATACAATGGAAACCATTTGGAGTATAATAGGAAGAAAATTGGAGGGTGAAGTTTCCATTGAAGAGGAAATGGCACTGAATGAATGGCTGAATACATCGACCACAAACAAGCAAGTATATTTTCAATTAAAAGAACTCTGGAACCACAAACAAGATCAAACAAACAATGCGCAAGCAATTGCGGCGTACGACAAGTTGATTAACCGAATTAAATTCGCGGAAGTAACACAAACACAATCCAGGGTTCGACAAATCTCCTTCCGGGTCAATCAATTTGTAAGGTATGCCGCAATTGTCTTTTTCCTCCTTTCGTTTGGCTATCTGGCCTCTTATTACATCTCGAACGAAAGCGCTTCTGCCGAATTCTGTACCATTTCAGTACCAAAAGGAAATAAATCGGAAGTTATATTGCCCGATGGAAGCCGCATTTGGCTGAACAACAGCAGTAAACTGGTATATCCAAAAAAGTTTAACCGCAAGTTTCGCAAAGTAGAATTGACAGGCGAAGCATATTTTGAAATCAAACCAAATGCAAAAGTGCCTTTCCTTGTCCAGACTTCTGATGTCAGCATCAGGGTTTTGGGAACAAAATTTAATGTAAGCGCTTACCCCAACGATAAATTTATTGAAACCACCCTTATCTCCGGAAAAGTTACTGTCAGATCAAACGAAAATCCTGAAGTTGAAAATACACTTGTCGCCGGTGAAAGTTTGTCTTATGACAAGGTGAGCAATCAACTTACCAAAACCCAGGTCGATACAAAATTCTACACCTATTGGATGAAAGGCGAATTCGTTTTCAAAGACGAGAAATTTGAGACCCTTGCCAAAAGGATTGAACGCATCTACAATGTTGAAATAACCTTTCAGGATCAATCGCTTAAAGAAAAAACCTACACCGGCGATTTCAAGGTTGACGATAACATTTATACCATTCTCGAGGTCATCAAACGATCTACCTCTGAGCCAATCGAATACATCTCCGACCGTAATAAAATCATCATCAGGAAAAAATAGCGGAAATAGTAAAAAAAAACACATATTTACAGGAGTATTGTTTGGGTGGAAACTTCCTGTATTTATGAGAGTAAAACTTCTGTTGTCCATTTTTTTGATTCTTTTCTCTGTGAATATATTTTCACAGGATAAAACCATATCACTGAATTTCAGGGATACACCGATTGAAAGAATCATTGCTGAAATTGAAAGGCAAAGCGGTTTTCGATTCTTTTACGAACAATCCAGCATCAATCTGACACCGAAAACTTCTATTCTGGTGAAGAATGCTTCTATCCGCGAAGTACTCGACCAATTATTTTCCAATTCATCGTATTCCTACCAAATGATTGACAGGCACATCATCTTGTCACAGGACAAAGCAATTGTTCCTGAAAAATTGAAAGGCAATTTGTCTCGCACAGTCAAAGGATTTGTGACCATCAATGAAACTGAAAATATTCCGGGAGTTACCGTAATTATAAAAAATACTTACACAGGAACAATTACCGATCGCAAAGGATATTATCAGATTGAACTTCCTGTGAATGCCGACACTTTGGTATTTTCATTTGTCGGTATGAAAACACTTGAGGTAGTGGTCGGGCAACAAACTCAGGTAAATGTAAACCTTACTCCTGAAATTTTAAATGTTGATGAGGTGGTCGTCATCGGTTATGGCGATCAGCGTAAATCAGACCTGACCGGGGCAATTACATCCATAGAGGTTGACGGAGTTCGCCGGATGTCGGTTTCGGGCATCGATCAGGCTTTGCAGGGAAAAGCTGCCGGAGTGCTGATTACTTCCACATCGGGATCACCGGGTGGGGGTACTTCCATCCGGATTCGTGGAATTGGCACGGTAAACAACAATAATCCGTTGTTTGTAATCGATGGGATCCCGACGGATGACATCCGTTTTTTGAATGTAGGAGATATTGACAATATTGAAATTCTTAAAGATGCCTCAGCAACTGCTATTTACGGAAACCGTGGAGCAAATGGTGTAATACTGATCAGTACAAAAAAAGGAAAACCCGGAAGTCCTGTAATCACTGCCGATTCGTACATCGGCATAAACGATGTCTGGAGAAATCCTGAAATGGGCGACAGTAAACAGTTTGCAACCATCCACAATTTGGCTGTAGCAAACGGGAACAACGTTGAGGGCAACAATGCATACAAATACATTGAAGATTTTAAAGATCCCAATTCATTTACGGGTGGCACCAACTGGTGGAATCTCATTACCCGCAAAGCGTTTGTACAGAACCACCATTTTTCCATTTCCGGCGGATCAGAGGTAAACCGTTATTTAATGAGCATTTCTGCACTTAATCAGGATGGGACTATCAAAGGATCTGAATTCGACCGGATCACATTCAGGGTAAACAACGAATATCAGCTTTCTCCGAAAGTTAAAATTGCCTTTAATACAAGCATTAGTCAGGCACGAAGGCTTACCATTCAGGAAGATGATCTCGACGGTGGAATAGTTTTTACGTCCATTGTTCTCGATCCGGTTACCTCTGGAGGCGAAAGGCCGGTGAATGATCCGATACGCGTAAAATATGGAGAATTCTCCAGATGGTACGAGTCAATTTACAGTAACAAATACAATCCGGTAGCGCAGATCGGACGCTCGCTGAACAAATGGACACAGCTTCGCTTCTTCGGAAACATTTCATTTCAGTACGAATTATCCAAAAACCTTTCGTACCGTTCTACCTACGGAATAGACAGTCGCCGTTCCGATTTCGATAACTTTCTCCCAACTTACTGGATGGATTCTGATTCGAAAAACGACATTAATCAGGTAGTAAAAGAATCAGGCAAGAATTTCGATTGGGTGTTCGAAAATATGCTTACTTACAAGCGCACATTCAATAACAACCACGACTTTACAGCCTTGCTTGGGATGACTGCCGAGGCCGGAAACTTTGATATTATTCAGGCGTCGAAACGGAATGTTCCCGGCAACGATGATTATCTCAGGTATCTGAGCGCTGCTACTACCGATCCGAATGTTCAGGGCGACATATCCGATTATGCATTGATTTCGTATTTGGGGCGTATCAATTATTCCTTCCGGTCCAAATACCTGTTTACAGCGTCAGCCAGGGCTGATGGCTCTTCGAAATTTACGGGTGGCGAAAAATGGGGATATTTTCCTTCGCTGTCGGTTGGTTGGAGAATTTCAAGTGAGAAATTTTTTACTGAAAGTTCCATGTCGCGAAATGTGGATGATCTGAAAATACGCCTGGGCTGGGGACAGGTCGGGAACCAGAATATTGCCGACAATGCATTCAGAACTTTGATTGCGGGAGGAAATTCCAAAAGGTATTTGTTTGGCCATTCAATCGTTCAGGGATACGCCCCCATCAATATTGGTAATCCGGGTTTAACATGGGAAACCACCGAATCGACCAACCTTGGTTTCGATTTTACTTTTTATAAGAACAAACTCTCCGGAAGTATTGATTTGTACAACAAAAAAACAAAGAACATGCTTTTGCGGCTGCCCGTTCCTTTATCAACAGGATTGCCCGGTTCGCCCTGGACAAATGCCGGGGATGTTATCAATAAAGGATTTGAGCTAAACGCTACCTACCGCAATAAATGGGAGGACCTGGGTTACAGCGTGAATATGAATGTTTCCACTTACCACAACAGAATTGTATCGTTGGGCGGTGGAGAACCAATTATGGGTGGTGAGCAGCGGCTTGGTTATACTACCAAAACAATGGTTGGGCATCCTATCGGAGAATTCTTCGGTTATATTGTCGAAGGTGTATTTCAGAACCAACATGAAATTAACGAGGCCAACGCTCTTTCTTCCGAAGGAGAATACTATCAGGATATACTAACCAGGCCGGGCGATTTCAAATTTAAAGATTTGAACGGCGATGGTAAAGTGACTGGCGAAGACCGTGGTTTTATCGGTTCGCCACATCCTGATTTTACTTATGGCCTCACTTTTTCTGCCGATTATCACCAGTTCGATTTCAGCATATTTCTTCAGGGAGTTCAGGGCAACGATATTTTCAATGTCTTTAAATATTATACCCATCAGAATACAGGGTATTTTAATTCCCCGGCTAATATGTTGCAGGAAGCCTGGCATGGCGAAGGAACCTCCAATTCACAGTTTATGGTTTCAGCGAGTACTGCCAATAATAACCTTCGTGCATCGTCGTGGTACATCGAAGACGGATCATTTCTCAGGGTTAAAAATCTTCAGATCGGATACAATCCGGGAAAGGGGATTTGTCGAAAACTCTCTATTTCCTCTTGTCGTATTTATGTCGGGGCTCAAAACCTATACACATTTACGCGGTACAGCGGACTTGATCCTGAATTAGCTGATTTAAGCGGTAGCCCGCTGAATTCTGGAATCGACTTTGCCAAATATCCGCAGGCAAGAACAATATTGACCGGATTAAGTGTAAAATTCTAAAAACGAAACAAATGGACAGACGAATATTTATACTTCTATTTCTTTTCCTGATTTTGGGCTGCGATCCGGCTTTCATTGACAAGCCTCAGCTTGCCACACAAACATCCGAAAATTTCTATAAAACTGAAGCTGATGCCATCAAAGCAGTTACGGCAGTTTATAATTATTTTCAGCAATATGATTTCGAAGTCGGTAAATTCGAGTTTGGCGACATTGCTTCCGACGATGCTGAAAAAGGTGGCGAGTCAGACAATGACCGGCCGTTTGTGAAAGATCTTGAATATTTCCGCAGCCGTTCCGATAATTTATCGTGCAGGGCGATGTGGAGTATCTGTTTTACTGCCATTTACCATGTTAACAATACTGAAACACAAATTGCAAAAATAGAGATGGATCAGCAGTTAAAAAACAGGCTGATTGGCGAAGTCCGGTTTATACGGGCTCATTTTTATTTTTATCTGATCAATATTTTTGGCGAAGTACCATTGGTTACCAAAACCCTTTCACCCAACGAATATCATTTGCCCAAAGCGACAATAACAGCCATCTGGAAGCAAATTGAAGAAGATTTAATTTTTGCGAAAGAACATCTCCCTTTAAAATCAGGATACGCAAAAGCCGATCTGGGACGGATTACAAAAGGAACTGCACAAACGTTTCTGGCAAATGCTTACCTCTTTCAAAAGAAATGGGCGCTTGCCCAAAAGGAAGCAAAAGAGGTAATCCTTTCCGGCGAATACAATCTTGAACCTGAATTTCAGGATTTGTTCCAGATTCAAAAATCGGAGTTCGGTATAGAATCGGTTTTCGAAATTCCGCATATTTCGACCAATACCGGCTGGGGCGACGAAAACGAAGGAACTGTGATACCGGTTTTTTGTCGCAGTCGCAATGCCGGAGGTTGGGGTTTTAATTGCCCGACTCTTGATTTGCTGAATGAATTCGAACCAGGCGATCCCAGATTGGTGCATACCTTGCTGTTCGATGGTGATATTTTTGAAGGCGAAATCCAATTCAATCAGTTCAGTCCTTCACGCTTGCATTCCAGAAAAGTATTTTTAAGCCCTTCAGAACGGGTCGGTTTTGATTCTTCTGATGCCCCGGTTAACCAGAAAGTGATCCGCTATGCCGAAGTGCTGCTTATTCATGCAGAAGCTGCCTGCGAAAATGGTGATTTAGAGGAAGCACGTTTATCTCTCAATCAGGTTCGCCGGAGGGCACGACTTAGCAGCGCCATCGATGAAAAAATAACATTCAAGAATGTCAACAAATATCAGGTCACGAAAGGACAATACGTTCAATACGATTTCGTGAAATACGATTATTGGGAGGCTAACAGCGAAATCGCCAATCTGTTGCCCGATGTGACCACCAACGACCAGCAATTACTTCGGAATGCAATCAGGCACGAACGACGTATTGAACTGGCAATGGAAAATAAACGGTTTTACGATATCATCCGTTGGGGCGAACCTGAAACTCATTTTCAACGTTTTGCTGCCAGATGGAATACCGGAAAAGGCGCACAATTCAGAAAAAACATCAACGAAGTTTTCCCGATTCCGCAGGATGAACTGGATTTGAACCCAAGGATGACGCAAAATCCGGGGTATTAGGAAGTTTCAGGTTTCAAGTTCCAGCTATGGTGGTCATTAAGTGGTCATTGATTGTCATTAAATTGTCATTGATTGTAAAATCCGGTTTGGGTTTTGACCACCAATGACGTGAAACAAATGGCGACCAATGACAATTATCTCATCTTCGAATGTCCTAGAAAAGATAGTTGAGTCCCATATAGAATCCGGATTTCCCGTCTTGTTTGTCGGCTGCCATACCGTAATCCATTGCAATCACAAAGTTTTCGTTCATTGCTATAATTAACCCGCCACCGTAAGAATAGTGCATCTTTTCAGCATCTTTCTTTAAATAATCACCCGGCAATCCCAAGGTTGAATTCGGATTTACTGCGATTTTTTTGGTAACCCGTCCAAAGTCGGTAAATCCGTTCAGGCCAATGTAGAAGTTATTTTTAATAAAATTGAACCGGACAACTTTCCAGCGTGCTTCCACATTCCCATAGAAAATGCCATCACCAATAACGCGGTTTCGAAGAATACCACGAATTGTAGAGGCTCCGCCAAGTCCTTCAGAAGTAGCGCCAGTCAACTGGGAAGTTATTACCTGTGATTGATAGTAAAACGGAACAGTTCCGCCAAGTGTAGTTTGGTAGGCCAGACGGTAAACCAGTGATAAGTTATCGGGAACAATCGTGAAATATTGCCGGTGCGTCAGGCTTAACTTTGAAAACGAACTTTCAGCGCCCAAAATCTTTGGCGATGCTTCGATAACAGCTTCCGTCCAAACGCCTTTCATCGGGTTTGGCTGATTGTCGCGTGTATCGAAAACAATCCCGCCTTTAAAAGTTGGCACAAAACCGCCGTCAACTTCATTGCCGCCAATAATTCCCCAATCCTGGTATTTCTCGAACAACCCCGGTTCCTCGGCAAGTGTTGGAAGTTTATCTTCATCGTCTTTTCCTTTGTTCAGTTTCTCGATATTGACAGATCCGACCTTGAAATTCTGAAAATTCCAGCCAGTTATCCAGCGAAAATTCTCTCCTGAAAGTTTACCCTGAATATCACCTTTAAAGCGGAACAGTTTCCGGTCGTATTTGTAAAACATCCTCGATTTATAATCTGCAGATTCATCGTCAGTCCAATCGGCTTTGTAAACGGCATCGTAACCGTTGAATCCATAAAAATCGTAAGCCATGTCCGAAAGGTAACTCAAATCGAAAGTTGTTTGCAAGCCTTTGAAGAGCTGGTCGGAGTCGTAATAAATCCGGTTAATTCCGCTTCCTTTGGTGAATCGCGAAACTTCGAAGTAAAATTTATGATTGTATTTCGGATAGCGGCTACCATCGCCATAATTGTAGAGATCTACCAAAGCGCCGTACTGAAATCCCAAATCGGTGTCAAAAGTAACAGCGGGCAATGCGCCAAAATTCCAGTTTTTCTTGATCAGTTCATCTTTTTTTTCAGTTTGGGAGAACAGCCCCAGCGAAAGGAAAATGCACATTGAGGAAAGTAATAACTTTTTCATAAGTTGAGAGTTTTGTGTAAACGAAGATAATAATATTACTCAGTTTATAATTCCACTTTAAAACGTCAATATTTTATCTTGATTACTGGTATTATTTGTTTACAACAGCGACTTGTTTCGAATGTTTTATTCATTACTTTCATGCCGCTTTAATTGATCTTTTATTACCTTCTAAACCAATTGAATTGAAATACTTCTGCTTTTCCATGGCAGTTGTCCTGATACTGATTTCAGGAAATCAACTGATTGCCCAAACGGCTGCAAAAGCTGTCAGGGTAACTACTCCTCCAACAATTGATGGGCGTATCAACGAACCAGTTTGGGAACAAGCCACCCAAATCGACCAGTTTGTTCAGCGCGAACCCAATCCCGGTCAGCCGGTATCCGAGCGAACAGTTGTCTCGGTCTGTTACGATGATCATTTCCTGTACTTTGCCGTGAAATGTTACGACGACCCGAAGGAAATTACTGCCAAAGAAATGGCCCGCGATGTGAGCCTGGGAAACGATGACCGGGTACAGATTATTCTGGATACCTACCTTGATCATCGCAATGGCTATTGGTTTCAGATTGGGCCGCGCGGTTCGATCGGCGATGCGCTGGTCAGTGAAAACGGAGCTTCGTTGAACAAGGAATGGGATGCTTTGTGGACCGGAAAATCAAGCATCAACGACGAAGGTTGGGAATCAGAACTGGCCATTCCGTTTAAAACCATCGGCTTCGATCCTGACAAAACTGTTTGGGGAATGAAGCTGATCCGCAACATCAAACGCAAGCTCGAAGCTTCTTACTGGCCGGTTGCCAACCTCAATACGCACCGTTTTCAGATTTCAGATTCAGGAACACTGGAAGGGCTGGAAGGTATTACCCAGGGAATCGGGCTCGATATTTCGCCTTATGCAATTGGCGGAATGAACACTAAAAAAGGTGAAACCAACAAATACATGGCCGATGCCGGACTGGATATGTTTTACCAGATTACACCCAGACTGAAGGCCTCTCTTTCGATTAATACCGATTTTGCTGAAACGGAAGTGGATGACCGGCAAATCAACCTGACCCGTTTCAACCTGCACTTTCCGGAGAAACGCGACTTCTTTTTGGATGGATCGAACTATTTCAAATTCGGAATTGAGGGTGACGACAACAATCCCTACAGGAATTCAATCGTGCCGTTTTTCTCCCGAAGGCTGGGGCTCGACAACTCCGGAAACATGCTTCCGGTGCGGTATGCAGCCAAGATAACCGGTTCACAAAACAACTGGAACATCGGTATGATGCACATCAGCGATGAACGTGATTACGGCAATTCGCAACTTTCAGTCGGACGGATCAGCCGCAACATTGGCGCTCAATCATCGGTTGGCGTGATCGGCACCTGGGGAAATGCGCTTTCGACCGATCATAACATGGTTGGCGGATTCGATCTGAAACTGGCGACGTCTAAATTTCAAAAGAATAAAAACCTGGTATTAACAATGTTTGGAATGATTTCGGATACGCCTTTCAAAAACGAAGAGAATAATACTTCATGGGGAGCCGACATTGCTTTCCCGAACGATTTTTTATACTTCGGACTGGGCCATTATGAAGTGGGTGAAAACTTTGTGGCAGGCATCGGTTTTGTTCCGCGCACCAATATAAAAGCCAGCTACGGTAATTTCTCGCTCGGTCCGCGGCCTGATAAATGGGGAATCCTTCAGGTAAAAACCGGCGCAGGTTTTAATTACCTGACCAATTTCGAGAATGTGATGGTTACCCGCGTTTTGAATATTCAGCCTTTGGGAATCCGGTTTAAATCGGGCGAGGAATTTTCCTATTCGGTAAACCAGCAATACGAGTTTCTAACCAAAGATTTTAACATTTACCCCGGATTTGTTATCCCGATGAATGCCTACACTTTTTGGTATCAAAATGTTCAGTTAATTTCTGCCGGAAGCCGCAATCTGGCAGGATCGGCAAGTTTCGGATCGGGCGATTTTTACAATGGCCGCAAGCAGGACATGAAACTGACAGTGAACTACAAGGTGGCTGTTCCGTTGTTCATCGGCGCCAATTATTCCGTCAACCATGTTACTTTGCCTGAAGGCGATTTTACCGCTAAAATTTACCAGTTAAATATGAATATTCTGTTTAGCCCGACGGTCACACTTTACAACTATTTTCAGTACGACAATGCCAGTGAAAAGATGGGTTGGCAATCACGTTTTCAATGGATTCTGAAACCCGGAAACGAAGTGATTCTGGCCTGGACATCAGGCTGGTCGCAACCGGCAGAACGTTTCATCATGAACGAAAGCGCTCTGAGGTTGAAGCTGAAGTACAATATCAGGTTTTAATAAATTACTGCTATAACAGCAATATTGTTACATTTTAGAATTAGTTCAATAGAAATGCCACTACTTTACCTCTATGGCAGTAATATTACATCAAAAGACTAGTTTCTGAATTTAAAATTCCATATTTTTACCGCTATAACAATAGAATTATGCTGGAACCTAAAGTATTGGCAACTGTAATAAAAAAGCATCGGAAAGCTGCAGGCCTAAGTCAGCTTCAGTTAGCGGAAATGGCAGGCGTGGGGAAAACTGTTGTCTTTGACCTTGAAAAAGGAAAAGAAACCATTCAACTGGCCACTTTGCGAAAAATACTGGTGGTATTAAACATTAAAGTTCAGCTAACCAGTCCTTTTATGGATCAAATTGTAACCGATGAGAATAGCTAAAGTTTTTGTTAACGATGTCGCAGCCGGAACGCTTACTGAATTGGAATACGGTAAAAAATACCGTTTCGAATACATTAAAGACTATACCGGAACTCCTGTTTCGCTAACATTACCTGTTAACCAATCGGTATTTGAATTTGATTCATTTCCACCTTTTTTTGATGGTTTGCTTCCTGAAGGTTACCAATTGGAAGGCCTGTTAAAATTCGGGAAAATAGATCGCAATGATGTATTCTCGCAAATCGTAGCTGTAGGTGACGATCTGGTCGGAAATGTAACAGTAAAGGAAATGACCCCATGAATCGCTGTACAATCATATACAATGAATTTTGCGAAGGGCTTTACAGCGAAAAAGGGCTAAAGCGTCTGTCTCCGTCATTAAAGACACTTGGTTTGCTTAATTATACCGCTGAAGAATTGCGTGTCGAAGCCATGCAAAGAGCATCCAAAATGTCCATTCAGGGAGTTCAGCCAAAACTTAGCGCTATTTTGAATATCAAAGATGGCCTATTCGAAGTTGTGGACAAAGGCGGACGATATATTTTGAAGCCCCAGCACCAAATTTTTCCTGAACTTCCGCAAAATGAAGATCTAACCATGAGGCTTGCTGAAAGCATCGGCATTGAAGTTCCACTTCACGGTTTGATTTATGCAAAAGATAATTCGCTCACCTATTTTGTCAGGCGTTTCGATAGAAAAGGGCAAAAAGATAAAGTTGCAGTGGAAGATTTTGCACAATTGGCAGGAATGAGCCGGGATACCAAATACAATTATTCAATGGAAAAACTTGTGACATTGATAGATGATTTTTGCACTTTCCCTGCCATTGAAAAAGCAAGACTTTTTAAACTTGTGCTCTTCAACTACCTTGTGGGAAATGAAGATATGCACCTCAAAAATTATTCGGTAATCATTCATAACGGGAAAGTTGAACTATCACCAGCATACGATCTGCTCAATTCTTCCATCGTATTAAGAGGTGATATTGAGGAAATTGCTTTATCATTGAAAGGCAAAAAGAGCAATCTGAACCGGGAAATCCTGATCAATTATTTTGGCAGGGAACGCTGTAGCTTAACCGAAAAAGTCATCGAAAAAATATTAAAGACCATTCAGGTTGAATTGCCTTCATGGTTTAAATTGATTGAGATCAGCTTTTTATCGGACGAAATGAAGGAAAAATACAGAAGCCTACTCCAAAAAAGAATCAATATTTTAGGACTTTGAAATCTCATTTCATCTTTCGCGTAATCCGTGTAAAATCCGTGTAATCTTTTTTATATCCACCCTCTCAATTTGTAGTATGCGAGCGCGGCCATTTCCCTTGCAATCAGTATTTCGTATTTCAGGTGGTTCCAGAATTGGTACCTGACTGCGGTATTGTCGCCAATATCCGGAACTAACAATTTGTCACCGCCCAGCTTGTCGTCCTCGAAAAAGAGATCGGCTTCAATGGCATTTTCGAAAGTTGGCAATGCGCTTACTTTGGTGAAGCCGGCCTTTTTAAAAACCAATACGGCACGCCGCATGTGTTCGGGCGATGTTACAAGCAATATAGATTTGTCAGTTAATATTTCCCGATTAAAATGCTGAAGCTGAATGGCCTCTGAGCGCGTGTTGGTAGCCGTTTGCTCGAACAATATTCTTTCAGGAGAAATACCCTTTAGTACAAGTTCGGCAGCAACCAATCGGGCAGTACTGAGCGAATCGGTCGGATTTCCGGGAATTGAAATTACGATCCGGCTATTAGGCGATTCAATTGCCGCACGATGTACAAAAAATGCCCGCATCAGGCTCGATTCGCTGGGCATTCCGCCTCCGCCCAGCAAAACAATGTAGTCAGGCTTTCCTGAAATTTTTGACTGACTGGTTCCCAGCCAGTAATAACCCCAATAGGGCAAAGTCGTGAAACTGAGTATCAGCATCGCGATAAACAATATTCCAAAGGCAACAAGCAATGTGCGAAGTACCGCCCAACTACGCTTAAAAATATTCGGTTTTGCCATAGATGACTTTATCAGTAAAAGCCTAAAGTTAGGGAAATTTCAGGATTAGCTTCAGGATTGAAAATAATAGGTAGTTTTGGATTGAAATGCCTGCTAAAATGCATTTTAATGGACTATTCTATCACTTAAAAAAAAGCATGAACAACGATAAAGGTGGTTTAAAAAGGCGCATGAAAAGTTTTAAGTACGCGTTTACCGGGATTTACGAACTTATCAAATCGGAACCCAATGCACGGATTCATTTGATAGCAACGATTGCTGCCGTTGCCGCCGGGTTTTTCCTTCAGATATCGAATGCTGAATGGTGCGTTATTTTAATTGTGATTGGGCTTGTGTGGGCTGCAGAAGCGTTTAATACCGTCGTTGAAAAACTTTTTGACCATTTTTTTACTGAATATCATGAAACCGCAAGGGTTGCAAAAGATGTTGCAGCCGGAGCTGTTTTGGTTTGTGCGCTGGTGGCTTTGGCTTGCGGAGTGATTATTTTCCTTCCCAAATTAATTTCAGTTATCGGTTCCCATTGATCATGCCTGAAACGATGCCTTTTATCTTGCCATTTTTAGCAATAATTACACCTGCCAAATGGATTACGAAAGCACACATCCTGATCGGATGAAGTTTAAATCAAGAAATCCCGGTTGAGCAAACAACCGGGATTTCTAAATAAGTTTATAAGTGCTATTCCTGAAAATGGTCAATGCGATTGAATTTTCAGGATTGCCGCATTTGTTTGAATTTTGGAAACTGCTATTTCAGTATCAGCAGAAAATCCTGAACTGTAGTTTCTCTTACTTTTACTGTTACCAGATCAACCAGAACAGGGGTGTAAGCTTCCTTTTCACAAACCATCTTGTAGTTTCCGGCAGGAAGGCCAATCAACGCATACGATCCGGTTGCATCAGTGAGTGCAGAACTATAAACGGTATCCGCAACAATGATTTGTACGTGCGCTTCAGCAACAGGGGTTGTTTCGTTTTCAAATACTTTTCCTTCAACAATTCCGCTGTATTTCTGACACATGGCACGAATTACAGGTTTAAACATAAAACCTTTAATTCCGGCAGGAGTATTCATATTTCCCTGAACCTTAAAAGATTTGCTGACATCGAAATCGAGCAGAACTTCACTTTCAACACCACTTTCGACTACCAATTCAGGAGCGATTTTTATTTTTAAACCACTTGCACTGCCACTCGGAATTTTCAAATCGAAACTTGTCCCATCTTTCAAAATCACTTTTGAAGAAGTAACGTGCATCCGGATTAAATCATACGATCCGGCTTCAATGTCCATACTAAGCAAATCTGTAGTAATTCCGTTCTGTAAATCGAGCAGATCAACTACTTTTTCACCTTCGAACAAAACAGTGTAAAGTGTTTCGTTTTCAGTTTCGCCTTCGGCATTTTTTACTTCGACCGTCGATCTGATCTCAATTTTGTCGATGGTTACCAGCGCCTGATCTACTAAACTCACAGGGAACGGAGCATCTGTAAGTTTTATAACTACTGTTCCTTTTCCGGCTTTCGCCGAGTCATCGTTTTCATTGCATGCGGTGGCAAATATTAAAATACCCGCCAACAACATCATGCTCACCCTAACTAAATTTCTCATAACTTTTCTGTTTTAATTGTTTTTTGTTTTTCTGTTCGGATAGTCCTAAAATAGGAGGTATCCTGAAATGAAAACGCACAAAAATTACTGATTATTGTCCATTTATTTCGCAAAAACCATAGTGGTCTGTGTGAATGAAGATTGAGATTGAAATTAAATGGCTGCGATTATTAATGGGTTGTACAACAAAATTGCTAAAACGAAATGTAGATTTGGCGGGTCCCTGTGTCTTTTTTATTGTCGTTGTGCTTTTGTGCCAGCCAAGTACTACAGCGTACAAAAAAAAAATCCCGGCTGCCTCAACAACCGGGATTCTACATGATATTTTCAAGGCCATTCTGTAAACTGAGACTGACCACTGATCACTTTTTACTGCTTCACCGAAAACTTGTAAATCGTGGTCGATTTTAGGGTTTCTCCCGGTTTTAGCAATGTATTCGGAAAATTCGGGTGGTGAGGGGAGTCGGGATAATGTTGAGTTTCCAGACAAACACCGTTGCGGTAATTGTAAGCATTTCCACGTTTTCCGATGATACTTCCGGTTAAAAAGTTGCCGGTATATAACTGAACGGCTGGTTCGGTGGTGAAACATTCCATGTAACGGCCCGAAACCGGTTCGTACAAACTGGCGCAGAAAGTCATTTCGTTGCCGTTCTGATCTTTGTTCAGGATGTAATTGTGGTCGTAACCGCCACCCATTCGAAGTTGAGGCATCGGGTCTTCAATGCGCGAGCCAATGGTTTGAGGAGTGGTAAAATCCATGGCAGTTCCGCGAAGATCAACAATTTCGCCTGTGGGAATCAATGTTGAGTCGCCTACTGCTGTTGATGTGTTGGCGTCAACAACCAAAATATGATCAAGAATATCGCCCATTCCTTCACCTTTCAGGTTAAAATAAACATGATTGGTTAAATTGAAATAACATGATTTATCAGTTGTTGCTTCGTAATCAATCTTTAAACCGTTGTCTTTGGTCAGTGTATAGGTCACTTTAACATTCTTATTCCCAGGGAATCCCCATTCGCCATCGGCACTAAAAAGTGTCATTTCAACAGCGGGACCGTCGGCAGTCTGAACTTCTTTGGCATCGTAAACCTGGCGGTAAAAACTTTCGGGGCCTGAATGTAAACAGGCGCTGTGGTTGTTTTGCGGAAGCTGATAAACAACACTGTCAATTTCGAACTGCGCATTGGCAATGCGGTTTGCATACGGACCAACAACTGCGCCCTGTCCGGCATCGCCGGTAAGGTAACCGTCAATCGAATTGTACCCCAGCGTAACATCTTCCAGTGCACCGTTTTTATCCGGAGCAAATACAGAAACGATTTTAGCCCCGTAGTTGGTCAGGGTAACGATGATCCCGCCTTCATTCTTCAAGGTGAACAAAGTTGTTTGTTTGCCATTCACTTCTTTTTCGAAATCTGCTTTCGAATAAGAAGGGGTAAACTCTTTTTTAGGTGCCGAACACGAAACAATCATTCCGGCAATAAGTAACGAACCGATTAATTTTTTCATACTGATGGTGATTTGTGTGAAATTGATTTATGAGTTGTAAAGATAAGTGTTTCTGCAACACATCAAAAACTTTGAGGAAATGAATGCAGAATCAGACATTGAAATAAGATATATTTGGTCAGCAAAAATTCATATCCAGTAACACCAGAAATCGTGAGATTATTATTCATTTTGTTGGTTCCTTGTTTGTTGGTTTGCATAATCAACAAATCTGCAAAATGCAAAGAGCATTGTGCCCATGAAAAGAAGGCGCTTCGCATTGCGAAAAAAAATGCTGTTTTACTTGACAGCATCAATCAGTTACTTGTTGTTTTTAACGAAATTCCTGAAAGCAGTTCGGCAGTATTGATCGCAATGGAGAAAAGAAACAAAGTGTGGCGGATAGTTTCTGCGCCAATTGCAGCTGGTGTCGGTCGTAAAGGATTTGCTGGTCCAGGTGCGAAACGCGAAGGCGATCAACAAACGCCAACCGGTTTTTTTCGTTTGGGCCAATTGTTTTGCTACGAAAAAGATGTGAAAACCCGAATGCCATTTATTCAAACTACTGCTGATGACAAATGGATTGATGACACAAATTCAATCGATTACAACCGGCATGTCAGGGGCGAAACCCAGGCGAAATCATACGAAAAACTGAAAATACGCAGCGATGAATATAAATATTGCATGGTGATTGAATACAATACGCATCCGGTTGTAAAAGACATGGGCAGCGCAATTTTTCTTCATCTGAGCGAAGGCGAAAAACCAAACCCAAGCGCTGGCTGTGTGGTGGTAACCCATGGCGATATGGAATGGCTCCTGAGTTGGATGAATCCGGAATCAAAACCTTCGATATTGATGGGAAATAACAAGGTTTTGATGTCTGAGAACTAAAATGGGATAGGTGTTGCAAACCATGTCAGTTTCTCCATCCCGGGATTTGTTTGGAAGAGCCGAACCAAGCCGAAAAAAGTATTATATTTGCCCGCTTTAATTTTAAATCAATAGAAATGAACGCATTCGTATTTCCTGGACAAGGAGCACAATACCCCGGAATGGGGAAAGACCTCTATGAAAAATCGCCACTGGCAAAAGAACTTTTCGAAAGGGCCAACGAAATCTTGGGTTTCCGCATTACAGACATCATGTTTGAAGGTACTGAAGAAGATTTAAGACAGACCAAAGTTACCCAACCGGCCATTTTTTTACATTCGGTTTTACTTGCAAAAACACTCGAAAATTTCAATCCTGAAATGGTTGCCGGACACTCTTTGGGCGAATTTTCAGCATTGGTAGCCAACGGTGCATTGAGTTTTGAAGATGGTTTGCGACTGGTTTCTAAGCGGGCTCAGGCAATGCAAAAAGCCTGCGAGGCAGAACCTTCAACAATGGCTGCCATTGTTGGGCTGGACGATGAAATTGTTGAAGAAGTTTGCGCTTCTATTGACGATGTTGTGGTTCCTGCCAATTACAATTGTCCTGGTCAGTTGGTTATTTCCGGCTCGTTTTCAGGAATCGACAAAGCTTGCGAAGCAATGACTGCCCGCGGCGCCAAACGTGCATTAAAGTTGTCAGTTGGCGGCGCTTTCCACTCACCACTGATGGAACCTGCCCGCGAAGAACTGGCTGCTGCTATTGAGGCAACTCCATTCTCAACTCCGGTTTGTCCGATTTACCAAAATGTAAATGCAGCTCCAACTTCTGATCCGGAAGTAATCAAACAAAACCTGATTTCGCAGTTGACAGCTCCGGTTCGATGGACTCAAACAACCAGAAACATGATTGCTGACGGCGCTACTTTATTTACAGAGATCGGACCAGGAAAAGTACTTCAGGGATTGATAAAAAAAGTAGATAAAAATGCCGAAGTGGCTGGTGTAAATAGTTTTGAATAAAGATTTTAGTCAAGGCCCCACTTTGAGTGGGACTCTGACTATCTTATAATTTTAGACTGTCGGAGAAATACCGGCAGTTTTTGTTTTTAAGAAGTTCTCCATTTATGTAAATTATTCAAACTCATTCGATTCCAAGAACCTCCTTCTCAAACTCTTCCAAAATCAACTGATGGTCAAAAGCCAGCTCCGGAAGTTGGTCAATCGGAAACCATTGTGCTTTTGCAGCATCGTCGCCGGCACGGGCCATCAATTCATTTTCAGTAAAAGCATAAAAAATAACCGAAATTGTCCGGTGGCGAGGGTCTCGGTCAACCGCTCCGAAAGCCTTAAATTGCTTCAGTGATGTTATCCTGATTCCGGTTTCCTCTTCCAACTCTCGGATGCAGGCCGTTTCGAGCGGCTCGCCCATGTCGATAAAACCTCCCGGAAGCGCCCATTTTCCTTTAAATGGTTCGCGACCACGTTCAATCAATAAAACAGAATTTTGTTTGCTGATCAAAATAGCATCAACAGTTACAGCAGGGCGGGGATAGGAGTATGTGTACATAAAGTGTTTAAAGTTTCAGGTTCCAAGTTCCAAATTTCAGTCATTGATTGTCATTTAATTGTAATAAAAACAGACGCGAAGCAATTGACAATGGATGACTCTAAGTAGATGACAACCAATGACAAGACCCTCGCTTCGGTCTTCCGTCTCCGGACTTTCTAATCTTTTACGATCCGTTTCATTACCCTCATCTGATGGGTATATCTTTTTGTCTCGATGTTGAAAATTCCAAACTGGTCAACGTTATCGATGCGGACTTTACCGGAGGCGTGTATAATTTTTCGCTTTTCCCATATAATTCCAACATGTACGATCTGCCCTTCATCATTGTCAAAGAAAGCCAAATCGCCGGGTCGGGCTTCTTCCACAAAACTAATAGCAGTTCCGCGGTGAACCTGCTGACTTGCATCGCGGGGTAAAGCAATGCCAGCCATTTTGTAAATAATCTGGGTAAAACCTGAACAATCGATACCAAGAGGAGAGCGGCCTCCCCATAAATAGGGTGCATTAAAGTATTTTAAAGCCTGGTCAATCAGTGTTTTTCGAATGTTTGCCGGTTTTCTGTATGTGAAATTTCCCGTATGACGAAAAATTTCCTGCTGAATCGAAAATTCTTTCAGGTAAGGACGCCAGAAAGGAAGAGTGCTTCCGGCAACAATCATCATCGTTTGTTCTGCATTTACCGGAATGATGTTAAATATATCAGTTGACACAGCAAAAGGAGCCTGTTCAATTTTTTTGTAATTTTTTTCAGTCAGGGGAGTGATCATTTTCATGTCAACCCAACCATCATAACCATCGAAAGCCAGTTTTACATGCGCCCAACCAAGCATTATTTCATTCACAACGAAATGTTCACCATATAAAATCTGTGTGATCATTTCACTTTGTTCTGAAGGTTCTTTTCGCACTGGTATGATGCTCAACCCGGAAATGCCGTAATTCATGAGTGGTTTATTTATTCAGGAAAATTGGCGGCAGCACTTCAGGTTTCCCACTTATTGCTGTTTATGCTTGTTTCCCGAAGATTTTATTAATTTTAGTTTTTCAAAGATAGAACTTAACAGTTACTTTCTAAATTGCAACGGTTTTAAATACCATTATTTATGAAAAAAATTTTTACCAGTCTCGTTCAGTCTTATCATTGGTTTTTCCTTGCAATGGTTTTTGTCATTGGTATTGGATTGATTTTTTTAATTTTTCCAGGTGAAAGCCGCTTCAAATACGAATTTCAGAAGGGAAGCCCGTGGCGGCACGAAACGCTGATAGCTCCATTCGACTTTGCTATTATGAAAACCGAAGCCGAAATAAAGACCGAAAACGACTCTTTATTGAAAGAATACAAGCCGTATTTCACATTCGACACCCTGGTTGCAAGTGTCGAAATCAACGAATTTTCACTGGCAATTTCGAAATTTGCCGAAAGCAATGAAAAAATAAAGTCATCGGACATGTTTCTCGAATTTCCCGGGATTTTAGAAGATATATACAAAACAGGTGTTTTACAACAATCAACTGATTCGTATAAAGAGCTTGCCGGAAAATCAGAAATCATGGTTATTAAAGGGCAGAAGGCAATCAAAACCCCTGTTAGTCAATTGTATTCAATTAAAACAGCTTATACAAAACTAAATGATACGATCCGCGCAATAACTGGCAATCTCTTCCCTGAATTTTTAAAGTCCGTTAATATCAGCGATTTTGTGGTTGAAAACCTATATTACGACGAACAGCTCAACAGAAACGAGAAGAAGCAATTGCTCGATAAAAATTCTGCAACAAAAGGAATGGTTCAGGCCGGCGAGCGGATTATTTTTCAGGGCGACCTGGTGGGTCAGGAAAAATACATGATTCTTGAGTCGCTAAAAAAAGCCTATGAAACAAAAAGGGGCGACAACATCGAATATTTTCTGGTAATAGCAGGCCGTCTTCTTATCATTTCAATTTTTATCGTGATGATGTTTCTCTATCTGCTTTTTTACCGGCGCGACATATTCGACCACAAACGCAAATTTACCTTCATTTTCATGATGATAGTTTTGATGGTTTTTATGGCCGGATTTGCTTCAAGTGTAAAAGCTATAAACATTTATATGGTTCCGATGGCCATATTACCCATTCTGGTCCGGATATTTTTTGATTCGCGAACGGCCATTTTTTCACTCATGATTACCACGCTGCTCATTGGTTTTTTTGCACCTAACAGTTATGAATATATTGTCCTTCAGATGGTTGCAGGAGTGATTGCAGTATTTAGCCTGAATAAATTACACAAACGTTCACACATTGTTTTTTCAGCATTGTGGGTATTTCTGACCTATTCAATCGTTTACCTTGCCATGGCCATGGTTCAGGAAGGCAATCTGGATACCATTAATTGGGTAGCTCTTGAATGGTTTGCGGTAAGCAGCATTTTTATTTTTATTTCTTACCCGCTGATCTACATTTTCGAGAAAATTTTCGGTTTTGTATCAGATGTTACGCTGATTGAACTTTCAGATACCAACCAGCCTTTGCTTCGAAAGCTTGCCGAAGAGGCCCCCGGTACTTTCCAGCACTCTATCCAAATTGCCAATCTGGCCGAAGCTGTAATCCACAAAATTGGCGGAAACCCATTCCTGATTAGGGCTGGTGCGCTTTATCATGATATTGGAAAAACGTTCGATCCTGAATTTTTTATCGAAAATCAGGCTGTCGGAATGAATCCGCACGACCAGATTGATCATTTGAAAAGTTCCGGTATTATTATCGACCATGTAGCAAACGGCGTCAAGCTGGCACGTAAATATGGTTTGCCCGAAATTCTGATATCGTTTATCGAAACACACCACGGAACCACACAAACCGACTATTTCTATAAAATGTATCAAATTGAAAATCCGAAGGAAGACGTTGATCGGAAAATGTTTACCTATCCGGGGCCATTGCCCCAGAACAAAGAAACAGCCGTTTTGATGCTGATAGATGGAATTGAGGCTGCAACCCGCAGCCTGAAAGAAAAATCGGTTGATAATATTCGTGAATTGATAGAGAAGATGGTGGAACAAAAAATTCAATCGAACCAATTGATTAATGCTGATCTGACTCTCAGGGAAATCACAATACTGAAAGTTACCCTGCTCGAAAAACTTGTCAACATTTACCATGTCAGAATCGAGTACCCGAAGTGAGTTAAAAGTTATAATTATTGGCCTTGCGAATTGCTGATTATTAACACATTCACACAAATGCACATTCAATGAAATCACTATTATGGAGAATGACTTTGAAGCTGAAGCGAAAACCCTATTGGATTCAGATGTGTATATTTTTTGTATCAAGCTTTTTGATTGTCCTTAGCGTAATCCCATTTATTGCATTATCATTTGTACTGGAAGGTGAAAGTACAGAAGGCCCTGATTCATCTTCTTGGTTTCTAATAATAATTTTGGTTCCAATTCTGGAAACCTTCATACATCAACATTTGCCTTTTAAACTGATGCAAAATTGGAGCTGGGCAAAAAATAAATATGGACTATATATTCTTGTTTCTGCCATCGTGTTTGGTCTAGTTCATACTTATAGCTTCCAATATATAATTTTTGCTTTTTCAGTTGGATTAATTTTAGCGTACATGTATTTCTTTTACAGTAAAAATCCCAGGATATCTTTCTGGTCAACGACCTTAATTCATGCATTGAGAAATTTAATTGCCTTTCTGGCAGCTTTAAAACTTTGATAAATTGCAATTTAAAACTTAATAATCAATCAATTGTGATAAAATGACTGACCATTTTTATACCAGTATCGCCACATACTACCAGCAAATTTTCCCTTTTAATCCGGGGCAGATTAATTTTTTACGACAGGTATTGCCATACAACGGGGCCAAAGTGCTCGATGTGGGTTGTGCCACAGGTGAATTGTCGTTTGCATTAACACGTTTCGGTTTCCCGATGTGGGCATTCGATTTCGATGCCGAAATGGTTGAGATTGCCCAAAACACAAAAGAGGAAGATACGATGTTCCCGGTTTTTGAACAGTTGGATATGCGGCTGATTGGAGAGCATTATCCAGAATCTTTTTTTAACACCGTTATTTGCTTCGGAAATACACTCGTCCATTTGCTCAATAATGATGATATCCTGAAATTTGCTGAAGGCGCATGCAAACTACTTGCTCCTGAAGGCAAACTCACGATCCAGATTTTAAATTATCAGTACATTCTTGACGATCAATTAAAATCACTTCCTTTAATTGACAATGAACACATTTCCTTCGAACGTAATTATGCGTTTGACGAGGGTTCTGATCTTATTGATTTCAATACCAAACTTACGGTTAAATCAACAGGTCAGGAAATTGTCAATTCAGTTAAACTGTATGCGATCAGGCAAAATAAACTTCAGGAATTGCTGGAAGAAGCAGGATTCGGAAATTTTGAATATTTCGGAAGTTTCAACGGAGAGCCATTGACCAAAACCAGTTTGCCACTGATTGTAACCTGTCAGAAATAAGACAAATAAACAATATCGAATATTCAATAACCAATATCCAAATTCATGGCACAACTTGAAACTTTGAACTTGAAACTAATTCCATGAGCACTACCTATCTTCTCCTTACCGTTGTTTTTGCAGTTGCATTTTTGCTTTTTCTGGTACTGAAATTAAAACTCAACGCCTTTATTGCACTTCTGATAACCAGCATGTTTGTTGGTGTTGCAACCGGAATGCCGCTTGTCGGAATTCTTGAAAGCATACAGAAGGGGATGGGCGGAACCCTGGGCTTTGTGGCCACAGTGGTAGGTTTGGGCGCTATTTTTGGACAAATGCTCGAAAGTTCGGGAGGTGCAGAGTCGATGGCGCGTTATCTGGTGAAAAAATTTGGTGAAAAGCGGGCTCCTTTTGCGATGGTGCTGACCGGATTTTTTGTTGGTATCCCTGTTTTTCTGGATGTCGGTTTCATCATACTTGTTCCCATTGTTTACGCCCTTTCTCGTGACACCAAAAAATCGGTTTTGTACTACGGAATTCCTTTGCTGGCCGGTCTTGCTGTCACCCATTCGTTTATTCCGCCAACTCCCGGGCCGGTTGCTGTTGCCGAAATAATCAACGCCGAATTGGGTTATGTAATTCTTTGGGGGTTTATCCTTGGCTTGCCCATCGCCATAATAGCAGGACCGGTTTTTGGCCGTTACATCAGTAAAAAGATAATTGTTTTTCCTCCTGAAAATATTGACGTAATTCATCCTGAAACCCGAAAAGACTTGCCCTCTTTTGGATTGATCATCAGTATTATTGCTATCCCACTGTTTCTAATTCTGCTTGCAACTGTCAGCGATGTTTTGGTTAAGAAACAGTTCATTTCAGCGGGTTTAATTCCTGATATTCTGGGCTTTATCGGACATCCGTTTGTCGCCTTAACTTTTGCAACTCTGATATCAATTTATTTCCTCGGAATAAAAAAGGGGTTTAACAAAAAAGAAATTCTCGAGCTCAGCACCAAAGCGCTGGGGCCTGCCGGTATCATCATCCTGATAACCGGGGCTGGGGGAGTTTTGAAACAGATTTTGGTTGACAGCGGTATTGGCAAAATGATGGCCGAATCAATTGCAGATTCATCGTTGCCGCCGGTTTTGCTTGCATGGGTGCTGGCCGCAATTGTTCGGGTTACGCAAGGTTCAGCAACGGTTGCTATGATTACGGCAGCTGGCATTATGGCTCCGGTTCTGGAAGTTTTCAGTTTAACGCCTACCCACACAGCGCTTGTTGTACTTGCCATTGCATCGGGTGCGACTCTTCTATCACATGTTAACGACAGTGGTTTCTGGCTGGTAGGTAAATACTTCGGAATGACCGAAAAACAAACGCTCCAGTCGTGGACAGTCATGGAAAGTATCATTTCAGTTCTCGGTTTAATTTTGACTTTGGCGGTAAGTATGTTTATTTCTTGATAACTTTTTCGAATTCAGACCTTCCGATTTTAAATAAATTTGTGATCTTTGTCATACTTTTTTCATGACAAAAAAACCAAACATCATGTTCAAAATTCAGACATTAAATAAAATTGATCCGGAAGGATTGAGAATTTTCCCTCTTGATAAATACGAGATTGCCAGTGAATTTAATACTCCTGATGCAATTATCGTTCGTAGTCAGGCCATGCACGACATGGAGTTGCCTTCAGGCCTGCTTTCAATTGCCCGCGCAGGTGCAGGCGTCAATAATATTCCAGTCGAAAAATGCACCGAAAAAGGCATTGTAGTTTACAACACTCCCGGCGCCAATGCTCATGGAGTAAAGGAAATTGTAATTGCCGGAATGTTGCTCGCATCGCGCGATATTGCCAATTCAATTGAGTGGGCAAAAACCTTGAAGGGTAAAGGAAGCGAAGTTGCCGGCCTGGTTGAAAAAGGCAAAGCTAACTTCGGCGGAACTGAAATCCGTGGAAAAACACTGGCTGTTATCGGACTTGGAGCCATCGGTGTTTTGGTAGCCAATGCAGCCCAGGGCCTTGGGATGAATGTGATTGGGTACGATCCTTACATTTCGGTTGCCCACGCCTGGAAATTGAGTCGTAACGTGAAGAAGGCCGAAGGACTTGATTCATTGTTGGCCAATGCCGATTTTGTTTCAATACATGTTCCTCAAATGCCCGAAACCAAAGGTTTTATCAATAAGGATAAAATAAAAATGATGAAAACAGGGGTGAAAATCCTGAATTTTTCACGAGGTGGTTTAGTGAAAAATCAGGATATGATTGAGGCCATTGGATCTGGAAAAGTTGGTAAGTATGTCACCGATTTTCCTGAAGACGAATTGATCAATGTAAAAAACATTATTGCCATTCCACATCTTGGCGCTTCTACCGAAGAGTCTGAAACCAATTGTGCAATTATGGCCGTAAATCAAACCATCGACTATCTGGAAAATGGAAATATCGTGAATTCGGTGAATTTCCCGACTGCAGAAATGGAACGCAACGGAGGAACCCGTATTTTAGTGGCAAATAGAAATGTACCGAAAATGGTTAGCCAGATTTCGGCATTGCTCGCCCATGAAGGTTTGAATATTTCGAACATGCTTAACAAAAACAGAGACGAAATTGCCTATAACATTATTGACATTGACGGCACTGTTCCTGAAACAATTAAAAACATGATTTCTGAAATAGAAGGAGTAGTAATGGTAAGAATCCTTCCTCCGAAATAAATAAACGTCAGTAAAACATTTATCTATTACCCGGTAAAAATATTGCGTAATTGCTATCTTTGCCGGGTATTTTTTTATAAGTGGAAACGCAATAATATTACGTCCCTGCCTCATTTAACCGAAACAGAAAATTTAATCTCTATCAAACTATATAGAAATGCAAAAAAATCTAATTACAAAAGCAGCTGACAATGTTCGGATTTTGTCGGCATCAATGGTCGAAAAAGCAAAATCAGGGCATCCGGGCGGTGCAATGGGCGGTGCCGATTTTGTAACCGTTCTTTATTCTGAATTCCTGAATTACGATCCAAGTGACATGACATGGATCAACCGTGACCGTTTCTTTCTGGATCCGGGCCACATGTCACCAATGTTGTATTCAATTTTGGCAATGAACGGCCACTATACGATGGACGAACTGGCCAATTTCCGCCAATGGGGCAGCCCAACTCCCGGCCATCCGGAAGTAGAACCGGCCAGAGGAGTTGAAAACACATCCGGACCACTCGGTCAGGGACATACGATGGCTGTTGGTGCAGCTATTGCCGAACGCTTTTTGGTTCAGCGTTTTGGAGAATGGATGGCACACAAAACCTACACTTTCATTTCTGATGGTGGTGTTCAGGAAGAAGTTTCACAGGGTGCCGGTCGTATTGCCGGATTTCTTGGGCTGAGCAATCTGATCATGTTTTACGATTCAAATGATATTCAGCTTTCAACCGAAACCAAAGAGGTTACCAGAGAAGATACCGCAAAAAAATACGAAGCGTGGGGTTGGAAAGTAATCACCATTGAAGGAAACAATCCCGATGCAATCCGCGCTGCATTGAAGGAAGCAAATGCTGAAACAGAAAAGCCAACCCTGATCATTGGTAAAACCATCATGGGATTGGGCGCTTTAAAAGCAGACGGTTCAAGCTTCGAACGTCAGTGTGCCACTCACGGAATGCCTTTGGGCGAAGCAGGCGCTTCCTTCGAAAAATCAATCGAAAACCTGAATGGCGATCCTAAAAATCCGTTTGTCATTTTTGACGATGTTCAGGAGATGTTTGACCAACGTAAAAAAGAATTGATTGCCGCTGCTGCTGAGAAAAAAACAGCTCAACTGGCGTGGAGAAATGCCAACCCTGAATTAGCTGCAAAACTTGCTACTTTCTTCAGCAACGAAGCTCCGGCATTCGATTTCGATAAAATTGTTCAGAAAGCCGGAACAGCAACACGCGCTGCTTCGAGTACAGTATTAGCGGCATTTGCAGGCGAAGTTGAGAACATGATCGTTTCTTCAGCCGACCTTTCAAACTCTGACAAAACTGACGGATTCCTAAAAAAAACCAAAGCATTTACAAAAGGCGATTTCTCCGGATCATTCTTTCAGGCAGGGGTTTGTGAGCTGACAATGGCTTGTGTCATGAATGGAATGGCGTTACACGGCGGTATCGTTCCGGTTTGTGGCACTTTCTTCGTATTCTCCGATTACATGAAACCAGCAGTGCGCATGGCCGCCCTGATGCAATTGCCTGTAAAATATGTTTGGACACACGATGCTTTCCGCGTTGGAGAAGACGGTCCGACCCACCAGCCGGTTGAGCAGGAAGCCCAAATTCGCCTGATGGAAAAACTGAAAAATCACCATGGTAAAAACTCAGTGTTGGTGCTTCGTCCGGCTGATAGCGAAGAAGCTACCGTTGCCTGGAAACTGGCCCTCGAAAATACAGATTCGCCAACGGCGTTGATTTTATCACGTCAAAATATCAAGAATCTGCCGTCAAAAGGTGATCGTTATGCCGAAGCCCAGCAGGCCGGAAAAGGTGCATACATTGTGACCGATTCGGAAGGAACTCCTGATGTGATTCTGTTGGCAAGTGGTTCTGAAGTTGCCACATTGGTTGAAGGTCAGGTTTTGCTCGAAAAGGAAGGCATCAAATGCCGTATTGTATCGGTTCCTTCAGAGGGATTATTCCGCAGCCAAAGCAAAGAATACCAACAAAGTGTATTGCCTTCGGGAGTTAAAAAATTCGGTATGACTGCTGGTTTGCCCGTTAATCTGGAAGGATTGGTTGGCGCCGACGGCAAAGTGTTTGGTCTGGAATCATTCGGATACTCCGCTCCATATACTGTTCTGGATGAAAAACTCGGATTTACCGCCGAAAATGTTTACAACCAGGTAAAAGAAATTCTGGCGTAATTAATTAATAACTTTTCCAAAGCTTTATAAATTGTAATAAAGCTTTGGAAAAGTTTTACTTTAAGAATGTTTGAAGAATTTGTTGTAAACCTGCATGTTGCGATCAATATGAGCTTGCATCTTTTCGTAGGCACGATCAGCATCCCGCTCACGAATTGCATTCACAATTTCCTTGTGGTAACCGAGGGTAATTTCTTTTTCGCCATCAATGTTGGCATAAATAAAGTTGCGCATCCGAGGCAGCAAATTATGAACGGGTTCCATGGTAATTATCACGAACGGATTCTCTGTTGCCCGTGCCACTGCCAGATGGAAACGGTTGTCAATATCTGATTCGAGCTGTGTGTTGTCGGGATTGCATTTGGCAAATTCTACCAGATTGGCCTCCATGATTTTCAGATCCTCATCTGTGCGGTTAATCGCAGCCATTTTGGCAATTTCAGGCTCAAAAGCCAGTCGAAGCTCAATGATTTGGCTGATAAGGTTTTCGTCGAACTTCAAGTCGTAATACAAGTTCAGCGAACTGATGGCATCTTTCAATTCAATTTTGGTGACCACCATCCCGCTTCCTTTTTTGATTTCGATCAGGCCACGGGCACTCAGTCTTCGCAGCGCTTCGCGCAACGCAGTGCGGCTAACGGCAAACATTTCGCACAACTCGCGTTCAGAAGGGAGTTTGGCTCCGATGGGCAGCTTCTTTTCACGGATTGCACGCTCGATGTTCCGCTCAATTTTCTGACTCAAAGTTTGTGTTGTACCTATTTTCTGAAAAATATCTTCCATCGCTTCCATGATTAACCAGGTTTAATATCAGCTTGTTTACACAAAGAAAATGATTTTTTGCAATTTGTATGCTATCATACAGAAAAACCTTTTTCAAAGCTTTGTTGCCTTGAAAAAGGTTTTTTTGATGTCTAGACTGAACGATTCGTACAGAGACAGGACATGTCCTGTCTCTACAATGGCCTTGCTACTTCCACTGCTTTTCCGTCATAAGAAATAGTGGCATCTGCTTTTTTGCTCAAATCGAAGGCAACAGGTTTTTGTTTTCCAACCCAGACAATGTTGAAGGTTCGGGTTTTCAACATTCCCTCGAATGATCCGTTCGCATCGCCGATGGTCAGTTTTCCGGATTCTTCATTGTATTTGAACAGAATAGTGCTGAAATTTCCTTTTTCATAATTGCAGTTGATACCCTCGTCTTCATACAATTTGAATTCAGCATCTTTTCCGGTATAAACATACAGGGTAATTGCATCAGCCTGCTTTTCGCCGGTGTATTGAATTTCAGGACCAAAAGGCACAATTGAACCTTCTTTTACAAACAGTGGCATTCGCTCGTAAGGTGCATCAACATTGATTTTTTGTCCGCCATCAATGTATTTTCCTGAATACAAATCATACCAGCCATTGGCTTCAGGAAAGTAAACTTCGCGGGTTGTTGCCTTGTATTTGTATACCGGGGCAACCATCAGCGAAGGTCCGAACATGTACTGGTCGCCAATGTTGTTCACTTGTGCATCGCCGTTGAAATCCATGATCAGCGCACGCATGATGGTATAATCTTCGAAATGCGTTTTTCCGGCCAGTGAATAAATGTATGGCATCAGGCGATACCGCAGTTTGTTAGAGTATACCATGCTTTTATAGGCAGGATGATTTTCAGGAGCAATGTTGTAAACTTCGCGGTACGGGAACTGCCCATGGCTGCGGAAAAGCGGACAGAAAGCGCCAAACTGATACCAGCGGGAATTCAATTCGCGCCATTCGTTTAAATCTTCAGAACCTTCTTTGGCACGCACATAACGGTTTTCAACGCAGAAACCACCGATATCCATTGTCCAGTATGGGATTCCGGAGATAGCGAAGTTCAATCCTGCGGAGATTTGAGATTTCATATCTTCCCAGCGGGTTCCGATGTCGCCACTCCAGGTTGCGGTTGAATAACGCTGCAGCCCTGCAAATCCTGAACGTGTCAGAAGGAAAACCCGTTTATTGGGATCTTCGCCACGCTGACCGTTGTAAATCGCTTCGGCATTCATCAGCGCATACGCGTTAAAGTATTTGGTTGATGGCCCGAGAGCTGTTGGTGTCATCAGTTCTTTGCGGTATTCAATGCTGGCATTCGAGAGAATATCCGGTTCCGAAGCATCCATCCACCAGGCATCAAATCCTTTGGTATAAAGGTGTTCCTTCATTTGGTTCCAGAACAATTTGCGTGCATCCGGATTGTAGGCATCGTAGAACGAACCGATGTAACCCTTCCCAATCCAGTCGCGCACGCTGTCTTTTGTCGCACGTTGGTACATCCAGCCTTTGCTGTCGAATTCCTTGTAATGATCGGTGGTATGGTAAAATTTTGGCCATACTGAAATCATGATTTTGGCATTCAGCTCATGCACTTTGTCAACCATTTCGGCTGGATCGGCAAAGAATTCAGGATTAAATTCGTGCGAACCCCATGATTCAGTGGGCCAGTAACTCCAGTCGAGCACAATGTTGTCGAGCGGAATCTGGCGTTTGCGGTATTCTTTCACTACATCAATCAGCTCGTCAGCCGACTTGTAGCGCTCGCGGCTTTGCCAGTAACCCATCGCCCATTTTGGCATGATCTGCGCTTTGCCAGTCACAGTGCGGTAACCGCTGATTACTTCATCAATATTGTTTCCACGGATAAAATAATAGTCGATCTGATCGCCCATTTCCGAAGAAAGCGACAATGCATTCTGATCCGATTTGCTTCGTGGACTCAATGCTTTCAGTCCAATGTAGGAAGTTCCGCCATCAGGTTTCCATTCCAGACGAATAGAATACTTTTTCCCTTGTTCGAGTTCCTTGCTGAATTTGTAGGTATTTGGATTCCAGGCAGTGCGCCAGCGTTCGGCAACCACCAGCTCATCGTTGATGTATACTTTGGTATATCCGGCGTAATACAATTTGAAATGAAATTCACCCCATTCTTTGGGTTCGATCTGACCTTTCCAAACGATGGTAGAATTGTTGAACTGAAATCCTTCAGGAAACTTTTTGATTGTTGTCAGGTTTTCGTAATCGATTGCCGATTCGTTGCGGTTTACAAAAACATTGTTTGTGTCGGAATTGGTATAGTAAAGAGCTGATAATCCGCCTTCCTCACCTTTGTCGTTGTAAAGTTTAAACTGATCCATTTCGGCATATTCGCGCGGATCGCCAAATTTGGTGACCGAATAATTGTCCCATAAAATTCCGTAGTTTTTATTCGAAACCACGAACGGAACAGCCACTTTGGTATTGTACTGATATAGACTTTCGTTGAGCCCTTTGTAATTGAACTCATCCGACTGGTGTTGTCCCAGGCCGTAAAATGCTTCATCATCAGGCGATTCAAATACCTGTGAAAAGGAATAGCCTGTTGTGTTTTCAACAGTTACAGGAGCAAACGATTTACCATCTGTGGCTCTTTCCTGAAGGATCTTTCGGTTGTTTTCGTCGTAAAAAACCACTGCTCCGGTTGCCATAGAAACTTTGGCTTTTACTTTTGCAGTTGAAAGAATCACGCTATCGTTTTGTTCAACGACTTCGAAACTCACAGGTTGAGCCGCATTTTCAACTACGCAAAGACTTTTAGTTTCTGTAATCAAATCAGTAGGAGAGGCCACCACCCGGATAATCTGGTCGTTAATTACCTTAAGGCTGATGGTTCGTGCCCCGTTTTCGGTTTTCGATTTTGGATGAATAAGCACTCCGTCAGAAGTTTTCTCCCAGACTTTTTGCGTGCAGGCTGTTAGAAACATTACGATGGTCGATAAAAACAGAATTTTTTTCATGGTATTTGGTTTAAGAAGATTTGAGGATTGAATGGCTGACGATTGAAATTTATTTTTCTTTATTGTAAAAACGACAATTTGAAACAAAAATAGGATTTTTATAGATCAAAACCCTAATCTGATGTCGTAAATTGATGTAAAATATGCGGATCAGGCAACACTGGGTGAAAGTCATCGGATCAAGTCGTTAATTAAATCATTTCTGTATTGAACTTTTAAAATCTCCAAAAAATCCTGATCCGATGACAGAAATTTACGATTACCAAAAATATCAGTGTTTTCGAAATCATAAAAATCCTGATCCGATGAATGGACATTCAATATTTATGCAGTTGAATAGCTTTAATGCTTTTATGAATAACCTTCATCGGATCAGGCAACATCGGGCAAAGGTCGTCGGATCAGTTCGCAGTGAATAATTGTTATTCAAATAATCCTATCTCTCTTGCAAGTTCTTTATTTACAAGTTTCCCATTTCTACCACAAAAATAGTCGCGATAGGATGAGAACTCCCAATCTTCCGGACTTTTTACCAAACGATCATTTACCGGATTCAAGTGGATATAGTTAAAGCAGACATTGGGATACTCTTTCTCTGGCATCGAAATATTGCCAATGGTTCCAAATTGGCTCTGAAAATAAGACGGTGCAAATTGAGGTACTGTCAGGCAAATGGCCTTGGTATGTTGTTGAAATAGTGAGCCATGTCTTTTGTATTTGAGATTTATTGTTCGGGTGTATGATCTCAACATAATTGCAATAGAATCATTCAATGTACGATATTTAAAGTTTTGATTAAGCGGTAAAACTTCCTTTGAAGGATCATTTAATGTTTGAATCGTATAATTATTGACATCAATCATTAAATGAAAGTGGGTTGGCATAAGGCACCATGCAAGAATTTGCGCATGGGGTTTGATAAATTCATTGATCTTGGCTAGAAAAAAGAGGTATTTATCCCTGTTTGGGAAGATGATCTGTGAATTATTGCTGCGATTGAAAACATGATAAATATGTCCGTTGGTAAAGTCCATTTTTTTTGCAATTAAGTTAACCCTTTTTTATCAAAGACTAACCTAATCCGATGAGTGAAAATTCAATATTATACAATTCCACCGCAAAAATGCTGATTTCATCAACCTTCATCGGATCAGGCAACACTGGGTGAAAGTCATCGGATCAAGTCGTTATTTAAATCATTTCAGTATTGAACTTTGAAACTCTCCAAAGAATCCTGATCCGATGACGGAAATTAAATAAAGAATTCGAGATCACATAAAACCTGATCCGATGAATGCAAAATCAATATTTATGCTGTTGCACAGCTTTGATGCTTTTTTGGCGAACCTTCATCGGATCAGGCAGGCAGCACAAATGAATTGCTTACATTTAGATAGACAAACTCAAAAACCATGTTTGTTTTATCTTTCAAGATAAAAAATCAACATCTTTAAACTTTAAATTAAGTTTTTACTCAAAATACCTATAATCATGGCTGAAAATCAAGACAAAATCAATCAGTTGCAGGAACGACTGGATTCTGTTTTTCAACGTCAGGAATTATTTTCAGAAGAAATTGCTGAATTGCGAAAAGAAATTCACAATCTAAAATCAGAAGATGCAAAAGCGACAGCATCACCAGTCGAGGAAAAGGAAGTTACAAAAATATTGCAGCAAAGGTCTCCGCAACAGATTCATGTTGAGGAAAATTTGAATTTGCCTTCAGAACCAAATACTGCCAAACTTTTGGCTCCCCCTGCTTATTCAAGACCAAAAATAGAGCAACAAAAAAGAGCATCGAATCTCGAGAAGTTTATCGGAGAGAATCTGATCAATAAAATTGGTATTGTGATTACTGTAATTGGTGTTGCCATTGGTGCGAAATATTCAATCGATCATCAGTTAATCAGTCCATGGACAAGGATATTACTCGGTTATTTGATGGGTTTTGGACTACTTGCAACAGGATTAAAACTGAAACAAAAATACGAAAACTACAGTGCCGTATTGGTAAGCGGGGCGATGTCGATCATGTACTTTATTACCTATTTCGCCTTCAGTTTCTACGATTTGATTCCACAGATACCATCGTTTTTGCTGATGGTGATTTTTACGGTGGCGACTGTTTATGCCGCATTGAAATACAACAAACAGGTAATTGCCCATATCGGTCTGGTTGGGGCTTATGCTGTGCCGTTTTTGTTGAGCAAAGATTCCGGGAATGCTACGATTCTTTTCAGTTATATGTCCATCATCAACATTGGAATTCTAATTATTTCGTTCCGGAAAGACTGGAAACCGCTCTATTATGTGTCTTTTCTGCTTTCGTGGCTCATCTATTTAACCTGGCTGAATTTGAATTATCAGAGCAGCGAACATTTCGCTCTGGGACTAATATTTGCCGCAGTTTTCTTTGGCATTTTTTATCTCACCTTTCTTGCATACAATCTTCGCGGAAAAGCCAACTTTTACACCGAAGACCGTCTTCTTTTACTTGCCAATTCAGGAGTATTTTTTGGAATTGGTTACTATATTCTGAATAATCACGAGGTTGGAACTAATTTTTCAGGTGCATTTACGGCAGGCAATGCGCTGGTTCACCTGATAGTAAGCGCTGTAATTTACAGGCAAAAACTTGCTGACCGGAATTTATTTTATTTCGTTGCAGGATTGTTCATTGTATTCATTACCATTGCAATACCTGTTCAGTTTGACGGAAAATGGGTGACCGTTTTGTGGGTTGGCGAAGCTGCTTTGTTGTTCTGGATTGGCCGAACCAAGGCCGAACCTGTTTACGAGAAGTTATCCTATCCGCTAATGATGATTGCAACATTTAGTCTTTTGCATGATTGGATAACAGGTTATCATCAGTTCGGTGCAGATGGAAAATTACTTCAGATTACCCCAATTTTCAACCTCAACTTTTTAAATTCATTGTTGTTTATCGCTTCGTTTGGATTCATCAATATCCTGAACAGCAATAAAAACTACGCTTCGGCATTGACCGGCAGAGTCGTATTGAGACAACTTCTCAATTTTCTTTTGCCTGCCGTATTTCTTTCAGTAATCTATTTCGCTTTCAGGCTCGAAATTGCATCCTTTTTTCAACAATTATATGAAAATTCGGCTACCGGAATTGATCCGGTGGTCAAAAATACGGAGTTGCAATCATTCAAATCACTTTGGATGACCATCTACTCTTTGGTGTTTCTCACTATTCTTTCTTTCGCCAATATCTTAAAACTGAAGTTGAAGGAATTTGGCTTCATCAATTTATCTCTTATCGTAATTGCCATTCTGGTATTTTTGATCAACGATTTGTACATTCTTGGAAATCTACGCCAAACCTACATGCAGGAAACGCTGGCGCAATTGTATCCCAGAGGGATTATTTATATCACTTTCAGATATGTGTCATTTGTTTTTATTGCTCTTATGCTCTATACTACATATATTTACATCAGACAGCCATTTCTGAAATACAACTTCAGGATGTATTTTGATCTTTTGCTTCATGTTACAATTCTGTGGATTGCAAGCGCTGAATTGATCAATTGGATGGATCTTTCAGGATCAGACACATCGTACAAGCTCGGATTGAGTATTCTTTGGGGAGTTTATTCGTTGATTCTGATCTCTTTGGGAATCTGGAAAAAGAAGAAACATCTCAGAATTGGAGCTATTGCATTGTTTGCTGTTACACTGATTAAACTTTTCGCGTATGACATTTCGCACCTCGAAACCATTCCCAAAACAATCATATTTATTTCACTGGGAATATTGCTCCTGATTATTTCGTTTCTTTATAACAAGTACAAGCATATTATTTCTGAAGAAATGGAAAACTAGAAATGAATCAATCTGAAATATCAAACATTCGACTTCACAATCAGCAGATTGCCGCCACCAACCTTAAAACCGCAAAAGAACTTGCAGGCTGGATGGGTGCAATGCAGGCGCAGGATTTTAATCAGGCGAAATGGGCGATTGGTGTGCGGTTACCTCATTTTACTGAAGCACAAATCGAATCGGCTTTTAATAACGGAGAAATAATCCGCACTCACTTGATGCGCCCAACCTGGCATTTTGTTTCGGCTGACGATATTTACTGGATGTTGGAACTCACCGCGAAACAAATCAAATCAACCACAAAATCAAGAAATCGTGATCTGGGTCTAACCGAAATCGTGCTCGGAAAAAGTAAGGAAATACTGGCGAAAATTTTGGCAGGAAACCAAGCCATGACCAAGGAAGAAATTAGCACTCGACTTAATGAATCCGGCATCAGCACCGAAGAACAGCGGTTATATCATATTCTGATGGAGGCCGAAATTGACAGCGTTATTTGCAGCGGAGCAGTGCAGGGCAAAAAGCAAACTTATGCTTTGCTTGAAGAACGGGTTCCGGTAAAACGGACTTTGACCAAAGACGAAGCACTGGCGCTACTGGCTAAAAAATATTTTACCAGCCACGGCCCGGCGACTTTACCCGATTTTGTGTGGTGGTCGGGCCTGCCGGTTGCCGACGCCCGGCACGCACTGGAAATGAATAAACCAACATTAATTTCAGAAACCATTGACTCTGAAATATATTGGTTTGCCGAACCGGTTTCAATACCTGCCTCGTTGCCCAATTCTGTTTATTTGTTGCCGGCTTTCGATGAATACCTGATCAGTTATAAAAACCGGAGCGCTGCCATTACCATCGACCATCATAAAAAAGCCGTTTCCAACAATGGTATTTTCAGACCGGTAATTGTTGTGAACGGACAAATATCAGGACTTTGGAAACGAACCATCAAAAAAGATACAGTATGGATTGAACCTGATCATTTCAGGCCGCACAACAAAACGGAAGAAAGCTTAATTTTGAAAGCTGCCGAATCAATCGGAAACTTCTTAGGTCTGAAAGCTAAAATAAAATAAAGATAACCTGGCTAAAAGCCGTTAAGTTGCATGGTTACCGTTGGTATCAGCAATAAAGCTCCCAATAAAAATAGAATTGCAATCAGCGGGAACACCCACTTCACCCATTTTTGATACGGAATCCGGGCAACGCCAAGTACACCGATCAAAACCCCTGAGGTTGGGGTAATCATGTTGGTAAATCCATCGCCAAACTGGAAAGCCATCACGGTTGCCTGCCGCGAAATGCCAATCAGGTCGCCAAACGGAGCCATCAGGGGCATGGTAATCGCCGCTTTGGCCGATCCGCTCGGAATGATAATATTGATCAGGGTTTGAATGCCGTACATGATTTCGACGGATGCAATTTTGCCAAACTGACCAAGTGATTTCGACAATCCGTACAAAATACTGTCAATCACCCCGCCATCTTCGAGTACGACAATGATTCCCCCGGCCAGACCAACAATCAGGGCAGCCGAATAAATATCTTTCATCCCGTCAATAAACGATTGGGCAATTTCGTTGGCGCTTTGGTTGAATGCCATTCCTGAAGCAATTCCTGCAGCCAGAAAAAGAGTGGCGATTTCCATCACATACCAATCATATCCCATCACGCCAACAATCAGGAACAGAATAGTATAACCAAGTATCAGCAGAATGAAAAAATGGATGGATTTTTTCAGGCTAAACCAACCTATCAATGCAAAAAGCGCTGCTGATATAGGAATAATGGGCAAACTGACAGATGAATTGCCAATTTTCAGGATAGATTCAGGATATTTTACTGCAAATGCAACGAGTACGGTGGTAATTAAGCCATAAACGACCCAGGCCATTTTCGGAGTGTAATACGTTGTCGTTTCGGCATTTTGCAGTACGTGTTCACGCCAGTGCGCGTCTTCTTCGTAAACGGGCGATAGTTTTGGGTTTCGCCTGATTTTTGCCATGTACCACAACACAAAACCAATACCCGCAACATTAATTGCCACCCAGCAAAACAGGCGGTATTCGATGCCTGAGAACAGCGGAATCCCTGCCAATCCCTGTGCAATACCGATGGTGAACGGGTTGAGAATGGCGCCAGCGAAACCAATGTGTGCGGCAATGTAAACCATACAAACTCCGGTGATTGAATCGTAACCCATCGAAACAGCCAATGGAACAAATATGATCGCAAAAGCAATGGTTTCTTCACTCATTCCGAAAATTGCCCCAAATGCGCTAAACAACAGCATGATAAAAACCACGACCACATTGTCGATCCCAACGTATCGCAAAAAACGCGTTTTGTCGAGTTTACGAATTCTTTTCAGGAATGAAAAAATGGCTACATCAATCGCTTTGGTTTGGTTCATTATCCAGAAAGCTCCGCCGATAACCAGGATAAAAACGATGATTCCGGCTTGTTTAACGAATCCATTAAAAAGTGCCGAAAATATCTGCCATGTTTGGGCTTCAGCAACGGTTTTTGAAGGATGCCCGTCAGGCAATTCGCCCATCTTGTGATAAACCATCAGCGTTTGTTCTTTACCGTCAATAATTTGTGTCTCTTTTACGAATTTTCCCGGCGGAATAATCCAGGTTAAAATGGCAGCAAAAACAATGATACTAAAGACAATCACGAAGGTATGCGGAACTTTTTTTGTCATCAACAGTTAATTAGCTTTGGATAATATGTACATCGCGCTGTGGAAACGGGATAATTATTCCTGATTTATCAAACTCTTTTTTTACATTTTCATTGATGGAAAAAAATACATTCCAATAATTTGGTGAGTCAACCCAGACACGTGTTACCAGATTTACTGAGCTATCGCCCAACGAAATGACTCCGATAAAAGGTTCCGGATCTTTAAGAATCAGTTTTTCGGCATCAATTACATTTCGTATTATTTCCCGGGCCTTGTCAATATTATCGGAATAACTGATACCAAAAGTCCAGTCAACACGCCTGAGTGGCTCAGTCGAATAATTGGTTAGTGTGCTGTTGCTCAATCCTCCGTTTGGAATAACGATTGTTTTGTTATCAACGGTTTTTAAAATGGTATGAAAGATCTGTATCTCAGCTACCGTTCCGGTTGATCCCTGCGCATCGATGTAATCGCCCACCTTAAAGGGTTTGTAAATAAGCAACATCACCCCGCCCGCAAAGTTTTGCAAAGTACCGGAGAGAGCCATTCCAAACGCCAAACCCGCAGCACCAAGTAGGGCGATGAAGGAAGTCATTTGAACACCAACCATGGTCACAACGCTGATTAAAAGCAGCACCTTGAGCGTGATTGAAATCAGATGAATTAAGAATGACTGGAGCGTTTGTTCGAATGAACGCATTTCGAATATGCGCTTCAGAACTTTAACAAGTTTGCCAATAAGCCATAAACCAATGACCAGAGTAATAATTGCCAACAAAAGTTTTCCGCCATAAGTGACAACAATTTCGATTAATTTGTCAGAATTTGGTAATACGTTTGTTAAATCTTTCATGGTTTTTATTTTTTAGTTGATATGACCACAATATACTACTTTTCAACTAAATTATAATCGTCGGCATCGTTCAATACCGGAAATTTACCGCGAAAATCGACCATTTCCTGATGTGAAAGTGATGCAATCAGTACTTCCTCTGCATTGGATATTGATTTTGCCAGATGCTCACCTTTGGGATTTAAAACCTGCGAATCGCCTGAATAGTCAATTCCATTTCCATCTTTGCCAATGCGGTTCACTCCAACTACAAAAGATTGGTTTTCAATGGCCCGAGCCTTCAGCAAAGTATTCCAGACTTCATTTCTTGCGTTTGGCCAATTTGCCGAGTACACCAGTAAATCGTATTCGTTCCGGTTGCGGCTCCATACTGGGAAACGTAAATCGTAGCAAATCAACGGGCAAATTCTCCAGCCTTTATACTGAACAATCAATCGTTCAGTGCCTTTTTGAAAATGGCTTTCTTCTTCGCCCATTGTAAAAAGGTGGCGTTTGTTGTAAAAATGTATTTCTCCGGAAGGTTCAACAAACACCGACCGGTTATAAAAATCACCATTTTCCTGAACAATCAAACTTCCGCAAAGGGCAAGCTGATGTTCTGAACTGCGTTTCTTCATCCATTGCACTGTTACTCCGTCCATTGTTTCGCCCAGTTCCGAAACATTCATCGAAAAGCCGGTTGTAAACATTTCGGGCAAAAAAACGACATCGGTATTGGTGTTTATATCCTGAAGCAATTCATCAATTCTTGCACGGTTCGCCTCATGATTTTCCCAAACCAAATCGAGCTGAAACACGGCGATGTTTAAAAGGTCTTGTGGCATAAATGAAGTTTTTGGGTTCAATAATTTAGTCAATAATTGTCATTGTTGTCATTGTTGTCATTGTTGTCACCGTTGTCACTGTTGTCACTGCGACTGACCACTGAACACTGGTCACTGTGACTGACCACTTTTTTAGCCTAATCTTCCGCAGTAAATTTCTCCGGGTGACGGCCAATTGCTGCATATTCGCGGTAAAAAGCTTTCATGCGGCGAATGTCGGCTTCTGCGTCGTCGGTCAGTTCAAAAGGTTTTACCCATCCTATTTCTTTGCGTCCGAAGTCGAAGACTCCCAGGCAAACTGTCGCTCCGGTGGCTTTTGCAATGGTATGAAATCCAGCTTTCCACTTTTTTGTCAAGTTCCGTGTACCTTCCGGCGTGATGGCCAAATGCATCGTTTCGCGACTGTTCATTTCCTGAATGATTTGCTTGGTAATTGATGCACCCTTTGCACGGTCGATGGGTATTCCGCCCATCTTTTTCAGGATTGGACCAACCGGCCAAAAGAAAAATTCTTTTTTGATCATTGTATTTGCCACTCCGCCCAAAGAGGTGTAAAACAAGTACGAAAGCACAAAATCCCAACCGCTGGTATGGGGAACCCCGATGATAATGGCTTTTTTATATGGAATCACTCCATTTTTCGGTTTCCAGCCGAAAAGTTTTAGTAACAGTTTACAGATTGATCTCCACATAATTAGTTGATGTTAAATTCGATGATGTTCGTTGCCCGACAATATTTTTTCAATAAACTGATTGCCATTTGTTTGGCTGTTTCCAACTGATCGTCACCGCCAAAATCAATAAGGATCATCAGAAACCGACTGGTTTGCCCGGAAACTTCGCTTCGTTGCGAATCGCTGGTTGGTGTGCCGAATGCTCCCAAGCTGTCCCGAAACACAGGTAATCCCTCAATGTTCAGTTCTCCGCGGCCAATGCCCTGATAGGGTTCTCCGGCAAGACCAATCCCAAAACTGATATCTCCCTGAATCTTTGCCGCATCGTAACCACCAATTGAAAATCCGGATGTTATCGAGACCAGATTGAGCTGATCGACCACATTGTTGATTTGATAAAGTTCTTTTCCTGAAACAACCCGGCGAAGCAATGCTTCAGCAGACAAACGATAGCGTGCCGGATCTTTTCCACAGGCTTTGTACGCCTTGCGCGCCGCATCAATGACAGAAATTTTGGAGATATCTTCAACAACCAGCGTTTGCCTGATTTGTGTGATTTTGGAAATAATTTCAGCAATAAGTTCATCAATCGATTCTGCAACAATTACATCAGCCATTATGCAGCCCAGCCGAAGTTTTGGACAAAGCGATTTTAGATTTTCACTGATACAAATATTGACCATATACAGAAGGTGATTGACTCTTTTGTTATAAACCGACCCTGCAAATGTAGAAATTTAGTCTGCAACAACTATTTTTAAAAATGGATTAACTTTTTGCTTACACTTAGTCCGTTCAAATTAACTTTCAGAATATATATTCCTTTTGGATATCCGACTAAATTGAAGTTGAATTGGGTGGAATGCATATTAATATCGTATTCTTTTGAAAACAATATCCTGCCATTTAAGTCAGTAACAAATGCTTCAGCAATTCCAAAGGCAGGATGAAAAATATTAATATTGAAGATGCCATTTGACGGATTCGGAAATACAAACGCTTCCAGCGAACTGCCCACAAGATCGATTGTAACATTCCCAAAAGAACCATTATTTCCATCAACCTGAAGCCAATATTGTCGTCCGGGTTCGAGAACCAAATTTTCGATGAGTGCAGTTTTATCGCTGTTCGACCGGTTGTCGTTGGCTGCAACCATTGAATATTGTTTTTTATCGTTTGATAAAATTCCCTGGTAATCAGTTGCTTCATAAACCGCAATCTGGTTGTCAAATCCGTAGGTATTGATTGTAATTATACCATTTTCCGGAGCAGCGAACGTAAACCAAATGGAGTTATCCAGTAAACTTTTGGTAGGCTTGAAGTCGGGACACCAGCTATTTTTTGCCAAACATCCCGATGATGGAGGATTCGGTTCGTTTATTTCAACTGTTGCACATTTGTTCGAATATTCGGTATTTCGTCCCAAAAACAATTTTGCCGCATTGGCTATTTGGTCGTTTTCCTGAATTATAACATGAAGCAAAATACTATCGGAAGCAATGCAGCGCCCGTTTGTTCCGGTGACCTTTACCCAGGTATCAAACGATTTGTTATTATTTGAATATCTGTTCAGTGTCAGGTATAAGGTGTTGGAACGAATCGTAGTATCAATTAGTTCAGGGTTTCCAATTTTAAAACTATAGTTTACAGCACCACCCGCGATAAGCGGAAACCCTTTCAGGTCGCCTCCGCAAATTGTACTGTCCCTTTGGGCTTTTAGAAATCTGACATCCAGCTTACTTTGGGCAATAATATAATTATTCTGAAGAAGTTCGTGGGTTCCATATTTGTTTGATGTTCTTAATTTCACTGAATATGTTCCATCTTTCAGGAAAAGTATTTCCGGATTCTGAGAAGTACTGTCGGTACCATTCGCAAAGCTGTACGTTGGTGGATCAATTTGCCAATGCCAATCGGTTGGTCTGTGCGTGGTTCTGTCGGTAAACAAAACAGGTGAATTCACACATACTTCCTGCAATTCGGCACGAAAATTAGTTTTTGGTGGCATTTTCCAAATCCCGTCAAGCGTTTTTCTCGACTTCGCGGGATCGAGCCAATAAGCAAGTTGTTTGGTGTTGTCTAAATTAAAGTCCCAGGATACTGACAGTTTTCCATAAAGTAAAACCGAATTGACTCCTCCGTGAAGTTGGCCAACAATTCGTTTATTCTGATCAAAAAGGGGAGCTCCGGACGATCCGGCCTCAGGTAGCCCAGCATTGAACAACGAATACCAATGTGTTCCCGGCAACGTTGTTGAAACCAATACCAGCTCCTCTGAAAACCACTGTATTTTTTCAGGGTAACTGAAAGAAGTGTTGTTGGCTGTTGCAATGCTTTTTGGCGCTCCGTCGGGATGATGGATGCAGGCGCTGGTTCTGGGATTTTCGCCGCTGACATCCCAACCGGCATAAAACGGATTGTATTCATCGGGCGGATATTCATTCAGTAGCAACAAGGAAAAATCGGAATCCTGACTTCCAGATTTTAGTGTTGCACCTGACAGCGTCTGCGAGTACGATGCATCTTCCGATTCACAAGTTAAGTTTTCGAAATTGAAATAGGTAACAAGTGTATTTGCTACCAACTCGTTATTGATGCAATGGTTGGCAGTCAGGAAATAAGGTGTCTCATCATCTTTTACATTGTTTATCAGCGACCCGGTACAAAAATAGGAATTCTCAAAATTATGAAATGTCATCATGCATACCGCGTGTTTTATGATTTGCCAATCTGCACCTTCTCCGCAATTAATACCAATACGGTTTTCTGCTTTTTGCTGAATATCGATATAAGCCTGCGACACTGAACCTAAAATCAGTTCGCCTGAAAATTCAGCCGACATTGGCTCAAAATATTCGATAATCATGTCCATTCCCGGAAATTCGGCAACGGGTAAAATCTTATCAGGGTTGTTGTTTTTGTGTGTGAATGCACCCCGCAATTGGGTTTTGGAAGCATTGTAAATAAACACTTTGGCATTTGGAGGAAGGTGATATTTACTGAAGAATATCCCTAGTGACAAGGCATTTTCAGATTCAATTTTGTATCGCCAGATTGTTCCTTTATCCGTAATTTCAGTACCAATTCCTGATTCTTTTATGTTGATCTCACATGTTTGAACGACTCCATAGCGGTTATCAATCCTGAATTTTTTGTCATCCTCCAGCATTTCTCCGAAATGAACCGAATCAAGTTTCATTGCTGGAATAATCACTGCTTGTTTTTGCTCAACGAGAAAGCTTTCAGGCAAACCTTTTTCACTTACCTGAGCTTTCGATTCGAAGCAATTAATACCAATTCCAAAAGTCAGGCTGACGACAAACCAACGGTAAATTAAGCGTCTCACAGTTAATCTTTAATTTTATTCCGATTGCTATTCTACAGAATACAGACACTTTGACCAGAAAATAACCCTATGTCGTTGTAGGTCTGTTAAGCCAAAATGAATTACCGAAGGTGATAAATATTTGCTGTTTTTCTTTTTCTGACTATCAGAAAAATACTTCGGTTCGGATATTTTCCGGCGGAAGCCCGTATTTTTCGAGTATTGCAGTTACTTCTTCAATCATTTCCGAATTTCCACAGAGGTAACAAATGGTATCCGGATCAACCGCATTTTCCTTCAGGTAATAGGTTACCCGGCCAAAATAATCGCCCTGGTCAAGCCGTGAAGTACAAAGTACATACTTTTCAGGATTAAATGCTTCTCTTCCGTAGGCTTCATCAGCAAAATGTACACCATGCAATACGCTGTAATTCAATGCAGGATATGATTTTACATAGGAATGGAAAGGGGATATTCCGGTTCCGGAGGCAATCATCAAAGTCGGATGACCCTGTTTCGTTTTTTCGTTCAGAATGAAATAGCCTTTCGGACCTTCAAGGTCCAATTCTGAACCAGGAGTCAGGTGACGCAAATAACGGGAAAATTCACCTGCCGGAATTTCACGGATTAAAAAGTCAAGATATTCATCGTTCGTTGAACTGAATATTGAATATTCGCGCCCTTTTTTCTCATCCGGAATGCGGATAACTACATATTGACCGGGTTCAAATTGTAGCCCATGACGGTCGAGCCTGAGAATAAATGTTTCGGGAGTTAAGTTTATAATTTCCAGTACTGTATGTTTTCTTCGTTTCATATGTAAGTTTCAAGTTCCAGGTTTCAAGTTCCAGGTTTTTGCCGTTTTCTTGAGACTTGGTTATTCAATATTGGTTATTGTATATTAAAAATGGTAGTTTTTTTAGGTACTTTTTCACCCGTTCACATGCCGTTCCGCATGATACGACGAGCGAACCAGCGGACTGCTTTCGACGTAAGAAAATCCTCGTTTCATGCCTTCTTCGCGGTACTTTTCAAAAATCTCAGGTGTAATGTATTCCAGAACGGGTAACAAATTAGTGTCTGGCTGAAGATACTGGCCAATGGTTAAAACCTTGCAGCCTGCTGCGCGAAGATCGTCCATCGCCTGCAACATTTCTTCTTCTGTTTCACCAAGGCCAACCATAATTCCTGATTTTGAAACGATCCCGGCTTCAGAAATAGTAGAAATGGTTTTCAGGCTTCGGTCGTAACGAGCCGTGCTGCGAACTTTTGGTGTCAATCGCCGGACAGTTTCCATGTTGTGCGAAATCACATCGGGAGCGGCGTCAATCACTTTCTGTATGAGTTCTGGGTTGGCATTAAAATCCGGGATCAGCGTTTCGATGGTCGTTTCAGGGTTCAGTTCCTTTATTTTCCGGATGGTTGTGGCCCAGAATTCGGCTCCTCCATCAGCCAGATCGTCGCGTGTAACCGAAGTGATTACGCAGTGTTTCAATGCAAGCGTTTGTATTGTTTTGGCCAGTCGCAGCGGTTCAAACCAATCGACCGGATCGGGAACATCGTTTTGCACGTAGCAAAAACGGCAGTTACGGGTACATTTATCGCCCAGAATCATAAAGCTGGCAGTTCCGGCATTCCAGCATTCCCCTTTATTGGGACAGTTTCCGCTGGTACATATTGTATTTAAATGGTGGTCGGCAATTAAACGCTTAACTTTCATGTAATTTTCACCTTTCGGAAGAGGTGATTTCATCCAACGCGGCAATCGCTCCCGCTCTGTTTTTAATTCAGTCATCTTACAAAATTGAGTACAGCCGTATTAACAGAAATGAGGAAATGAAGTTCATGCAACAGAAAATTTCATCCAATAATTCTCAATTAAAACCTACCGGCTCATCAAACCATGCCATTTATAAACGTATCAACAAAACCCAGTATTTTATTTAGGATACGGTCACCTACTGTTTTACGTTGCAGTACACTAGGCTTCTCACCTTCTATCAAATCAAGTACGTCATCACGTAACGGTTCACGTTCGGCAAAAAGATAGCCGTCGATTATTTTATCTACTTTTTCGGCTGTTAGGTTTTCATCAGAACACAACTTTTCAAACGCTGCAATCTGTTCTTCATTCCAGAATTTTTCAAATGCTTCCGGAATATCATCAGCATCTTCAACCTGTGGTAAGTTTTCGAGTATAAATTTTTCAATCAATTCCCGTTTACTTCTCAGGTGTGCTTCACCAGCAATCAAATCAATAATTTCCTTTCGTTTCTTATCCTGATCACTACCTTTTAGGTTTGCCAGTAGTTTAAGAATGTATGTTACATTTATTTCGTCACGATGAATCAATTCCAGTTCAAAATCTACGTCTTCCAATATCGAAACCTTTTCCTTCTGGTGGTTGGTTTTAACCTTCTGCCACAAATCCAGATATTTTGATTTGTAGTCTTCAAACAACTGTTCATTCATCACCAAATCATCAAAACTAAAATCGGCGAAGGTGGTTAACACATTTTTCAGCCTCATCAGTTCACGGAATGCCTTTATAAATTCCAGCTCATCTTCTTCACTTACCAGACTGTTAACGCTGTTTACTGTTGGTGCAACGTTCAGCAATCCAATAAATGCCTTTGTAAATTTCTTTACATACTCTTCGTATGGTTCGAGCATGATAATATCTTTGGCATCTTTATTTGAAAATAGTGCCACGGCATCATCAGTAGCTTTTTTTAGGTTGCGGAATACAACGATGTTACCCTGTGATTTCTGTTCGTTTAAAATACGGTTGGTTCTGGAATAAGCCTGTATCAGTCCGTGATACTTCAGGTTCTTGTCAACATACATGGTGTTGAGGGTCGGACTATCAAACCCAGTCAAAAACATGTTTACCACAAGCAAGATATCAATCTTTCGTTCCTTAACTTTCTTTGAAATATCGTTGTAATAGTTGTAAAACGATTCACTGTCCCGGGTTGAAAATTTGGTTTCAAACATCTGGTTATAATGCCCAATAAATTCATCCAGTTTTTCACGGCTATGCACCTGCAACCCATATAACGCTTTGGCATCCTCAACAACCGATAATTCTTCGGGAATAAAACCATTGGCTTCCTTGTCGTCTTCGTTGGTGGCATAGCTGAAAATGGTGGCGATGCGCAAGTTGTGCTGACCCGCTTCTTTTTTCGCCTGAAACAGTTCGTAATACTTAATCAGTGTTTCAACACTATTAACGCAAAACATGCCTGTAAATTCACGGTTGTATGTTTTACGGTTGTGATTATCCAGTATGTAATTGGCTATCTTGTCCAGACGTTGAGACGATTCCATCAGTTCCTTCGTGTCGATGTCTTCAACCTCAATATCAACATTGGTTTTACTATCCTTTTGCTTGTACCGTCCAACATACTCAACCGAAAATTTCAGCACATTTTCGTCTTTGATGGCATCAGTTATCACGTATTTGTGCAAACAGTCACCAAACAATTCGGTGGTGGTACGTTTACCTAGTTCATTCTTAACGGCATTTTCAACAAAAATAGGCGTACCAGTAAAACCAAACAGTTGTATGTTGCTGAAGAAAGATTTGATTCGGGCATGGGTTTCACCAAACTGTGAACGGTGGCATTCATCGAAGATAAACACGATCCGTTCATCCTTCAGTTTCTCCATACGAGCCAGATACAGTTTTTTACTGATAGCGGTGTTTAGCTTCTGGATGGTGGTAACGATTAATTTGGTACTATCGGCAAACTGTTTTACCAAAGCATTGGTGTTATCTGTACCATCAATACTGCCCTTGCTGAAGCTGTTAAATTCTTTGGTGGTCTGGAAATCCAAATCTTTACGGTCAACCACGAACACCACTTTTTTAACATGTGGCAGGTTCATCAGGATTTGGCTGGCTTTAAAAGATGTCAGCGTTTTTCCTGAACCTGTGGTGTGCCAGATGTAACCGTTTTTGGTGGTGTTTTTAACCCGATCAATCAACGCTTCAACAGCATAGTACTGATACGGTCGTAAAACCATGAGTATTTTATATGCTTCGCTAAGTACCACGTATTTGCAAATCATTTTAGATACATGGCAGGTGTCAAGAAAGCAGAAAGCAAATTGTTCGAGTTGGGTAATGGTTTTGTTATCGGTGGCACTCCAATAAAAGGTTTGTTTAAACGATTGGTATTTGTTGTTTGCGTAATATTTGGTATTAACACCATTGCTGATAACGAATATCTGAACGTACTGGAATAATCCGATGGACGCACCAAACGAATGTCGTTGATAACGATTGATCTGGTTGAATGCCTCTTTTAACTCGATACCCCTGCGTTTCAGTTCAATCTGAACCAGTGGCAACCCATTAACCAAGATGGTCACATCGTAACGATTCTTGTATGTTCCTTCAGCGCTTACCTGATTGGTAACCTGAAACTGGTTTTGACACCAGTTTTCCTGTTCTATAAATTCGAAGTACAAGCTTTCACCGTTGTCTCGGGTGATGTGTTGTTTCTCGCGTAGTGTTTTGGCTTTCTCGAATACCGAACCTTTGCTCAGGATATTCAGCACCCGGTCAAATTCTTTGGCGGTAAACTCAATGCCGTTGTGCTTTTCCAGTTGGATTTTCAGGTTCGCCAGCAAATCACGTTCATCGTTGATGGTAATGAATGCATAACCCAGGGTTTGCAGTTGAATGACCAGATTGTCTTCGAGTACTTGTTCAGGTTGTTTGGACATAATTTATTTCCAAATAGGTTCGTTTTGCCAATTCAATAGTTTGTCTTTTCCATCAGAAGGAATTCCCATATATTGAATGGGAATATTTGGATGTCTTTCGAACAACCCTTCAAGTTTAGCTTTTAAACTATTACTGGGATTTTTACTCATGGCCTAAAAAGAAAAGACCCCCCAAGTGTGCATCAAGGAGAGGCATGGGAGGTGTATTATCATTAGGAAATATACTTTCTTTTAGGAAAGACCCGTATGCAGTTCTAATGGTATGCAAAACGGGTACTGTTGCCGCAAAAATAGAGCAATTGTGTGATTGTGCAATAAGTCTCAGTAATATTTCTTCGCTTCTCATGGTTGCCTGATATTATTGCACGTTATACAAACATTTGTTGCAACTGTCCTTGAAACTATATTTCATGAATTGCATCCGCTTTATAATCTACTACATTGATTAATTCAATGTGCAATGCATCTTCCAATTTTGAAATTGTTTCGATTGTAAGGTTTTCGGTGCCTTTCAACCATTTGTTAACTTGTTGTGGCGAAACGCTCATGTTCTTTGCCAGCTCCTTTTGTGAAATGTTTAACTCGTCGATTCGGGTTAATATTCTGACTGCTATTGCCTTTGAGCGGTTTAGCCAGGTTCTGTTTTCCTTTCTCCAATTTATTTGTTCCAAAACAGAATCATCCTGTTCGGATACCAAGGCTAAAAATTTATCTTTTTTTGTCATAACTATTCATTTAAAAATTCATAAAACGAATCGATGTCGAAGACTCCGTTTTCAATTAAAAATTGTCTAGCTCTTTCGAGTTTTTTTAATTCATTGTTTGTATGCACTCTTTCTTCCATTAAATGAGTGAATTTTATAGCTCCTCCAGTAATTACAAAACAATTTTCATCAATTTTCAAGGCATAAATTCTTAAATAGTTCTTTCTTCCTTTGTTCAATGATAATTTGCGAAATTGATATTCAGTATTGTGTAATTGTTTGAAAAATGTATCTAATTTTTTATCATTGTTTGTTGAAAGTCGGTATAGTATATCATCTATTTCGTTGGCATCAATGCTGATTAGATCAAGTAACAGATCAATGGATGAATTTCCAATGTCTTGTTTGTTGGCTTTAATAAATTGAAACAAATAAGGTATGTCATTCCACAAATTCAACAATCGTTTTAATTCGTTTTCTTTTTCATTGTCGTAATGAAAAGAGAATAATTTGCTTCCAAATATATGCACAATTTTCATAAAATCAGCTTATAAGTTTACATTCATTTTAGAAATTCATTTCACTTTACACAAACATTTGTTGTAACAGTCCTTTTTTGTATGCTTCGGTTTTAGCGATCAAGATACACTCCAAATGTACACGTTGGATAACCAATATTTTCTTCTTGTACATGTTAATGTTGTCGGGCTCAGTTTTTTTTGATTTTATTCCATTCCTTATTTATCACCGAAAAAACTATTGATCCATGCCCCTATAAGTAACAAAATCACTGCATAAAGCAATCCTACTAACCATTTTGGAATATTTATCTTATAAATCAACTTTTCTACGAAATTACAATTGTCGAGCTCTTTCCAATCAAGCAATGATGTTTCAGTTAAATAATCAGGGGAACTATATTTCAATTTATTCTTCTGTACTTCATCCTTATGACTAAGGAAAACTATTGGGTCATTAAAATCGTAATTGACACTTTTCCCATTCTTTATATAGGCTTTAAACCGTATTAATTTATTTTTTTTCATTTTACACAAACATTTGTTGCAACAGTCCTTTTTTGTATGCTTCTGTTTTACTGATCAGGTTGTTGCAACCATTAATCTTTTCATCAATAGCTGTAAGAAAATTAACGATTTTGGTTTGTTCAGTTATGCACGGTAATTCAATTAAAATGGTTCTTATATCACTACCGCTGACTGCTGTAAATGTGCTACCCTGCTCTAATCTTACCCATTTGGGTTCATAGCTTAAAAGGAATTGATATAAAAAACCAATATTGCTTTTTTTATTATTCCTAATACTGCAAACACCCCTTCCAATACAAGCATTGTGAACTGATTTTGCAACAGAACCAACAGGTGCTCTAACAGTTAAAATTACATCTCCAATTTTACATTTTTTTGTTGGTTCACTTGTCCAGTTTCTTGGATTTGATTTTCTATCCGATAAATCAGCATTTCCTTGAATTAGTAATTCACCAATACCTTCAGTATTGTATGATCTTGAATCTGGTGATTGACCCATAATAACATCAGAAACATCACCCAATTCCTTTTCTTCCCATTCAGGAAATTCATTACCATCATCATCTTTAAATCTAATTTCCTGATCAAAGATTTTTTGCATCACCCCTTTTTTGTATTGTTCCAATAGGGTTTTCTTCTGTTTCAGTTGGTTTAATCGTTCATCAACGGCAGTTAGAAATGTGGCGATTTTGGTTTGTTCCGGAAGGGTTGGAAGCAATAATTGCATACTTTTCAAATCTTCAGTACTCACATTACTTTGATTTCCTGTGCCGCCTTTTGAATTGGCGAAAAAATGAAATAAGAATCGTTCGTGAGAAATTAGATATGAGATGAAGCTATTGGTTGTTTTATTCCTTTTTTCTCTTAGTCGAACTAATCTTTGATTCAATAAATATTTATCACTTTCATTAATCATTACTGAATATCCATAGTCTTCCTTCCCCACAGTTCCAGTTAATGTTAAAACCGTATCTCCGCTATTTAATAAAAAATCCATGTGTTTATCATGAAGAGTTGACCAGAATGTAGGATTTCGATCAAGCCTTAACTCATTTTTATATACGTTTGACATTTTTATCAATTGATATTTCGAAGGTTCATTCAGCATATAGCTACTATTAAAGGCATATCCAGATAAAAATGATATTTCTTCACCCAATTGTTTCAATTCCCATTCGCCTGTAAATTCAGGAAAACGCAAGGTTGGTATGTTATTTTGCTTTGTCATTGTTGTATTAACCTGAAAAGTTGCTCGGTATCGGCTACATCGGTCAATCGCATTTTACCATCTTCGGCCAATAATTTCAAACGGTTACAATTTGTAACCGTTTCATTTCCTTCTTTCAGAAGTCTGAATTTTAATACTTTCCAATAATTTCGTGCCCCCTGATAATCATTTTTGTCTGTTAGTACGGCAATGACATCCACAATTGAAAAATACCATTGTTCCTTCTCAGTATCCCAAAGTGTACGAACTTTTCTATCATCAAATAATTTGATCGCTTCTTTTTTTGTCATATTTCAGGATTTAAAACGGGGTTGAAATACTTAGTTCTTTGCAAAATCCGGCAATGGTATTCTTTGTTTCAGCCATTTGCCGGTCCAGTTCGACAAGCTCACTGGCCAACTTGTTTATATCAATGCTGTCCGCAACTTCAAAAGTGTCAACATATCGAGGTATGTTGAGGTTGTAATCATTATCAGCAATGGTTTTTAATGATGCAATTTTACTGTATTTATTAGCCTCAGTTCGGTTTCGGTAAGTTGATATGATCTTTTCTATATGCTCAGGTAACAGAATATTTTGAGTTTTAACCTTGTCGAAGTGCTGGCTGGCATCAATAAACAGCACATCATCAGGATTTTCACGACACTTTTTAAACACCAGAATACAGGTCGGAATACTTGTTCCGTAAAAAATATTGGAAGGTAACCCAATCACGGCATCCAGATAATTACGATCTTCAATCAGGTATTTGCGTATGTGTTGTTCTGCGCCTCCACGAAATAAAACACCATGAGGTAATACGATGGCCATAGTTCCATTGTCGGCCAAATGGTGAATCATGTGTTGCACAAAAGCAAAATCGGCTTTACTTGATGGTGCAAGCCGCCCGTACTGGCTAAACCTATCATCAGACATAAACAACGGACTGGCACTCCATTGTGCTGAAAATGGTGGATTGGCTACAATCGCTTCAAATTTATGGTTGAGGTGTTGAGGGTGTTCCAGCGTGTCTTCTTGTTTTATATTGAACTTACGGTAATGCACATCATGCAAAATCATGTTCATTCGAGCCAAATTGTAGGTAGTACGATTCATTTCCTGACCGTAAAAATTACCCACTTCCTTTACTTCTTTAGCAACACGTAACAACAACGAACCAGAACCACATGTAGGATCATAAACTGAACGAAGCTTTGTTTTACCAGTAGTAACCAGTTTTGCCAATACCATACTAACCTGTTGCGGAGTATAGAACTCACCAGCCTTTTTACCTGCTCCACTGGCAAACTGACCTATCAGGTATTCGTAGGCATCACCCAAAACGTCAGCCTGTGCATTTTCCAACTGGAAATCAATTTTATCGAGGTGAAACAGCACCTTTGCTATGAGTTCATTTTTTGCTGATTCGGTTCTACCGAGTTTTGTTGAGGTGAGGTCTAAATCTTCAAAAAGGTTATCGAAATCATCCTCACTTGCTGTACCCATTGTACTCTGCTCGATGCTCACCAGAATTTTTCCAAGGTCTTCCAGAATAAAATTATTATTTGCACCGTTTCCGTTCACGTCAATTTCGTTGCTGTCAACCGCAATTGAAGACCCACGTTTGGCAATCTGGCTGAAAAGTTCCGAAGGTTTCAGGAAATACCCCAATTTTAATAATGCTTCTTCTTTAATGGCTTCGATGTATTGTTTTCCAAGTTCAGTATTTTCATCAATGTCGTTGTATTTAACACGATCCTGTTTCAGTATCGAATCGGCATAACGAACCATCTTTTCCGACAGGTACTTGTAAAAAATAAAGCCAAGGATATAATCACGGAATTCATCAGCATTCATTTTGCCACGTAGCGTATTGGCAATATTCCATAACTGTTGTTCTAACAGTCGTTTCTGTTCCTCACTCATTTTTGCTTTTTGTTTGAAAGCTCAAACATACATAATTCAGACAATTCATCCGACAGGATGCACATTTTTTTAATTTTTTATCCGGAAAAGTTGGTTATTATAATTTATTGTCTGAACTTAGTTGACGATAATCTTAATTTTAACCAAAAATCATTTAATCATGTCAATTAGAATTTACAGCTACAAAGATGTTGTGATGCTCATGGCTGCAAAAAGCATTCTGCAAAGTATGCAGGCCAATCTGGGCGAGTTGTCAATGGTTCGTTCCAACTGGACGGAAGCCTATGTGATGGATCTGATCACAAGAATTGAAAACGCCATCGAAAACTTTCTGGGGCTGGACAAGAAACAACCCCTTCGGGAAGCCACCGATCTGTTAAAAAAAATTGTTGCACCGGCTTTACGCGACCTGAGTTTTATTAAAACACAAGTCGAAGTTGACTTTGCCGAAAACGCCGCTGAGATTTTGAAAACACTGGGCATCAATAAAAATCTGCGCAACATTGATCAGGAAGAATTGATTGAGGTGCTTTACAGTTTTAAAAAAGGAATAGCTCCCACGCTGCAAAACGAAATAACTCAAAAAGGCACCAATCCAGCTTTAATTGAAAATATAATTGGTTACGCCACCCAACTTGAGCAAGCAAACCTGAGCCAGGAAGGCATGAAAACAGCCACTCAAAACGTTTCGCAGGAAGCAGTTGACGCGTTTAACGAGATTTACACCGAAGTGATCGGTATCAGTAAAATAGCTTCCAAATTCTATCAGGATGACAAACTGAAAAAGGAACAGTTTACCTTTACCAAGGTGGTTAAGAAAATGGGATCTGCCAACAAAAAGGACGACGATCCTCAGGTTGATTAATCATTTCCAAAGAAATCCGGCGCTTCCATTCAAAGGCCGGATTTTTTTATGCGCTGAGACAATTTGAATGGGTAATTTTCAAACAAAACTCACCCCGTCGCACCTGCGGGGTTGGGGGTGAGTTAAAAAAAGAATGATATAGATAGATGCACAAATATCAACCGTGCGCTGCACCTAAAACACATAGTTAAGTCCGAAGCACACATAGCCATCCATTCAGCGCCGATAGCCAGACCCTCAGCACACATAGCCAGCCATTCAGCGTACATAGCCAAGTCCGCAGCATAGATAGTCATTCATTTAGCGCCGATAGCTAAGACCACAGCACACATAGCCATTTATTTAGTGCCGGTAGCCATGTCCACAGTATACACAGCTATTCATTTAGCGCCGATAGTTAAGTCCTCAGCATACATAGCCAGGCATTTAGCACCGGTAGCCATGTCAGAGTTAGCTTCGGACAAGCGATTCACTGCAAAAGATTTAATTTTCTTTTTAGTACATTTGTGCATATATAAAATGGATGATTATGAAAACATTAACATTAAAGATACCAGATTCAGTCGACGAGATGGATATTAAAATGCAATTGGCAGCTCATTTATTTGAGAAAGGCATAATGTCTTCAGGACAAGCTGCTGATTTAGTCGGTGTTTCAAAACGAGTGTTTCTTGAAAACGTTGGAAAATATGGAGTTTCCATATTTGGAGAGGGTATAGATGATATTGAGCACATCATCAATGGATAAAATAATTATTTCTGATACCAGTTGTCTGATCTCACTTAGCAATATTGGACTACTCCACATAATTAGAGACTTATATAGTGAGATAATAATTACCCCGGAAGTGAAAGCTGAATTTGGTGATGCGTTGCCAGATTGGGTAATCGTGCTTCAGGTTAAAGATAAAGTAAGACAAGCGGACATAGAACACCGACTAGACAGAGGTGAAGCAAGTTCAATCGCATTGGCACTTGAAATTCCAAACTCAACATTAATTATCGATGAAATAAAGGGACGAAATATTGCAAAATCACTAAATATTGAGATAATTGGAACTATCGGGATACTTCTGCTTGCAAGCAATAAGGGAATAATTAAGGATGTTATTGGTGTTATATTAAAACTGGTCAATAATGGATTTCGTGTATCCGATAAGCTATTGGATAAAATAATTGAAAAGCATGAAAGAAAATAATTGTCTGCCATTCTTGCCCCCAATTCTTCGCTAAAACAGCAATTCAGGAAAGATCCTTAATTTACATCCGAAATTAACCAATCAAACAAAATCATGAGCAAAACATACAACTGGGCCATCCTTGGATGCGGAAAAATTGCCCGAAAATTCGTTGGTGACCTGAAATTATTACCCAATGCACGACTTTATGCCGCGGCAGCAAGATCGCTCGAAAATGCACAAACTTTTGCTTCTGATCTTGGTTTTGAAAAGGCTTATGGCAGCTACGAAGAAATGGTGAACGACCCCGAAGTGGATGTGGTGTACATTGCCTCGCCACATTCGCACCATTGTGAGCATACTTTGCTGTGCCTGAACCATCAAAAAGCGGTGCTGTGCGAAAAAGCTTTTGCAATGAATTCGCGTGAAGTGAATTTAATGATCGAGGCAGCCCGAAAAAACAATGCTTTCCTGATGGAAGCTTTCTGGACAAGGTTTCAGCCCAGCTTTCAGAAAGTAATGGAAATCATCCGTTCAGGAGAACTTGGAGCGCTGAAAATGGTTCGTGCCGATTTTGCTTTTAATGCGGAGTATAATCCTGATAAACGATTGTACAATGTAGATTTGGGCGGTGGTTCGTTGCTGGATATCGGAATTTACCCGATTTTTATGTCGCTGACAGCTTTTGGTAAACCTTCGGAAATTAAAACAATGGCTCAATTTTGTGCAACCGGCGCCGAGGAAACTATCCTGATGTCGTTTCGATATCCGGGTGGGGAAGTGGCTTCGCTGGTTTCCAGTTTTGCATCGCACTCCTCCACACAAACAGAGTACAATTTCGAAAACGGGTTTGTAAGGCTGAACAGACGTTTTAACTGCCCAACATCTGTAACTTACTGGAAAGCGGGGGAGGAAGAAAGAATCATCACTTTTGAAAAGGGAATTGGCGCTGGCTATGAACTGGAAGCCGCGCATGTAATGGAATGTCTGGATGCCGGAAAAACGGAAAGCGACCTGTTGCCATTGTCGCATTCAGCTGATCTGATGGAAATTTTGGATTGGGTCAGAAAAGATGCCGGGATCGTATTTCCCAAACACGATTGAATCTTTTTCAGGGAAGGTAAATGATTCCTCCAGAATGGTCGTGGTCGGCTCCGGTCACAGATTTCAGGCAATTAGTTTCATTTCTGAAACGAAGGACACCAAGAAATGCGAATACAATGGCTTCCTTGAAATCAATGATTTGTGCTGAAGGCAGGATGGTTTTGTGTTTTGTTTTTTCGCTGAAAAGTTCCATCAGGAACACATTGTTGGCGCCGCCACCGGTAATAAGTATTTGCCCTTTCTGATAGTGGTCAACAGCAATTGTCAGCTGATCAGAAACGTGTTCGTACAATGTTCTGAGTGCATCTTCAGGAGGAAGTTGAAAAGAATAAATCAGCGGCAGAAATTCAGTTTCAAACCATTCGCGCCCCAACGATTTTGGCCCGTCCAGCTGATAAAAATCCAGTGAATTCAACAGGTTCAGCAATTCGGCATGAACTGTTCCGGAGCGACCAAAACTTCCGTTGAGATCGTATTCGTAGCCCAGTTCTTTTGTAAAATGATTGAAAGCCATGTTTGCCGGACAAATGTCAAATGCTTTTCTTTCATCGTTTTCTCGAAACGAAACATTGGCAATCCCACCAAGGTTCAGGCAAAATTCATATTCGCCAAACAACAGTTCATCGCCAATTGGAACGAGCGGAGCGCCTTGTCCGCCAAGCGCCACATCCAGCGACCTGAAATCGCAGATGGTTTGTATTCCTGTCGTTGCCGCAATGCTGGCGCCGTTGCCAATCTGAACCGTCAGTTTCATATCGGGCTGATGGAAAATGGTATGACCGTGTGATGCGATCATTTCAGGTTTTTCAGGAAGGTCGGCACAAAAATCAACGATTTGTTTGCCGATAAACTTACCGTATTCGTTGTGAAGAAAAGCAAAATCAAGTGCATTCAGTTCCGCAGCAGTCGTGAGTTTGTTCACCCATTTGTGCGAATACGAGATGGTATTGGCTTTCATAATTTCAAAATTCCACTTCGTGTCGAAAGTAAACCTGCAGGCCACCAAATCAAGTCCATCAATTGATGTGCCCGACATACAACCTATGCATACGTAACTTTTTGTCATTTGTAGAAGTTTGCCTTGTAAGTACTTGAATTGTTTCTGAAATCGGTGACAATTAAGTTCAATTCATGATTTTTACCGAACTGAATCCTACTTTTATCAAACGTATAACTGATTAATTTGTTTTTCAGGTCGTATTCGAACAGCACCCACTGGCCGTCAATGGTTCCGCGTATGGTTTCAATTCCGGAAAGATTGTCGGTAATTGTGAACCTGATTCTTGTGGTTTCTGTCAGTGTCTTTTTACCGGTAATGCTTAACGGAACAATTTTGGGAGCAACCGTGTCAACTGCCAGTGCATAATTTCCCAATACCCGGATGTTTCCTTCCACCCAGCCGTCAACGTATTTTCCTGTGGCCGAGAAAATTTGTCCTGTAGCCGGGTCAACCTGGGCAAGCATCACTTTCGATTCCAGATTCTTTGGAAGGTTCACTGCTTTTATCCTCAATGGGCAGGCAAAATGCAGCGGAGTATATGGATTGTGTAGTTTATAAATGGGTGAATAGAATTTCGCAGTTGACGGTTTCTTTTCGTACAAAAAATCAACATCATTGTACAAAGCTCCCTCCGGAACTGTGAATTCAATGTCATCGTTCCTGATATGATTGTTCCGATTGAATTTGAAATGTTCCCCTTTCGGTTCTGATACTGCAAATGTCGCCTCCTTCGATTGAATTTTAAAGGAAAGAGAAGTGGCATTGCCGTAAACATCTGTTATTTCATATTTTACCTGGTGAAGTTTCCCGTCGGTAGCTTTAAATATCCCGCCTTTTTCATTTTTGTCGTAGATGTTCAGTTTGTTGCCCGGTTCAATCCAGGTACGGTATAGCCTGCGTTTTGAGCGGATGGCCTGTTCGTAATCCATGTGCGAATTAATGTATTTCGACTCTTCGATGGCAAATTGATCCATCGCAAATGAATAAACCAATTCGTTGTCGATGCTCAGTTTTAAACTGTAAATACCGCAATGATTAAGGCTTCCGTCGAGCAAATCAATGGACTGAATCCCAAAGCCGACTTTTCCCCAAACCGTGATAGGCTGATTGACTTTTAGCTGATAAACGTTGCCAGTCAATATGGTTTCAAATCGCTGCGGAAGTTGTTTTCCTGAAACACCTGCATCGTCGGAAACCGGATAAACCATCAGTGACTGGATGACTGGTTTGGTTTTGTCTTTTACCGGCATGTTGAATTGTAAGGGGTTCAGCATCATGGTTTGGTCTTTAACCTGTCGGATTTCGAAATGCAGATGCGGCCCTCCTGAACTGCCTGAATTACCGCTTTTTGCAATTTGTTGACCTTTTTTTACTTTCAAGGTATCAGCAGGAACAGAATGGTCGATGGCAAATGATTCTTTTTCGTACTGAATTTTTCGGATGTAATTTTCAATTTCAGGAGCGAAACTATGGAGGTGGCCATAAAGAGTTGTTGTGCCGTTCGGATGTCCTATGTACAATGCATTGCCGTATCCTGACGGAGAAACCACAATCCGCTCGATATTTCCCTCGGCGGCAGCATAAACAGGCAATCCGGTTCTTCCCTGGGTTTTTATGTCGATGCCACCGTGAAAATGATTGGGTCGTAATTCGGCAAAATTTCCGGACAGCAGAAAGGGGATTTTCATTGGCGCCTCATAATAATTCGGATCTGGTTTATCCAAAGGTTGGGCGCTGACAGAGATTCCTGTGATAAGAAAAAGTATAATTTTAAAAAGTCGTTTCATTCTAATTTTATTTGGTCTGCGAAAATATAAAACTTATCCGTTTCAACCGTCAGATCCCGGTTTCGGTAAAAACGAAATAATCGGTCGCAAATTTCATCTATTGACCAAAAATGTTAATTTTGTCGATGAAAGTAAAATGAAATGACTGATCCGGAGAAAAACCTACTGTTAGAGTTTAAGCTTAAAGTGAAGCAGATGATTGCTAAACACGAAAATCTTAAACAGGAAAAGGTGCAGTTGCGTGGAAAAATTGAAAGTCTTGAAGAAACTATCAATCATCTTCATCAGGAAAATAGTTTGCTTGAACAGAAATATGAGAATGTAAAATTGGCAAAAATGTTGGTTGCATCAGACGATGATAACAAGGATGCAAAAAGCAAAATTCAAAAATTAGTGCGGGAAATTGATAAATGTATTGCTCTTTTAAACAAGTAATACAAAGATAAATGACAGACAAGCTTTCTATAAAGATCAAAATTGACGGACGTGAATATCCATTGAAGGTGGACAGGGACGATGAGGAAAAATACCGGAAAGCTGCCAAAATAATAAATGATATAATTCTTCAGTATCGACAAAAGTATTCAGGTAGCAGCACGCAGGACTTTTTAGCAATGACTGCTTTTCAGTTTGCGTTAAAAACGATTGATCTTGAAGAAAAAGTTGACCGTTCGCCATTGTTTGACGAGTTGAAAAAGCTGGATGAAGAATTAAGTGATTATCTGTCATTGAAGGAATAAAATTTTATCATATATACAAAACCCGCATTTTATATCTGGATTTTGGAATTTTATTTGAATTCCGGGATTTCAGGTTGAAAATGCGGGTTTATTTATTTTAGTGTAAACAAGTTTAATTTAATAACAAATGGAGATTATATATGCGATATCAGGCTTTTTAGGTGGAGGGATACTTTCCTATTTTATGTGGGACAAGGCTCTTCACAGTAAAAAACAAAAAATTGTTACTGAAGCGGAAGCTGCTGGAGAAGTAATAAAGAAAGATAAAATTCTTCAGGCTAAAGAGAAATTCCTTCAATTGAAATCTGACCATGAGGAATACATCAATGAGAAGAATATCAAGGTCAACAATTTCGAAGCAAAACTAAAACAACGGGAAACCGGCATTAATCAACGCAGAGAGGAACTTAATCGCAGTATTAAGGACTTTGAAACTTCGAAACACGATGTGGATGTTATCCGCGAAAACCTGACCAATCAGCTCGAACTGCTTGAAAAGCGCGAACACGAAGTGGAAGCTTTGCACAAACAACAAGTTGAAAAGCTTGAAGTATTGTCAGGCTTATCAGCAGAAGAGGCCAAAACCCAATTGGTTGATTCGTTGAAGAACGAAGCTAAAACTGAGGCCATGTCGTACATCAATGAGATCATGGAAGAGGCCAAACTTTCGGCCAACAAAGAAGCTAAGAAAGTGGTGGTTAAAACCATTCAGCGTGTAGCAACCGAAACCGCGATTGAAAATTCTGTGACTATTTTCCACATCGAAAGCGATGAGATAAAAGGGCGTATTATTGGCCGCGAAGGTCGTAATATCCGTGCGCTCGAAGCTGCAACAGGTGTCGAGATTATTGTTGACGATACTCCTGAAGCCATTGTGCTTTCAGGATTTGATCCGGTACGTCGCGAGATTGCCCGTTTGGCGCTGCATCAACTGGTAACAGATGGCCGTATTCATCCGGCTCGCATCGAAGAAGTTGTTGAAAAAGTGCGCAAACAGGTAGAAGAAGAAATTATTGAAACCGGAAAACGTACCACCATCGATTTGGGTGTTCACGGTTTACATCCTGAATTAATCCGAATGATCGGTAAAATGAAATACCGTTCGTCGTATGGTCAGAATTTGTTGCAGCACTCACGCGAAGTGGCGAATTTGTGCGCCATCATGGCTACCGAATTGGGTTTGAACGCCAAGGCCGCCAAACGTGCCGGTTTGCTTCATGATATTGGGAAAGTGCCCGATGATGAGCCGGAATTGCCGCACGCAGTATTGGGTATGAAGTTGGCAGAACGTTTCAAGGAGAAACCGGATATTTGCAATGCCATCGGTGCTCACCACGACGAAGTGGAAATGACCAGTTTGCTTTCTCCGATTGTACAGGTTTGTGATGCCATATCAGGAGCACGTCCCGGCGCTCGCCGCGAGGTGGTTGAATCGTATATCAAACGTCTGAAAACGCTTGAAGAACTTGCGCTTTCCTATCCGGGAGTATTAAAAACCTATGCCATTCAGGCTGGCCGCGAATTGAGAGTGATCGTCGGTAGCGATAAAATCAGTGACAAGGATTCAGAACAATTGTCGTTCGATATTGCAAAACGCATTCAGGACGAAATGACTTATCCGGGACAAATAAAAATTACCGTGATCCGCGAAATGCGTGCCATCAGCTACGCAAAATAAATAGCAACAAACAACATTGATCAAAGGCCATTCGTCAACCGACGGATGGCCTTTTTTCGTCAGTCTGGCATGGCGTATTGACGCAAGTCGTGTATGAGATTGTAGTTTACAGCCATCAGCAAAGGTGTTTATTGTGGAGCGGAATATGAAAGAAGCATTCGGCAGCAAAGTACAAAACCAGGAGCTGATTTGGGAAGGGTTCAACCCTACTGTTCGATAGTAAATGGATGATACATAGAAAATTGTTTGTAAACGGGTTTATTCGAAATAACACGCCCATCAACTTCATAATCTGAGGATGATGGGCGTGTTATTTACTTGTTCAGATGGCAAGCAGTGCTATGCTTTTTGCTTTTTTGTGAAAATTGAAAGCGCAAATATTGATTTGTTTTTCTTTTCTTCAACCGGAGCATTTCTACCCTGCCATTTCAGCATATAAGCCGGAATACTTGCCAGAATAAATCCTACAACCAATAGGAGCATAAAGAGCATGTTGTTGCCGATTTCTTCGATAAGAATAAACGAAAGCAATATGATCATCGCATTTACTGCAATAATAATTGAACTTGCAGCAAGGTGATGTCCTCCGGTTAATTTGAGTAAATTGTGATGAATGTGGTTCATGTCAGGCGAAAATGGCGAACGTTTTTGTGATATCCTGATCATGAAAACCCTGAGTGTATCGATAACCGGAACAATTATTATTGACAGGGCAATTGCACTGGAACCGTGTATGGCAGTATTTGAAACTGGCGTAAACTCAATAAAGTGAATTGCAATTGCTGCTACAACAACGCCAAGAATCAGCGAACCTGTATCGCCCATGAATATTTTATTGGCGTGTCCAAAAACATTGTAGAGAAAAAAAGCGATTAAACTACCCGTTAAACTGAAACAAGTAATTGCATAGATGTAATCACTGGCAGTAAGAAACAACAATCCAAAAACGGACGAAATAACTATTCCAATTCCGGATGAAAGGCCGTCAATTCCGTCGATGAGGTTTAAAGAGTTGATGATTCCGACAATCACAAAAACCGAAAGGATTATTCCTGTAAAATATTCAATTTCATGGATGCCCATTATCCCGTGAAGATTCGTAATCTGGTAATTACCAAGAATAACCAGATAACCAGCTACCAGGAGCTGAACAATTAGCTTTGCTTTGGCAGATACCCCAATGATATCGTCTTTCAAACCAATGAGGAACATTACAAGAACACCGGCTGACAAGTATTTTAGCTCGTTTGTGTCAAAACTATTTAAGGAGATCCCCTGACTGAGCCTAAAGCCAGCGAATATGGCAATTCCGCCCAAAGTAGGAACGATGTGTTTTGCTGCAGAACGATGATTGGGAACATCGAACAATTTCTTGATCTTTGATACCTTTATTATCTTCGGAATTATAAAATAAGCGATTGAAAAACTTATGGCAAGACTTAGAAAAATATTTACTTGAATGGGCATAGTCATAGTATTGAATACCCCAAAAGTAGTTTTTTATCTTTCTGCAAATATAAATTATATGTTACGAAATTGACAAATATCATGAACTGCTCTGTTTTCGTGACGAACTGGTAGTTTTTCAGCATGAAACGCATAATTAATTTGAAATAAAAAATAAAAATAGTCCAGTTTTTTATTTCCAAACGGTCTTGGTGAAAGATATTTTAATCTTTATTCCAGTAATTTACTTCAGCTTCGGTTTCCTGATTTGATTGCTGAAGCCAGTAAGCTGGAGTAATTTTCTTTCCAGAAGGACTTTTTAGCCTGCGTTCATAAACATCAATAACGGCATTGAAAAGGATATCAGTAACACCAAGCTTCATTGTTGCCGGATCGGCTTCAACGGCAGTTTTAACTTCGTAGCCATTCAGTTCCAGTATTTTTTTCAGAAACTGTGCCCGTTCAGGAGTAATCCCTTTCTCGACCACAGTACAGCGAACGCCATCAATTTCTTCAACCAAATGTTTTCCTTTATTGAGTGCCATAGTTTCTTAGTTTAAAAATAGTTGACTGATGCTGCGGATGTATTCAAATATCCCACTTGCAAAACCGATGATAAATACGCCTGCAACGCACATTATCAGGCTGATTCGCATAGCTAAAGTGCTACGGAACCATGCAACCGGTTCTTCATTTTTAGCGATGAACATTGCTTTTATAACCAGTAAATAATAATATAAAGAGATCGTGGCATTTAAAACGGCAATTAAAACAAGAAGATAATAGCCTTTGCTTGCAGCAGCTGTAAACAGGAAGAATTTCCCGAAGAAACCTGCAACCGGCGGTATTCCGGCCAGTGAGAATAAAGAAAGTGTCATCAGCAAACTAAGCATTGGATTGGTTTTATACAATCCGTTGTATCCTGAAATGGTTTCAACTCCTGAAGCATTGTGCACCGCAGCTACCACTCCGAAGGCTCCAAGGTTGGTAAATACATATACAAGTACGAAATAAACGACTGAAGTCAATCCCAACTCGCCGAACCCGATAATACCAAGCAAGATAAAACCTGCCTGTGCAATCGACGAAAAGGCCAGAAAACGTTTGATATTGTTCTGACGCAAGGCAAACAGGTTGGCCAGCGTCATAGTGAATACAGCCAGCGTATAAATCATCGGCTGCCACAATTCCACGATATTTTTGAAAACTGTAAATAAAATGATGGTGAAAATAAATGCCGCCGCTCCTTTTGATACTACCGAAAGATACGAAGTCACATTGATCGGGGCGCCTTCGTATACGTCGGCAGTCCAGAAATGGAAAGGTACCAGCGAAATTTTGAATCCCATTCCGCTCACAAAGAAGATGAACCCGAGTAAAGTCATGGCATCTTTTGAAATAAGGCCAGCCATATCGGCAAAATAGATGGTTCCGGTTGCTCCGTAAAGCATCGAAAGTCCAAAAAGCAATATTCCTGAAGATAGGGCAGAGGAGAGGATAAGTTTGATACCAGCCTCGGCAGATTTGCTTTTCATCTTGTCGAAAGCAGCCAATCCGGCAATCGGGATAGTCGCGGTTTCGAGTCCGATGTAGAAAATCAGGAAATCACCAGCCGAAACCATGAAATTCATTCCGATCAGTGTTGCCAGGGTCAGAATGAAATATTCGCTGATTTTGTCCGCATTTTCAGGTTTCCGCAACCAGCCTTCCGCCTGAAGGAAAACGATCAGAACAGCCAGGTTCAGTATGTTTTTCATGAAAGTGGTCAGCTGGCTCGACTGGAAAGATCCGCCAAATAAATTGCCTGTTTCGCCGGGAATAAAACCCACTACGGTGACCAAAGCAAAAAGTCCGAGTGCAAAAGTAATGATGCCCGATTTGTTCTTTTCGCTGGTGAAAATTTCAGCCACCAGAATAGCAAGGGCTGCAATCGTCAGCAGCAATTCGTGGCGCATGAGTATAAATTGTCCGAGATCCATATCAAAAGATTTTTGGCCTCCCCCCAACCCCCTCCGAGGGAGGGGGAGTTGGAATGCTCCGATTATGTTTTATCTATAAAATTTCATTTTCTTTCTAATTTAAAAGTCCCCCTCGTGTGTAGCCTGAGCCTGTCGAAGGAGGATTTAGGGGGCTATCATTGCCAGCTTATCTATGATCGGTTTTAAACTTGCAATAATGGTGTCAGACAACCAAAGCGGTGCAATACCAATGGCTGCAACTGCCAGAACAAGAGTGACCGTACTTAATTTTTCGAACCATTTGGCATCCTGAAGATGTGCATGATGCTGATCTTTCAACGGGCCGAGAAGAATCATTCCGACAACCCTCAAAATATAAACAGCAGTAATTACAATTGAGGAAGCCACGATTACGGTAACTACCCTGTGAAACATGTCCTGATGCTGGAATGCTCCAACAAATACAGTCATCTCAGCTACGAATCCGCTCAATCCGGGAAGTCCCAGTGAAGCAAAACCTGCAATCATGTAAACCACGGCGAGGAATGGGATCACCTTCATTAAACCGCCCATTTCATTCACATCGCGGGTGTGTGTGCGTCCGTAAATCATACCGATCAGGGCAAAGAAAAGGGCTGTCATCAAACCGTGTGAAATCATTTGCAGGATGGCGCCGTCCATGGCTGTCTGGTTCAGCATCAACAAGGCAAAAATTACCAGTCCGCAATGGCTTACCGATGAGTAGGCATTGATGAATTTCAGGTCGTTTTGCCAGATGGCTCCGAATGCTCCGTAAACCACGCTGATGGTTGTCAGGATAATGAAAATCCAGGCCATTTCATGCGCTGCTTCAGGCATCAGGAAGATGGCAACACGGAAGCATCCGTATCCTCCAAGTTTCATCAAAACGCCTGCATGAAGCATCGAAACCGCTGTTGGCGCCGAAGCGTGACCATCGGGCGACCAGGTATGAAAGGGGAACAGAGCTCCAAGTATTCCGAATCCGATAAAGGTGAACGGAAAGAAGAAGCGCTGCACATCAAGTGGCATACTTATTTTGGAAATTTCAAGAATATTAAAAGTAAGCGGGCCGCCATCGGGAGCCGAATTAAAATAGATACCGAAGATTCCAACCATCAAAAGAGCAGAGCCTCCCATCAGCATCAGGGTTAGTTTCATTGCTGAACTTTCTTTCGGTCCGGTTCCCCAGACGCCAATCAGCAGATACATTGGTATAACAGCCAGTTCGTAGAAAAGGAACATGGTAAACAGGTCGAGCGAGATGAAGAACCCATAAACGCCGGTTGCCAGTAAGATAAGCGAGATAAAAAACTCACGCGACAAATATTCGACTTCCCATGAGGCGAAAATTCCGGCAAAAACCACAATCGACGTGAGCGCAATCATCGCAACTGCAATTCCGTCAACTCCGATTGCATAATGAATGTTCAGGCTGGGAAACCACATGTAATCAGCGGTGAACAGCATCTCGTTCATTAATCCTGATTTTCGCGCCGCCAGATATGAAAGTACAAGTACTGCGGTTGTTATCAGTTGCACACCCATTCCGGCTGCCGAAACAAGCCGCGCCCCTTTATTATCCTTGGTAAAAAGGATACCGATCATGGTAAGAATCGGGATGATCACCAGTAAAGTTAGAATGTTCACTTTTATATATTTTATAAAATTTAATATCAAATATGGAACAAGGAATAAGAAATGTAAAACGGTCACTTCAATGTTCCTTATTTCTTATTCCGTGTTTCTTATTTTTTTTCTCTATTCTTTCAATCACAACCACCATTTCGTCCGAAGGAATATGCGAGCTTTGTTTAGCGTGTTCTCGCGGACGATTTTTTCTTTCTTCTTTTTCCCGGGGTTGAAACCCCGGGCTATTGATGTTTTTCCGTGTAGTAACAAATATTCTATGCGGAAGAACTTTAAACTTTAAACCTGAAACCTTGAACTGTATTACATCAAAAAGTACAGCATCGACAGTGTCAAAGCAAGGGTTCCGGCAACGAACATGAATGCGTAATGCTGCAATTGTCCCGACTGCATTCCTTTAATTCTGTATGATATTCTTTCGGTCGTCATACCGATTCCAACCATAAAACCATCGATAATGTGGCGGTCGAACCATGCTATCGGACGTGATATGTAATTGAAAATAATCTTCTTTGTGACGAAAAGATAGATTTCGTCGAAATAGAATTTGTTGTAGGTTGCGGTATATAAAATCCCCCAACTTTTAGCCATTTTAGCCGGAACGCCACTTTCCTTTTTATAAAGTATCCAAGCCATTGCAATTCCGAACAATCCAATCAATACTGAAGGAATGGCTATGGCATAATGCATTTCAGTAACAAATCCCAATTTGTCTGATGTTACCAGATGATGGAATGGCAGGAATCCTGCAAAAATGGAAGCAACTGCTAAAAACATCAGCGGAATAGACATCGTCAACGGACTTTCGTGCGGAGTATGGTGATAGTGTCTGTCTTTTCCCCAGAATACACTGAAATACAAGCGAAACATATAGAATGCGGTTAGTCCGGCAACAATATACTCCACGGCAAATAACAGTTTGTTGTGATTGTATGCTGCAACCAGAATTTCGTCTTTACTGAAAAATCCTGAAAGTGGCGGAACCCCTGCAATTGTAAGACAGGCAATCAGGAAAGTAATGTGTGTGATTGGCATGTATTTGCGCAATCCACCCATGTCGTACATGTAGTTTGAATGAACGGCATGAATGATCGATCCGGCTCCGAGGAACAACAATGCTTTAAACATGGCATGTGTAAACAGATGAAACATGGAAGCCATAAAACCCAGACCTTCTTCGCCACCGTAACCCGAAACACCAAGACTCAACATCATGTAACCGAGTTGCGACAAGGTTGAAAACGCCAGAACGCGTTTAATATCATATTGGGTAATGGCAATTATCGCGGCAAACAGCGAGGTGAAACCACCAACGTAGGCAATAATTTCCTGCGCATCAGGAGCCTGAAAATGAATAACTGTAAACATTCGTGCAACCAGAAATACACCGGCAACAACCATCGTTGCGGCATGTATCAATGCAGAAACTGGTGTCGGGCCTTCCATTGCATCGGGTAACCAGATATGGAATGGGAACATGGCAGATTTACCGGCTCCACCAATGAAAATAAGTGTCATGGCCCAGGTCATGGCTGAAATACCCATAAAACTCATGGAGGCAGCACTTGCAAAAATGGCGGTTCCGGGTTCGGTAAGTTTGGCAAAATCGAAAGTTCCGGTTATGAATGAAAGTATCAGGATACCAATCAGGAACCCAAGGTCGGCAAAACGGGTGACGATGAATGCTTTTTTCGAAGCTGCCACTGCCGATGGTTTGGTGTAATAAAATCCGATCAGAAGGAATGAACTGACACCCACCAATTCCCAGAAAATATACATCTGGAAAATATTGGGTGCAATCACCAATCCAAGCATCGAAAAGGTAAACAGCGACAGAAAAGAATAAAAGCGCGCGAATCCTACTTCACCTTTCATGTATCCGAGGCTGTAAATATGCACCATAAACGAAATGGTAGTTACTACAACCAACATCATCACCGAAATTGGATCAAGTAAAATACCCATTTTGATGATTAGTGTCTCTGTAAATTTCAGCCAGGTCAATTCAAATGGAATGATTGCATGAAATCCTTCCGCGCCGTGCGATCCGCCCCAGAAATAGGTAATTGCGGTAATGATCGAAAGTGTAAAGGAAATTCCAAGTCCGATGGTTCCAATAATTCCTGAAACAATTGGTTTCCATTTCATTCCCAATAATCCGGTAATCAGAAAGACTACCAGCGGAATTATAAGTATAAACACAGTGTAAGTATATCCTGCCATTATCTGTTGTTTTATTTTTTAATATCGAATATCGAACAAGAAATAAGAAATGTAAAACGGGTACTTCGATGTTTCTTATTTCTCATTCAGTGTTTCTTGTTTTTTTCTTCCAACTTCGGACTTCCAACTTCGGACTCCGAACTTTTTAATACTTCATTTCACTTACATTCTCCACGTCGATGTTCTGCAGGTTTCGGTAAATATTGATGATCAGTGCAATGGCGACCGAAGCTTCGGCTGCTGCAATTCCAACAATAAACAGCGAAAAGAAATGTCCCTGCATCTGATCGGGATACAAATACCGGTTGAAAACCAGAAAGTTGATATTCACCGAATTTAAAATCAATTCAATTGACATCAGCATGGTAATCAGGTTACGGCGAATAATGAACCCGCAAACTCCGATGAAAAACATGAGTGTGCTGACCACTAAAAAATGTTCGATTCCAATTCCCTCAATCATATCTCTGAATTTTTATTTTTATCTTTTTTCGCAATAATTATCGCGGCAATCATGGCTGCCAGCAATAAAATACTGATTAATTCGAATGGCAAAACATACCCGTTTTTACCGGTGCTAAGCAGTTGATTCCCAATCACCGACATATCAACCGGAAGTTCCGGAGAATTGCTGGCTATGAAAGGGTGGGTGAGGAGCGTTGCAAGAACAACTCCGCTTCCAACCACAGCCACGCCGATTCCCATTAGCAGATTCATTGTTTCGGGACGTTTAAAGCGATGAGAAATGTGGTGTGTCAGCAGAATACTGAAAATGATCAGCACCACAATACCTCCGGCGTACAGCGTTAACTGCACCGCAGCCATAAACTCGTATTTCAGCATAAAGTACAATCCTGAAGTTGCAACAAGTACAAACAGCAGATATACCGCAGCTCTCAAAATTCTCCGCGTTGTAACCGACAGAACGGAAAATGTCAGGATAATTCCTGATAACAGGTAAAACATGAATACGCTCAGGCTCATTTTTTTGCCTCCTTTTTTAGTGACGAACCCGGTTGGTTCAAGACTTTGGTCAGTTTGTGCCGGTCGAAAACGGCATGTTCAAATTCCTGTCCGAACGCAAGTGCATCCGAAGGACATGTTTTCACGCACAATCCGCAGAAAGTACACATCGACAGGTGGAAAATATGTTTGTCGATCACGCGTTCCAGTTTCCCATCGGCATTTGGAACGCGGTCGGTAATGATTTCAATCGAACCATTCGGGCAGTTTATTTCGCAAATTCCGCACCCCGTGCAGGCGTGTTGGTTATTTTCATCGTGAGGCATGATGATTTCGCCTTTGAAACGTGGCTCCATTTTCAGGGTGGCACGGTTCTCGGGATATTGCTGGGTCACAATTTGTCCCGGACTTACAAAGTACTTCCCGGTGACCCGCATTCCGGCCCACAGCGAGGAAATCCCTTTGAATAAATCGCTAAAATATTTTGATATGCTGTTCATCAGTTTAAAGTTTCAAGTTCAAAGTTTCAAGTGTCAAGTCCAAAACAGTCAACTCTTTCTGTGTATTTGTTATTTGAAAGTAATTCATCATTCATAACTCAAAATTCATCATTTAAAAATGCCAGTGCATCAGGACTAAAAATGCGATCAGCAGAATGTTAAACATACTGATTGGTAGAAGGAATTTCCATTCAAGGGTAAGCAACTGGTCGATACGCAAACGCGGGAAAGTCCATTTGAACCACATAATCACATAAATGATGAAGAAGGTTTTGGTAAAAAACCAAACGATCGACGGGATGTAATCCATCACCTGGTTAAAACCTTCCCAGTTTCCGATGTGGAATGGCATCCATCCGCCCAGAAACACAGTTGCACCAAGGGCTGCAACAATAAACATGTTGATGTATTCGGCCAGGAAAAAGAATGCAAACTTAATTCCTGAATATTCTGTATGGAATCCGGCGGTCAGTTCCGATTCTGCTTCGGCAAGGTCAAAAGGTCCGCGGTTGATTTCGGCTGTACTGGCAATCAGGAATACAATAAATGCTATAAATGCCGGAATGTGGCCTTTGAAAATCCACCAGCCATCGGCCTGACTTTCAATAATTCCTGAAAGCGACATCGTACCCGAAAATACTACAATTGCCATCAGCGAAAGTCCAACTGAAAGCTCGTAGCTAACAATCTGGGCGCCACTTCGCATGGCTCCGATCAGTGGATATTTACTGTTGCTCGACCAACCGGCAATCAGGATACCAACAACCCCGAGCGACGAAACTGCCATTACGTAAAAAACACCGATGTTGAAATCAAGTACATGAAGTCCTTTGGCAAACGGTACTGCGCCCATTGCCATAAACGAGGCAATGATTACAATGAATGGAGCCAGAACAAATAGTAAATGATCGGCTTTACGAATCGGGATCAACTCCTTCATCAGCAATTTGATAAGGTCGGCAATGGTTTGCAGCAAACCCCATTTTCCCACACGGTTTGGGCCAACCCGGTTTTGAATGACCGCACAAACTTTACGTTCGAGGTAAACCAGAAAAAGTCCGAGCAATGCGTAAAAAATCAGGAATACAAGTCCGATAATTACCAATTCAGTCAGAACTGCCAGTCCCGGGCTCATCCAGCTGTTTAGGGCAGCATCAATTGATCCGGTAAGGCTTGAAAAGTCGTATATTTTTGAAGACATATCTGTATTCATTTATCTGTCAATATCAGGAATTACAAGGTCGAGAGAACCGCTGATGGCAACTAAGTCGGCAATTTTTCCTCCGGCGGCCAATTCGTTCATCACGAATAGGTTGCTGAAGTTTGGCGAACGGAATTTCATGCGGTACGGTGTTTTGTTGCCATCGCTCACCACATAAACGGCCAACTCTCCGCGGGCAGTTTCCACTCTTTTAAAGTATTCACCGGCTGGCAGTTTGATGATCGGCTTCATTTTGGCGGTAAAATCGCCTTCAGGAATGTTGTCAATCAGTTGTTCAATAATTTTCATCGATTCCCACATCTCGCCCATACGAACCTGATATCGGGCAAAAGTATCGCCTTCGGTCATCAGAATTTCGTTGAACTGAACTTTATCGTAAGCGCCGTATGGTGCAATTTTACGGATGTCGCAGGCCAGATTTGATCCTCGGGCTGAAGGTCCGGTCACACCGTAAGCAATCGCTTTTTCGCGGCTCATGTAGCCAACTCCTTTTACACGTTCCTGAAAAATGATATTTCCGGTCAGCAGCTGGTCGTATTCGGGTAATTTTTTCCTGAAATAGGTGATGAATTCTTTGGTGCGTTTCTGGAAATTTGGATGAACATCGTGCATCAAACCTCCGGGAGTATTAAAACTATGAAGCAGGCGCGATCCGAATGATTCTTCAAAAATATCCAGAATGTGTTCGCGGTCGCGTAGTCCGTAAAAGAAAGCGGTCAATGCGCCCAAATCCATTCCAAAAGCACACCACCACAATTGGTGAGAAGCCAAACGGTTCAATTCATCCAGAATGGTACGGATGTATTTTACCCGCTCCGGAACTTCCACCTGCATGGCTTCTTCAACCACCATACAAACCGCTTCGTTGTTGATGTGCGCCGAAAGGTAATCCATCCGGTCGGTCAGGTGAATGATTTGCTGATAGGTATCGGCTTCGCACATTTTTTCGATGCCACGGTGAATGTACCCGATATGAGGAATCAGGTATTTTACGGTTTCACCTTTCAGGCAAACTTCAAACCTCAAAACTCCGTGAGTGGAAGGATGCTGCGGACCCATATTGATAATGTAGTCCTCATTCTCCCTTACAATCACATCTTTAATTATCTCTTCACTCATAAATTGAGTTTTAACGTTCAATGATATTTATTTCGTCGCGGAAGTCTTTGCGGAGTGGAAATCCGTAATCGTCTTCCAGAAACAATCGTTTCAGGTTGGGATGGTTGTTGAAGCGGATTCCGAACAAATCGAAAACTTCGCGTTCGTGAAATTCGGCAGTTGCCCAAACAGATGAAACGCTGTCAACCAACGGATTTTCGCGATCGTTTAAAACCACTTTCAATACAATCAGGTGCCTGAATTGGGTAGAATCCAGGTGATAAACGACCGTCATATTCGTGGTGAAATCCACAGCAGTCAGGCTGATCAGGTAATCAAAAGCTGTTTCCTTGTTATTCTTTAATCCCTCGGCCAAAGCCAAAATATTTTCGGCAGGTACAATTACTTCCGTCAGTTGTGTTCCTTCAGGAAAAGTTGCTTCCGGAACCATTTTCAGGATAATTTCTGATAATTCTTGTTTGTTCAGCATGGTTTTGGAATTAAAGCAGTTTGTCTGTATCGGTTTCCACAGGACTTGAAATCGATTCGCCTTTGATTTTGCGCTGAAGCTGCATCACCCCGTAAAGCAGTGCTTCGGGGCGGGGTGGGCATCCGGGAATGTAAACATCCACAGGAATCACATGATCGACACCGCGAACCACCGAGTATGAATTGTAAAAGAATGGCCCTCCGGAAACGGCACAGGCACCCATTGCAATTACATATTTCGGATCGGGCATTTGATCGTATAAACGCTTCAGTACCGGAACCATTTTGTGAACGATGGTACCTGCAACTACAATCACGTCGGCCTGACGCGGTGATGCGCGGTACACTTCAATCCCAAAACGGGCGAAATCGTGACGCGATGCTCCGGCAGCCATCATTTCAATTCCACAACAACTGGTGGCAAAGGTGAGTGGCCAGATGGAGTTCGACCGGCCCCAGTTGAGCAGGCTGTCGATACTGGACAAAAACACGTTTCCTCCGGTTTTTTTGAGCAATTCGAGTGACTCATTGTCACCGAAATCCTCATATTCCATTGATTTAATTCCTATACCCATTTTAATGCTCCTTTTTTCCATGCATACAAAAGTCCAAGACCCAGTACGAAAAAGAAAATGATGATTTCAATAAATGCCCTGATTCCAATCTCACCCATTACCACTGCCCAGGGGAAGAGAAATACGGTTTCGACGTCGAAAATCAGGTAAATAATGGCAAACAAATAATAACCTACATTGAACTGGATCCATGCGGGCCCTTCAGAAGGAATACCGCATTCGTAAGGTTCCGATTTTGCAGGGTTAAATGATTTTGGTGCTGCCAGGGTAGCAAAAATAATCGCTCCTCCAACAAGAACGAGGGCGATGATAAAAAACAGAATCAGTGATTCACTTTCCATATTTAGATATATAGATAATTTAGTCGGAAAATTGACGCGGCAAAAGTAGTTTTTTCAATTTAGCATCAAACCTTTTTCAGGAAAAAAATGGGTTGATATATAGCAACCCGAAATGAAGGGAAAACATTTCTTGAGCCAAGGACTATTAATCTGTAGTAGATCGAGAGCCTTTTGGCGGACTCGAACCGCCGACCTGCTCATTACGAATGAGCTGCTCTACCAACTGAGCTAAAGAGGCAACATTTGAGTTCAAAGATAAAAAAAAACCATCCCCGAAGAGATGGTTTTTTAATTATAAAAATCTTAATCCATTATCGATGGAATCTGAGAGGTATTGTATTTACCTTCTTCAAGTTTTTTTCTTATTTCAGAAAACGCTTTGATGGTATATTCCACATCTTCCAAAGTGTGCAATGCTGTTGGGATCAACCGAAGCATAATCAATCCTTTTGGAATAACAGGATAACCTACTACGGAGCAAAAAATATTGTAGTTTTCGCGAAGGTCCATCACCGCACTGGTGGCTTCACCAACTCCGCCGGTGAAATAAACCGGAGTAACACATGAGTTGGTGGCTCCCAAATCAAATCCCTGTGCTTTCAATCCACTTTGCAATACACCAACGATATACCACAGTTTCTCGCGCAGTTCAGGTTTGGTGCGTAAAAGTTCGAGGCGTTTCAATGCGCCAATTACCATGGCCATTGGCAATGATTTTGCGAATGTTTGCGAACGCATGTTGTAGCGCAAATAGTTACAGATATCCTCGTCGCCTGCAACAAAAGCACCAATTCCCGCCATTGATTTGGCGAAGGTTCCAAACAGAAGATCAATTTTATCTGAAACTCCGAAATGTTCGGCAGTACCAGCACCTGTATCTCCCATTGTTCCAAAACCATGCGCATCGTCAACAAGTAGCCGGAAAGAGAATTCATCCTTGAATTTAGCAATTTCATCCAGTTTGCCAAGATCGCCTGACATTCCGAAAACACCTTCAGTAATCACTAAAATGCCACCTTTTTGTTTTTCAGCCAGACGGGTTGCTTTTTGCAGCATATTCCGGAGACTGTCCATATTGTTGTGGGCATAAACAAAACGTTTTCCCATGTGCAACCGAACACCGTCGAGGATACAGGCATGTGATTCCGAATCGTAAACGATCACATCATTGCGGCCACAAACTGCATCAATGATTGAAACCATTCCCTGATAACCAAAATTAAGCAGGAAGGCATCTTGCTTTCCGACAAATTCGGCCAGATTTTGCTCCAATTCTTCATGTTTGTTGGTTTGTCCCGACATCATGCGGGCTCCCATCGGATAGGCCAGTCCGTAATCCGCCGATGCCTGAGCGTCTGCTTCGCGCACTTCAGGATGATTTGCAAGTCCGATATAATTGTTCAGGCTCCAAACCAATACTTCCTTACCTCTAAATTTCATTCTTGTACCTATTTCGCCTTCCAGTTTTGGAAAAGCAAAATATCCGTGGGCCTGTTTCATGTATTTTCCCAGGTCGCCCAAGTTGTTTCTTAATTTTTCAAAAATATCCACTTGATTTGGGTTTTAAATTAACATTGCAAAAGTAATTCTTTTTAATAAGTCTGCAAATTTGTTAATTTATACTAAACAGGATTGTAATCTGGATAAAACATTCTAATTTTCGCCCTTTAATTTTCGATAAAAATGTATATTTGCGCCATGTTAATGAAAATGAGAAATTTCACACCGATTGCTATTGTGTTTGTACTGTTGTTGAGTTCGTGCGGCGATTATAATAAAATTGTAAAAAGCACCGACTATGAATTCAAGTACAAAAAATCACTTGAATATTACGAAGCAGGAGAATTCGTACGATCGTCAACCCTTCTGAAAGAATTGTTGAACATATACCGTGGCACCAGCCGCGCCGACAAAGTGTATTATTATTATGCCAAAAGCCAATTTGGCATGAAGGACAATCTGATGGCGGGACATTATTTCAAAACACTTGTGAAAGAGTTTCCGCGAAGTGAATATGCTGAAGAATCGCAGTTCATGGTCGGTTATTGCTTTTATCTCGATTCGCCAAACCCCCGTTTGGATCAGCAGGTTTCTCAGAATGCCATTGATGCATTGCAGTTGTTTATTAACTTGTACCCTAAATCGACAAGGGTTGAGGAAGCCAACAGGTTGATCATTGAATTGCGCGACAAGTTGGTTTATAAATCGTATGTAAGCGGTAAACTTTACTATGATTTGAAAAATTACAAAGCTGCAGTGGTTGCTTTATCATCGTCGCTGAAAGATTTTCCTGATACAAAATACCGCGAAGAACTAATGTACATGCTGCTAAAAGCGAAATACCTGCTGGCGGTAAATAGTGTTGAAGAAAAAAAGCGTGAACGTCTGAGTTCTGCTTTGGATGAATATTTTACCTTTGCGGACGAATACCCGGAGAGTAAATACATGAAAGAAGTAGAAAAATATCATTCTACTACGGCAAAATTGTTAAATTATAAAGGTGATTCTAATTTATAGATAATATGGATTTTAAGAAAACAAAAGCAGAAACAACAACAATTTCAAGAGATTTAAGAGAATTGGAAACAAGGACTGGTAATGTCTATGAATCGGTAATGATTTTGGCAAAACGTTCAAATCAGATTGCATCTGAAATGAAGGAAGAACTAAGTACCAAACTTCAGGAATTCGCTTCCTATACCGATAACCTGGAAGAAGTGTTTGAAAATCGCGAACAGATCGAGATTTCTAAATACTATGAACGCCTTCCAAAACCAACTTTGATTGCTTACGAGGAATTTGTAAACGATCAGATTTATCATCGCAATCCTGCAAAGGAAGCCCGCAACAAAGAATTATAATACAAGCCTTTATGAGGCTGTCAGGAAAACATATCGTTCTCGGGGTTACCGGAAGTATAGCTGCTTACAAGGCAGCTTATCTTTTGAGGGGCCTTGTGAAAGAAGGCGCTGAGGTTCAGGTTGTGATGACCCCTTCAGCCAAAGAGTTCATCACTCCTGTTACCATGTCCGCATTGTCTGGAAAACCGGTCGCTTCCGATTTTTTTTCAGCCAATGATGGAACATGGTATTCTCACGTAGATATGGGTCAATGGGCCGATTTAATGTTGATTGCTCCTGCTACGGCTGCCACCCTCGGAAAAATGGCCAATGGTGTGTGCGACAACCTGCTTATCACTACTTATTTATCGGCAAAATGCAAGGTGATGATTGCACCTGCAATGGATCTGGATATGTTCAGGCATCCGGCAAACCTCCGGAATCTTGAAATTTTACGGTCCTTTGGAAATATCATTATAGAACCGGGCGAGGGAGAACTTGCCAGTGGGTTGCATGGAAAAGGGCGGATGGAAGAGCCTGAAAATATTGTTGAAGAAGTTGTTCGGTTCTTCGATCAAAAAAAAAAATTAGGGAATAAACATTTCCTTGTAACTGCCGGCCCTACCCACGAAAAAATTGATCCTGTGCGTTTTATCGGGAATTATTCTTCAGGAAAAATGGGTTATGCAATTGCCGGTGAACTTGCTGATGCCGGTGCAAAAGTTACGCTGGTTTCCGGTCCGGTGCAAATTAAAACTACAAATGCCGGAATAACAGTTATTCCGGTTGAGTCTGCCAAAGAAATGCATGAGAAATGCCTCGAAATATTTCCTGAAACCGATGGGGCAGTGATGTGTGCAGCTGTTGCCGACTTTACTCCTGAATCATTTTCTGGTGCAAAAATCAAAAGAGAGAAAGACGATTTAATGATTCGGTTAAAGCCTACCAATGATATTGCAGGTGATTTGGGGCGCATAAAATCAGATAATCAACTGCTTATAGGATTTGCACTTGAAACCAACGATGAACTCTCGAATGCGTTCGCAAAGCTGAAAAGAAAAAACCTCGACTTGATTGTTTTAAATTCGCTGAACGATGCAGGTGCCGGATTTGGAGTTGATACCAATAAAATAACATTGATCGATAAAGGCAATAATCTGACTTTTTTTGAGTTAAAATCCAAGACTGAAGTTGCCGCAGATATTGTATGTGCAATCATTTCTGAAATGGGAAAAAGGGAAGAACTTCTGGATTAATTTGTTAATATTGAGAAAAATAAAATGACCGGTATGAAGAAAATTTTGTTGCTTATCATTGTTTGCCTCGTAACCCAGCATTTATTTGCTCAGGAGTTGCGGTGCAATATCAGCATATCGTCACAGAAAATTCAGGGAACAAACAAAACCGTTTTCGAAACCATGCAATCTGATTTGTATGAATTCATGAACAACCGGAAATGGACCGATCATAAATATTCAATGGATGAACGAATTGAATGCAGCTTTTTTATCAATCTGGAAGAACAAATTTCATCCGACGAATTTAAAGGTAGCATTCAGGTTCAGGTTCGCCGCCCGGTTTTTGGTTCATCCTACGAAACTATTTTGCTGAATATTAAGGATAAGGATTTTCATGCAAAGTATGTTGAATATCAAACACTTGAATTCAATGAAACTTCAAATAAAGACAATCTGACCAATATTCTCGCTTTTTATGCCTACATTATTTTAGGCATGGATTACGATTCGTTTTTTCCTGAAGGAGGAACTGAATATTTTCAAAAAGCGCAGTCGATTGTAAATAATTCGCAGAATGCCGCACAGAAAGGCTGGAAAGCTTTCGAAAGCGAACGCAACCGTTATTGGCTGGTCGAAAATATTCTGAATAAATCTTATTCAGGATTTAGAAGCTGTATGTATCAATATCATCGTCAAGGGCTTGATATAATGGCTGATAAATCGCCTGAAGGCCGTGGCGTAATTGCCGAATCATTAAAATCTATTCAGAAAGTTTTCAGGGCACGTCCATCCTTATATATTTTACAGGTATTTTTTGATGCGAAATCGGATGAACTGGTCAATATATTTTCAAAATCTTTTCCTGATGAAAGGAACCGGGTGTCTGTTATTCTAAATGAATGCGATCCTTCGAACGGCAGTAAATACGAAAAAATACTCAAATCAGAGAGTTTTTGATATTTGAAGAAACAACTATCTTTAGGATCTGAATGTTGTTGTTTTGGTCATCAAAAATCTAATTTGAATTATTCCTGTGTTAAAATCTCTTTCTATTAAAAATTATGCCCTGATTGATTCACTAAATATTGGATTTAGTGACGATTTAAATATCCTGACTGGTGAGACCGGAGCTGGGAAATCAATATTGCTGGGAGCCATCGGACTAATTATCGGGCAAAGAGCCGATTTGTCGGTTTTGAGGGACAAATCGAAAAAATGCACCGCTGAGGGAGCTTTTGATATAATTAATTATGGACTTCATGGCTTTTTTACCGAGAATGAGCTCGACTACGAAGATGTTACCATCCTGCGTCGCGAAATTACTCCTGCCGGCAAATCAAGGGCTTTTATCAACGATACTCCTGTTAATGTAAAAATTCTGCATGATCTCGGACTGAAACTGATTGACATTCATTCACAGCATCAGAATCTCGACCTGAACGAAAAGAACTATCAGTTGCGAATTGTAGATCTGGTAGCGGGCAATGAAGATCTGTTAAAGCAGTACCGTGAAGTTTTTCGGAAATACAGTCAACTTCAGGAAGTCCTCAGTAAAACCCTGTTGTTGTCGGTACAATCGAAAAAAGACCTGGATTATTTTGAATTTCAGTTTAAACAACTGGAAGAAGCCAAATTAATTGAAAACGAGCAGGATAGTTTGGAGATGCAGCTTGAAAAACTAACACATGCTGAAGAAATTAAGTTGGTTTTCGGAAATGCTTACCAAATACTTGCAGAAGACGACCGTTCGGTTTTGGCTATCCTGAAAGAAAATCTGAACAGCCTGGGCAAATTGCGTCCGGTACTTCCGGAGGCTGATCAGATTTTTAACCGTCTCGAATCAGTTTATATCGAGATGAAAGACATCGCCGCTGAAACATCGGTGATTGCCGATAAAACGGAAAACGATCCGGAGAAAATTGAACAAGTGAATCAACGACTCGACCTGATTTATACGCTTCAACAAAAACACCGGGTATCTTCTGTAAATGAACTTTTGTTGATTCAGGCGGATTTGAACGCAAAAATTGAACAGGTCAATTCCTACGATATTGAGATTGAAAAAATACAGAGGGACATCCAAATTAAAAAGGAGGTTTTGACTGACCTGGCTGCCAAAATGAGCAAAAAACGTTTTTCTGTTTCGCAGCAAATTGAAAATAAGGTAATTGAAGTGTTGCAAAATCTTGGAATTCCCAATGCTGCTTTTAAATTGAAATTTGAAAAGCTGGTTGATTTTTCAATTTCCGGGCTGGATGAAGTCAGTTTCATGTTTTCGGCAAATAAAAGTCAGGAATTGCAGGAAATTGCCAAAGTTGCATCAGGCGGTGAAATGTCGCGGCTGATGCTGGCGGTAAAAACATTGATTACCGATACCAAATCGTTGCCAACCATTATTTTTGATGAAATTGACACCGGGGTTTCGGGCGAAGTTGCAGTTAAAATGGGAATCATACTTGGACAGATGGCAAAAACCGTTCAGGTATTGAACATCACTCACTTGCCACAAATAGCAGCCAAAGGAAAGCACCACTATAAGGTTTTTAAATTCGATCAGGACAATCAAACATTCACGTCAATCAGGAAACTCAGCGAACAGGAGCGTGTTGAAGAAATCGCGCAGATGCTGAGTGGCGAAAATTATTCGCAAACTTCTGTTGCTACTGCCAGGGAATTGCTTCAGTAGGAGTATATAAAAAAGTCATTGTGTAGTCATTCAATGCCAACTAATGACAATTGAATGACTACCAATGACAAAAAATGTCAAGTTTCCTTCTACGACCGATCTTCCAGAATCATTCTTATTTGATCCGGGCCAATGTCTGCTTTTTCGCCAATTTTGAATCTGCGTTTTTTGAACCGATCACATATTTTATCGATGGTATCTGTTGAAACACCATAATCGGGCAATCTCGTGGGTAAACCAACCGATTCAAAGAACTCAACGGTTTTCTGAATTGTCTTGTCAATTCTTTCGTCTGCATTTCCATCTTTAATGCCCCAAACACGTTCGCCAAGTTGCAATAACTTTTCTTTTTTCAGTTCACGTTTGATGTGCATAACACCCGGCAAAACAATTGCAAGCGTGCGCGCGTGGTCAATTCCATGATAAGCAGTCAGTTCATGTCCGATCATGTGAGAAGTCCAATCCTGAGGTACGCCAGCCCCGATTAATCCGTTCAAAGCCATGGTTGCACTCCACATCAGATTTGCAGCAGCTTCGTAATCTGTCCGGTTGGCCAATACTTTCGGGCCTTCTTCAACCAATGTTATCAGAATGCTTTCGGCAAAACGGTCCTGAATGGGCGAATTAACCGGGAATGTCAGATATTGCTCTATTACATGCACAAAAGCATCTACCATTCCGTTGGCAACCTGCTTTTCAGGCAATGAAAAAATCACTTCAGGATCGAGAATTGAGAAAAGCGGCATCACTTTTTGCGAGGCGAATGAAAGTTTTTCAGTTGTCTCAATACGTGTGACGACGGAATTACCGTTCATTTCTGATCCGGTTGCCGGCAAAGTTAATACGGCGCCAATTGGCAAAGCATTTTCAACCTTTGCTTGCTTCGACAAGATTTGCCATGGATCTCCCTGCGTGAAAAGGGCGGCAGCTGCGATGAATTTAGTGCCGTCAAGCACAGAGCCACCACCAACAGAAAGTAAAAAAGTGATATTTTCCTTTTTTACCACTTCAACCGCTTTCATCAGGGTTTCGTAGTGTGGATTGGGTTCAATTCCGCCAAATTCAACCACTTCAAAGCCCTTAATTGCATTTTTTACCTGTTCGTAAACTCCATTTTTAAAAATACTTCCGCCGCCATAGGTAAGCAGGATTTTTGATCCTGCCGGAATATTTTCGCCAACTTTCTGAATTTCACCTTTCCCAAAGATGATTTTTACCGGATTTTGATATTCAAAATTATACATGTTTCAAAATTTAAAATTTACATTTAATGAGTCATAAAATTACCTATAATTCTGAAATATGTGTTTTATTACTTGTTAATAAATATTAAGGTCTATTTTTGTAAAAAAAAATGATGAATAATAATGAACAAGAGCCGGATCGTCTGAGTCGTTTTTATGAACGATATGCTGATTTTACCGATAGTCAGATAAAAGAAATATTGAAAAATCACAGGAATTATCAGGAACCAGCAGTTGGGGCAGCTGTTAAAATAGCGATAGAACGCCAGTTGATTCATTCAGAGCAGGATTTGCTTGGTCCTGAATATCAATCTGCACCATCAGGAGGCTTGTCTCTTTTTCCTGACATAACCAATGCCTATCAGTATAAAAAAGTGGTGGCAAGTATTTTTCGCATATTATTTTTCATGTCACTTATACCAATAATATTTGCTATTCTTCAATATTCAGAAGGTCAGCTGGATATGACTTATGTGGGCGCAGGACTTGGAATTGTATGGGCATTTCTTACTTTTCTATTACTGAAAACAGAAAAAAAGCTTATCGCGAACATCCAGATTCTACTGCTTATTTTTTCATTGTTCGGAATTGGATATCAACTTCTTATTAAGGAAACGGTTCAATTCACTGATTTATTAATACTCGTGTGTACAACGCTGTTGGCACTCTATTTTCTCCTCTACCTGAAACACCTGTTTCGATCAAAACCATCCCAACTTTAAGCTTTTCAAAATTCCGTTAATCCCTCAAATTTCCGTTTCACCTAAAGAAAACTGTTGTTCGTCGAAAATATTATTGTTTTGACTGCATGGATTAATATTTTTGAATCAGAATTAAAAAAACTGATTGTATGTATATTCTTCGTTTAACCAGCTTGATTTTTGCCCTTGGGTTGTTGATCAGCAAACTTTTTGCAGCCCCGGTTTCGCCAGTTTCTTTAGATTCGGCAGATAACGATACCCGTACTTATAAAGTGCAGCCCTTTACAAAGATTTATCTTGAAGGCGGTTACAAAGTGATACTGGAACAAGGTCCGGAACAGGAATTGAAAATTAAAACCGATCCCGATAATTTTCAATACATCAATGTTCAATCTGAAGCATCTTCATTGAGTCTCAAAATCACTAAAAAACATTTCAATTTTGACGAATTGGTTTTATACATCACATTCAAAGATTTGGAACAGTTGGTGATTGAAGGTGGAATCAGCCTTGAGACAAAAGGATATGTCGATTTAAAGGATTTTTACCTTCATGTTGAAGGAGGCGCAAATATTGAAATGAATCTGAAAGCCCAAAATATAAAGGTGATAGGGCAAGGGGGAGTAAAGTTTGAATTCGACGGAATTGCAGATGAATTGGATGCAACCATTTCGGGAGCAGGCCACCTTGATGCTATTGATTTGAAAACCAAAAGGACTTATTGCAAACTTGAAGGTGTTGTGGCAGCAAGTGTTTATGCAACAGAAACCTTAAATGCCACTATCAACGGTGTCGGAAAAATAAGATACCGGGGTGATCCGGAGGTGTACAAGAAAGTAGAAGGCATTGGTTCAGTATCCCGTGATTAGAATTTATATTATTAATATTTAGGAGGTTATCTGTTTTAGATAGCCTTTTTTGTTTTTATCACTTTTTTTCTCTTGAACCATTCCATTTTCATGCTGTTTATTAATTTTTAGAATGAGTTGGCCTATTTGTTTTTATATTCTAACGAAAACATTAGGCTAATTAATTGAATATTAGATTTAAATAAGCGTGGTTACAATTAAATGTTTAAACTAAATTAAAAATGTTTAAACAATGTGTGATGACTGGTGTTTCAGTGTTAGAAAACAATTTTAAAAAGGAGAAACCACTATGAAAGTAAATGGGTTTTTAAAAACAGAAACGGCAAAACCAAAATATAACGGAAAACATTTGCCACTCAACCATAATCAAAACGGACATGATTTAATAGGTGATAACCATGTAGCTACGTCGCTTGAAACTCCAATGCGCGAAGATGCTTTTTTGCTCAGCGACGAACAAAAAATATTGCTTATCGAGGATAAATTCCGTGAAATCATGAATGTTTTAGGGCTTGACCTGCGCGATGACAGTTTAAACGGAACCCCGCACCGGGTAGCGAAAATGTTTGTCAAAGAAATCTTTTCAGGATTGAACCCTGAGAACATGCCTAAAATTTCTGTATTCGATAATAAATTCAAGTATGGTGAAATGCTAGTCGAAAAAAACATCAACATGAACTCTACCTGTGAGCATCATTTTTTACCCATTGTTGGAAAAGCACATGTTGCTTATGTTTCAAGTGGGCAGGTGGTTGGATTGTCGAAAATAAACCGGGTGGTCGATTATTTTGCACGTCGCCCTCAGGTGCAGGAGCGTTTAACTGTGCAGATTGCCAATGAATTGAAGCGAATTCTTAAAACTGAAGACGTGGCCGTAATCATTGATGCAAAACATTTGTGCGTTTCTTCACGTGGAATTCAGGACGAAAGTAGTTCAACAATTACCGCCGAATATGGCGGGGTATTCAAAGATCCGCATCGTAAAGACGAATTCCTGAAGTATTTATCACTCGATATTTAAGAAACTGAAGAATATAAATTTTGATTTGTTTTTTTTGATTTGAAAAATGGGATTGGAAGCCTTTCGTGAGAAGGGCTTTTTTATTTTATCCATGTTTTTTTCGTTCATTTGCGTCTTAATATTTTTCAAAATGGACGGACGAAAAAGATCGGATGTGAAACCTGGTTTATTGGTAAACATCGTGCAAAAACATCATCAGCGAACAGGCGAATTAACCGAAGGAATTGTGAAGACCCTTCTGACCAATTCACCGAACCATCCGCACGGAATAAAAGTACGACTTGAAACTGGCGAGGTTGGCCGTGTTCAGGAAATTATTGATGAAGATTAACTTATTGTTTTTCAAATAAACTATTCAAATGCAAGTTTTATCTGCAAATATTGCTCAACCTGCCACTATTATTTGGCGTGGTCAGGAAGTATTGACTGGCATTTATAAGTATGCTGTTGATACACCAATTTTTCTTAATTCGGAAGATGTTGAAAACGACCATGTGCTCGATCGTCGTTACCACGGTGGAGTTGACAAGGCCTGTTATTTGTATTCAGCCGATCATTATCCGTTTTGGAAAGATAAATTTCCGGAATTGAAATGGGAGTGGGGTATGTTTGGCGAAAATCTGACAGTCAGCGGATTGAATGAATCAGATGTTCGCATTGGCGACCGATTTCAAATAGGCGGAGCGATTGTTCAGGTTTCTCAGCCCAGGCAGCCCTGTTTCAAACTGGGTGTCAGGTTTGGCGATCAGAAAGTGGTGGATGATTTCTGGAATTTACCTTTCCCGGGTGTTTATGTCAGAGTCTTACAGGCTGGCAATGTTGCAAAGGGTGATCGGTTTACTTTGTTGGAGAGCAATCCTGACAGCCTTTCTGTGAGCGAAGTATTTTCAATTTTCAGGAGCAACAGAACTGATTTTGATTTGATTAAAAAAGCGATAGACGAACCTTTTTTGGCAGAATCGTGCCGGAAGGATATTCAAAAACTTCTGAAATAACTTTTCCTCCGATGTTCGTGTTCTCATAGATTTCCTTCTCACAAATACTTTATCTTTGCCGCAAACCTTCAGAAATATGACGAATCACAAAATAGTGGTAGCAATCGACGGGCATTCATCGTGTGGAAAAAGCACAATCGCCAAGGCTTTAGCTGCAAAATACGGATATGTATTTATTGATAGCGGAGCCATGTACCGCGCTGTTACACTTTATGCATTGCGCCACAATCTGGTCGCCAACGGTGAATTGAAAAAGGATGAACTTATTGGATCGCTTTCAAAGATTAAAATCGAATTTAGGTACAATCCGGTGAGTAAAAAAAGTGATACTTACCTGAACGGTGAGAATGTGGAAGACGAAATCAGACAGTTACCGGTTTCTCAAAATGTTAGTCCTGTAGCCACTATTGCCGAAGTGCGCACTGCGATGGTTCGTTTGCAGCAGGAAATGGGCAAAAACAAAGGAATTGTGATGGATGGCCGCGACATCGGCACAGTGGTTTTTCCTGATGCAGAACTTAAACTGTTTGTAACCGCAACAGCTGAAATACGTGCACAACGGCGTTTCGATGAATTGACTGCCAAAGGTGAAGATGTTTCGTTTGCCGAAATTCTGGAAAATGTAAAAGAGCGCGATTTCATCGACTCAACCCGTGAAGCAAGTCCATTGCGAAAAGCTGATGATGCACTGGTTTTGGATAACAGTTATCTTACCCGCGAAGAGCAGATGACATGGGTGATTGAAAAAGTGGAGGAAAAGTTAAGGTTCAAAAGTACAGAGATTTAATTTTGTTGAAGTCGGTATATTTAATAATAGTTGTTTCACCTACTTTCATTAGTTCCAACAAATCTTTATCTCCGGTTATTAAAAAATCAGCTTCCGAATCAATCGCTAAGGAAATCAAGTAATTATCTTTTGGATCCCTACAAATAGTTGTACTCGAACTTATTGTAAAATTCACAGACGACTCTTCCAATAGTTCGAAGAACTCAACAATTTGATCCTTTAAAAAATACTTTTTAATCTTTGGCTTTTTGAAAACTTCAGACAATTCCTGAAGCTGTTCATTGCAGGTAATTATTTTGATAAATTTTGAATCTATCTGATTTTGAAGTCCTTTTAAATTTTTTCCGATCAAAAAAGAAATCCAAATGTTGGTATCGACAATTATTTTATATGATTTGCTTCCCTTTTTCATATCGTTGTGTTCTAACAGATTCAACCTCTTTTGTTATTTCCTCTAGCGTCAACTCATTTGACTTTGTCGATTTTAGAAGCTTGTTGAATCTTTTTAGAAACAATGATTTTTTTAATTCATTGTATATTTCGAATTTGTCATTGTCGTCCAGTTTATTTAGTATCCTAATAAACTGGCTCTTATCTAATTCTATGCTTATAGTTTTCATTTTCTTGTACTGAAATTTCATCAAATTTAACTAATATCTCCGAAGGAGACAAATTTGATCGGATACAAGTTAATTCTGGAATTTCAGTCAGAATAATTAAATTCGCCATTAAAACTTTTACAATTGATCGTAGAAATTGATCAAAAATCGGGATTTTGTTTCGGTGTGCTGAATGCCATCGGGAAAGCAGAAGAAACGCTGGCAACTGAAGCTGTGCTTTATTCTCTTGGTCAGATTGTACACAACGAGCTGGAAGTTAAGCGGCTTCAGGAAACTGGATTAATTACGATAAGTCATAAGGAGTTCTTTCAGTTAAAGGATTGTAAAGTTCTGATCCGTGCCCACGGCGAACCGCCATCAACCTACGAATATGCTGCAAAAAACAATATTACCCTGATTGATGCTACCTGCCCGGTGGTTTTAAAACTTCAGCAAAGAGTGAAAACTTCAGCCGAAAAAATGCGCAGCGAAAATGGGCAGGTTGTTATTTTTGGCCATTTGGGACACGCAGAAATAACCGGATTGGTTGGACAAACCAACAATGAAGCAATTGTAATTGAACATTCGGCAGATCTCAAAAAGATAGATCCGACACGACCCGTAGTTGTATTTTCGCAAACAACAAAATCGGTAGACGAATTCAAAAAACTAACTGAGAACATTCAAAGCCAGTCTCCAAACGGAGTAATGAAAGCACACGACACCATTTGCAGGCAGGTTTCAAACCGTGTTCCGCATTTGCAGAAATTTGCGACTCGTTTCGATGTCGTCATTTTTGTAGGTGGTCAACGCAGTTCGAACGCAAAAGTGCTTTTCGATGTTTGTAAGAAATCCAACGAGCGCAGCTATTTTGTTTCTTCTCCTGAAGATTTGCGTGCTGATTGGTTTTCAGGAATTGAAACTGTTGGCGTTTGCGGAGCCACCTCTACACCGCAATGGCTGATGGAAAAGATCGCCGGAAAAATCGATGAAATTTAAAACTTCATTAAACTTGCAATAGTTCCCTCCTGATAGTTGAACTTTTCGAAATAATTCAACTTACTTTATGCTTCATTCTTTTAAAGCTTAAAATATGACAATGATCCAGAATGAGAATCCAAAAGAAATTACACAGAGGAGAAAAAAGTTACAAAAAATAGGTGTTTTTACCTCAGGAGGTGATGCGCCGGGAATGAATGCTGCCATTCGTGCAGTAACGCGGGCTGCTATTGCAAACAAAATTAAGGTTGTAGGCATTCGTCGCGGCTATCAGGGGATGATTGAAGGTGATTTTATTAATTTAAAATCAACTGATGTGAGCGGAATCCTGCAGACAGGAGGAACCATGCTGAAAACAGCGCGCAGTGCCGAATTCAGAACACCTGAAGGCAGGGAAAAAGCCTACCAGCAGCTAAAAAAAGCTGAAATAGATGCAGTAGTTGTAATTGGTGGAGATGGTTCGTTTACCGGTGCATTGGTTTTATCTCAGGAATATGATATTTCGTTTGTGGGTATTCCTGGAACAATTGACAATGATTTGTACGGAACTGATTATACAATTGGATATGACACCGCGTTGAATACCGTGGTAGGAGCAGTTGATAAAATTAAAGATACAGCCCGGTCACACGGACGTATTTTCTTTGTTGAAGTGATGGGCCGGGAGGCCGGATTGCTGGCATTAACCAGTGGAATTGCCTGCGGTGCTGAGGTAATTTTAATTCCGGAGTCGAACGAACAACATTCAGAATTACAGAAATTCCTGAAAAAAGGCTACAAGAATAAAGAAACCAGCGGAATTATAATGGTTGCCGAAGGCGATGAAGCTGGCGGAGCTATAAAAATTGCGGAAAAAGTTCGCAAAGAGCATCCTGATTTGGATGTGCGTGTTTCAATTTTAGGACATATTCAACGGGGCGGAAGTCCTACTGCAAAAGACAGAGTGAATGCAACAAAAATGGGAGTTGCCGCTATCGACGCGTTGCTCGACGATCAAAAAAGCATCATGATCGGACTGGACAATGAAAAGATCGTTCATGTCCCGTTCAATAAGGCAGTGAAAATGAATCATTCAATTGATACCAATCTGCTTGAAATCCAGAAACTTTTGAATATTTAATCAGGCAGGCAATTAAAATAAATAATCAACTGAAATAAAGGCACTTCGTCCAACACCATTTATTCCCGATCCGTGGGTGCGGTAGTCTTCGTTTAGAATATTCTGAAGTCCTGCATTCAATTTCACCGAAGCGATTTGGTATCCGGTAAAAAGATTGATCACCTGCCAGCCGGGCGTACCACCTTGTGGAATGCGGTTATCGCTTAAATCGCCCTGTGCAAGCCGGTCCTGTTTGGAAGCGAATAAAAATTCAACAGAAGAATAGAAATTCCTGTATTTATAGGTGCCGGCCAATCTTCCGTTTAAAGGCGGAATTCTTCTCAATGGTTCGTTGTTGGTGATATTCTGTCCGTATGTGTATGATATACCGCTATTTATTTCCAGTCCGGCCATTGCTTTCCAGGTAAATGCCGCCTCAAAACCCCGGATGTAGGCTTCTTCTGTATTCTCTTTTTTATATACCTGGTATCCGTCAATGAAACGGCCCTCTTCTTTTGTTCTGGTGATTAACTGATTGAGGTCCATGTAATAAACTGCCACTGTGCCAAATAATTTATTGAGCTTTAGTTTGTAACCCAGTTCATAATTCTGCGATTTCTCCGGACTTAAATCATAAGCGGGAACTTCGTACCTGAAATCAACAATTCCAAGCGTTCCGAGGTCGTCAATGTTCGGCGCGCGGAAACCACTGCTGAAAGTGCTGTAAACATGATGTTTCCGGTTAATGTTATACATCAGGGCTGTATTGAAAACAAACGCTTCAGGCGAAATATTAACCTTTCCCAGAGTGTTGTCGGTAATATCTATTCTGAAAGTGTTAAACCTGATTCCCCCGTCAAAAATCCATTTGCCAAAGACAAGATGATGAAGCGTAAATACTGAATAATTACCGTATTCTGAATTGTCAGGATATAAACCCCGCTTATTTTCAGTTAAATTTTCTGCTGTATTCGTTTCAGCACGTAAACTTCTCACCTGATCATGATAAATCTCGATCCCGGAATTGGCAGTCCATACATTACCCAATTCAGTGTCGAAATCAAAAGTAAAACCAAGGGTATTCACCTTATCTATTTCGCTGACAATCAAATCGCTCCCATTTTTCTGATTGATCCTGCCTTCTGTATTTTGCTGCCACGATGCAATGAACCTGAGTTGATTGAAAAATTTTTCACGCCGTTGAATGTTTAATCTGGAATAGCTTAACATGCGTTGCTGCGGATCGAATTCGCTCAACTGGTAATTTTCCAGTACAACTTTATGATACAACGGAACATGTTGCTGTCGGTTGAACTGATTTGCAACCGTGAGCTGAATGTTTTTTCTCAGAGCAGCGGTGATTTTAGCGTCAAAAGCATATTCGTTATAGCCCGACGGACTTTGTTTTCCGGTAGCTTTGCCGCCAATAATATCTCCAAAATTACGGTAGGTTGCCCCAACCAAAGCTGCATATTTCTTCGAACTGAATTCCAACTCACTACGACCTGTTTTTTCCATGTCACCAGTCATGTATCTGCCAAATAATCTGCCTTTAAAGCTTGGCTTTTCCTGACTCAATGCAGGCATCTTTGTAAATACCTGAATCGCCCCGCCCATTGCGTCCGTTCCGTATTGTACAGACCCTGTACCTTTTGCAGCTTCGATACGATCAATTGTAAATGCATCGATGGTGTTCATATATTGGTTCGGTCCGTAGCGGTAAATCGAATTGTTCAGGCGGATGCCGTCAACCAAAAGCAATGTTTGATTTCCTGTCAATCCTCTGATAAATGGTGAACCGCCACCGTGATTGGTCTTCTGCACAAACAGACCATTCATATTCGCCAATGCTTCCGGCGTTGTGCGCGGACTAAAATCATCCAATGAATTTCGGTCAAGAAAACTGATGCTGTATGGAATGTTTATTGATTCCTGTGGGTTGCGTTGCGTGGTTATCACAACTTCCTGAATTAGAACTGTTGATGAATCAGTTTGCCCTTTTGCAAAAATGCCTGTTAAAATAGCAACAAGAATGAGGTAGTATCTTTTCATAATCACTGCAAGTTTACTTACTTCAAATTAACAAAACAAGTCAATCGCTTCTGGCAAAGATCACTTTTTGTGTTTTTTATTAACAATCAGGAAACTCATATCTGAATCAGGAATCTTTTTCGGTATTTTGCAAACATGATGGAAAACGAACTTTTTGCCGACGTTATATTGCCATTGCCGCTTGAAGGCCATTTTACCTATCGGGTTCCCGTTGCCTTTCATGCGAAAATTAAAACCGGAATCCGCGTAATTGTACAGTTCGGAAGGCGAAAGTTCTTTTCGGCATTGGTTTACCGTTTGCATGAAAATGCTCCTTCGGGCGATTTCGAAATCAAAGATATTGACGCTATTCTGGACGAAGAGCCCATCATCGACCAAAAGCAGTTGAAACTTTGGGAGTGGATTGCCGCCTATTATTGCTGCACTTTGGGTGAGGTTTACAAAGCGGCGCTGCCTTCAGGCCTGAAACTGGAGAGCCAGACAAAAATCAGTCTTAATCCGGAAACAAACCTTCCGGAGAATTTAAGCGACAAAGAAAGTGCAGTGATTTTACTGCTCGAAAGCCGGAAAACTGCAACTGTGCAGGATCTCAACCAGTTTCTTGGGCAACAGTCATCGTATGCTATCCTGAAATTGCTGCTCGAAAAAAACGCTGTGATCGTGGAAGAACAACTGCGCGAAAGCTACAAACCACGTGTGGTCACTTTTGTAAGGCTTAATCCTGAATACAATTCCGAAGAAAAACTGAATGCATGCCTCGATTCGCTTAAAAAAGCAAAAAAGCAGGAACAACTCCTGAAAGTGTTTCTGGCTGAAACAATGTTTGGCGAAGCAGGTCTGACTGAGATCAGCAAAAAGGAATTGCTTGAAATAGCAAATGCAACCGATGCGGCGCTGAAAAGTTTGGAAGAAAAGAATATTCTGGAACTGTATTCGAATGAAATTGGCCGGATTGACCGGCTGCAAAATGCTGATTTGCTGATCAAAGAACTTTCAGCCCCGCAACAAATTGCGATAGATGAAATAAAAACCCAATTCGAAACCCATTCAACCATCCTGCTCAACGGGGTAACTTCCAGCGGAAAAACCGAAATATACATTCAACTGATTCAGGAACAGCTGGAATTGGGCAACCAGGTTTTGTACCTTGTTCCTGAAATTGGATTGACAACCCAGATTATAAACCGGTTAAAAGTTGCTTTTGGCGATTTGGCCGGAATTTATCATTCCAAATTCAACGATGCCGAAAGGGTTGAAATCTGGTTCAATGTGCTGAATGAAAAGCCGGGAAAAACCGGACAGCAATACAAAGTAATTCTGGGAGCGCGGTCGGCTATCTTTCTTCCGTTCAAAAATCTGGGACTTATAATTGTTGACGAGGAACACGAGAATTCGTACAAACAATTTGATCCGGCGCCACGCTATAATGCCCGCGATATGGCTATTCTGATGGGAAATATCCACAATGCAAAAGTGCTTTTAGGTTCGGCAACTCCATCGTATGAAACGTATTTCAATGCCCGCAGCAACAAATACGGATTGGTTGACTTGACCGAACGGTTTCAGGGTGTTGAAATGCCCGAACTGGTTGCGGCAAATACGCAGGAAGCCTACAAACGGAAACTAATGCGCTCGGTTTTTACTCCTGAACTTTTTGACGGGATTGCCGATGCCCTCGCCAACAAGGAGCAGGTGATCCTTTTTCAGAACCGGCGGGGTTTTGCGCCATTTGTGCAGTGCGGAAAATGCGGTTGGATACCGAAATGCAAATATTGCGACGTCAGTAAAACCTATCATAAAAACCAATCGCGGCTGATCTGTCATTATTGCGGGCACACCACTTCGCTGATTACAAAATGCGAGGAATGTGGCTCAGACGAGATCAAACCACGTGGTTTCGGTACCGAAAAAATTGAAGATGAAATTCAGCTTTTATTTCCTGAAGCGCGGGTTGCACGGATGGATTTGGATACAACCCGCGCGAAAAAAGCCTACGAGCAGCTTATTTACCAGTTCGAAAACCGCAAAATTGATATTCTGGTCGGAACACAAATGGTTACCAAAGGCTTGGATTTTGACCATGTTCGCGTGGTGGGTGTTTTAAATGCCGATAATTTGCTGAATTATCCCGATTTTAGGTCGTACGAGCGAAGTTTTCAGATGATTATGCAGGTGAGTGGGAGAGCAGGCCGCAAAAACCGTCGCGGAAAAGTAATTGTCCAGACTTCGCAGCCCACCCATCCTGTGATTCAGGATGTGATTGCATACGATTACATCCGGCTTTTTAACCGGCAAATGGCCGAACGCAAGATTTTTAGGTACCCGCCTTATTTCAGGCTCATTAAAATTGTGGTGAAACATCAGAACCGCGACCGGCTCGATCTGGCAGCTACGCATCTGGCAGCAGCTTTTAAAACCCATTTTAACCGGAATGTGCTTGGTCCTGAATATCCGGTTGTGAGCCGCATTCAGTTGTGGTTTCAGAAGGAAATCCTGATCAAATTGCCGCGCGACGGTAAAATTCAGGAGGCAAAAACGAAAATCATGGAAATCATCAACCGCACCAAATCGCAACCAAACAACAGCCAATTGATTGTTTATGCTGATGTGGATCCGATGTAGAATTATTTCTTTTCAACTTTGGAAATCGACTACTGGCGGAGCCGCATATTCGATTATGTGTTCGGCATTTTTAACACCTTATCCTTCGTTCTCTTTTTTGAGATTGTCTGAGTAACCTTTGACTTGTTTTGTAGTTTTCTGATCCGGATAAATTCGCTTATCTCGATTCTTTCTTTGTCGGTCAATGGCGGACTTTGTATTATAAAATCAACGCCTTCCGGTTCTTTTATTAAGCCCATCGTTTCTAAATTTTAAAATATTTTTCCACTAAAATTCTCGCTGCCTTTGTATCTATTATCATTCGCTGATTTTTGAAACGGTAAGCACCCAAAGTTTTCTCATAATGGTCAATCAATTTGGTTTTAGCTGTAAATGCAACGTAACCTTCGAAACCTTTCTGAAATGATAATTTACAGGCATAAGCAACTAAATTTCCAGCAACGCCTTCATATAATTTATGTTTGCCAATATTGAAAGGTGCGCTTTCCAATAAGTCCATAAAAACATGGTCCTGCTCTATTGTAACACTCAAAAGTCCTTGTATAATATTGGGGTTGTGTACGATTGTTAGTTTATATACTTCTTTCTTAATTTCGTCAAATTCCTGTTTCCAATTGAAATTCCACCCTTTGTTTTTAGTGATATGTTTCAAATCCGATGTACCTAACCGAATTACTTCTGTCTGAAAACTATCACCTGAAACCGTGTTTAGGATTGAGTTCGTCAGCCTGTCGATGATAAAACCCTGTTCTGTTTTTTTTGAGTCTTCCATTCTTCAAAGATACTAATCTTATCATTATTACTCAAATGCTGATTGATAGGCTCCATTGAATTATTACCAATATCTTTGTTTTTTATAAACGCGACTGAGAGGATGAACGCTAGTCATCTGATAAGTTTACCAAGGTGCACTCTGATAGTTAACTACTTGCGGAACCATAAATTCAGGAGGCCAAAACTAAAATCATGGAAATTATCCATCGCACCAAATCGCAACCAAACAACAGCCAATTGGTCGTTTATGCGGATGTGGATCCGATGTAATTGTGATTGTAGAGACAGGGCAATGCCCTGTCTGACACATACCACCTCGGAGGTACCCCCTACCACCTAAAAGGTGCAACATCGGACCTTTTAGGTACTCCCTACCACCTAAAAGAGGGAGCATTGGACCTTTTAGGTACCCCCCACCACCTAAAAGAGGGAACATTGGATCTTTTAGGTACCCCCTACCACCAAAAAGGGAGAATATTCTCCGAAAAAGGTGCACGAGAGTATGTTTGAGATGGGCGTGTAGAGACAGGCACCAGGTGCAGAAGTTTTAGAATTTTCCGAATTTAAAAACGAGACCGATATTGGTTCCTTCCAGAATATCAGGATTGGTATCGGCCATTTCAATTTTGGAGGTAAAACGATAGCCCAGTGATGCTGCAAGCCGCATATAGCGTGTCATGTTAAATTCCAGTTCGACCGAAGGTTCAAAAACCAGGAATACATCCTCGCTCGAATCATCAAATAACCAGTCATTGTCCCAATGATTGCGATCTTCAATTCTTGCAATACCACCAACTCCGAACAACACCGGTAACGACACATGAACCGGCAGTCGCGGGAAAAGAATTGGCTCCAGGTAGAGACCGCCATAACCTCCGGCCAGATTGTAATCCAGATCGTTATCGCGCCAGTTATGGTAATTTATGTCGTTTACAAAACCATTACCACCCAAACCGATGGCAAACGAATGGTCGATGATCCACGCACCCCGGGCACCCATCATAAAAGCATCTTTTCCATCAATTTGCGTGTAATTAAATGAAAGTGCCCCGTAGCCACCGTTTTTTCGGTTTTTTGAGAAGATGGTAGAAATCTGGTCATTTTCTTCGTATTCCTGGGCGGTAGCGCATAGGAAACCTAACCCCAGAAAAATCAGGAGTGTTAACTTTTTCATTTTAAATTGTTTAAATTGTTTTGTGTTTTCTTAAAAAGTATATTTCACTGTAAAGGCAAAATCAAAAGGCTGTATCTGGAAGAAGTTCCTTCCGAACAGGTTAAAATATGGTTTTGCTTCAACACCTACCACAAGCGGAATTTGCGGAATGGTGTATTCAAGGGCTGCCAATGCGTCGAGTCCGGCAATGACGCCGGTTCTGCGTTCCGGGTACAAATATTTATACGGATAGACAACGTCATAATGGTAAATGTTCCAGGTTTCGAAACCAGCATGGGCGCCAAAACCGTAAACCAACGAAATAGGTTCACCAATATCGAAAACATCAGGAATGTGGAATTCTTTCAGGGCGGTAAGTTGCAGCCCCCTTTTGCGGGTTGAAAGCAATGCTTTATACGAACTCAGGTCGCCCGAAAAAACACGGTATTCAAAGCCCGATGAAATTCCGCCACGGATACCAATTGCTTTTTGCGGGCCTTGTGAAAAACCCGGAAGGGTCAGCAGTAATAGGATAATCAAAGAATATACCTTTTTCATCTGTTTTTTGTTTTGATTTTTAATTGTCAGATAGCCTGTCCCGATTTATCGGGAGAACTCGCCAAATCATTTTCCTATGTGAGAAGCAATTCTTATGGCTCGTTTCATATTACAGTTTTGTGTGCAAATTATGGAATAAAATGATTGATTTCGGAATTGAATGTTTCGGGTAAAAACCATGGGCTGAAGCTGATCCTTAATTCTTATCGACCACTTCCCCTGATCCCGAAATGCTTGTGTGAATAACCGGATGGTTGATATAGAATACCCTTCCGCTTCCTGAAATTCGGGCATCGATGGTGTGACTTGCATTTACAAACACATCGCCCGATCCTGAAATTACTGCTTTACAATCGCGGTGCGGAAAGTCGTAAGCTTTTATCTTGCCCGAACCACTGACGACGAATTCGGTTTCAGTGGCATCACCTTCAAGAAAAACAGTACCCGAACCCGAAACGCTGGCTTTCATATTATCGGTACTTATTTCTGTATCAATATCGCCCGATCCTGAAATTGCAATTTTGAAATCGTCACTCATAAAGCTGCCGGTTTTCATGATTCCCGATCCGCTTAATGCAAGTCCATTCAAAACCGGCGTAGTAATATACACCTCTATCGGATAATTCAGGCGAACTGAATGCACACCGCGGGTTCTGATTTTGAGTGTTTTACCAACCACATCGGTTTCGATGTACGACAGCAGGTTCGATTCGGCGCTTACTTCAACCGAATAGCTTGTACCCGGAACAATGGTTACGTCAAAATCGCCACTCGAAGTTATCTCCTCGAAACCGGAGGCTCCGCGGGATTCTGTTCGAAGGTTTCCGTTGCCTTCCAGAAATAGTTCGTCAACGCAGGAACTTGTTCCGAAGAGAAGGCCAAAAAGCGAAAGTACCAGGGATAATTTAATTGTGTTCATGACTTTGAGAATTTGATGTTTCTAAATTGTTTCTGTTTTCTGATTTTTATAGACATCATTTTTTCGAAGTGGTTGCAGATCTTATAAAAAAAATAAATTTTTTTTTATCGCTGAAACACGGAAAAATTTTCAATCATTGCATTTCGCTTATTGTATTCAAGTCACATTTATAATTAGATTTACGGAATATAGAATTTCAATAAAATGATACTATTAAGCATTTTTGAAACAACGCTTCCACTTACAAATCCGGTATTAAAATTTCTGGTAATACTGGTCATTATATTGTTTGCACCAATTCTGCTGAACAAGATAAGGATTCCTCAAATACTTGGGCTTATTATCGCCGGTGCTATTATTGGGCCGAATGGTATTAATTTACTTTTGCGCGACAGCGGTATTATCCTGTCAGGCACGGCTGGATTGCTTTACATCATGTTCCTCGCGGGCCTGGAAATTGATTTGGCTGAATTTAAAAAGAACAGTTCAAAGAGTTTGCTCTTCGGAATGTTCACTTTTCTGATTCCAATGACAATGGGCATACTGGCAGGACTTTATGTGTTGAATTTTTCTATGCTGACCTCGGTGTTACTGGCGAGTATGTTCGCATCGCATACATTGATTGCCTATCCAATTTTAAGTAAGTTGGGTGTAACAAAAAACAGGGCAGTAAATATTGCGGTTGGCGGAACATTGATTACTGACACGCTTGCACTTTTAGTTCTTGCAGTTATTGTTGGAATGACAACCGGCGAGGTAAATTCCCAATTCTGGACCAAACTTACAATTTCAATTATCCTGTTTGGGTTGACTGTGATGATTCTTTTCCCAATTATTGGCCGTTGGTTTTTAAAACGTTACGACGACAATGTTTCTCAATATATTTTTGTACTTGTAATGGTTTTTCTGGGAGCTGTTCTTGCTGAAGTTGCAGGTATTGAGGCCATTATTGGTGCATTCCTTTCAGGATTGGCATTGAATCGTTTAATTCCGGCCACTTCGCCATTAATGAACAGGATTGAATTCGTCGGCAATGCCATTTTCATTCCGTTTTTCCTGATCGGGATTGGAATGCTTGTCGATTACAGGGCTTTTTTCCTGGACTTTGAAACCATAAAAGTTGCAGCAGTTATGACAGTGGTTGCAACTTCAGCAAAATTTATAGCTGCCTGGCTGACTCAAAAAACCTTAAAATTCACCGTTGATGAGCGCAGATTGATTTTCGGGTTGAGCAATGCACAGGCGGCCGCTACACTGGCAGCAGTTCTGGTTGGTTACAATGTTATTCTGGGGCAATCGGCCAATGGTGAACCTATTCGTTTGTTGAGTGAGAGTGTTTTAAACGGAACGATTGTCATGATCCTGATAACCTGCACAATTGCAACATTTGTTGCTCAAAAAGGAGCTCATAATATTTCATTGGAAGCAACGTCGATGGATACCAGGGAAAGTAATAGTGAAGAAAAAATACTGATACCTGTTAGCAATCCTGAAACTGTTGAAGAATTAATTAATTTGAGCACAATAATTAAATCAAGGGAAAATAAGAATGGGCTATTTGCTCTTAGTATAATTAAAAATGATTCGAATGATTTGGATGCAGACAAAAATGCAAATAAGTTGCTTGACAAAGCAATACACACGGCTTCGGCTACCGATGTTATTTTAAACAAGTTATTGCGGTATGACCAGAATATTACAAATGGAATTACCAGTGTTATCAGGGAAAACAATATTTCTGAACTGATTTTAGGACTTCATGTTAAAAAGGGTATTTCTGAATCTTTTTTGGGTAATCTGACGGAAGGTATTTTATCAAATTGTAATATTACAACCTTCGTTTACAAACCGGCACAGCCAATAGCTACCATAAAAAGACATATCATTGTTTTGCCAAACAATGCTGAACATGAAATCGGATTTCCTTTTTGGCTGCTGAAAATTTGGAATATTTCGCGCAATACAGGTTCGAAATTAGTATTCTATGGAACTGAGCAAACAAATCAACTGATTAAGGATATTCATTCAAATTATCCGATTGAAGCAGAATTTAGAAATTTTGAGAATTGGGATGAATTTATGGTTCTTTCTGGTGAGATAAAGAATGACGACAATCTGATAATTGTTTTAAGCAGAGAAAATAAGCCTTCCTATCACTCAAATATGAAGAATATACCCAACTGGTTAAACAAATATTTTCAATCAAATAGTTTCATATTGGTTTATCCAATGCAAATTGGAGTGGCCGAAAACAGATCAATCGACTTAAATTATCCTTCGCTTCTGGAGCCAATTGAAAAGCTTGATGAAGTTCGAAAAACAATCGTCAGTATTTTCCGACGAAAATAAAGGTTTCTTTTAGTACGCCAGTACATTTGTTTCTCCGCCAACCGCATTGATAATGAGTTGATCGTCTTTCATTTTTTTGCTGAAATAACCAGTGTGCCTTATTTTGCCGGCTTTCGAATCGAGTACTTCTTTGTCCTCCACTTTCATTTCTCGGCCAAGGTTCAGGTCGGTTTTTGTTTCTGTAATTTCGAAATTGAATTTTGCTTCAGGACTGAAATACAGGTTTACATCTGTTGATCGGGTTTCGATATAAATATTACTGAAGGAGTTTAGCACTTTTTCAATGTTGAGATTTCCAAAGCTCATTCTGAAATTAGCTTTTCCTTTTAGTTCGTTCACCATAAAATTGCTGAAATTGCCCATTGCCTCTATTTTGTCGGCCAGCCTGATCCGGTATTTATCGCGGCGGGAGTCAATGTTCAGGTTGTCAGAATTTTGTATTTCGATGGTCGATGATTTACTTTCCAGTCGCATAGTGCCGGAATTTTTAAGGTTTATATCGCTGTAGTTGCTTGTAATCCTTGCGTTTGGAAGGTTGTTGATATTGGCATCGGCAAAATTCAGGTTAAGGGTGGCGCGGTTCGGAAGGTCACCGGCTTTCAGTTTTCCGTTGCTCAGATTTATTTGCGTTTCGCCCTTGTAATCTCCCATGATGATGTCGCCGAATTTGTTTTCAAGCCGAAGATCGCGGTTGTCGGGCAGCCAGACAACCATGTCAATTCGGATGCTTCCGTTGGTTTGCAGCATGGTTTCCTTGAATTTCAGGAACTCACTTTCAAACTGGCTGCGGTATTTATCTACCTGGGTTTTTACAATCAGGTAATGCTGACTATTGCTGATATCGAAATCCAGATTATCCAGTGTTTTCTTCAGTTTGTCAGGCTTTTTCTCGTTTATTTCCATTCTGAACTGTATCACCACCGAATCTTTGTTCCAGGTATTCAGCTCAATCCGGCCATATTTATTGGTAATATCGATGCGGGTTTCAGGCTGCACCTTAAAACGCCTTACGAATTCACGTGTTTCGCTGAATTGTGCGTTCACCGACAGGCTTGTCAGGATAAAAAATCCCGCAATTAAAGCCTGAAAGCATATTCTTTTTGAGTTTTTGTTCATAACTTTTGGTTAACAGTTTATTTGTTCCAGAACATCGTCCACCAGTTTCATCCGGTTCCGGTTGTTTTCAATCATGGCTTCAATCACTTCCTTGTTCGATATATTCTCTTTCAGATCGCTTTTTAACGACAAGTACATCGATTCCAGCTCGTTCAAATCACCTTCAATTTCTGATTTCAGTTCAGGATAAACCTGGTAGCATTTCTGAATTTCAGCCAGTTTTCCCGAAACTTCCTGTGCGTAAAAAGCTTCGGCCTCCATCAATTCAAGAACATCGGGATCGACCTGTGCAGCTTTCGCGGTTTGTGCCTTCTCCGAAAATTTTACCTGATACAATATGGTTGGAATTAATGCCATAACAGCAAGTACAGCAGCAACTTTCATCCAGCCGAATTTTCTGATTTTCTGCTTGGGTGTTTCATTCAGTTTGTTGCTGATGGCGTCCCACATCTTGTCCGATGGTTCCATGTTGTCAAACTCATGACGGTTCTCATTTACAAACGATTCCAATCTTTCTTTTTTCATATCGCTCTTGATTTTGTTTGTTTCATAATTTCATAAACCTTGCGTTTGGCGCGCATATATTGTGTTTTGGAAGTCGATTCGGTGATGTTAAGTATCTGCGCGATTTCGCCGTGATCGTAACCTTCCAGCAGATAAAGTGAGAAAACAATCCGTCCACCTTCCGGAAGCTGACTCATCGCTTCGCGTATATTCTCGGTGGTGTACAAAGCTTCTTCCGGTTCTTCTTCCGCAATTTCGAAACGGTTCATTTCATCGAAATACTTTAAATCCAGTTTCCGTTTGTTCAGCGCATTGATACAGGTGTGGACCGTTATTGTCTTCAGCCATGTCCCGAAACCTGATTCGTTCCTGAAGGTTTCAAGCTTCTGAAATGCCAGGACAAAGGCTTCCTGCAACATATCTTCAGCATCCTCGCGGTTGTTCATCATGCGGAAACACACGTTGAACATCGCTTTGGAATACAACTGATAAAGCTGGTAGCGGGCTTTGTTGCTGCCTTTTATGCTTTCGGCTATCAAATCCTGATGTATGAATGCTGACTGAGTCAAATTATTTAGATTTCAGTTTTAGTGACAATGTTTTTTCGTAAGGGTTGCAATTGTGTAGTCCTTTTCCTGATTTTTTATTTTCCGGATCAAATTTGGAAAAATATTTCTGAATGAGCGGCATATAAAAAGGATCACCAAAGTTATACGAACTTTGATGATCCTGATTAATTGACAATATGAGATGCAGTGGTCGGTGAGAATGTTAAATCCCAGCGATAACAACATCATCGAACACCAAACTTGGAACCTTGAGGGAGCTGTAAATCCACGGATCGTTGGCAACTTCGGTGAGTTTGTGCCAGAATTTGAGATGGTTGTCAGCCATATTCATTTCTGCTACGTTCTGAACAAATTTGCCGTTTTCGAATAGTTTTCCAATGATGCCAATCGAAAAATCGCCGGTGGTGGAATTTGAGTTTCCGCCGATAAAGCCTGTGATTAAAATACACCGGCCCAAATCTTTTACGATTTCATCTACGCTGCGTGCGCCGGGAGGTAAAATCAGATTTGAGATTGATCCGGATGTTGGTTCCCAGCCCAGCTTTTGGCCATAATACCAATCTACCAGAAACTCGTTTAAAACACCATCAGTAAACAAGTTGCGCTTTTTAGCAGGGAATCCATCCCCATCGTAATACTTCGAGCCAAGTCCACGAACAAGGAACGGATCGTCCTGAAGCGTTAAAAGCTTACTGCCAATTTGCTGGCCTTTTTTATCGGCTAAAAATGAACGTTTTTGCTGAATATTTCCTGCCGCCATTGGCCCCTGAAGCCCACCCAAAACATTTCCGACAACCCTGTTCTCGATAATAACCGGAAGCGTTTCTGTCTCAATTTTCTTACCTCCAAGCAGGTCGAGTGTCCGGATGGCGGCTAAATTGCCTACTTCCTGAAGTGAGGGCAAATCGCCGCGATAACGACAGCCAACCCAGTTATAACCGGATGGTCTGCGATCGCCTTCATCTTGTGCTGTCATTGATGCGCCGGTCCAGCATTGAGTGGATCGGTTTGCTCCGATAAAACCATTGCTCGTTTTGACAAATTCTTCGAATGTTTCATCATATTCACCGGCTTCAACCGAAATTACTTTGCTTCCACCTTGTTTCAGGCAGGCATCTTCCACTGTTTTAACCATTTCGTGCCGCTCTTCCGGACTGAGTTTACCCTGATCCGGATCGGCGAGTTGCAGGTCGGTGTCTGACCTTCCGGCGTAATATTTGGGGTCGGGGAGAGTGCGGAACGGATCTTCCTCCATAATTTTCGCACTTTCAATAACATCGGTAATAAAACCTGAAAGTGTCGATTTCCGGAAATCGGGCGTTGACTGACTGGCGTACCGGTTATTGGTGAAAACCTGAAGATTCAAACCTTGAGTAGTTGCTTCTTTTATCACTTCCGGTTTACGATCGCGGTAGTTGATTTCTACGAAACGGTTTTTAGAAAGTCTCACCTTACAATCTTTAGCTCCGGCTTTTTTAGTCTGGTCAATTACCCAATCGGCCAGTTCCTGAAATTCTTTTTGCTGATTATTACTTGTACTCATGACTGGCCTCCTTTCTGGCGGGTTCCACCAACTGTTAAAGATTTTACCAAACAGGTTGGCAATCCAAACGATACGGGAACTCCCTGTCCGTTCTTGCCGCATTGGCCGGCGCCACCATAGTCCATTTCCAGGTTATTTGCGAGCATTATAATATTGGTTAGCATTTTCGGGCCGTTTCCCATAATGTTTACATCTTTTATCGGAGCGGTAAGTTTTCCGTTTTCAATCATACGTCCCTGAGGTACATAGAATGCAAAATCACCTTCGCCGATTTTTACTTGTCCGTTACTGACTTCTTCTACATAAATCCCATTTCCGGCCTGCCGGATCACATCTTCCGGACTGGCATTTCCACCAAGCATATAGGTGTTGCGCATCCGGGGTATCGGGTAGTTCTGGAAGTCTTGTCGGCGGCCATTTCCTGTCGGTTCAACTCCATAATGTTTTGCTGAAATTTTATCGTGCAGATAGCCGGTAAGTATCCCATTTTCGACCAATATGGTTTTTTTGCCCGGAGTTCCTTCGTCGTCAACATTGAGACTTCCGGCGAGGTTCATATTGGTACCGTCATCAATAATAGTTACAAAAGGTTCAGCCACTTTCTTGCCTATCATGCTGCTGAACGTTGAAATTTTCTTGCGGTTAAAATCGGCTTCCATGCCATGACCAATGGCTTCGTGCAATAAAATTCCTGTAACCCCGGGGCCAAGTACAACCGGTACTTCTCCGGCCGGTGGCTGAATGGCATCAAACAGAGTCAGGGCATTGTTCACCGCTTTGGTTGAGACTTTGTTTATCACCTCATCGGTATAAAACGAAAAATCGCGGTGACCGCCCATGTTGTAAAATGACTGTTCACGTTTGCCATTTCTTTCGGCCACCACCGACGCGTAAACGTATCCGTGAGGAATCAGATCTTCGGCCATCACACCATCGCTGGTAACCACCATCACACGCTTTGCCGAACTTTGAAATCCTGCATTCACTTTAACAACTTCAGGAGAAAGACTAAAACATTTTTCGTTGATGTTTTGCAGAACCTGTAATTTTGAGTTGGCGGGAATTCCATTGTAATCGATGGCTACCGGATAATAATTGCCGGTTTTAAGCGAATTGAAGGAAGCAACAACAGGAGTTGCTTTCAGGTTGCACAAGGTTGAGGCAGTTGCTGCTGCCGACAACATTGATTCAGGTGTAAGTTCCTGTGTAAAACCATAACCAATCTGGTCGCCTTTTACCGTGCGGATTCCAACTCCCAGTGAGATATTGCCATAAGACCGGTTCACTTTACCATCTTCAAGCCCGAGATGATTCAAAACCGAGTATTCGAAATACAGGTCGGCAAAATCGCCGCCTTTCGATAGTGCTTTTGTCAGAAGTTTCTGGCAAAGTTTTTCGTCAATCCCGAATTCTTTCAGGAAGTAGTTGCCGGACGGCTGTTTGTCAAGCAACATACTGGCTTCCAGTTCGGGAAGTAAAAGCAAGGCGCCACCTGTCAAAGCAGCATCCTGAATGAATTTTCTTCTCGATAGGAGTTTCATTTTTGTGTGATTTGTGAATTAAAAATATGCTGTAAAAGTTACAAAATCAACACTTTAAAAACAACTATTTTTTAAAGTAATTTTGATATAATTTATGAATATTTTCGCGCGGATTTCAGAACATATTTCGTCCAATCTGTACTGCTGACAAGAACAAAATTCAATATTTTGTTTCAGAAGTGGTTTTTTGCTGCTACTTTTGTAGGAAGTTGTAAATCAACAATCAACAAATCACAATCAACAAAAATTTAAATCATGAGTTTAAAATTTAAAAAATCATTGACATTCATTGCACTGGCCATTTTTGTTGCCGGTGGAATCGTTTCATGTACACCTGCTAAACCTGCCAAAGAAATTGGTTTGCAGTTATGGTCGGTTAAAGACGACATGAAAACAGATGCAAAAGGTACCATCGAAAAAGTTGGCGCTATGGGTTACTCGTTTGTGGAGGCTGCCGGTTATGGCGATGCCAAATTCTACGAAATGGAACCTGTTGATTTCAAAGCTTTGGTGGAAGCCAATGGTATGAAATTCCTGGCTTCACATTGCGGACAGGCTGTTCCGGATTCGGCTGGCTGGGAAGCTTCGATGGCTTGGTGGGACACTTGTATTGCTGCCCACAAAACTGCGGGAGTAGAATACATTGTTCAGCCTTTTATGGACAGTGTTGGCTATGAAAGCCTTGCAGGAGTTCAACGTTATTGCGACTATTTCAATGCAATTGGCGAAAAATGTAATGCCGCCGGAATTCGTTTCGGATACCACAACCACGATGGAGAATTCAAAGAAGTTGAAGGTCAGGTAATTTACGATTACATGCTTAAAAATACCGATCCTGCAAAAGTGATGTTTCAGCTCGATTTATTTTGGATTACCGAAGGTGGTAAAAATGCAGTTGATTATTTCAACGCTTATCCGGGCCGTTTCGAATTGTGGCATGTAAAAGATAAAGCTGAAGTTGGCGCTGGTCCGATGGATTTCAAACCAATTTTCGAAAATGCTGAAAAATCAGGAATGAAAAAAATCATCGTTGAAGTGGAAGAATACAATTTCACTCCGATTGAAAGCGTTCAGAAATCATTGGAATTCCTGCAAAGCGCTGAATACGTGAAGTAATCAGATTCAAAATACTATAAAGAAAAACCGTTTCAGATTTGTTCTGAAACGGTTTTTCTTTATCCCAAAGGTTAGTCGCCTGAAGCGGCAAAGGGGTAACTGTTTCGAATACAGATTTGTTGAATGCAGCGATATTCTTTGCCGTCACATTTATGCGACGGATCTCAATGAACGCCAATGCCGGGCTTTAGCCCTTATCCTATATTGCTTTTGTTAATTCTTTCAGAAAGGCCTTCAATTCATTGCTAGCAATTGGTTCCAATTCTTCGAAAACCATTTGGTGATAACTGTTCAGCCATTCAATTTCTTCGGGATTCAGCAAACTCTTGTCGATTGCTTTGGTGTCGATCGGGCAAAGGGTGAGGGTGTCGAATTTCAGGAAGTCGCCAAATTCGGTGGTTTCAGCTTTTTGGCAGACAATCAGATTTTCGGTTCTGATGCCATATTCCCCAAGGCGGTAAAGCGCAGGTTCATTTGAAATCACCATTCCGGCTTCGATTGTCCGTTCGTTAAATTCCTGACGGATGCTCATCGGGCCTTCGTGCACATTCAGAAAATAACCCACTCCGTGTCCGGTTCCGTGTCCGTAATTCAGTCCTTGTTTCCACAAGTCTTTTCGCGCCAGGATGTCCAGGTGATAACCGCGCGTATTTACCGGAAATTTGGCCATTGACAGCGAAATCATTCCTTTCAGTACCAATGTGTAATCAGTTTTTTGCTGTGCCGTCAGTTCCGATAATGCAACGGTTCGGGTAATGTCGGTTGTTCCGTCAAGGTATTGTCCGCCGGAATCGAAAAGGAGGAAACCGTTTTTTTCGATGGGCAAGGCATTTTCTTCGGTAACATGAAAATGAACAATCGCTCCGTGTTCCTTGTATCCAACAATCGGAAAAAAGCTGATGCCCTTGTAGTAAGGTTGTTTGCTGCGGAATTCAATCAGTTTTTCGGCAACGGTATATTCGGTTGCCGGAATTTTACCCAAATTGTTTTTCAGCCAAAATAGAAATTCAAGCATAGCAACACCGTCTTTTTTCATTGCATTGCGAATATTCCTGATTTCGTCTTCTGATTTTATTGCTTTTAACCTGCACGGAACCGATAAACCTTCAATTATTTTGCAAGAAGCGGGTATATTCTTCAGAATAGCATGATTGGTGCGGTCGGGATCAAGTAAAATCCTTGCAGTTTCGGGTAATTGCTTCAGGTAAGTTGGTAAATCGTTGTATGTTTTTATCTGGATTCCTTCTGTTTCCAACTTGATTTTTAATTCAGAAGGGAGCTTCATATTTTCAACAAAAAGAACAGTTTCTTCTTTAGAAATGGCAGCATAAGCCATAAAAACCGGATTGCATTCCACATCGTTTCCACGCAGGTTAAAAGTCCACGCCAGATCGTCCAATGCTGTAACGATTTGCAAATTGGCGCCTGATTTTTCCAGTTCTGCACAAATGGTTTCAATCTTTGTTTTGCGACTGGTGCAGGCAAACTTCAACTCATGTTCATAGATCGCCGAATCGGGCAGGGGAGGACGGTCTGTCCAAATGTCGTTCAGCAAATCACCCGATTCTTTCAGGAGAATTCCGGATTGATTCAGACTATTTTGTATGGTACGAAACTGATTGACAGAAATACACGATTCGTCGGTTCCGACCTTTGAGTTGGCTTTCAGGTTTACTTTCAGCCATTCAGCAGGTTCAGGATAGCCCGGAGTTCGCATTTTTACGAGTTCAATACCAGTTCCCGAAAGCTCTTCTTCCGCCTGAAGAAAATAGCGCGAGTCGGTCCAAAGTGCGGCTTTTTCGCTACTGATAATTACCATTCCGGCAGAACCTGTAAACCCTGAAATAAAAGGGCGCGTTTGCCAATGTGCAGGCAAATACTCGCTCAAATGCGGATCGGTTCCATAAATAATGGTTGCATCCAGGCTGACTTCCTGCATTTTTGAACGCAGGTCGCTGATTCTTTTTCTAATAAGTTCCTTCACGGTCAATCAATTCTTTGATGATGTTTTTCATGGAAACGGACGGCAGTTCTTCCAGATCAACATCTTTGGGTTTGTAGAATTCGAAAGATGAAATGTCGTCCATGGCAGTCATTTGGTGCAAGCTTTCGGTTTTAGCCAGAAATGCCAGATCGAGCGTGTAAACAGAAAATCCGGAGAAAACATACTCGTTTGGATACGAACAAAAATATTTCAACGAATGTATTTTAATACCCAATTCCTCCTGAATTTCACGCATTGCAGCCTGTTCTGCGGTTTCCCCCGGATCGATAAAACCTCCCGGCAAATCGAGTTTCCCGAAATGTGGCTGGATGGCACGCCTGGTGAAAAGCAGTTCGCCCTTTTCGTTGAAAAGCAAAACCGCCACTGCTGCCGACGAATTAACGAAAAAGTTAAAAGAACAGTCGCCACATTTAAACGAACGGCTGCCGGTTGCCGGAAAATTGGCCGATCCGCAGCGTGGACAAAACTTCAGGACATTGACAGGTTGAGTGTTTGAATACATGAGAAAAGATTAAAGTGCCTAAAGTGTGCTAGAGTTCGGAGTGCCTAAAGTTGAAAAAGCAATGAAACTCCAATTAGTTTAAATTTTTTTCGTTAAAAGTGCCTGAAGTATTTGTAATGCTTACCTATCTTGACTCTAGGCACTCCAAACTCTAGGCACTCCGAACTTTCTTTTATTTGGTAATTCCCTGTTCCTTAATCCATTGTAGAAATAACTCGGGCCATTGCTCAACCGGCAATCCGGTTTTTTTCATTCCGAACCCATGCCCGCCAGATTTGAAGATGTGCATTTCCGCCGGAATCTTGTGTTCTTTCAGAGCAAGGTAAAACTCGATGGAATTGCGCGGCGGAACCGTTCCATCGTCGTCGGCCAGAATCAGGAATGTAGGTGGCGTTTGATCCGTAACCTGTAATTCATTCGAATATTTTTCAACCAGTTCCCATTTGTTTCCGGCACCTATCAGATTCGTACGCGAACCCATGTGACCAAATTCTTCATTAAACGTAATCACCGGATAAAGCAACAGCATAAAATCAGGACGGCAACTTAATTTGCCCACTGCATCAGTTGCTGCCGGATTGCCGGTATCGAATTTTGTTCCGGCAGTCGAGGCCAAATGTCCTCCGGCAGATGAACCTGCAATACCTATTTTTGACGGGTTGATGCCCCATTCTGCAGCTTTGCTCCGAACCAAGCGCATGGTCTGTTGGGTATCCATCAGCGGGATTTTATGGTTTCCATAAGGAAGGCGGTATTTCAGCACAATGCCTGTAATCCCCTTTTCCTGAAGAAATCTGGCGATTTGATATCCTTCATGGTCAATTGCTTCAATCCAATAGCCTCCACCCGGGCAGATAACAACTGCCGCACCTGTGTTTATTTCTTTTTTCGGAAGAAATACGGATATTTCAGCTTCGGTTATGTTTTCAATGCGTTCAATGCCACCTTCTGTCCAGGTCCTTTCCGCACCGGGGGCAACATTGTTTTCAGGCGCGCCGTTCGGCCATACTTTAATTTTGAAATCCTGTGCCATACTTGAGAACGTAATAAAAATGGCTGTTAAAATTGTCAATGTTGTCTTCATGAAATTAAGATTTAGCGCCAACAAAATAGTGTTCTTTGTCGGCAAAAAGAATATTGAATGTGGTTAGTGATCCGTAAATTCGGGTAATGTATTGTTGCATGTTTACTTTTTCTTCGTCGGACAAAACGGGATGACTGTTGATATTTTGTTCCAGTACCCGAAGCCGGTCGCGAAGCATCACGATTTTATGGAAAAAACTTTCAATCGGAATCTCTTTTGGCTTTAGCAATAAATTGGCCGGTTGAAGTAACATGTTTCCACCAGTCCATTTTTCTCCAAGCGGAACAATTTCCTGCAAAGCGCTTTGTTCTTCAAGTACAAATCGCAATACTTTTTCGATTTCAGCCAAAGTCAGCGAATTCTTGGGTTTATCTGCTGGTGCATCAATTACTTCCAAATCCTCATTTCTTTTGGTAATTTCAATTTTTCCGCCCCGTTCAAAAAATATTTCATACGCTGTAATTTTATTTTTACTGACGATTCCTTCGCCGTAACGAGGATGTTCAACGCGGGTTCCAACTGCTAATTCTTCCATTTTATCAGGTTTTTAAAGGATTCTAAAAATAAGAAATAATGCTGAATAGGTTTTCAAAATGTTAAAATTTTTGGGAGCTTTTACGTCTGATGGTATTTGCCGGTAAAATCATTTATTTTTACACCATGTTTTTAAGCTTGCTTGCAAAAGGAATTTTAATAGGTCTTCTGGTATCGATCCCTTTGGGACCAATTGGTGTTTTAGTTATTCAACGAACTGTAAACAAGAATCGGATTGCAGGTTTGTTGTGTGGAATGGGAGCCGCATTGTCTGACGTTTTTTACGCGATTGTTGCTGGTTTTAGCCTAACCATTTTGATTGATTTTATCCGTGAGCACGAAATACTGTTTCAGACAGTTGGGGCACTTGTTGTATTGGGGCTCGGAATTCATATCTTTTTCAAAAATCCGGTGAGCGATTTGCGCAAAAACCGACTTCGTGGAAATAATCATTATCAGGACATTGTCTTTAGTTTTCTGATTACGCTGTCGAATCCGCTAACCGTTTTTGTTTTTCTGGCAGTTTTTACCAGCTCAGGCGTGGCAGTTAGTCTGGAACAACCTTACCATTCATTTTTCGTAATCCTGGGAATATTTGCCGGTGCTTTACTTTGGTGGTTTTCGCTATCAGGTATTGTTAGCTTGTTCAGGCATAAAATTAACCTGCGGATATTGTGGTGGATCAACAAAACTGCGGGGGTGGTGATCGTTCTTTTTGTACTGGTAACCGCAATCGTTCTGGTTCATAAAAGTATGGGTGCTGCCTGATAAAGAGGCAATTGTCCGGTATTTGTATTCTTGTAAATGCCAGATTAGCAGTTAAACATCCGCATCATTTCATCGATAAAAAATTTGGGAGCCGCCACAGGTTTGTTGGTTATCGAGCTGTAAAATACCAAAACGGTTTCTCCTGAATTGATCAATTCTCCTTTTTCGTTGTATATCTCGGTTTTAATCGGAAATTTCACCTGAGGAATGGTATCTACAATTGTCCGAACTGTTAGCAATTCGTCATAGTAAGCTGATTTTATGTAATTTATATTCAGAGTTCTGGCTGGAAGCATGATGCCCAGTTCTTCCATTTGTTTGTATGTAAATCCAAGATCCCGAATCATTTCAGTTCGGCCAATTTCATAGTAGCGGGCATAATTTCCGTAGTAAACCACACCCATTTTGTCGGTATCCTGGTAATAAACCCTTACTTTTGTTTCGGTAACAATCATTTTATCTGAATTATTTGAATGGAGAATTGGGTTCTTTGGCCATGTGATTGTATGTGAGTTTATCGAGCAACGCGGGGAAAAACTTACCCAGAAATACGGTCAGTTTTCCTTCGGTAAAGGTTAGTATTAACGAACGCTTTCGTTTCTCAATGGCACAAACAATACGCCGCGCACATTCTTCTGCCGACATCATTTTACTTTCATCGCGCGGAGTTTCACCCTGTTGGGACCCGTCTTCGGTAAGTGCAACTTTTCTGACTTCGGAAGCTGTGAACCCCGGAGCAGCCACCAGTACATGCAATCCTTTTTTTAGGTTTTCGATCCTGACAGTATCCAGAAATCCGCGGATTGCAAATTTGGAAGCCGAATAGCCAGTGCGTCCGGGCAAACCAACATATCCTGCAATGGAAATAACACCCACCAGACTCCCTTTGGTTTTCAACAGGTGTGGTAGCGCAAATTTTGTACAATATACAGTTCCATAAAAGTTAACGTCCATCAAATTGCGAATCACATTCAAATCTACATCTTCGAAAAGTGCGCGCATTGAAATGCCTGCATTGTTAATCAATACGTCGATTTGTCCGTGCTTTTTGATGGTTTCGTCAATCAGCATCCGACAATCGTTCTCGCTGCTTACATCAGTTTTTTGAATGAGTATTTCAGTTCCGGGAAGTTCATTTCTAAGATTTTCAAGCAATTCGGTACGTCGTGCACCCAGCGACAATTTCGCACCTTTTGATGCAAATTCTTTGGCCAGCGCCCGGCCAATTCCTGATGAAGCGCCAGTTATCACTACTACTTTGTTTCTCACAATCGGTTGTTTGATTTTTCAAGAAAGCAAAAATAGTTTAAATTCTGAAGGAGGCTTGATCAGAAAGCTAACAAATGATTGTTTATAAAAAAAACAGTCATTTTGCGATAAAGTGTCGGTATGGTTTGCAAAAAAGAAAATAGCGTTTACCTTTGCACCGCCTTAATAAATAAGGCAATTCAATAAGGATGACTCAGTAGCTCAGTTGGTAGAGCACATCCCTTTTAAGGATGGGGTCCTGGGTTCGAATCCCAGCTGGGTCACGTAGCGCAAAAATTAAACCTCTGTAAATAAATAATTTACAGAGGTTTTTTAGTTTTATTCGGACAACTTTTCGGACAAAATAATTGTATTACTCATATTGCACAATTTTTTATTTCGAAGATTTTGGTACAAAAAAGCCCTGATCAGGGCAAATAAAATGTACCGACTTAGGGCAAAAATGTACAAAAAGATTGCTTTAAAACTTCACTTATTCGTGCTCATCGGTTTTTTCTTACAATCAGACAAGTTATTTTCAATTTGGTTATTTACTCAGGATGTGAATTTCTTTCAATTTGCTCCGAAACTGGTGGTTAATTTATACAGGAAGTGGGTGGTCAGTTTTACCGTTTTTTCCAGTCAGATGGAACTCGCCAATAATAATTCTCCTTTTTGAGATTTTATTTTCATGGCTCGTTTCTTTTTATTTTTCATTTAATTTGATAGACGATTCTCTAACGTTCAACTGTCCGTTTAAAATCACTGTTTGAGGAACAAAAATCCCTTTTGATTCAATTTGTTCTAAGAGCAACTTCGCTGCAGT
>JAIBEZ010000037.1 GCA_019459485.1 Prolixibacteraceae bacterium
TATGCTCTACTCTGGGTGTCATTATTCTTACTAATTGATATGGAAATATTTCGTAAGATACTGATATTCAGAGTATTATCCAAATATTTTAACACTTATTTTGCTGATTATCAGCTATTTATATTTTTGTCATGTACTAAACAGATTGAAATAATCTATATAATGGGTTTGATTATATGTGTTTGGAGGTTATGAGGACGATTAGCAAGAACAATTCAAATTATATTTGAATGCTCATCCAAAAGTTGACGACGAAAATAAAATTTTTTAAGCATGAGAAGAGATCCCTTTATTTTCAAGGGAATGAACTAGTTACAACTTAATCTGACAGTGAGGTATTAAGTTGCAACCAATGCATTTCATGGATGGGTACCTTTAATTTGATTCGCCTTCTCCAATATTTTTCCATCCTCCTTTAACTAAATTAGCTTTAACAAATAGTTCTCTTTGTTCCTTTGGATACCATATTTTGTTACCAATTTGCACATACCCAATTTTCCTTTCTGCTCTCCACTCAGCTAGTGTTCGTAGTGAGATTTTCCAATTTCTGATTAAATCTGAATTATCCCACATTTCATCACAATCTCTATTTTTTTTAATGTCAGCCAATTCATTTCTTAAGAATTGAATCTGATCTAAAAACTCTTTTTGTAAATAATTAAAATCCATATTCATTCTAAGCTTCTATGATTTTAGAATTTCTACCAGCCAACAATGATTCAAAAATTTCATCTTCTCGATAAAACCAGGTAGAACCTAATTTGTAGGCTGGAAGTGTCTTGTTAATTCTCATTGTTTGTAAAGTACTATCCGAGATGCCTAACATCGCTCTAACATTACTACTTCTAAGCCATATAGGCTTTTGATCGCTTTTTTCCATTTTTTTATCCATAGGTAAGTTAATTTATTATTACACTAACAATAAAGTAGTAAAAATTAATGAATTTATCAAGCAAATAAGTGCAAATAGTAACTAATGAACACAGTTTATTGCAGGAGAGAAGATAGGTGTGAGGCTTCTAAGATATTCTCATGGCTTTTACATTTTCAATGCTTGGATTCTTCCCTTTTAAGGTTGTTTCAAGTTGTTCCATATCATTCGAAATCTTGGTATCAACAACTTTGCTGTATATCTGGGTAGTTTTGATCGAAGTATGGCCAAGCATTTTTGATACAGTTTCAATCGGGACTCCATTCGTTAAGGTCACAGTAGTTGCAAAAGTATGTCGCCCTAAATGCATGGTTATATGCTTGTCTATTTCACACAATTCAGCTATTTCGGATAAATATGAATTTAGCTTTTGATTACTTTTAATTGGTAGTAATTTGTTTCCTGTTTGGCATTCAGGATCTTCATCGTACTTTTCAATGATTGCCAGAGCCTTTGATAACAATGGAATGCTTGCTCGAATGCCTGTTTTTTCGCGATGGTATATAAGCCAGTTTTTCCCGTCAATCCCTTTGGAAATACTTTCACGAGATAATAACTTTAAATCTGAATAAGCTAATCCGGTGTAGCACACGAAAATAAAAACATCACGAACTTGGTCCAAACGCTTAATCCTGAATACATGGTTTTCAATCTTGCTCAGGTCGTCTGCGGAAAGATAACCACGGCTGACTTCTTTACTGGCAGTTTTGTGCTGAAAAAAGGGATCACGTTCCATGTAACCAATCAGCATCGCAAAATGAATCACTTTCTTAAGCTGTTTGAGATGCTTCATTACAGTATTATACCCAATCTCATAATTGGTTTTTAAAAAAATCTCAAATCGTCGTATAAAAAGGAGATCTAAATTTGAAAGAGCAATATCATTACATGCGTATTCCTGATTCAGGAATATTTTAAGTCTTACCAAAGTTGTGGTGTATTGATCGATCGTGCTACGCGTATATTTTTGACCCTCCTCCTGCTTAATCAAAGCATTGTTCATTTCAAAAACCTGCACCAAAAAATATTTCTTCACATTTTTGCCAATCAAGGTGTCTCTCAAACCTGATGCAGTAATTTCTTCACCTTTTTCACTCAAAGAATTATAATCCCGGTTCAACCGATTCTGTAAATTATCCAGGCAGTCATTTAAGATCCTCGCTGATTCTGAACGGCCTTTTACTCGTTGTGTGTCAGAATCCCATTTTGAAACTTCAACTTTTCTGTTCGTCGAAATCTCTGCACGTTGCCCATTTACCGTTATTCTAAGATAAATTGGGACTTCACCTGCTTTATTTTCTTTGCTTCTTTTCAAGGAGAATAAAATACTTAGTTCGTAATTCATTTAAATTGCTTTATATTGTTACCTCAATTTACCCAAAATCAAGTGAAATTGGAAGTGCAAAGTGATGCAATAGAATGCAAATAATGAGGTAGTTACAGCGGTTGGAGAGACCTATTTTTGAATTCCAAAAAATGGTCTCGAATTAGACTCCTTAATATCGGGAAATACCGTGAATTTCAGGTTTTCGTAAAAGCAAAAAACGCCTGAAATCATTGATTTCAAGCGTTTCTGCGAATTTTACTTATCATATCGGCTCTCCAGGTAGGACTTGAACCTACGACCTACGGATTAACAGTCCGCCGCTCTAACCAACTGAGCTACTAGAGAATTTTATGTGCCACTTTTGCCGTTACGTGTAACCGTTTCCTTTAAAAGCGTTGCAAAAATAGTAGCTTTTCCGAAAAGAAAAAATATTTTTGCATAAAAAATTTTTATGGATACATATACTGGCGCACCAAACAGCCGAAAATCAATTCTAGGAATCGGGAATGCCCTCATTGACGTTTTGATCAATATTGCGGATGACGCTGTATTACAAAAATTTGGCTTGCCAAAAGGAAGTATGACACTTGTGGATGCTGCTCTTTCTTCCGAAATAAAAAAAGAAACAAAAAATGTTGCCCGAATCATTCAAACTGGCGGATCGGCTGCCAATACTGTTAATGGTATCGCTAAATTAGGCGGAAAATGCGGGTACATCGGAAAAATTTCGAACGATGAAATGGGTAATTTCTTCGTCAGCGATTTTGAAGCCAACAATATCAATACTCATTTTTTCTACAGTGAGACAGGAACCGGCCATGCAACTGCATTGATCAGCGCCGATTCGGAGCGAACTTTCGGTACTTACCTTGGAGCAGCATTGGAATTAACCGCTGAAGAAATGACCCCGGAGATTTTCATGGGCTATGGTATTCTGCACATCGAGGGTTATCTGGTGCAAAACCATGCGCTCATCGAAGCCGCAATGAAAACAGCTAAAGAAAACGGTCTGCTGGTTGCAATTGATATGGCCAGTTTTAATATTGTTGAGCAAAACATTGAATTTCTTCATCGGATGATACGCCAGTATGTTGACATTGTTTTTGCCAACGAAGAGGAAGCCTTGGCCTTGACTGGTAAAAATCCTGAAGAAGCATTGAACGAAATAGCCGAAATGTGTAGCATCGCTGTTGTCAAACTTGGTGCAAATGGTTCGATGATTAAAACAGGTGATCGTGTAATCCGAATTGATGCCATTCCGGCCAATAGTATTGATACCACCGGAGCTGGCGATATTTATGCTGCAGGTTTTCTGTATGCATTGGCCGAAAACCTCGATCTTGAAGTGGCTGGTAAAATCGGTTCATTGCTGGCCGGAAGCGTGGTTGAAGTAATGGGCGCCAAAATTCCTTCAGAAACATGGGAAAAACTGATTCCGCAAATTGAGCGGCTTAAAAGCAATTAGTGGTCGCCTTGCATCATCTTAATTTTTCATGACCAGCCCCGTATTTTCAGGGGGGCTGCTCAGTTATTATTCAGAAATACATACTTTTGTACACTTTTGATAGCAGCATTATACAAACAACAATCAGCAAATAACATACAGAATGAAACGACTGAAAATTAAAGAATTAATAGGTGGAGAACTGATCGGTACCCAGGTATTGGTTAAAGGTTGGGTTCGAACCAAAAGAGGTAGCAAAAATGTAAATTTCATCGCTTTAAACGATGGTTCAACGATTCATAACTTGCAGGTTGTTGCTGATGTTGAAAAATTTGGCGAAGAATTTCTGAAAGACATCAACACCAGCGCTTCATTGGCAATTACCGGCGATTTGGTTGCATCGCAGGGAAGCGGGCAGGCTGTCGAACTGAATGCCACCGAAATTGTAATTTACGGCAAAGCCGATCCTGATAAATACCCGATTCAACCCAAGAAGCACAGCCTCGAATTTTTGCGCGAAAATGCACATTTGCGTTTTCGTACTGCCACATTCAGCGCTATTTTTCGCATTCGCCATGCCATGGCTTTTGCTATTCACAACTACTTTAACAGCAAAGGTTTTGTATATCTGCATACACCCATCATTACCGGATCGGACGCCGAAGGTGCAGGACAAATGTTTCGCGTTTCGACTTTGGACGCAAAAAATCCTCCATTGCTGGAAGACGGCAGCGTTGATTATTCTCAGGATTTCTTCGGAAAAGCTACCAACCTGACAGTTTCCGGACAGTTGGAAGGCGAATTGGGTGCAACTGCGTTGAGCGACATTTATACATTCGGACCAACTTTCAGGGCTGAAAATTCGAATACAGCACGCCACCTTGCCGAATTCTGGATGATTGAACCTGAAATGGCTTTCTACGAACTTCAGGACAACATGGACCTTGCAGAAGATTTTCTGAAAAGTCTGATTAAATACGCGCTCGAAAATTGTATGGACGATCTGGATTTCCTGAGCAAACGGCTTCAGGAAGAAGAAAAAAACAAACCAATGGACGAACGTTCGATGGAACTGATTGAAAAACTGCGGTTTGTTCAGGAAAACGACTTTGTACGTTTGCCATACACCGAAGCCATTAATGTTCTGAAAGATTCAAAACCTTACAAAAAGGGAAAATTTCAGTATCCGGTGGATTGGGGAATCGATTTGCAGAGCGAACACGAACGGTATTTGGTGGAGAAACATTTTAAAAAGCCGGTTATCCTGATCAATTATCCGAAAGAAATCAAGTCGTTTTATATGAAGCAGAACGAGGATGGTAAAACTGTTTCGGCAATGGACGTGCTTTTCCCCGGAATTGGTGAAATTATTGGTGGATCACAGCGCGAAGAAAACTACGATAAACTGGTAAAACGTATGGAAGAAATGGGCGTTCCGGTTCATGAAATGGATTGGTACCTCGATACCCGCCGGTTCGGAACAGTTCCCCACAGCGGTTTTGGTTTGGGTTTCGAACGCCTAATGTTGTTCGTAACCGGAATGGGCAACATCCGCGACGTGATCGCTTTCCCGAGAACACCTAAAAATGCGGAGTTTTAGACGGGGATTTATCTGATTTAGCAAAATTAAAAAGCCTGATATCAAAAATTGATTTCAGGCCTTTTTTTTTCCATTTGTACAAATGCCATGTTCAAATTCTTTTACAGCGTTAGTGGTAAATTCGTTAATTACTATGGCGTCCACCTCTGCTATGTCTGCCACCACGACCACGACCACCGTCGTTACTGTGTTTATTGGAAGTGCTTGCCTGAGCCGGACTATTTAGCAATAGCATCATTGTTGCTGCCGAAATGGCGACGTACCCAGTTTTCTTAATTGCTTCCTTACGAGAGATTGGTTTGTTCGCAAGATCTCCAACCGCCTTTTTTGTAATCTCTGTAATTTGTGTTTTCATAATCAATGCCTTTATGGTTAATGTAGATATGAGCAAAATAACACTTAAAGAATTGCATTTTAAATAGGTAATTTCCGAACTCATTGCAAATATTCAATGTGAAGGATATGGTCAATAGAAATTTACCAGATGAAAATATTCCAAAAGAGCTTGTATATTTGGGCATTGGGAAAGTTTTTTTTGGAATCGAAAAAAAGACTTGACGAAATTTTTGAAATAGTGATATCTTTAGGGCATTGTTACCATAATTCACAACATTCAAAATCAAATAGTAATGCCAAGCATTCCATTTATTAAAAAGAAGATCGGAAATTCATATCTGGTATGGTTTCAAAACAGCAATTTATATTTACAACTGGAGGAGCCGGCTTGGTTTGTTTTCAGGAAAACTGTTAAACGTTGCAAAGCCGAAACAATAGCATCTGAATGCGTATTACGTTACGGTCTTACTTATGATGAATGTCTCCAATTTGTAAATGATATCAGAACAAAGACTGCGGAAATGAATCAGCCTGCTATTCTGAAAGATAGCGCAGGCAACTATCCGGACACAATTGAGAATTATAATTTCACCGCATACTCTAAACGCAGGTACCAGTTTAATGATAATCTTATAGAGTTCTCGGTTGAAAAACCTGAATTTGAAGAATACCTTCATCCTTTGATCAGCTATCTTGAAACCGACAAAACAGCAGATAAAATATCCCGTTTTGAACTTTTTCGATATCAGGATGAAACCGTATTTCGCCTAAATGGTAAAGTCAAAGGAGTTTGGCCCCAAAACGATACCCATCATCTGATTGCCTCCATTTTTGTTTGCATGATAAACGAAATGTATGATAAGTCAGACGATTTTTGGTTAATGACTGTTCATGCTTCAGCTGTTACCAATGGTCGGAAAACTATTCTTATTCCGGCAAAATCGGGGAGCGGAAAAACAACTATTGCGGCATTGTTACAGACCCGGGGATATCAATTGGTTTCTGATGACTTTGTTCCAATCGATCGGGAATTATTCCGCGCCTGGCCATTTCGAATCGCTATGTCAGTCAAACCTGGCGCGATGGATGTGCTAACATCACTTTATCCTGATTTGGAACACAAACCTTTAACTAAAACTTCTGCGGAGAAGACTGTACGTTATCTGCCTCCTCAAAATAATGTTGAACTTGATGATATCGCTTTTCCTGTCAAGGAGGTAATAATGATCAAATATGATCCATCTGTAGAATTTGAGTTCGAAAAGGTTGATCAGTTAAATTCTATCAAACAGCTTCTCGATCAAGCGTGGATTGTGCCAAATCCGGGCAATGCGGGAATTTTCCTGGATCGTGTGGCTCAATGGTCATTTTATCAGTTGACTTATTCCAACAATCAAAAAGCGCTGGATGCCATCACTCAATTATTTGAAAATGAATAACAAGGAACTGTTTTATTTTACAGGAAAATGCCTCGCACTGGATGAAAATCCAGCGTTTAAATCGGAAATCATTGAAAAATGCAAAAATGATCTGATCGAGTGGGAGCAATTTGTTGGTTTATGCAATAATCATTTAATACTGCCAGCCATCTACCTTAAATTTCAGTCACACGGAATTATTGAGTATTTGCCAGAAGAGTTGGCTGAATTTCTGAAGGAGGTCCATCATTTAAACTCGGTTAGGAATAAACAGATACTGCTACAACTTCAGGAAATAATGAACATTTTAAATGAACATGAAATATTTCCGACACTGTTAAAAGGAGCAGGTAATCTTCTGGATGGACTTTACGCTGACGTTGGGGAACGAATTCTGGGTGACATTGATTTTTTAGTTCCCGAAAAGGATTATCTCCTTTCGGCAGAGCTCCTTGAAAGCAAAGGTTACACCAAATTTAATGACATCCCTAAATACGACGACGTTGAAAGTTTGAAACATTATCCAAGGCTGTCTCACCTCGATTTCGTTGCAAGTATTGAGATTCACCGGATTCCAGTAAACGTTGAGTATGTAAGTTGGTTTAATTCAGCTACAATTTATTCGGAAAGGAAATCGGTAACCGCGCTTGATGGATGTTTTGTTGAATCTGATCACCACAAAATTATTCACAACTTTGTTCACAGCCAGCTTTCTAATGAGGGATTTTTGTTCGGAAGTGTGTCGTTGCGCGAAATGTATGATTTATACCTGCTTTCCAGAAGATTCCCTTTGGCTGAAACTATCCCGCATATTAAAGCGAAACAGAAAGCCATCGCTTATTTTGCGTTTTCCCGTTTGGTGCTTGGATTAGATGAATCGTTCTTCTCAGGAACAAATTTTGCCTACCAAATACTTTTAAAAAAACATTCGCTGAATCAGAATTCAACATTTTTTTACAATAGCCATCGAAGTTTAATTTTCATGGCACAACGAATATTTACCGGATACATTGGACAAATACTAAAAGCATTTTACTCAAAAGATAAAAGGAACTATCTACTCAGGCGAATAAACGATCCAAAATGGTACGCCGACCATATCGGCTTATACTCACGATTTTTTATCAGGAATAAATGATAATTCATGCAGTTATGCTGATTTTAAATGAAGAGGCCTGAAATCATTGTTAATTCCAGGCCCCTCAATGGTTAATTCAAACTACCGCTTTTTCCATGGTCCACCACCGTTTGGTTTGTCGGGCGTGCAAGGTGGTGGTGCCGGTTGCGATGTTTGTGCCTGACTTGGGCTACTTAGCAAAATCATCATCGTTGCTGCGGAAACAGCCATGTATCCGGTTTTTTTAATGGCCTCCTTACGGGAAATTTTTTTTTCCTGAAGGGCATTCAGTTCCTTTTTAGCGATTTCTTGTAACTTCTTTTCCATTTCTGTAAATATTTGTAGTTAAAATTTGAAAATTTACTCTTTTACAGGAATCTTAAAACCTTGTACTTTGCCGTTGTCTTTAATATACAACATGTATATTCCGGTTTTAATCATTGGCAACCTTAACGAATTTCTGTTTCCGGCATCCAATTTTTTTGTCAGAACCAATCGTCCCTGTACATCATAAACTGATGCAATAGCCTGACTACTCACTTCACCTCTCACAATCATTTCAGTATTTCGTATTGCATACGCACTCAGCTTTTCGGCCATGGTTTCCGTATCCAGGCCGGTGGTCAGGTAGGAAGTATGAATCCGGAAACGGTCAGAAATGCTTGAATTGGCTTCAACGGATGTTTTATAATCATCTTTGGAAAGATCAGTAAACGTTTTGCTTTGTTTGTCTTCCAGAATTACCCGACAATCTGATGACAGGTCAATTGATTCGGATGAAAAGATTACTTCGCCACCGGTTTTGAAATCAAGTCCGATTGGAATAATCAACTTGTCGTAATCGTTGTTTGGCAAAGCCTGTATTGCAAACGAAACTCCGTTGTCTTCCACCAGTCTGGAGTAAACCGTTAAATCAGAACCTCCTTTTAACAGACCTGCATCATAAGTTGGATCCAGTCCTTTGGTCATAGCGTTGTTGAATGCGATAATGGTTGAACTTTTACCAGAGTTACCTGCAACTTCAAGCTTTATGGTTGGCCAAATTCCCTTTGTCGCTTTTAACGCCAATGCCGGTCCATGAAATTGCATGTTGGAATTAAAATCAATATTCGCTGCTGAAGTATTCATTTTAACCATAAAGGCTTGTCCTTGCTGAACGTCAAATGCAGCTTCAGAACCAAAATCAGGAGTATTTGAAATGATGGTGTATTTCCCCCACATTCCATTATTTTCATCAATATTGTCCCAAACATAAATCGCGCTGTACGATGGGTCAAGGTTTTGCGAAGTGATTGCATTTGCATTTAAAAAGTCGTCAACACCATTAGGGCTGTTTGCATTGATGGCAATTGCAGACGAGTATGGATTGCCGACACAATTCCATTTGGCAGGAGTTAACCCGGTAGCTGACAGGTTACCGGTCTGAAGATTTCCGTTAAAAGAAACGATTCCGTCTTCGATGGTACGCATACTAAATCCTTTTCCCGTTTCTAATGACCCAGACTCTGAATTAGTAAAATAATCATTCCATTCATTCAATGCTGGATCATAATCCATCATTCCTCTGATAACATCAGGTTCATGAATATCTACGGCATCTGCATCAACTCCGAGATTGTCATTTGATGCAAGAAAATCTGCAATACTTTGGCCTGAAACCGGTGAAGCAACAATATGCCATGCATCGGTGGTCATGTAGCGTTGGGCAACTGCCGAACCTGCACCCGAACTTGTATTGGTAATGAAAGAACCAGTTCCGCTGGCATCCGATTCAAAAATTAAACCGTTGGCTGTTTTGATTTCAGTATCTCCGGTGACCGTCATTTCACCATTAGCAGGTACTGATAATGTTGCCGGGATATGGATGCGCAGATTAGAAGCATTTGCCAAATCTCCAGACGGAGTTTTTGCATTGCCATCCCAAACCGAAGTATTTACTGGTTCTGCCCAATCCAATCCTCCAATTTGAGTCCAAGGGTAATTTGTACAAAAAACCCTTTCTACATAAGTATCCACAAAATCTGCATCATCATACAAGTTCGGATTTGTATATGCTGAATACCATGGGCTGTCGGAAAGTTTATTGAACTGATAACCGTTCATATTGGCTTCTTTGAAATCTATACCTCCAACTCCGGTGTTTGATATGATTTTTCCTCTTACACTGGCAAGGGTCTGATAACTGGTTGTGATTTCAACGAAGTCCGCCGAACTTGCTGAATTTTTTACCACATTAACATCGCCCAAATAACCAATATTTAGTACTTTGTTGGGAGATGTGCCAGTAATTGTTTTGATGGTTGCGTATTTTGGATTGCCAGCCGAGTTTAAGTCACTAAAAGGCGAAGGTCTGGAAATGAACCATTCAGCAACAGCAGTGCTCAGAGTCGTGTTATCAAATTTTAGGATAATTTGACCAGACCATAAGTAAGTGCCAGCTTCATTCGCTTTTGCCTGAATATCAAACTCAAAATAATCAGTTCCTGAAACATTTGTAATTCTGGGATTTGCAAATTTAAAATTCAATTGTTTCTGACCGACAGGGATTACTGTTGCTGTTACAGCTGTGCGAGAAGACGAAATACAGCCATTGGAAATCGCTTCTGCGTAATAAGTGGTTGTAGCAGTAATTATTGGATTAAGGACAGTTATTTCTGTTCCTCCGGTTGGTTCATCATACCATTTTATATCTCCGGAACTTGCCGAAGCCGAAAAAACTACTTGCCCCGAACCGACCACTGATTCCGGAGTTACAGATGCAGTAGTAACTGTTGGGGCAATCATGACTTCCATTTTAACCACATTTGATTCCGCAGCGCCTGTCCAGTCTGATTTGCAGGTAACCCTTGACAATCGTTTATAAAATGTGGTTTGGGTAATTAATTCAGGGTCATAAGTTTCGGAATTCGATTCTGAAATATCGAAGAAAGTTACCATGTCGGTCGAATATTTCCACTTGTATTCGAGTGTTCCAGCATGTCCGTTGGGAAGTGAAACGCTTGTGATAGCTGTTGGATTGAATTCACCGCAATTACCCTGTGCATTTCCAATTTCCCCTCCGCTTGCCGGATTTGTGCATACGACAATAATTTCGAGATAAACAGTTGTTACCCCAACAGGGGAGCCATCGTCTGTTGCTGTAAATACGAGCGTATGTGAACCAAGATTATCGTTGGTACCCGTAACGTTCAGATCTATTTGGGAAACACTCCCGGTCGTAGTTGTATATGCAAAATCTGACAAACCTCCATCATCGACTAGGGTTGATGTTGATTGTCCTAATTCAGGCGAAAGAAATTGAACCGAATAATTCCAAACATCGCCTAAAGTGATGGTGACAGGTGATGCAGGAAATCCAGAGGCAACCGGGGGAATATTGCTGTTTGTAGTTGTGCTGAAGAAGAAATTTTTACAATCCAGATAGCTAACTCCGTCAGCATTGCCACCAGGGCCGTCGTAATCGACTCCTTCGTGATCAAAGCGACCTACCAGAGCGAAAGTAACACCATCGCCCTTATTTACACCGACTGTTGAAGGCACACCACCAAAACCACCTGACCCTCCTGAGGCACTGCCTGTAGTCCATTGCATGTCATCATAACTGAAAGCCACATTATTGCCAATACCGACCAATGGATCCGTCCCGTCTGTGAAGATCAATTCAAACGTGCTGACTTTATCTGCTTCAGTATTATAATATCCAACAGCGTCCCAGATAACGATCACGCGGTGTTGCTCAACTTTATACCACATTAAACCACTTGCGGCATTTCTTGTGTCAACATCGGCCCAGAATGGTGCAAGCATTGGATACCCATTTACAGGAAAACCTGTCGCAGTATATTCAGAATATGGTCCATCAAAGGATACATTGCCATTGTTATTTATCCAACATGATCTTTGAATGCTGCCATAAAAATCGAAATCAAATGGTAAAGATATTTCTGATGTGTAGAAGTCATCATTCCTTTCCAGATAGGTAAAAGAGTCGTCCAACGGAATAAGTAAACAACTGGCTTCTTTTGCACTTTTCAATATGGGTTCTGCTGAAATCGTTGGGATAGGCCCATTGAATTCTACCTGCTCAGGGATTGGTATGGCACCGGATGATTTTAACATTTCATATTCCGGACTTGTGGGATTAATTTGTGCATAGGTTGTACTTAAAATTAAACCCACAAACAAAATTGAAATTGATAGTCGTTTTATTATCTCTTTCATAATTTTTTTTTTTAAATATTGAATCACTATTTTAGGTAGCCCACTTTTTTTGAATTTGCGGGCCAAATCGGTAGAGTTTGTTATTCTTTATAATGGAAATATTAATCATATAATTTTAAAGCGTTATAGTTAAACTATTTGAATCTTTTGACCAAGTATATTTTTCGCATATTCGATTTTTAATCAAACTTCAAGTTTTAGTTTTCATATTTCAAGCAATTAATAATTTACTTAAAATGTGTACTACTGGAGTTTTCTAATTAAGTTGGGAATCGCATCTATCAGTTAAATTGTTCAATTATAGTGTAATGCATTTTTGTTGTCGGTCCCCTGATAGCAACTTTTTTAGCAATGGGCAGAATCATTACGTTCATTGCAGATAGAAATTGGAATAACATATTCATAGCTTTTCTGGTGTTTAGACAGTACTTTAATCTACTTTTTTACTTTTCATTTGGGAACTCCACTAATGTATTTTGATTGGAGTTTTGCAGATTTAAGAAGGTCGTCAACTTCAGAGGCGAAGTTAATCGCCCAATTGTTGAAGTCAGGAGTATAAGATTGACCGTCCATATCTAAATCCGATTTAAAATACCCATCAGTTGCTCCAAATTCGGCAGCCCAATCGTTGTAATCATCTACCCAGATTGCACCATCCTGATAAATATCACCTGCTACCATTACAAACGCAGATCCAACCTGTTTGAAGCCATTTTCGCCACCATAAGTCTGATTGATACCTGTGGTGAAATCATAGTTGTAAACACCACCTGTCAGTACTGCAGCATTTGCCGACATGATGGCCAAATGGTTGCGGTGACGAATAACTACATACAGGTTATTACCGGCAGTTACATTCAGATTATCAAAACTTACAGGACTTGATCCGTCCAGATCGACAACGCTTCCATTGCTCTTTACAAAAGCAGCACGTTTATTCAGAATAGTTTCAGAAGTGGCCAAATCAGGTGAAACAGCCAGGCGTAATTCAATCAATACCCAATCAACCACACCAGTCGGAATTTCTGAAACTTGTTCTGTACCAGTATAATTCCATGGAGTTCCACTATATGGTTGGGTCAATTGTATCCATGAATTGGTGTTTAATTGGGTAGTCATTGACGATCCGGAAAAAGGACCTTCAAGAAAAACGCTAAGGTTGAGTGCATTTGTGCAGGCAGTTACTACCGCAGTTCCTGAACCTGCTTCGCTCAGGCATCCGTCAACAGTTTGAGTGACGGTGTAAGATCCGGCAACAGAAACCGTGATCGACTCTGTGGTTTCGCCGTTACTCCAAAGTAATGTTCCGGTGTAACCCGAAGCTGTGAGTGTTGAAGTACCATTGCAATTATTCACCACATTTACTGCCGGGGCTAATGGAGCAGTTTTTGGAGCCGCAGTTCCTGAACCTGCCAGACTTGTGCATCCGTTCACGGTTTGAGTAACGGTATAAGTTCCTGCAATTGAAACAGTAATGGAGGCATTGGTTTCGGTAGTGCTCCACAACAATGTTCCCGTGTAGCCTGAAGCAGTGAGGGTTGAAGTACCGTCACAATTGTTGACCACATTTATTGTTGGGGCTAGAGGCATTGAAGTTACCGACATACTGATTGGGTCGGAAGTGGCAGGATTGCCTGTTGCACAGGTTTCACTTGAAGTCAGCATGCAAGTCACTGCATCGGCATTAGCCGGAGTATAAGAATAGCTTTCACTGTTTGTTCCAACATTATTTCCGTTTACTATCCACTGGTAGACAGGAGTAGTTCCAGGGTTGACCGGTGTTGCGGTAAAGGTAACCGATGTACCCGAACAGATTGCTCCCGAAGGAACAGCTGCGATGCTCACACTGACCTGCAGGTTGGAAGTTACCGACATACTGATTGGGTCGGAAGTGGCAGGATTGCCTGTTGCACAGGTTTCACTTGAAGTCAGCATGCAAGTCACCACATCGGCATTAGCCGGAGTATAAGAATAGCTTGCACTGTTTGTTCCAACATTGTTTCCGTTTACTATCCACTGGTAGACAGGAGTAGTTCCAAGGTTGACCGGTGTTGCGGTAAAGGCAACCGATGTACCCGAACAGATGGCTCCCGAAGGAACAGCTGCGATGCTCACACTGACCGGAAGATTTGAGGTTACCGTCATCGTGATTTCGTTGGAGGTTGCATATCTTTCCGTATTCTCAACGCATTCTGCGTCGGAATAGATTTTACAGGTAACTACATCTCCGTTTTGTGGGTAGTATACAAATTGAACACTACTTCCAAGTTGAGTATTTCCTACATACCAGTAGTATTGTGGGTTACTACCTCCATTGGCTGGTGTTGCTGTAAAGGTTACCGACTGGCCGGGACATACAGTTGTTGAAGATGCTTCGATGGAAACACCAACTTCCAAGCCCGGGGTTACGGTAATAGTTATAGGATCCGATGTTGCTTCTCTTTCAGTATTCTCAACGCATTCTGCGTCGGAATAGATTTTACAGGTAACTACATCCCCGTTTTGTGGGTAGTGTACAAATTGAACACTACTTCCAAGTTGAGTATTTCCTACATACCAGTAGTATTGTGGGTTATTACCTCCATTGGCTGGTGTTGCTGTAAAAGTTACCGACTGGCCGGGACATATCGTGTTTGCCGATGCCGAAATTGCGACACCAACCAATAATCCCGGAGTTACTTCCATTATTATGGGATCGGATGTTGCCTCAGGAGCAATCACACAAGGCGCATCTGACCATATTGTGCAAGTAATTTTATCCCCATCAATTGGAGCGTAAATAAAAGTCGGCCTGGAGTCAGTAGGAAAACCATTGACATTCCACACATAGGATGGATTTGTTCCACCATTCACAGGAATTGCAGTAAAGGATACTTGTGTGCCTGGGCAAACGGTAGTCTCTGATGCCGAAATGGAGACACTAACCACCTCACCTCTGGGAGTAGCAATTGCTGTTGCTTTTAAACTGGTGCACTCATTAACCGTTTGGGTTACCCAATATTCTCCGGTTACTGAAACTATAATAGATTCGGCAGTTTCGCCTGTACTCCATACTAACGTTCCAACATAATCCAGAGCCGTGAGCGTTGAAGTGCCATCACAGTTATTCACCACGTTTACCGAAGGTGCTGCCGGAGGAGTACATGTCCACGTTCCAACCAAATTCATCCATAAGGATTCTCCCGGAGTGAAAATTTGCGGCCCAAAAGGATTTAAAATCGCTATATTATCAATTTCAACACCCCTGCTTTGATCCCATATTTTTATGGTGACAGGATGGTTGGATATAAATCCGTCCAGAGCTGAACTATTTGGATCATCGGCGGAAGCAATTATATAAACGATATTTCCGGACACAGTTGGAATTAGCACTTCATTAAAACCAACACAGTTTGCTCCATCGAAGACTGCGATTTCGTCACCTGCTTGAAGAGGTTCTCCATTTACCAGAGCTGAGATGGCATTAAAATTCATCTGGTTATATCCGTTTCCTGTCCAATTTTTGGAAAAGTGGGAGGAAAAGGCAAAACCCGCATGGAGGAATAATGCGATTAATAAAAATAAAACTTTTTTCATGAGCATTTATTTTAGAGTTAAATTATTTCCTACTTAAAAATCGAATCGTGTGCTTCCCAAATTACCCTGGCAGAGGATACTGCCAGGGTAAAATTTGACTTGCTAAATGAAAATTACCTTTGTTTATTGAACAACCATTAATTTGACCATTTCTCCTTTTTCGACTTGCATTTTGCAGATATAAGTACCAGGTTTAATCCGGTTGGCTTTCGAATCATTTGCTTTCCAAACGGCAGTGTAACTTCCCGGTTGAATGATGCCATGAACCAGCGTGTTGATTTTCCTCCCAATCATATCATAAATTGAAATATCAACCATGGTTTCTTTTCCAATTACATAAGGTATGGTAGTTTCATTATGGAATGGATTCGGATAATTATTACCCAACGAGGTCATTGCTCCAAGTTCAATATCAAGACCAGTAATAGAGTTAATACCTATTGAAGCTGTTCCCATAGGTTCGAATACACGGTTACTTCCCTGATAATATTCGATTTCTTTTATTGGAGTTTCCTTATTGGTAACAGGATCCCAAACCCTGAAACTTGGGGTATGTCCTTTAATAAATCCATCTATTTCAATGGTTGTAGGATCGTCAGCAGATACGACAAAGGAGTAGAATTGATCGCCGGTATTCTGAATAACCCCGGCACCAACACAAATTTGCCCGTCATAGATGCCAATCTCATTTCCGGCTTTTAAAACGGTTGTTCCACTGTTGATCTCAGACAAATAGAAGTTCATGTGATCAAATCCGTTTCCTTTCCATATTGTTTTAAAATATTCAGGAACAGCTGTGGAAATGGCTGATTTTGAAAATCCTGGTATTTCAGTCCAGTTTGGATTGACCGTAAATAAATCATTTGCATTTACCCTGACTTTGTATCCTTCTCCAGGGTTGAAATTGTCAATGTTGTTAATCCACTGTGAAGTGATAGGATTGCGTTCAATTGCGGCACCGATTTCATCCTGCACTTTTACCAATGTACCTGAATTAACCAAGCTATTGATGAAAGTTAAGGCGTTTTGTGAAGATGAAACCGGGTAGCTGATAATATTCCATCCGGAAATCAGATCAATAGGGACGGCTTGGTAAATTGGTAATCCACTTACGGTTAGGGTTGTTGTGGTTGGGGTATTTATCCTTATTTGATATCCTTCCGTATTTCTCCAGTTACCTATTTGGTTAGCCCAGGTTGAAGTTCCAGGAATTAATTCAAGCGCATGTCCGGCTTCATCCATTACTTTAACCAGTGATCCAGCATTAATCAAAGACTGAACGACCTGCATCATATTTGCATTTTCAGGTGTTACGAATAACGAGAAGATATTCCATCCGTTGGTAAGCATGATTTCTTGATCCATTGGAACAAATCCACCGATATGATACCAGGTTGAAGCTCCATTTGTGAAAATATTATCACCATCGATATAGGTAATCTTTATTTCAGAAATTTCTCTATTTTCACTGGCATCCCATAGCTTAAATGTGGCAAAATCGCCTTCGGTAAAACCATCTATTTCGGTGGTTAATGGATCATCGATTTTAATCCTTATTTCCAGGAAATTTTCTCCATTCAATAACTCTGTCAATACGCCAGATCCAACACAGACAGTGCCGTCAAATATGCCAATTTCATCACCCGGCTGCAAATCAGTGCCATTGATCTTCGCTGTACTTGCATAGAAATTCATATATGCAAATCCATTTCCTGACAAGACAGGAGCGAAATGTGAAGTTGGTGGATTAATGATTACACTGGTTCCGGGAGAAACACATCCAGCCAGATTTTTAGCAGTAACAGTGTACGAACCAGGAACAACCCCAGTAAAGATTCCGTTTGTGTTCGAATAGTCAGTACCATTAATGCTATATTTCATGCC
>JAIBEZ010000058.1 GCA_019459485.1 Prolixibacteraceae bacterium
TGTGCCCCAATCCTTGTAACTGAAATAGCTGCGGCCTTATTGGCAAAAGCGATCGATTCCTGAATCGTTTTTCCTTCTGACAAAGCAACTACCAGCGCACCGTTGAAAGTATCGCCGGCAGCGGTGGTATCAACCGCCTCCACCTTTGGAGCGCTGATGATTTCCGATTTTCCGTTCGACAGCAAAAATGCACCGGCTGAACCCATTGTAATAATCACCAGCTCAACCCCTTTTTCATTGAGAATCAGAGCAGCTTTTAAAGCAGATTGTTCGTCTGAAACCTTAATTCCGGTAAGCAGTTCAGCTTCCGTTTCGTTGGGCGTAATGATATACAAATTCTGAAGCAATTCATCGGCAAGAACAGCAGCCGGAGCCGGATTTAAAACCACCTTCTTTTGCTTTTTCGCAGTCATCCGGGCAATGTGCTCAACAGTCGGAATCGGAATTTCAAGTTGCATCAGCACATACTCCGATTCGTACAACTCGGCAATCGCCTTATCAAAATCGGCTGCACTCAATGTACCGTTCGAGCCGGGCGCCACCACGATCGAGTTTTCGCCCTTTTTATCAACAGTGATCAATGCTACTCCACTCGGATTTTCTGGATCGACTGCCACAAAATCAACATTAATTCCTTCGTCTTCGAGTTGTTGAACAGCCTGTTTACCGAAGATATCGTCACCAATTTTGCCTACAAAAGTGACAATGCCACCCAATCGGGCAGCGGCAACCGCCTGATTGGCGCCTTTTCCTCCGGCATTCATCAGGAAACGACCACCCAAAATAGTTTCGCCGGGAGCCGGGAATTTGTGTGTTTTGATGACCATATCGGTATTTGAACTTCCGACAACAAGGATTTTTCGTCTGTTCATAAGATTTATTTTTCACTAAAAGTAAATCTTATGACACAAGTATCAAAATGTAAATGAAGAAATTACAATACTGTCACCTCTTTTGCAATTCATTATTCAGAAATACCGTGGAACTCTGGCCTTGTATTTTCGGTATTCGTTGCCAAATTCATTTTCGAGAAATTTCTCTTCGCCTAAAATAATGAAGTGGTGAACGATCATTCCATACAACATCACCATCAGGAGCAAAACACTGGGAAGAAATAAGAAAGTAGCGGTATTCATGAAAAAAAAACTGGCATACATCGGATTTCTGCTAATGGCATAAATACCGCTTGTGCGAAGCGCGTGTTTTCCGGTTGGCAATCCGATATTGGTTATCAAACCCATCGAAAGGTAGGCCGGAACGATAATCAGATTTGCGGGAATCAGAAATACAGCAGCCAATAACTTTTGAACTTCCGGAGTGTAATCCTGAATTAAGTAGGGCACTGAATTACGGTATTCAGGAAAAATGGCTGTTACAGCAAACAAAGCCCAAACTCCAAAAAGGAAAAATTTACCAGTAAAAAACAGCAGCGGATGAATGGTGGGTTTTCCCATAGCATCTTTCCCGTTTTTAGCCAAAAATGCACCCAAAACAACTGTTGCCAAAATGGGCATACTTATCAAAACAGCCAAACTGTAATCAATCCAGTTCATCAGATGCTTCCTTTATATTGATAGCCCAGATCAGTCACAATCAGTTCAATTTCAGACAGATTTATCTTTGACCCTTTAATTTTCACCTGCGAAGTGTTTTTATCAGCTACCACTTCTTCAATACCTTCTATTTTCGAAAGGTTGCGGTTTATACTGGCTTCGCAATGCGAGCAAGTCATGCCTTCAACTTTGATCGTTTGAAACTTTTCAGCTGTCATTTTTTTATTTTTTTGAATTCGGTTAGCAATGTATCCTGAAACCATTAAAACTACCAGAATAACCGATGAAGCAATCCCCACCCATTTCGGGAACATTTCGTGGGCTTCGCCATGCGCCATCAAATGGTTCATGTGGCTCATGATAAAATCGGCAGGAATCAGCCAATTGGTGAGCAAACCAAAGAAAATAGCTCCTCCGGTAATGGATGCAAGGTAAATAAACAGTGATTTTCGACCCATTGTTTTACCAATAACGGTCATCGTTGCAACATTCGTTGCCGGACCGGCCATCATAAAAACCAAAGCGGCTCCGGGCGAAACGCCTTTCATAAGCAAAACTGCCGCAATCGGAATAGAACCGGTTGCACAAACATAAATTGGAACTGAAGCGGCCAATACTACCAGAATTTCGAGCACCCCGTAGCCCTTGAACATGCTAAAAAAGTCAGGAGGCAACAAAACTGAAATTAGTGCTGCAACTAAAAAACCAAGTATCAACCATTTGGCAATATCCTGAAGCAATTCTACAAAAGCATAGTTTGCTGCCTGAATAAGCGGATGACGATCTTTCTTTGGAGGCTCGTGGCAACCACAGGAGTCGTCGGCGCATGTTTCTTTGATTTTCCCCAGTTTTACAGCGTCAATTTTGAAACTTCCATACTTCGAGTTAACGGGTGGGGCAACAACTTTCGGTGGTTCTTTGATCAGTAAATTGGTTAAGACTCCCCCGAAGATCCCGGTTGTAAAAGCTACGATTGGCCGAAGAATAGCAAAAGGCCATCCGAGCATAGAATAGGTAGCAAAAATGGAATCGACCCCAGTTTGCGGCGTCGAAATCAGAAACGAATTGGTTGCGCCACGCGATGCGCCATTCTTGTAAAATGATATACCGGTAGGAATTACTCCGCATGAACAAAGTGGCATGGGAACTCCAAGCAAGGAGCCGTTAACAGCCGACTTGAAATTTGATTTGCCCAAATATTTATCGATGTGTTTCTGCGGAAAATAGACTTTCAACAAACCGGCAAATACCAGCCCCAGTAGCAACCATGGAGCCATTTCGCCTACCAGATAGTACAATTCTGAAAAATAACGGACTATGTATTCCATCTCACAACCTTCTATCGATTTTTTCCTATACACTTAATAGCTACCAAAAGTAACACAAATAAAAACATTGAGCTATCTGAATACTTCCATTTATTTAACGATCACCCGATCATTTTATCTTCTTGTTTGTTGGGACATCAACATTGGGAGTTGAACCGACAAAAAAAAAACGAGACCACCTTTGCAGATGGCCTCGTTTTTTTTTAAAGTAATCGAAATATTTATCCTTAAATATTTTGCTCACAGGCAGCCTTTAATTGTTTGCCTGTTGCATTTTCAGGATCGATAGCCAGTGCCTTTTCTACCAACGGAAGTGCTTTTTTAAACTCATCCTTTGCTTTTTCAGTAGCAACTTTGTAGGGTTCGTCGGTTGTTTTGTATTTTGCGGCAGCTACATCAGCGGCAGCATTTTTAAGAATAGTAGCACCGGCAGTATAAAAAACATTGGCTTCTTTCAGATAAACATTGGCCAGCATTCCCTTAAGTTTATCATCATTGGGCGAATTAGCCAGAGCAACCTCAAGGGTTTTTTCATACTCTTCATCATTCTTCGTTAATCTATAAGTATTTATCTTATAAAGCAACGCGGTTTCTTTCTTATAATCCATTGCAATCGTTTCATCTAACAGTTTGATTGCTTTGGTAAAGTCTTTCGACTGATAGGCACAAACTGCCATATTATATACCATAGCGGTATCTTTAGGTTCATCGCCCCATTTGCTCAATGCAGTTTCATATAACTTAAGAGCTCCGGCGTAATCTTTAGAGCGCAGAGCTTCATTGCCTTCATTTTTAAAATCGATTGCACCTTTTTCTTCCTGTGCAAATCCTACCACAATTCCAAAACAAAACACAATAGCTAAAAAAAATCGTTTCATACTTATAATTTTAAAGGTTTATAATTCATCTTCTTAAATTTCTTCTCTGATATTAACTAAGTTCATGCCAAAAATAACAAATACAAATAAAAAACCTAAGAATTAATTAACACTGAAATTAAAAAAAACATCTTTCCATGGTCGAAATATAACCGAAATACATAAAATAGATCGCCATAAATATCTAAGGATTAAACATATCAGGCGTGAAATACCCCAAAATATTTCCGGCCATTTCGATTCCTGATTTTGCTTCCTGATTTCCGGGCTCAATTTCCAAAACCGAACAATAATCATTCATTGCATCTCCCCAGTTTTGCATTTTGTAATGTATTCGCGCCCTAAGCAAAAATGCACCACTGTCATTTTGATCATTCCGGAGAATCTCATTCAAAGCGTCGAATGAACCCGAAAATTCATTCTGATCAAACAACAATTTTGCCTTATTCATTAAATCATTCATTGCTATTTAATCTTTAAATTTTCAATTAAACGTCTTCTATTCAGCCCTTGTAACAGATATAACACCATTGATACCCTTTAGTTTATTCATTAAAAAGTCAAGATGATCAAGCCCATTTACAAAAACCCGCAAAGTTCCGTCGAATGCGCCATTGTTGGTATCAATATTTATTGAACGCATCTGCACGCCAATATCTTTTGATATTACATGCGAAATTTGCCCCACAATTCCAATTTCATCGGTTCCTGCAATGCGTATGGTTGCCTGAAACGACGATTTTTTCTTTGTCTCCTGCCATTTCGCTTTAATGAGGCGGTATGGATAGCGCTCAAGCAATTGCGGGGCATTCGGGCAAGTTGAACGGTGAATTTTTATGCCTTCACTAATGGTAACAAACCCAAATATCGGATCTCCGAAAATCGGGTTACAGCAGGGAGCCAATTTATAAACTACATTTTTAAGGTTGTTGTCAATCACCAGATAATCATCTCCACCTGAAAATTCCAGATCCTGAATTTTTTCTTTGGGCAATATATCTGCAATAAGTTGTTTGGCAGTTTCTTCCTTTTTCCCCACCAACAACTCCTTAATTTCAAGCGGATCAATTTTGCCGGTCGAAACATTGTAATACAAGTCCTGCGCAAGTTTCAGTTTATAATTCTTCAGTATTTTTCGAATACTTTCGTCATTGTATTCAATCTTCCAGTTCTTCATTTTCCGGAGAACGATTTCTTTACCGTTCTCGGCTTCGCGTTTAACTTCCTCATTCAAACTGGCTTTTATCCGGTTTTTCGCCTTTGTTGTTGCAACAAAATCGAGCCAATCCAACTTAGGTCGCTGATGGTTTGCTGTATCAACCGATATCTGATCGCCGTTTTTAAGCTTATGCCGCAGGGTTACATTTCGCCCGTTTACTTTTCCGCCCACACATCTGTCGCCTACTCCTGAATGGATCTCGTAGGCAAAATCGAGCAATGTTGCTCCAGCCGACAATTTGCGTAAATCGCCCTTTGGCGTGAATACAAATATCTCATCGGCATAAACGTTCATTTTGAATTCGTCGATAAAATCGACCATATTCAAATCCGGATTTTCCAAAATTTCACGCACGTTGGCCAGCCATTTTTCCATTTCAGAAGTACCGGTTCCACCTTTGTATTTCCAATGCGCAGCCAGTCCTTTTTCTGCAATTTCATCCATACGCCTGGTTCTGATCTGAATCTCAACCCATTTGTCGTGTGGCCCTAAAACAGTGGCATGCAGCGACTCGTAACCATTCGATTTGGGTATGGTTATCCAATCGCGCATACGTTTCGGGTTCGACTGGTATTCTTCTGTAACGACCGAATACACCTGCCAGCAATCCGATTTTTCATTTTCCAGTTCAGTATTGAGAATAATACGAATGGCAAATAAATCCATTACCTCATCAAACTCCACTTTCTGTGTCTGCATTTTGCGCCAGATGGAATTGATGGATTTGGTTCTGGCTTTCATGTCAAAGGAAAAACCCCTGATATTCAGCTTGTTTTCGATTGGCTTCACAAATTCAGCCACAAAATTCGCACGTTCCCTGTCGGTTTCCTGCAACCTAAGGGCAACTGCTTTATAAGCCTCCGGATTTTGGTATTTCAGGCAAAGATCAAGCAGCTCTGAATTAATGTAGTACAGACCAAGCCGGTGAGCCAGCGGAGCATACAAATGAGATGTTTCACTTGATATTTTGGCTTGTATAGCGTCACTTTGTAAATCGAGGTGACGCATTACCTGCATGCGGTCAGCTATCTTCAACAAAATTACCCGCACATCGCCAGCCATTGCAAGCATCAGGTTGCGGAAGTTTTCTGAATGCAATTCAACCGTATCTGTTCCGAGCGCGTTAATCTTTGCCATTCCCTGCAAAATAGAGGCGACCGATCTCCCGAATCTTACTTCTATTTCGCTGACATACTGATCCTTGTAAAATACATTGTGCAACAGGGCAGCAATCACCGAATCCACCCCGAGACCAATTTCGAGAACTACAATCTTTGCTACATCAATGGAATGAATTACAATATTTTCGCCCGACTCCCAACTGGTATCTCCAAAAACATCGCATGCGAATTTATAGGCATCCTGAATTTTTGAATGATCTTTCTCCGGAATGTTTGTTTTGCATATTTCGAAGAATTCGGAAAATGCTGTTTCAATATCTGTTATCATGATTCTATTTTCAATCAGGAAACAATAAAAAATTATTTAAAAACCTGTTCGATTCAAAGGTAGTTTTCAAATCAAACAACTACATCATCAAATTGTAAGATCGCCAGCTGCTTCGGGTTGATAAATTATTTCATCAATTCTGATTTTTGTCAAGCCTCCCGGAACCATCCACTCGATTAAATCCCCCACCCTGAACCCGATCAGGGCAGTTGCAACAGGAGAAAAGATTGAAACTCTTTTTTCCTTTAAATTCGCTTCATTTGGATACACTATTTTAAATTCCTGCTGTTTTCCGGCATCGACAAATGTTATTTTCACAACTGAATTCATTGTTACTACATCACCCGGAATTTTATCCGGATCAAGAATTGTAGCAGAATTTAATTCATTGATCAGTTTTTCCGCTTCTGATGCAGCAATCGTTTTATTTTGCATTGCTTCACCAATTTGCTTTTGTATTCTGATATAATCCAGCCTATTTACAATAATATTTTTCATGATATTCTGTTTTAAATTACCAATTTTAAAATTCTGATTAAGTTGCTAATAAATAGCGATTGAAAAAATCGCACATAAAAAAAGGCTACCAAATGGCAGCCTTTTGCAAATTATTATTTGTAAAAATTATACTGCCGCATTTGGATCAACAAAGACTCGCTGTCCGAATTCACGATCCATCATAAAAATTCCATTACCTTGTCCGTCGATAAGCTTGAGTGTGTCCAGAATCTTTTGAACGTTGGCTTCTTCTTCAACCTGTTCATCAATAAACCACTTCAGGAAACTTTGAGAAGCATGGTCGCTGGCTGCTATCGCAACACTCATCAAATTATTAATCAGGTCGGTAACATGGGCTTCGTGCACCTGTGTCTTTTCAAATACGTCAACAATTCCACCAAAATCAACCGGTACCTGTTCGATCGCTTTCAAAACTACTTTGCCATTGCGTTCGGTCAGGTAATTGAAAAATTTCAGCGCATGTGCCGCTTCTTCCTGATACTGAACTTTCATCCAGTTGGCAAAACCCGAAAGACCCATGTCTTCAAAGTAGGCAGCCATAGAAAGGTAAAGATATGCAGAATAACTTTCGGCATTGATCTGTGCATTTATTGCATCTAATACTTCTTTTTTTATCATAGCTCTATGTTTTTCATTTTTTTTTAAAAATACAAAATTATATTTAGCCTTGAACTTAAATTTAAATTTGAACAAGAAAATACCTGAAAAGTTTCAAAAATGATAACAATCAGTCATGAAAATCGAGGTTGAATTTTTGTTTGAATTCATTCAGCACCGGATTTTTCTGCATCATCATCTGTAATTTTTCCGAATCAGAAAAAATAACCCGTTCCGATTCATTTTTTTCCAGTTTGGTAATTATTTCAATTCCCGAATTTCGGAGTTCTTTGCGCAACCACGAAACAAGTTCCGGTTTTATCTGTCGAACATCTTCTTCCTGAACTGAATTTCCGATTTTTAGCAATAATTTATTTCCATCAGTTATTTCAGGAACATTTGAAAGGGCAGAACAAAGACTTGGACGGTCGGCCATTTTATCCAAAAATTCAATCCATTTTGCCGTCAGTTCATCCTGGGTAAACGATTCAAAATCATTTTCCTGATACTGACTAAAAATGTTTTTCTGGGGATCATCCAATAACTTTTTTTCCTGACTGCCTCCTGAAAGTGCATCTTTGATTGACGGGCTAAACGAGCTCCCCATTTTTCGGATTACCTTCATTGTACCCGGCTTTTCAACCGGTGGAAGATTGTTTGTTACAACAGCGGTAGTGATTTCAGGTTGTGATACCGAAGCAGCAGACTGAGACGGCTGTGCATCTGTCAGGTTGAAGATCGGCAAAATCGCCGTTTCACCGGTTTCGTCAACTATTTTTTTTTTAAGGTAAGCTGAGTTATTTTGATAATTGCCAATTCAACCAACAACCTTTTATTCTGACTGGCTTTGTACTGAAGGTCGCATTCGTTGGCAATCTGCAGCGCGCCAATCAGAAAATCATTGTCGCAGTGTGTTGCCTGAACTTTGTATTTTTCCTTGATTTCGCCACCGACTTCGAGTAACTGAATAGTGACAGGATCTTTGCAAACCATCACATCCCTGAAATGAGAGCTAAGTCCGGTAATAAAATGGTGACCATCGAAACCATGGTCGAGAATTTCGTTAAAAAGCAGCAAACTTCCGGAGATGTCATTTTTCAGGAACAAATCGACCAATCTGAAATAATAATCGTAGTCGAGTACGTTCAGGTTCGAGATAACATCTTTGTAAGAAATATTTCTTCCTGAGAAGCTAACGATCTGGTCGAAAATCGACAATGCATCACGCATGGCTCCATCCGCCTTTTGAGCAATCACGTTCAGCGCTTCACTCTCAATCGAAACAGTTTCGCCGGCGGCAACATGCGACAAATAACCAGCGATATCACTTATTTTGATACGGTTAAAATCAAAAATCTGACAACGTGACAATATGGTTGGAATAATCTTGTGCTTTTCGGTAGTGGCTAAAATGAAAATCGCATGGCGCGGCGGTTCTTCAAGTGTTTTCAGGAAAGCATTGAATGCACTCGATGACAACATGTGAACCTCATCGATGATATAAACGCTGTATTTCCCGATCTGCGGCGGAATCCTAACCTGATCGGTCAGGTTGCGGATGTCGTCAACAGAATTGTTCGAGGCGGCATCCAGTTCATGAATATTATAGGAGCGGTTTCCGTTGAAAGCCATGCAGGACTCGCATTGGTTGCATGGTTCAATTTCTGCCGAAAGGTTCTGACAGTTAATGGTTTTGGCAAAAATCCGCGCGCAGGTAGTTTTTCCGACCCCACGTGGGCCGCAAAACAAATAGGCATGGGCAAGCTGGTTATTTTTAATCGCATTTTTCAATGTCGATGTAATCGATGCCTGACCAACAACTGTTTGAAACGTATCGGGTCTGTATTTCCGCGCTGAAACAATAAAATTCTCCATAAAATTCTCTTCATTGAACGCCCAAATATAATCATTCTGCCCCAATGGCAAAGGTGAAATTTATTAATAAAATTGGCGAGGAATCTAAATCATCACTGCGCGCAGTAACTTCGCAAAGCTGATAAAACTTTTTGAATCTAAATTTGTTTCAATCTAAATTCAAATTAATAAACAAAACATGAAAACACTGACATTAATTTTTGGTCTGATATTAATCACAACGCTTGCTTTCAGTCAAAAATCATTTTACGATTTTAAGGTAAAAGACATCGATGGCAAAGATTTCGATCTTTCGAGCCTGAAAGGGAAAAAAGTATTGGTAGTAAACACAGCTTCAAAATGCGGTTTAACCCCTCAGTACAAACAACTTCAATCAATATTTGAAATGTACGGTGGCGAAAAATTCACCATCATTGGTTTTCCTGCAAATAATTTCATGAAACAGGAACCTGGAACTGAAGAAGAAATTGCAGAATTCTGCGAAAAGAACTACGGTGTAACTTTCCAGATGATGTCGAAAATTTCGGTGAAAGGTGATGACATTCATCCTCTTTACAAATGGCTGACAAGCAAAAGTGAAAATGGAGTGATGGATTCGGAAGTAGCATGGAATTTTCAGAAATACCTGATTGACGAAAAAGGCAATCTGGTTGACATGGTTGCACCCAAAGTGAAACCAGACGATGATAAAATTTTAAGCTGGATAAAGAAATAGATTTTTAAGATTGGTGGATTGTATAAGAAAGCGGTTTTCGAAAGACGATCGCTTTTTTTATTGAACTAATTCAGCGCTTTCCTATACGTTTCAATCGCCCTTAATCTCGCAAAAGCATGGTCAACAATGGGTTTTGGATAAGAAAATGATTCGAATTCGGGAACCCATTTCCGGATGTATTTCAATTGCGGATCGAACTTTTTGGTTTGCAAATCCGGACTAAAAACGCGGAAATACGGAGCGGCATCGCAACCCGAACCGCTCGCCCACTGCCAGCCACCATTGTTGGAGGCCAATTCGTAATCGAGTAATTTTTCAGCAAAATAAGCTTCGCCCCAACGCCAATCGATCAGCAAATGTTTGGTCAAAAAGCTTGCAACCACCATACGAACCCGGTTGTGCATAAAGCCGGTTTGGTTCAGTTCCCGCATTCCGGCATCTACAATCAGATAGCCGGTTTGTCCGTTGCACCAGCATTCAAATTCAGCTTCATTGTTTCGCCACGGAATAAAATCATATTTTGGTTTAAACGATTTCTCTGCAGCATGTGGAAAATGCCACAATATATCCATGTAAAAATTCCGCCAGATCAATTCATTTAGAAACACTTCGGAATATTGTTGGGCAAAAAGGGTGAGTTTGCGAATAGAAATGGTTCCGAAACGGAGATGAACTCCCAGTCGGCTTGTTCCGTTTTCGGCAGGAAAATCACGCATTCTGGCATAATTTTCAATCAAAAGCTGATCGAAGCTCTTATCGGGAAACTTAACGGATTGTGGTTGGTAACCAATTTCAGTCAATTCAGGAAAATAGCCTGGCAATAAGTGCTTTAGCTGAGACAGAAGTTTTTCACTTTCAAAAAACTGTATTTCCCCGCTGGCAAGTTTTTCTTTCCATTTGCGGCTGTATGGTGTAAAAACCGTGTAGGGCGTTCCGTCAGCCTTTACCACCTCATTTTGGTGAAAGATAAGCTGATCTTTGAAAGTCTGAAATCCGATTTCAAGCGAATGAAGCAGCGTTTCAACTTTCTGATCGCGTTCAATTGCAGCTGGTTCGTAGTCAGTATTCGTAAAAACACTCTGCACTGAATATTTGGCTGCAAGTTGTCTGAAAACCACTTCCGGAGTAGAAAAGTAAACCTGTAAACTACTGCCGTATTTTTCAAATTCGCGGTTTAAATCAGTCATGCAGCGGTGAATAAACGTGAGACGCGCATCATTTGGATTGGGAAACTGAACCAGAATTGCCGGATCGAAAATAAACACTGCCACCACCGGCAAACCCGCATTTAGCGCTTGAAATAGCCCGTGATTGTCGTCTGTCCGCAAATCGCGCCGAAACCAAAATATGTTTACCTTTTCCATGAGAGCCAAAAGTATTATTTAAAGTTTTCAAAAACTAAATATTATTCTTGCGGCGCATAGAGCATTTAAGTTTCAAACCAGATTATTTGATGCGCCTTGTTTGATATGGATGTTTTTACCACGGGTTTCGCTTCGCTGCACCCGCGGTTATTCAGATTTGACACTTTCAGTGTCCCATGCGGAATAAATTCAAACAACAACCGAATTTTCGAATCGTCTCACATTCTTATTTTCCCCTTCGGAATCCTGAGACTGAACACTTTCCCCGCTCATCTTCTGCAAATCCTATTAAATGTGCAATAGCTGCATTTCTGCAGGTCTTTGGTTTGATCGTATGTATTTGTCATACTGAACATTTCAGACAATACTTCCGAAAATATTTTCCTGAATTCGCCGGCTACCTGATGAAACGAAAGTTTTTCGCCCTGATAAATAACATTCGGAACGAACTCTTCATCAAACAGATTATCAAGTTTATAAATGACCGGAAATATTGCTGAATGGTTTTCTGACCGGTTGACGATATCAGAATAGATCAGGGTTTGAAATATTTCCTTCCGGCGATCAGAATAATTCCGGTCAACCAATTGTGGCCAGTCTTTGAAATCGAGTTTCATATTCCGGCCAGTTTTATAGTCGATAATCCGCAATCCTTCATCCGTTTGATCCAGCCTGTCAATGATTCCGCCAATTTTGATCTGGTAGGTTTTATCGTCCGAAACCACCTGATAATTGGCTGAAAAATCTTTTTCGAGACCGACGATTTGAAATGGTGCGAACCGGATGTCGTTTTCCAACAACTGAAAAATATAATCACGAATGTGCGAAGCAATCAAAATGCTCTGCCCGCCCAACTTTAGCCGCGACACGTCTTCCGGGTTCATCTGATAATATTTCACTGCAATCGACTGGCGTACAACCTCATCAATCCGACGGTGATCGCTTCTCAATAGTTTTAAGGCAGCCGCTTCAACCACCTTGTTCTCAAAAGGCTTGTATAAAAGTTCGATCGCATAATGAAACAGGTTTCCGAATAAAACTGCATCAATTTCTTCCTTCAGTTCGTCTTTTTCCTTTATTCCGGCAATGTATTTAAAGTAAAATTTCAGCTTGCAATCCAGATAAGTATTGATGGCGCTCGGACTAAGTTTACTTTCTGAATATTTCGAAATTAATTTCTGAATGTGCGCTTCGCTGGTTTCAATTCTGATGGGTTCGCTGGAGGTACCTTTAAAATTGAAACTCAGGTTCAGCTCTTCAATTTCAAATTCAGAATCGTACAAAAGCTGGTATAAAAAGCGACTTTTTTCGGATGAAGCAATTCCCTCGGTGATCGAGTTGTAAACCAATACCGTTTTTTCAGACCGCTGAATCAGGCGGTAAAAATAATAGGCATACATGGCATCGCGATCTTCATAGGTGGGCATTCCAAATCCTTTCCGTAAATGATATGGAACAAAAGAATGACCGGCTGCAATTCGGGGCAAAAAGCCTTCGTTGGCCGAGAACAAAACAAGGTTTTCGAAATCGAGGCAGCGGGTTTCAAGCAAACCCATTACCTGTAAGCCAGTGAGTGGTTCTCCTTCAAATGGAATGGAAATACGCCGCAAACTCTGATCAAGCAAGCGGTACAATATTTTAACCGGAAAGTCCGGCACATTCAATGCTTCCAACGTATCCTTCAACCGCTGAACTGTCAGAAATGCCTGAAAAAGGTATTCAGATTCCAATTTAACCTGTTCATTTTCCGTACTATTAAACTTCAGGGCAAGCTCTTTCAAAACATCCAGAAAATAATCGAGAATATCCAGCCAGCTTTCAGGTCTCGAAAATATTCTCCGCACAAACAGATTCAAATTCAATTCACCGACTTCCAGATAAACTTTATTCCGTTTGTAAATTCCTGATACAAACGTTTTTATTTCGGGATTGACAACAAATTGATGGTTCAAAATTGCCACCACCGGCTTGTGGTAGAAAACTGGCGATGCCCCCGACTTGCGAATATTCTTCTGAAGGCTGATTACCTGCGAAATAAAACCATAAACAGGTGTGTTCACAAATGGGTAGCCCATTGTGATATTTATGTCAGCAAAGTTTTTACCAACCGCTGAAATCACCGGAATCAGCAGGTTTTCATCAGCCAGCACAAAGGCGGTATTGTCGAAACGACTGTTGATTTGGAAGCTTTTAACAACTTGCGGAATATTGATGGCCTGCGCCTGGGTAATATTTCCGGGAACCGAAACCATTGTAATTTTGCGGTTTTTGGGAGTCGGCGATTTTTCAGGAACAAAGTGTTTCGGAGCTGGAAAAGCAATCATGTTAGTCCGAAGAAACCGTCCGGCTTCGTTTTCATTGTCTTTCAGGTAAAATTCGTCGTAATCCCAGAAAAACAAAGCTTTGTTCAATTTATCCAGCTTTTTAAAAATGGCTTTTTCGCAATCGTTCAGCGCGTTGAATCCAATAAATACATATTTTTTCGCTTTTAATTCAACAGGAAGTTGTTCAGCCAATCCATCGGCCACATCGCGGTATATCATTCCTGAATAAGCAATATTGTTTTGCCGGAGTGATTCCCTGAATTGGTGATAGATTTCAGCCAGTTTTATCCAGATTCCGATGAATTTTTCCTTGTTAAACGAATGCGGCACTTTTTCCAGATTCCCCCAAAATTCCTCAATGGCGGCTTTTTGTTCCGCCGTCAGGTATTCAAATTGATTTTCAAGGTCTTTTAAATCAGATATATTCGTGAATAAATCATCCGCATTCAGCAGATATTTGTCGATGTCGTCAAAGTCAGACAAAAGAATTTCGCCCCAAAAGAAAAACTCGTCCAACGGTTCCTGATGGCCGGTCACTTTTGAGTAAACTTCCTGAAGTTTCAGTACAAGCGCTACCTGATCGGCCTGCTGCAAGCCCGACACAGACGAAATCAATTCGCTGATGGTGATAATTTCAGGAGAAAGCATTGAAGTCTCTACCATTTCGTTGAGGTAGGCCGTAAAAAACACACCTGCTCTCCTACCCGGAAAAACAAGGCAGAAATCACTCAATTCGGAACGATGATTGGTATAAAGATAACTGGCAACCTGCTTTAAAAATGGAGACATTTGTGTTGTTAATGGGTTATTTTAGCTGTTTATTTTCTTTAGAAGGTGGCAGAAAATTTTCTCCTGTCACCACTTTCTTTCCGGTTTTCTGTTCAAGAGCTAATCGGGCATCTTTGGCTATTTTGCCACCTTTTTTGCCTGCTTTAGCATTTTCTATCAGACCTTTCGCTTCATCGGTTTCAGCTATTTGCCGTGTTGACAGTTCCGCAAGTGCAGTAAAAATCAATTCAGCCTCGGTCATGTGATCCCGAAGATTCTGTGATTTTAATCCTTTTAGATTTTTGTGGTCCTTTACCTTTAATCCTGTCCATTCCTGATGGATAATATTGGTAAGCATGGCAAATTCATCTTGCTTTTCTACTCCACTTTCCTTCCAATAATCGGTAAGTTTATTTCGGGTTTCCTGCCCTGTCATGCGTTGTTGAATCCATTTTTCGCTGCGACCAAGCTTTTGCCAGTTTTCTCTTGCCCGTTCGATACTTTGTTCTGGATCGGCAATTTCTTTCATACGCTCATACCCCACCTTGGCAAGCCATTGTTTAAATGGTTCTGCTTTTGGCGAGGGAATGGATTGGATAATTCGCAACAATTGCTGGGTATCGGAAACATCAGTTTCTCTTTTTTTTCCGTCATCGGCAATCATTTTCAACCGTACGATTTTTTCGTACACTTCACTTCCTTCTAACTTTAACTTCTTTTTTAAATCACTCCAATATCTTTTTGGGACACTACTTCCTGTTAGGATTTCTATCACATCAATCACAGAAAAATACCATTTCTCCTGCACTTCATCCCAATGAGTGCGAACTTTTTTGCTTTCGAAAAGCTTGATTGAATCACTGTTTTCCATAACAAACCGGTCTTTGGGTTATTTTATTCTATTCGCTTTGTGGCTCTCTTTTGGTCTGAATTTAGAAATCAAATTTAAAAGAAAGGAAGGGTAATACCCTATTCTTTTACCATTATATTATAATTACTTATCAACAGCAATGAAACTTCAGAAAAACTATTCAATTTAGTTTAAAACAAATCTGTTTGAACTAAAAATGAATTGTGTATTCAGAAAATGAATTTTATAACTTTAGGCACTCTATCAAACAAAGCATCATGAAAAATTATCTATTAATTTGCTCTTTGTTGTTCGTCCTACATTCATTATCGGCACAAGACCGCGTTACCGGTCTGCCATTTGCTACCCGTTCTGAAGTAATCGCACAACATGGGATGGCCTGCACCAGTCAGCCACTTGCCACACAGGTTGCACTCGACATTCTGAAAGCAGGGGGAAATGCGATTGACGCGGCCATTGCAGCCAATGCAGTGCTCGGACTGGTCGAACCCACTGGAAATGGAATCGGCGGCGATTTGTTCGCCATCGTTTGGGATGCCAAAACACAAAAACTGTATGGTTTAAATGCCAGCGGACGATCGCCTTACGATCTGAGTTTCGAATATTTCAGGAAAAATGGAATCACAAGAATTCCAGCCTTGGGTCCATTGCCGGTTTCGGTTCCCGGATGCGTTGACGGTTGGTTCGAATTGCACAAAAAATTCGGCAACCTACCCGTTTCTGATATCCTGAAACCTGCTATAACCTATGCGCGTGAAGGATTTCCGGTTTCTGAGGTGATTGCCTATTACTGGAATTCGAACGCTTTAAAATTGCAAAAGTACCCGGGATTCAAGGAAATTTTTATGCCCGAAGGAAAAGCTCCTGCCAAAGGTGAAATATTCCGGAATCCCTTTCTGGCTGAGACCCTCGAAAAAATTGCTGCCGGAGGCCGCGATGCATTTTACAAAGGTGAGATTGCGCAAAAAATTGCGGATTACATGAAAGAACAGGGTGGCTTTTTAAGTATGCGCGACCTTGCCGACCATCATTCGGAATGGGTGGAACTAATTTCGACCAATTATCGCGGCTACGACGTTTGGGAATTACCGCCAAATGGACAGGGAACTGCTGTTCTTCAACAGCTGAATATGCTTGAAAAATTTGATATTGCCTCAATGGGTTACGGAAGTGACGAATACTTCCACGCTTTTATTGAAACAAAGAAACTGGCTTTCGAAGATCGTGCAAAATTCTATTCAGATCCGGATTTTAATCAGATTCCGATTCGCAAACTGATCTCAAAGGAATATGCAAAAGAACGTTTAAAACTTTATGATTCTGAAAAAGCGGCAAAAAGCGTTCCTGCTGGTAACCTTGAAACAGGAAATACCATCTACCTCACAATTGCCGACACAGAAGGCAACATGGTTTCGTTGATTCAAAGCAACTACCGCGGAATGGGTTCAGGAATGACGCCCGGAAAACTTGGATTTGTTTTACAGGACCGGGGCGAAATGTTTATCATCGACGCCAATCACATGAACAAATATGAACCACACAAACGACCGTTTCACACCATCATTCCGGCTTTCATTACCAAAGACGGGAAGCCTTTTATCAGCTTTGGTCTGATGGGAGGATCGATGCAACCGCAGGGACATGTTCAGATGGTGGTCAACCTGATTGATTTCGGAATGAACCTTCAGGAAGCAGGCGACGCGCCGAGAATTTGTCACGAAGGGTCGAGCGAACCCACCGGTGAGACAATGACCGATGGCGGAATCGTTTATCTGGAAAGCGGAATACCTTATGAAACGGTGCGAAACCTGCTGGGAAAAGGCCACCAGATTCAATACACCAATGGAATTTACGGCGGTTATCAGGCAATCAAATGGGACGATAAAAACAAAGTCTATTACGGTGCATCCGAATCGCGAAAAGACGGACAGGCTGCGGGGTATTGAAGTTTATTTCCCGCTCCGAACTTTTTTTACCAACGCTGCATCAACCGGATCAAAACTATTTCCGAAACTTATCCGGATATAGGTTAACACATCGGCAATTTCCTCATCGGTCAATTGGGCATGAGAGGGCATAAAACCCTTGTAAACCTCTCCGTTCACTTCAATCGTACCACTGAGCCCTTTCATCATAATGGCTACCAGCTCTTTGGGATCTTTGCCGGTCCAACTTCCCGGCCCCAATGGCGGGTGCATTCCCGGCACACCCGATCCGTCGGCCTGATGACAGGTGAGGCAATATTTTGTATAAACAGCTTTCCCCGGATGCACTTTCCCGGCTGTCTGGGCTGGCATATTTTCAGTAATTTCTTTCGCCAATTGCTCAGTGCTCACTGGCTCCACTTTCTTTTTTTCGGTATTATTCTGGCATGAAATCACCAATCCAAGCAATAAAATACTGAAAATTATCTGGCTATACATTCGTATCATTAAATCACATTTATGTTTTGGGTGGTCAAGATACCACTATTTTGCAAATAAATTATTTTGGCTGATATAAAATCCGGTAAATCCGGCCATTTACATCGTCGGTAACAAACAGCGAACCATCGGGTGCCTGAGCCAACCCACATGGACGATGCTTCGCGTCTCTTGGACTTTTCACCACCTCGACACCCGCAAAACCACTGGCAAAAATCTCCCATTCTCCGGAAGGAATTGAACCTTTAAAAGGAACAAATACAACGTGATAACCTTCCTGTGGCTGCGGTGCGCGGTTCCATGAACCGTGAAATGCCACAAAAGCGCCATTTTTATATTTCTCCGGAAACATACTTCCGGTATAAAACAGCACATCATTTGGGGCGGTATGGGCCGGAAAAGCCATAATCGGATCGTCAGCTGCCGAACATCTTTCAGTTTTAAATCCATCACCACCATATTCAGGACCCAGTACTTTTTTATTCTGTGCCAGATCGAAATAGCAGTAAGGCCAGCCAAAATCGGATCCATCTTCAACCAACAGAAATTCTTCAGCGGGAATTTGTGAATTTTGTTCCTCGCTGTATAATTCAGGAAAGAACTGTGAAAGTTGGTCTCTGCCGTGCTGAAGGGCGTATAATTTATTTTCAGATTTGTTCCAGGTAATTGCAACTGCATTTCGGATTCCCGTTGCATAACGGTAGCCATCTTTGGTCTGGTCCTGATTCAAAACATCTGCCTTGAACCGCCATATTCCGCCATGCTGTTCGAGAATCGGACAAGGATCCATCCCCGGCGATCCTTTTGTGCGATCTTCTTCCTGACAGGCATTTGAAGGTGCGCCCACGGTTACATACATATTGCCTTGCTGATCGAAAGTGATTGGTTTTGTCGCATGTTGATTTTGCACTGTAAATCCACCGGCAATTATTTCAGCATTTTCATCCGGAACCAATTCTCCCTCTTTCAACTGGTAGCGAACAACCAGTGTATCAGCGCCAAAATAGACATATCCATTGTGAATTCTTATACCTGTTCCGTCATAGATACCATGATATTTAACAACATCAGCTTTGCCATCATTGTTTTCATCGCGCAGACAAACCAATCCACCTTCATTTTTAACACGGCTGAGCGAAACATACACATCTCCGTTGGAATTGATGTCAATGTGCCGGGCATGGCCAATATCATCAGCAAAAATAAGTGCCGAAAAACCTTCAGGTAGTTTCAATCCGGCGTTGTCTTTTTCTGAATGTATGTCAGGTTGGCAAGCTCCCAAAAAAGCCAATGCAATAATGCAAAAGGATATTTTTCTCATGATTGGTTGGTTTTTTATTATTTCAAAACAAAGAAAAGCATTATTGCTTATTTTCGCCAACTATTTTTTATATCCATAAAGATGAACCTCAAAGGAATTACCACCATTGTTTTACTGATACTGTCCAACTCGTTTATGACCCTGGCATGGTACGGACACCTCAAATTTGGAGAATTGAAATGGTTCAGCAAGTTGGGCATCATATCAATTGTATTGGTTAGCTGGGGAATCGCACTTTTTGAATATGCCTTTCAGGTTCCAGCCAACAGAATTGGATACAACGGTAACGGCGGCCCCTTTTCGCTCATTGAATTAAAAGTAATTCAGGAGGTTACAACATTGCTGATTTTCACTGTCTTTTCGCTTCTGTTTTTCAAGAATGAAAACTTCAGACTCAACCATCTTATCGGGTTCGTATTTCTGATCCTTGCGGTTTATTTTATTTTCAAGAAATAAAAGCTACTCAATATCCCGCTTCTCCCTGTTAGAATAGAATTGCTGAAGAATTGAGCCATCGTTTGATTCCTTTGACAATGATTCAATAGTATTCTGCGGAATATCGCACAAATCGAGCGCCATCAGTCCATCCAGACAATTGTTGAATTTTGGATCGACATTAAAACCAATGATTTTTGCATTCAGTTTGATGTACTTTTTCAGGAGCACGGGCAATCCTGAATTCATTTCATCCACATCGCCAATAAATTTATCAAGCGAATTGATGTCGGCATCCATCGTTTCCATCAAAACATTCAGGTTCTGATCAACGGTTCTGAACTTGTATGCGTTGCGCGGTGTAATGCTTCTGGCAAGTTTCCAATCGAAATAATGCGTCATGATAAACTTAATAATCATCGCTTTCGAGGTTGTTGAATAATCGTCGCTGATGCTCACCGGCCCCATCAGGTAGCGGTATTCAGGATTCTTCAGGATAAAATAAAGAATGCCTTTCCACAACAAAAACAGTGGCATAGGTTTTTTCTGATATTCCCTGACGATAAACGACCGCCCCAACTCCATCGTCTGTTTTAACATATCCTGAAGTTCGTCTTTCAGCTTAAACAAACTTTGCACATAAAAACCACGGATGCCGTATTTGTGAATTATTTCGGCGCCTTTTCCAATGCGGTAGGCGCCCACAATCATTTCGGTTTCGGTATCCCAGATAAACATCTGATGGTAATACAAATCGAATTCATCCAAATCGATGCTCCGGTTCGTTCCTTCTCCCACCTGCCGGAAAGTAATCTCACGAAGTCGGCCGATTTCAAGTAAAATATTGGGAATTTGCTTCGATGGCGCACAATAAATGGTGTAATTTTTTAGCTTGAAAAGCAACGATTCCGAAGTCAGGCCGTTTAGCTCTTTCCTGATTATTTCAATTGGCAAAGGTTCTGCAACCGGTTCAACTTTCTGCTGACGCTTGAGGGTATAATTAAAAAATTTTCTGACCTCAATTTTGGAACGCAGACAATAAGTTCTGGCTCGTAAAAACCTGCCATACTGGTAAATATCTGCAAATTTATCTTGTTCCAAAACCGAAATACTATGTCCAATCCTGATTTTGACTGCTTTTTTTCGCTGGTGCAATATTTCGGTCGGAAGTTTCATTTGGCTTAGCGACGAATTGATGCTTCCCAATAAGTAGAACAACTTGCTGTTATTGCCTTGAAAATGAACCGGAACAACCGGAACTTTCTGTTGCTTGATGAATTTCAGGGCAGAGTATTGCCATTGTTTGTCGGATAATACCATGTAATCATCAAACTGCGAAACATCTCCAGCCGGAAATACACACAGAATCCCCCCATTTTCGAGGTGTTCCGAAGCTTGTTCCTGACCAATTGCAATTGCCCGTTTATCTGCCGTTTTCTGAAAAGGATCTTCTTCAAGAAAAAATTCGCTGATCGGATCTATTTTTTGCAGCAATTGCGTGGAAACAATTTTAATATCGGTGCGGAGCGGGCTAAGAATTTTAATCAGTAAAATTGACTCCAAACCGCCAAACGGATGATTTGAGACAAGGATACACGACCCTGATTTTGGAATCCGTTTCAGCAAAACCTCGCTGTCAAAGACATAATTAATCGACAAAATTGCAAGTAACTCTTCAACAAAATCAAGACCTCTTTTATCTCCGATCTTGTTATAAACCCTGTTCAGCTTATCGAAACGTAACATCAGCATCAAAAATCGGGCGAAATGTTCTCCACCAAGGAAACTAAGTTTGGGGTTGGCTTTCAGGAAATCCTTCGGTTTGAAAAGTTCCATAGTTAGCTTTTAGAAATGTGTCATAAAATTAGAAAAATCGACATTCTATAAAACCATGCGAGTGTTTTTTGTCTGAAATTTAATAGAATGCAAAAAAGAAATCTGAAATAATGAACATTTTTTTTGGTCAGTTGTCAAAGGTTTAGCTTATTTCGCATCTAAAAATTAAAAAATTGAATATTCTATATCAAAAATACGATATCAACAATTGGTTGCCAACAACCAAAAAAGAGATTGAATCGCGGGGTTGGGACAGTGTCGATGTTATTTTCTTTACCGGCGACGCTTATGTCGATCATCCCTCTTTTGGAGCTGCTGTTATAGGCAGAATACTGGAAGCAGAAGGTTTGAAAGTGGCCATCGTGCCTCAACCCAACTGGCAGGACGATTTGCGCGATTTCAAAAAACTTGGAAAGCCAAACCTTTATTTTGCAGTCACCGCAGGAAATATGGATTCGATGGTGAACCATTACACCGCCAACAAGCGGAAACGCTCGAACGATGCCTACACGCCAGGTGGAAAGGCTGGCCAGCGCCCCGATTATGCCGCCACGGTTTACTGTAATATCCTGAAAGATTTGTATCCCGATGTTCCGCTGGTGGTTGGAGGAATTGAAGCTTCGCTGCGGCGCGTCACCCATTACGATTACTGGAGCGATAAGCTGAAACCTTCGATTTTGGTCGACTCACGTGCCGACATGCTTTTCTACGGAATGGGCGAAAAATCGATTCTGGAATATACCGAACTGATCCGCAAAGGAGTTGATTACAAGAAAATTACCAACATTCCGCAAACTGCGTTTTTGGTCTCGAAGGAAGAGCAATATGCAACCAATAAAAAGTGGAACAGCATGAAGCTGTATTCGTACGAAGAATGTTTGGAAGACAAAAAGAAATATGCCCAAAACTTCATGCACATCGAGGAAGAGTCGAACAAAGTGGAGGCAAATGTTCTTACCCAGGAAGTTGGTAACCAACAGGTAATTATCAATCCGCCCTGGCCACCTTTGGAAGAAAAGGAAATCGACCGTTTCTACGATTTGCCGTTTACCCGTCTGCCCCACCCGCGCTATAAAAACAAGGAGGAAATTCCGGCTTACAATATGATACGGCATTCGGTAAACATTCACCGCGGATGTTTTGGCGGATGTACTTTTTGCACCATTTCGGCCCATCAGGGAAAATTCATTGCCAGCCGTTCCGAAGAGTCCATCCTGAAAGAAGTTGACAAACTGGTGCTGATGCCCGATTTTAAGGGATACATTTCCGATTTGGGTGGTCCATCGGCCAACATGTACAAAATGAAAGGAATTCACGAAGAAATTTGCCGCAAATGCAAACGTCCGTCGTGTGTTTATCCTGATGTTTGTAAAAACCTGAATGTCGATCACCAGCCAATGCTGGATTTGTACAAAAAAGTACGTCAGCATCCGGATGTAAAAAAGGCATTTATCGGAAGCGGCATCCGTTACGACATGATTCTGAAGGAAACCAGCGATCCGCAGGTGAATAAAAACAACATGGAATATTTGCGCGAAGTCATCAAACATCATGTCTCCGGAAGATTAAAAGTGGCTCCTGAACATACATCCGATCAGGTACTTGACCTGATGCGAAAACCTTCTTTCAAACTGTTTCACAAACTAAAAAGGGTATTTGATGAGATCAACAAAGAAGAAGGTCTCAACCAGCAGCTGATTCCGTATTTCATTTCGAGCCATCCCGGATGCGAAAATACCGACATGGCAAATCTCGCTGTTGAAACCAAAAGTCTCGACTTTAAATTGGAACAGATTCAGGATTTTACGCCCACTCCGATGACACTGGCCACAGTAATTTATTACACTGGTTATCATCCATATACCATGCAAAAGGTGTTCACGCCCAAAAGTCAGAAAGAAAAGCTGGCCCAACGCAAGTATTTTTTCTGGTATCAGCGCGAAAATCAGCAAGAAATAAAAAGTGAGTTGCTCCGTTTAAACCGGAAAGACCTGATCGACGGACTGTTTGGGTCAGCAAAAAAGGAAGAACACAAACCAGCACGTCGAAAATAAATTTACCACAGATTACTCAGATTTTCACAGATTTATGACAATTCAAGTTTTTATCTGTGGCAATCCTTTTTATCTGTGGTGAAAAATTCAATCTTTGTGTTTCAATCCGTTCAATCTTTTCAATCTTTTTAAACATGCAAAAAATAAAAATCATTGCCTTCATCTTTTCTCTGTTTACAATGACTTCCTGTGCCGAACTGACCCAAATCGCACAATCGGCAGCCAACCAGAACTTACCGTTGTCGAATACCGAAATTATTGCCGGATTAAAAGAGGCGCTTTTGGTTGGCGCCGACAGTTCTGTAAAACGGTTATCTGCTGTGGACGGTTATCTGAAAGATCAGGCAGTTAAAATATTGCTTCCGCCTGAAGCAAAAACAATTATGGACAACCTTTCGAAACTGCCTGGCGGGCAAAAGCTGGTTGACGATGTAGTTGTTCGGATCAACAGGGCAGCAGAAGATGCCGCAAAAGGGGCTAAACCTATTTTTGTGAATAGCGTTCGCGAAATGACTTTTGCCGACGGACTTCAAATTCTACGCGGCCCCGACAATGCAGCCACCAGCTATTTCAAACAAAAAACGTCGCAACAACTCGGAGAATTATACCGGCCAAAAATTCGTGAATCGCTGAATAAAAACCTTGTTGCCGGAATTTCTACGCAACAGTCGTGGAACGAACTGACCACCAACTGGAACAAATTGGCGGGCTCAACGGTTGGGAAAATTGCAGGCTTTAAAAGGGTGGATGTAAAACTAGAAGACTACCTGCTGCAACAAGCTTTAAACGGCTTGTTCCTGAAAATCGAAGAGCGCGAAAAAGATATCCGCACCAACGCCAATGCACGGGTAACCAATATTCTGAAAAGGGTGTTTGGGAGCTAGAAACTGTTTAAATTTCCTGTAGGGAAAGTAGGTGGGTAGAAAAGTTGCTGTTTCCATTCAAAGTTTTGTCCCATACGTGACAAAATGTAGTTGCATATCATTCACTTTCTACCCACATTTTGTTCCTGATGGAACAATCGAATAAAATTTAAACAGTTTCAAAACATTGATGAAATCAAGTAAAATCAAGTCTTTTATTGTCATTGAGTCATTCTTAATATCCCGGTTTTAAAAGCAACGAATGACACGAAACAAATGACAATTAATCAAATTTCAACGGAGAACTTATACCCCTTTCTCGTATTATTTTCTGCTAAGTTTTTTTATCGGCGGCCTAACTAATACACGTTTTATTATTAGGAAATGTTCATCTTCATAATCATCTCCTCTTGAAACCTTGTTGTATATTTTGTTACGAGCTTCATCAGTGTCGTATCCTTCGTTGTGTTGGGTAAAACATTTTACACCGGTATAAGGTGTGTATTTTTTATTTTGCTTGTCAAAAACAATAGTGACGTTGGTATTGAAAGTAACTTTCTTTTTTACTTTATTATCTATTTTCTCTTCGTTATCCATATCTCATCTTTTTTACAAAAATAGTTATAGTTTCATAACACACAACTTTTAATTAAATACATTCCGGTTTTTTTATTAAGGAAGAACTTCCAAAGATGAGTCGACTAGTTTTTCTATTAGACTCTTCTCTTATTGCTTATACAACCGCCCCTGCCAGGTATCCCGTTCAACCAACAACTTTTCAAGTTTGGCAGTGAATTCAAAGTTTTTCAGTCCCCAGCGAGGAGCAATTAGCAATTCATCAGGAGCTTCGCTAACAAAACGCTCAACCACTATTTCAGGATTCAGCAATTCGAGGTATTTCACAATCAATTCCAAATACCCTTCAACTGTAAACATCGGGAACTGCTCCGGATTTTGAAGGTATTCGCGGTACATCCGGGTTCCTTTATGAATCTGCAACTGGTGCAATTTCAGGTTTTCGACCGGCAAGCTGGAAATCACGCGGGCCTGATCAAGCCAATCGGCTTGCGTTTCGCCGGGCAATCCCAAAATCAGGTGCGCGCAATTATGGATTTTTCTCCGTGCGGTTTCTTCGATCGCCAATACCGATTCCTCAAACGAATGTCCACGGTTCATCTTGTCAAGACTTGAATTCAAATGCGATTCAATCCCGAATTCAACCATGATGTAATGTTCTTCAGCCAACAACTGAAGGTAATTCAGAATTTCAGGAGTAAGGCAATCGGGACGGGTAGCAATTACCAAACCTATTACTTCAGGATGTGCCAATGCTTCTTCGTAAAGCAATTTCAGGTTATAAAGTGGAGCGTAGGTATTACTAAATGACTGAAAGTAGGCCAGATACATCATTGAATTGTATTTCCGGGAGAAGAATTCAATTCCTTCAGCCAGTTGACTGGCAACGCTTTTTTCGAGATTACAATAAGCCGGACTAAATGTTTGATTGTTGCAATACGAACAACCACCGGTTCCCCGCGAGCCATCACGGTTTGGACAGGTAAAACCAGCGTCGATCGAAACCTTTTGCACCCGTCCGTTAAACTTTCTCCTGAAATAGCCCGAAAAGTCATTGTATCGTTTATCACTTCCCCACGAAAACCGATTCATCCTGTTGCATTTAAATTCAGTGGCAAAAATAGTCTATTTTGACTGTCATTGAAATCCATTCATCGGTATTCAAAAATTGATTTTCAGCCCCAAAAATCGGGGCTACATTTTCCGATTTATTTAGCAAAAATGTCAAAACAACAAACTACACCAGAACAACCAGTAATAATAAATTAACAATCAGATATTTAACCATCAATGCTCCGACCCGAAATTGTTAAAAACTAGTTTAAAACTTTCTAAAGGCAGCAACATTCAAGTGTCATTTGTAAAAATTGATTTCTTAAATTTAAACATCTCTAAATACTTAGCTATGTTTAAACCAGAAGATATCAAACAGATTGTTGCAAGGGGAAGCGAAATAGAAATAGTTGAGCAACAAATATTAAATTTCAAACACGGTTTCCCTTTCCTGAAAATAACAGAAGCAGCCAGCAATCACCACGGACTTATCAAATTATCCGGCAATGAAATCGAAAAATATGTAACCATTTTTGATAAAAAAGTTCAGAATGGAATTGAATTGTTGAAGTTTGTTCCTGCTTCAGGAGCAGCCAGCCGCATGTTCAAATCACTTTTCTCAGCCCTTGAAGATTTTCAAAAAGGAAAAGAACATTCAGAAGTTATTAAAGACAAAGAAGTTGCACTGTTTCTGGACCAACTCCGTAAATTTGCTTTTTATGACGATTTGAAACAACTTGCAACAAAAGATAATATTGATATTGAAGAAGTTCAGGCAAAAAAAATACTGGAATGGGTTCTTCTTGAACAAGGTTTAAACTACGGAAATCTGCCCAAGGGATTGTTGAAATTTCACTCTTATACTGATGGAAACCGCACTCCGCTTGAAGAGCATTTTGTTGAAGGCGCATCTTATTCAAAAAACAGTTCTTCGGTGGTTCATCTGCATTTTACCGTTTCTCCCGAGCATCAGCTTATTTTCGAAAATGATGTTGCCGAAATTCTGCCCAAATACGAACAATTTTTTGGGGTAAAATATCAGGTCGGATTTTCGCAGCAAAAACCATCAACCGATACCATTGCAGTTGCTCCTGACAATGAACCATTCAGGAACAATGATGGCAGTTTACTCTTCAGACCGGCCGGACACGGCGCTTTACTTGAAAACCTGAACGATCTTGACGCCGACATCATTTTCATCAAAAACATCGACAATGTAGTTCCCGATCAGCTAAAAAAACCAACCATCGATTACAAGAAAGCGCTTGCAGGAGTTTTGCTGAGCCTTCAGGAACAGATTTTTCATTATCAAAAAACGTTGAAAGAGCATCATTACAGTTCACTCGAAAGCGCTTTTTACGCCGAAGCCGCCAATTTTCTGGAAAATGTTCTGAATATTGTTCCTCCACAAAACCAGTATTACAGCGAAAAGGAAGAATTGTACCACTATTTCAACAGTAAATTCAACCGGCCAATCAGGGTTTGCGGAATGGTTAAAAACCTCGGAGAACCTGGTGGTGGACCGTTTTTCGCTCAAAACAGAGACGGATCGATTTCCCTTCAGATTGTTGAAAGTTCGCAAATTGATTTCAAAGATCCGGATCAGGCAAAAATCACCCACAATGCAAGCCATTTCAATCCGGTTGACCTTGTATGCGCGACAAAAAATTATCAGGGCGAAAAATTTAACCTTGATGATTTCAGCGATCCCGAAACTGGTTTTATTTCCATCAAATCGAAAGACGGAAAAGAATTGAAAGCTCAGGAGCTACCCGGATTGTGGAACGGAGCCATGTCGGACTGGAACACCCTTTTTGTTGAAGTTCCGGTCGAAACATTCAACCCGGTTAAAACTGTTACCGATCTGTTGCGAAAAGAGCACCAGTCAAATTGACTCAAATCGAAAAGTATTCTTAAATTTGCAACCTTTTAATTAGAGCTTATGAACGAGGACGCCAGAGATAGAGACATTGAGGAAGATGATTTCCGGGAGGCGATAACACGTTTCAAAAAAATGGTTGAAAATGAAACCTCCGACTACTTCGATGTATTTGAGGTTGAAGGAATTATAGACCATTTTCTGGAAGAAGGAGAAATTTCACTTGCCCATATTGCAGTTGAAACCGGGACAAAAATACATCCGGGCGCCATTTCCATACAAATTCGCAAAGCTCAGGTACTTATGCACGAAGGAAATCTGGAAGAGTGCCTTGAACTGTTGAATATTGCCGAAAAAATTGAAACAACCAATCCTGAACTTTATCTTACAAAAGGGGCTGCACTGAACTTGCTGGGCGATGTAAACGAAGCAATTAAAGCCTACGAATATGCACTGACGCTGCCGCTCGACGAAATTGACGAAACCCTTTACAATATAGGTATCTCATTCGGTCAGGCAGGTGAAACCCACCTTGCAATCAAATACCTCGAAAAAGCATGTAAAAGCAATCCTGACAACGAAATTGTACTTTACGAACTTGGGTATTATTACGACCGCGATTCTCAATTCGAAAACAGTATTGAACTTTATAACAAATACCTCGATATCGATCCTTTCAACCACTCGGTTTGGTACAATATCGGCATCACTTACAACAGATTGGGCAAATTCGAAAAAGCAATTGAAGCTTACGATTTTGCGCTTGCGCTGAATGATGAATTTCTGCATGCCCATTTCAACAAAGCGAATGCGCTGGCCAACAACAATCAATTCGAAGAAGCCATTATTTGCTACAATGAATACTTGCTGCTCGATAAAGACAACGATGATGCGTTCTGTTATCTGGCCGAATGCTACCTGAACAGCGACAATTACGGCGAAGCCCTTGTCAATTACCAGAAAGCAATCCGCCTGAACGACAAAAATTCGAGCGCCTGGTATGGTTCCGGATTAATCATGTGGTCGGAAGGACAATTGGTCGAAGCAAAAACCTTCTTTAAAAATGCCATCAGGCTGGAAGAAGACAATGCCGATTTCTGGTCGATGATTGCCAGAGTACATGCCGAATTAAACGAAACAAAAGAAGCAGTTGCCTCATTCGAAATGGCAGCATCGCTCGAACCTGAAAATATTGAAAACTGGCTCTCGTATTCGGAAATGTATTACGATTTGGACAACACCGACAAAGCCATAAAAATACTTAGAACAGCCAACAAGACAAACAAGTCGAACGCTTACCTCGACTACAGGCTAACGGCCTATTTGCTTGATAAAAATGAAGAACTGGAAGCTGCCTGTCATTTTGAAAGGGCGCTGAAAATTGATTTCAGCAAAAGCAGCGAACTTTTTGAATTTTATCCTGAAGCTTTGAAAATTGAATCGATAAAAAAACTTATCTCCCAATATCAATCAACGAAACTATAAAACAATGAATTTTCGATTGCCACACATGCCTGAGCGTCCGGCACAACCACGCGAAAGCGGGTTAACGATGGTCATGGACAAAGGGTTGAGTTTGCGCGAAGCAGAAGATTTGTGCGATATTTCGGCACCCTACTGCGATCTGATGAAACTTGGTTTTGGAACTTCTATCATTACCAACCGGTTGCTCGAAAAAATCAGGCTATACAAATCCGTCGGGCTAAAACCCTATTTCGGAGGAACTCTTTTCGAAGCTTTTGCTGTCCGCAACATGATGGACGATTACCGCCGATATCTGGATAAGTATGAAATGGAAATGGTGGAAGTATCCGACGGAGTGATGGAACTGGACCATGATTTAAAATGCAGATACATTTCGGAACTGAGCAAAAACTACACAGTTTTATCAGAAGTCGGTTCGAAACTGAAAGGAAAAGAAATCTCCAACGAAAAATGGATCGATTACATGCAAACCGAACTTCAGGCCGGAGCATGGAAAGTGATCGCCGAAGCCCGCGAAAGTGGCAACATGGGCATATACAACGACGACGGATCGGCCAATTTCAAGCTGATTCTGGACATCAAAAAAGCACTTGACCCCGACACCATTCTTTGGGAAGCGCCGCTGAAAAACCAGCAGGTTTGGTTCATTAAATTACTTGGTTCGAATGTCAACCTTGGAAACATAGCCACCGACGAAATTATTCCGCTCGAAACCCTCCGGCTCGGGCTGCGCGGCGACACGCTGCTTACTTTTCTGCCCTGCATTCACAATTGGGACATATAATCAAACAGAAAAGGTGGTCAGAAATGGCCACCTTTTCTGTTTGATAAACGAACCCGCCCGGTAAGTTGTGAGGTGATTTTTCCGGCGGAAATTTATACTACTTCTTATTTCTATCTTTGATGCCGCATCCAATTGCCTTAGTGGTGGTGGTTTCCGGTAAACTCCCGGCAATTAATGCATCCAAAGCATTTGCCAAAAAAGGCGAAGTTACCTTTGCTGCGTCCTGATGGTTATCATCGATTGCCCCGATGTACTGAACCACAAAATCGTTTCCTTTTTTCTGAAGGACATAAACATGCGGGGTTCGTGTCGCTCCGTAATTTTTGTAAACTTCCTGTTTTTCATCGATAAGATAAGGAAACGTAAAGCCTTCTTTTTTTGCCACTGAAACCATTTTGTCGTATGAGTCATCAGGAGCAAGTGCAGGATCGTTGGGATTTATGGCGATAACAGGATATCCTTTCGATTTATACTTTTTATCTATTTCAATCAATCGATCCTGATAGGCCTGAGCATAAGGACATCCATTACATGTGAATACGACTACAAAACCTTTTGCATCAGAGAAATTGCTAAAGGAAATGTGTTTTCCATCAACGTTTTTAAGTTTAAAATCAGATGCTTTGTCACCTACATTGTATCCTGATGAATAAGCAGCTACAACAGCGAATACCAGAATAAAGACTACTGAAATAATACGTTTCATGGCATTTTAATTTTACGGTTAATAATTGAATCAAGCGTTTTAAAATCAAACGGCTGAGTATATGAATCACGAAAATCTTTCCCGTAAATCAGCGTAAACGGTATTTCTCCCGACCAGGCTTTGTCAACCTTGTCAATCCAGCGATTCTGGTTTGGGTCATCGAGCAAAAATACGTCCGAAGTAATTTTATGGGAAAGCACAAAGGGAGTCAGCCTGGATTTTAAATGACCAGGCATATCAAGGCTCACTAGCAATACTTTAAATTTTTTATCCGAATACTTTTTTTCAACAGCTTTTATAGCTGGCAATTCGGCAACACAAGGTGCACACCAGGTTGCCCAGAAGTTTACCAGATAAACCGTATCGTTTCTGAAATTCAGATACGGTTCCAACTGGTCGTAGTTCAAAACACGGATCCTTTTAGCATCCGGAACCTTCGAACTAAGTGTTTGACTGACAAACAAAAATGTTATCAGTATTGAAATCAATCTTTTCATTTTTAATTTAAGATTAATTTGTCTTTTATTTTTAACAAACCATTGCGACAAAATGTTTGAAATCAAAAATCACAAAAGATTTTAAGTAGTTTCCGTTCGTTTCTATTCATGAAAAATTTATATTTGTCAGCACATTACAGCACAGTAAAAACCTAAACTAAAATTTATGAAGTCAACAAAATTGATTGCAACAATTATTCTTTCCATCCTTCTATCCGGAAGTATTATGGCACAAACCGGTTATCAGCCATCTGAGAAAAATCTCCAAAACCGCGAATGGTTTCAAGATGCAAAATTCGGACTGTTTATTCACTGGGGAATGTACTGCCAATTAGCAGGTGGTGGCGATCAGGGAATTGCCGAATGGATAATGAACCAGAAAAAAATCCCCATTGCCCAGTACGAAAAGATCCCCAACTTTTTTAACCCTGTCGCATTTAACCCTGCTGAATGGGTTTCGATGGTAAAAAAAGCAGGCATGAAATACATTACAATTACCAGCAAACACCATGAAGGTTTTGCCATGTACGACTCGAAGGTGAGCGATTACAACGTGGTTGACAAAACTCCTTATGGCAAAGACATCATTAAAATGCTGAAAGACGAATGTGACAAACAGGGGATCAAACTGTTCTTCTATTATTCACAGCTCGATTGGCATCATCCTGATTATTTTCCGCGTGGAAATACCGGCCAGGGTTTTACTGGGAGACCGGAAAAGGGAGACTGGAACAAGTATATCGATTACATGAATGCCCAACTTTCGGAGCTTTTAACCAACTATGGCGAGATTGGCGGAATCTGGTTCGACGGAATGTGGGACAAATGGGATGCGCCCTGGCGTCTGGACGAAACTTATGCCTTGATCCACAAACATCAGTCCGGAGCATTGGTTGGCAGTAACCACCACAAGTTTCCGATTGCAGGAGAAGATTTCCAGATGTACGAACGCGACCTTCCGGGCGAAAACTCGATGGGATTTAACCACACCGGCGCAATGTCGGATTTACCGCTCGAAATGTGCGAAACGATGAACGGATCATGGGGTTTCAATCTGGCCGATAACAACTACAAATCAACCACCCAATTGCTTCAGACATTGATAAAATCTGCTGGTTATGGCGCAAACTTTTTACTGAACACAGGCCCGATGCCAAACGGAAAAATTCAGCCTGAAAATATTGACACCCTCATGGTAATGGGCAAATGGCTCGATAAATACGGCGAAACCATTTATGGAACGCGTAAAGGCCCGATCAATCCAACAACATGGGGCGCTTCGACTCAGAAGGATGGAAAAGTTTGGGTGCATGTTCTCAAGTGCAACGAAGAAAATCTGTTTATTGGCAAACTTCCGAAGAAATTAAAGTCGGCCAAATTCTTCGATGATCAGTCGGTTGTGAATTTTAAAGAAACAGAGTTTGGGGTCATTCTGAACATTCCCGATTCAAAGAAAAGACCGGTTGATACAATCATTCAACTCGAAATGTAATCATTATCAATTTCTTACAAACCGAAAAAGCTATCTGTTGCAGGATGGCTTTTTTTAGTTTATTCTGAATAAATCTTGATAGAAAATATGATTGTGCACACAAACGACAACTCATGCATATATCTATATACTTTATCAAATATTTTTTGATATATTCGGAAACTTAAAAAGAACAAAACCGCGGTGGTATTGTTAAGAACAGTGTTTTTAATGAATTGACAATCACAAAAAACCAAAAATATGTTTGATCTGGATTTAATTACAAAAAATTATCAGGAATTAAGTGCTAAAATTGAAAAAGCTAAAAAACACTTAAACAGGCCGTTAACCCTTTCAGAAAAAATTCTCTATTCGCATCTGTACGAAGATCAGCCGTTGCAGGATTTTAAACGTGGCGTTGACTATGTTGATTTTGCTCCTGACCGGGTTGCTATGCAGGATGCCACTGCCCAAATGGCCCTGTTGCAATTCATGAATTCAGGCAAAACCCAAACTGCAGTTCCTTCAACAGTGCATTGCGATCACCTGATACAGGCCAGCAAAAATGGCCTTGCAGATTTGAACGATGCAATCAAAATCAACAAAGAAGTGTATGATTTCCTTGAATCGGTTTCAAACAAATACGGAATTGGGTTCTGGAAACCGGGTGCCGGAATTATTCATCAGGTAGTGCTCGAAAACTATGCATTTCCGGGCGGAATGATGATCGGGACCGACTCGCATACCGTGAACGCCGGAGGTTTGGGCATGGTTGCCATTGGTGTTGGCGGCGCCGATGCCGTTGATGTAATGGCCGGAATGGCGTGGGAACTTAAATTTCCAAAGCTAATCGGAGTAAAACTCACCGGCAAACTGAATGGTTGGACTGCTCCGAAAGATATTATCCTGAAAGTTGCCGGAATCCTTACGGTGAAAGGGGGAACAGGCGCTATCATTGAATATTTTGGCGAAGGTGCACAATCGATTTCATGCACCGGAAAAGGAACCATTTGCAACATGGGCGCTGAAGTTGGCGCAACCACTTCTACATTTGGCTACGACGAATCGATGGAGCGTTACCTGCGGGCGACTGGCCGTTCTGAAGTTGCCGATCTGGCAAATCTGGTCAAAGAACATTTGACTGCCGATCCAGAAGTATATGCAAATCCTGAAAAGTACTTTGATCAACTGATCGAAATCAATCTGGATGAGTTGGAACCTTATATCAATGGTCCGTTTACTCCCGATCGTGCAACGCCCATTTCAAAAATGGCAGAAGTTGCCAAAGAAAACGGCTGGCCAACAAAAATCGAAGTTGGTTTGATCGGTTCGTGCACCAACTCTTCGTATGAAGACATTTCCCGCGCGGCATCGCTTGCTCAACAGGCAGTCGATAAAAATCTTAAATCGAAATCCGAATTTACGATTACTCCGGGTTCTGAATTGGTACGTTTTACCATCGAACGCGATGGGTTTATTGATATTTTCAATCAAATAGGCGCGAGCGTTTTTGCCAATGCCTGCGGACCGTGTATCGGCCAATGGTCGCGCCCCGGAGCTGAAAAAGGCGAAAAAAATACGATCATCCATTCGTTCAACCGAAATTTTTCGAAGCGTGCCGATGGAAATCCAAATACGCATGCATTCGTAGCTTCTCCTGAAATCGTAACTGCGATGGCCATTGCAGGAGATCTCACATTCAACCCGCTGACCGATTACCTGATCAATGAAAAAGGCCAAAAGGTAAAACTTGACATTCCTTCAGGACAAGAACTTCCGGAGAGAGGTTTTGATGTGGAAGATGCAGGCTATCAGGCTCCGGCTGAAAATGGCTCTTCGGTAATTGTAAAAGTTGATCCGGAATCTTCCAGATTGCAGTTGCTTTATCCTTTTGCTCCCTGGAACGGTGAAAATCTTTTGGGATTAAAACTGCTGATCAAAGCCAAAGGCAAATGCACCACCGACCACATTTCAATGGCTGGCCCGTGGCTTCGTTTCCGTGGTCACCTCGACAACATTTCTAACAACATGTTGATTGGTGCTGTCAATTCATTTAACGATGCAACCAACAAGGTGAAAAATCAGATGACCGGCGAATACGACGAAGTGCCTGCTGTTCAAAGGTATTACAAAGCTTCAGGAGTTGCTACAGTGGTGGTGGGCGACCACAATTACGGCGAAGGTTCATCGCGCGAACATGCGGCCATGGAACCCCGGCATCTGGGCGTAAAAGCGGTGATTGTGAAATCGTTTGCCCGTATTCACGAAACCAACCTGAAAAAGCAGGGAATGCTCGGGTTGACTTTCGCAAACGAAGCCGATTACGAGTTAATTCAGGAAGACGATACCTTTAACTTTATTGATCTGAAAGAATTTGCACCAGGCAGGCAATTGACTTTGGAAATAGTTCATGCTGATAATTCAAAAGACATTATCATGCTGAACCACACCTACAATCAGCAACAAATCGACTGGTTTATAGCCGGTTCGGCATTGGATTTAATTCGTAAACAAAACCTTTAATGCATTATAAAAACAACCACATAGGCACATAGAACACATAGTTTTTATTTTTCTATGTGACCTATGTGTCTATGTGGTTCAAAAAAAAAACATAAAAATGATAGCAAAAATCAAAGTAGCAAACCCGGTCGTAGAGCTGGATGGTGATGAAATGACCCGGGTAATCTGGACGTTTATCAAAGAAAAACTGATTTTCCCTTACCTCGATGTGGACATTAAATATTTCGACCTGGGAATGGAAAACCGTGATGTGACAAACGACCAGGTAACTGTTGATGCAGCAAATGCAATCAAAAAATACGGAGTTGGAATTAAATGCGCCACCATCACCCCCGATGAAGCACGCGTAGAAGAATTTGGCCTGAAAAAAATGTGGAAATCGCCCAACGGCACTATCCGCAATATTCTTGATGGCACCGTTTTCCGCGAACCAATTATCATCAGCAATATTCCAAGGTTGGTTCCAGGATGGAAACAACCGATCTGCATTGGCCGTCACGCATTTGGCGATCAGTACAAAGCGACCGATTTCGTAACCAAAGGCAAAGGCAAACTAACCATCACTTTCACTCCTGAAGATGGCACCAAGGAAACGTCATTTGAAGTATATGATTTCGCCGGAGATGGTGTTGCAATGGCGATGTACAATACCGACGAATCGATTACCGGTTTTGCCCGCGCTTGTATGAACCAGGCTTTGATGAAAAAATGGCCGCTATACCTGTCAACAAAAAACACTATTCTGAAGAAATACGACGGACGTTTTAAAGATATTTTTCAGGATGTATTTGATGCCGAATTTAAAACAGCGTTTGCTGAAGCAGGAATCACCTACGAACACCGCCTGATTGACGACATGGTTGCGGCCTGTATGAAATGGGAAGGTGGATTTGTTTGGGCATGCAAAAATTACGACGGCGATGTTCAGTCTGACACTGTTGCCCAGGGATTTGGTTCACTTGGGCTGATGACTTCCACATTGGTTACTCCTGACGGAAAAACAATGGAAGCCGAAGCTGCACATGGAACAGTTACCCGCCACTTCCGCCAGCACCAGCAGGGAAAACCAACTTCGACAAATCCAATTGCATCAATTTATGCCTGGACACGCGGATTGGAATTTCGGGGTAAACTGGACGGAAACCAGGAATTGATCAATTTTGCTGAAGCAATCGAAAAAACATGTGTCGAAACTGTGGAAAGCGGAAAAATGACAAAAGATTTGGCCATGCTTATTTACGGCAATGACATTAAAACCGATCAATACCTGACAACCGAAGGATTTCTGGATGCAATTGACGAGAATCTTCAGGCGAAGTTAAAGTAGGCAGTGGTCAGTCGCAGTAAGCTGTTGTACTCGGTCATTGAAAGTCATTTGTTACACGTCATTTATTGTCATTTATTGTTGCGTGCAGAATGGAGTTACCACTAATGACAATCAATGACTTAATGACAACAAATAACAATCAGTATTCACATCAGGAAAAGCAAAGACATTAAAAATGAGCCAAAGTATTCAATTTATAAACGGTCAGTTAATCGTTCCCGACCAGCCGGTGATTCCTTTTATTGAGGGTGACGGAATTGGGAAAGAGATTACGGAAGCAAGTCAACGGGTGATTGATGCTGCGGTAACTGCGGCCTACGGTGACAAAAAAAAACTGATCTGGAAAGAAGTTCTGGCAGGTCAAAAAGCTTTTGAACTTACCGGCAGTTACATGCCCGACGAAACACTGGAAGCATTTCAGCAATACCTTGTTGGAATAAAAGGTCCGCTCGAAACGCCCGTTGGCGAAGGAATCCGCTCATTAAATGTAGCCCTGCGCCAAACACTCGATTTGTATGCCTGCATGAGACCGATCCGTTGGTTCAAAGGAGTCCCCTCTCCTATCCGTTACCCTGAACTGGTTGACATGCATATCTTCAGGGAAAATACCGAGGATATTTACGCCGGAATTGAATTTATGACAGGCACTGACCAAGGCAACAAGTTCCGCGACTTTCTGATCAATGAAATGGGAGTTGACAAAATCAGGTTCCCGGAAACCAGTTCGTTCGGCGTTAAACCAGTTTCAAAAGAAGGATCTGAACGATTGATTAAAGCAGCCATTCAATATGCGGTCAAGAGAGGTTTGCCGTCGGTTACCATTGTTCACAAGGGCAATATCATGAAATTTACCGAAGGCGCTTTTAAAAACTGGGGCTACAATCTGGCTGAAACAGAATTTTCAGAACAAACTTTTACCTGGCGAAAATATCAGGAAATAGAAAAAAAAGAAGGGAAACCGGAGGCAAAAGCTGCACTCGAAGCTGCAAAAAGTTCAGGAAAAGTGATTGTTAAAGATGTGATTACCGATGCATTCCTTCAGGAAAGCTTACTGCATCCGTATGATCATTCGGTAATTGCCACCTTAAACCTGAACGGCGATTACATTTCGGATCAGTTGGCTGCCATGGTTGGAGGTATCGGAATTTCACCCGGGGCAAACATCAATTATATCAGCGGCTATGCTATTTTCGAAGCGACCCACGGAACAGCCCCCAACATTGCCGGAACCGGGAAAGCAAATCCGGGATCACTCATTCTTTCAGGAGCGATGTTACTCGAGTATTTGGGCTGGTTCAAAGCTGCCGAACATGTTTATGATGCCATGGAACATACTTTTGCCAAAAGAAAAGTTACTTCTGATTTGTTTACAATGATGGAAGGGGCAACTTTACTTTCAACTTCTGAATTTGCGGACGAGATAATCCGAAATATTCATTAATTTAGAAAACTTATTCTGAATAAAACTAAATACAAGATATATGGAATATATTAAAAACAGGTTCTACGAAAAGGCTACCAAAGATTTAGCCGAGTTTCAACGCATTCGCAAAGAGCACGGAGATGTCGTATTGGGTCAGGTAACAATCGACCAGGTGCTTTCGGGTATGAAAGGAATACCCGCGCTGCTTACCGAAACGTCAAAATTAGATGCCAACGAAGGTATCAGGTTCAGAGGTTATTCACTGCCTGAATTGCGTGAAAAACTTCCTAAAATGGATCCCGAGGGTGAACCACTTCCGGAAGGTTTATTTTACCTGATGATGGTTGGTGAAATCCCGGACAAGGAAGATGTAATCAACATTTCTAAAGACTGGGCAACCCGTTCGCATGTGCCACAACACGTTTTCGATGTGATTGATGCCTTGCCAAAAAACAGCCGCCCAATGACTCAGTTCGCAACTGCAGTCCTTTCAATGGCTTACGATTCCGTATTTCAGAAAGCATACCGTGCAGGAATTAACAAGAAATTCTACTGGGACTTTATGTATGAAGATGTGATGACTCTCATTGCACGTCTTCCACGTATTGCGGCCTATATTTACAGAAGGATTTACCACAATGGTCATCACATTGAACCAAATCCGAGCCTCGACTGGGCAGGCAATTTGGCCCACATGATGGGTCACGATTCGCTTGAGGTAAAACGTTTATTGCGTCTTTACATGGTGATACATGCCGACCATGAAGGAGGAAATGTTTCTGCCCATGCAACTCACCTCGTAGGCTCTGCCTTGAGCAATGCCTATTATTCGTTTGCCGCCGGAATGGTTGGACTGGCTGGTCCGTTGCATGGTTTTGCCAATCAGGAAGTAATGAGCTGGTTGGAAGAAATGATCGAGCAAATCGGCACAGACGAACCAACAGATGAGCAGATCGCTGCCTATATTGAACAAACATTGTTACAGGGAAGGGTTGTTCCGGGTTACGGACATGCCGTACTTCGCATCACAGACCCAAGGTTCACGGTTCAGCAGGAATTTGCCGAAAAATACATTAAAAACGACAAGCTGATCAACATCGTAAATGCTGTTTACCGCGTTGCTCCCCCTATTCTTGAAGGCACAGGGAAAATTAAAAACCCATGGCCAAATGTGGATGCAATCAGTGGAGCGTTGTTGAACCATTACGAAATCACAGAATCGAATTTCTACACCGTACTGTTCGGAGTTTCGCGCTCGCTGGGTGTTTTATCGTCGCTTGTTTTCGACCGTTTTTACGGACTTCCGATCGAAAGACCTTCGTCGTTTCCGCTTGAGTGGTTTGCTGCAAAAGCCAAAGCTGCCGCTGATAAAAAATAATATTAGCTTCTGAAAATTAAAAAAGGCTGTCCGGATTGGGCAGCCTTTTTTGTTTTTCTTCGGAATGAAATGAAAACTTGATTTTGCTTTGGCACCAGCCTCCCGTACTTGTTTCGGAATCCCATCAGGTTTCAATCCATAAACTTAGACTGAGAACAACACTCAGAGCGCGACTTCGAGTCACACCCTGAGTGTGTACAATCCACGCGCCCATTAAAAAATCGTCGTCGGTGTAGATATTTTGTATTTGTGATTTGATTACTTTTGCTTTAAATCAGATAAATATGAAAGAGATCGTTTTTATAGTAGAAGAATCGCAGGACGGTGGCTATTTTGCCCGCGCCGTCAATCAATCCATCATTACCCAAGGCGAAACCATGGAAGAACTTCGAAGCATGATTTCCGACGCGGTACGTTGCCATTTTGTTGAAGAAGAAATGCCTACCTATGTTCATTTGCATGTTACCCGCGAAGAAACCTTTGTATTATGAACCTGCCACGCGATATTGAAGCGTCAAAACTTATTAAGGCACTTCGCAAGTTAGGCTACGAAACTACCCGCCAAAGCGGAAGTCATATAAGGCTCACCACCCAACAAAACGGTCAACACCACCTTACCATTCCCAACCACGATCCTTTAAAAATAGGAACCCTAAATGCCATAATCACCGAAGTGGCAAAACATTTAGGAGTTTCCAAACAAGAGTTGGTTGAGAGGTTGTTCTAAAACCCATTTATTTGTTCCGGGTTCAAACCTCCTAATCTCATTACTTAAACCTGTTCTTTCGGCCAAATGGAAATTAATACATCAATAAAATACATAATCTCCTCTGTCATTAACAGAAGTGAAATAGGAATCCGAACGATTTTAAAATATAATAACTTCAAATATGTTATTTAGATTTAAGCAAAATAAACCCGTTAAAAAAAGAGTACGCTTTTGAGCTGAATAGAAGAAATCAACTATTTTTAACGCTAGCAAACAGGAGTGATTTTTGGATTTGCATTTTTGATTTCCTGAAAATCACCGACAACTAAAAAACTACTGAGAATGACTACTAACAAACTTTACCTGCCAATCATGCTGGCAGTAACCATTTTAATGTCTGGATGCCAGGAAAAAGCCGAAGACCTTATTAAATATGCCAATCCGTTAATAGGAACCAGCGAGTCAACCGGACCGAGCGGTTTTAAACACAACGAGAATACGGAAGCATTCGGGCAGGTAACTCCCGCTGTTTCAACCCCTTTCGGAATGACCCAATGGACGCCGCAAACCCGCGACACAGAAAAAAAATGTCTTGCGCCCTACTATTATAACGACACCAAGATTCAGGGATTCCGTGGTTCTCACTGGCTTTCCGGGTCGTGCGTACAGGATTACGGCAGTTTTACTATTATGCCGACAACCGGCTACCTGCGCACTTTTGCCAGCGAGCGCGCCACATTGTTAATGCACGAAAGCGAAACCTCAACACCTGCCTACTATTCGTGTATGTTGCAGGAATACATGACTTTTGTTGAAATGACGGGAACTGCCCGAGCAGGATTTTTTAAGTTTTCGTACCTGAAAAATGACCAGGCCATTGTTCTTGTTACTCCAAACAGCGACGAAGGCCAGGGATACATAAAAGTTGATCCGGAGAAACAGGAAATATATGGTTACAATCCAGTTCACCGCATTTATCAGGGCTGGGGACAACCGGCAGGATTCAGCGGTTATTTTGTTGTAAGGTTCAACCGCCCGCTTGACAATTACGGTTGCTATTTCCAGATGGAAGATTTTAAACAGCAAACCGAGATTTCAGGAAAACCGGATATTGGCGCTTACGCAGCTTTTCAGATTAAAGAAAACGACGTGATTCTGGCCAAGGTTGGAACTTCGTTTACAAGCATTGAAGCGGCACGTGCCAATCTCGACGCTGAAATTCCTCATTGGGATTTTGCAAAAACCAAGGCTGAAACGGAACAAGTCTGGAACGAAGCGTTTTCAACCATAAAACTTAAAGGCGGAAAAGAAGAAGATTATACTAAATTTTACACCGGGCTTTACCATTCGATGATTTCGCCCCGCACATTCAGCGATGTGAGTGGCACTTACCCTTCATTCGACGGAAATAAAAGCATTCAGAAAATGGAAAACGGGCAGGTGTATTACGACGATTTTTCGTTGTGGGACACTTTCAGGGCACAGTTGCCACTTGTTAGCCTTGTTGCACCCGACAAATATGAAGACATGATGAAATCGCTTGTTCTGAAAGCAGAACAGGGCGGATGGATGCCCATTTTCCCGATGTGGAACAGCTACACTTCGGCGATGATCGGCGACCATGCGAACACTGCTTTGGGCGACGCTTACCTCAAAGGTTTCGATATCAATATTGACCAAGCTTGGCCGTACATGCGAAAAAATGCGTTTGAAGTTTCTGAAGGGGAGGATTACATCAATGGCAAAGGCCGAAGGGGAATGAAGTCGTACCTCGAAAACGGATACATTCCGCTGGAAGACAGTGTAAAAGAAGCTTTTCACAAAATGGAACAAACTTCGCGCACACTTGAATATGCCATGACCGACGATGTACTTTCGAAAGTTGCCGCAAAATACGGAAAGACAGAAGATGCCCAAATACTGGAAAAACGCGGGCAGAATTACCAGCGTGTTTTCGACGGTGAAACCAAAAGTATGCGTGGCCGCCATCTCGACGGAACATGGAGCGCAGATTACAATCCACTGGCACGTGCATCATACCTCACCGAAGGAACGCCATTGCAGCACATGTGGTTTGTTCCGCAGGATATTCCAGGATTGTTCGACCTGATTGGCGATCAAAAACAAGTTCGGGAAAAACTGGATGAACTCTTCGATACCGGCGAATACTGGCACTCGAACGAACCTTGCCACCACATTGCCTATTTGTACAATTATCTGGGCGATCCGGCTGAAACACAGCGAAAAGTGAAGAACATTCTGGCAACCGAATACAATGCATTCGATGGAGGAATCCCCGGAAACGATGACTCCGGACAAACTTCGGCATGGTATGTTTTTTCGGCCATGGGTTTTTATCCTCTTTCACCCGGAAGTGGCGAATACCAGCTCTCCTCTCCTATTTTCACTGAAGTTGAATTAAACCTGAACCCGAAATATTACCCCGGAAAGAAATTTAAAATCACCATCGACGATCCGGATACCTCAAAAGCATTCGATAAAGTGAATTTGAATGGAAAAGAAAGTCAGTTTGTGCTGAAACACGAAGACATACGAAAGGGCGGAAAATTGGAATTCTCAAATTCTGTAAAATAACAATTGGGTTACACACCTGCCACCGAACCGGTAAAATTCAAGGCGCTCAATACCGCATTCTTGAAATTCCGGCCAATTGGCAGTTCTTTTCCTTGAATTTCTATTGTATTGGCAGTGAAGGCTTCTATCTTGCTGACCGAAACAATGTATGATTTGTGAATCCGCAGAAAGTTTTCAGCGGGCAGTTTCTCTTCCATCAAAGCCATGCTGGTTTTGGTAATAATCTTACGTTTATCGGTGTAAATCTGAACATATTCGCTTAATCCTTCAATGAACCTGATTTCGGAGAGATACACTTTTACAACCTTTTTATTTTCTTTCACATAGATAAAACTTTCTTCCTGAACTTTTTCCGAAGTAGAATTGGAACTAACCTGAACTTCGTCCTGATTCGTCTGGTAAAACTTGTTCACCGATTTCAGGAAGCGTTCAAAAGTGATGGGCTTCAGTAAATAATCGACCACATCAAGTTCAAAACCTTCCAAGGCATATTCACGGTAAGCCGTGGTAATAATCACTTTTGGCGGATGTTTCAGTGTTTTTAGAAATTCGATGCCGGTAATCTGAGGCATTTGAATGTCCATAAATACCAGATCAACATGCTTTTCGCGTAAAATGCCCAATGCTTTCATTGCATCGCTGCATTCGGCAACAATTTCAAAATTCTCCAGTTTTTCAACATGCCCACGTATGAGTTCACGTGCCAGCGGCTCGTCGTCAACAATCAAACATTTTGTCTTCATAGTATCACAATTTATGCGTTTCTGTTTTCTGCTTCAACTGATTGACAAAATACATCGAATTCAGCGGTTCGCCTGTCGCCTTTTCGATCAGTTTTTCCCATGGCAAAAGGTTACCGTAGCGGTAAATATTATCTTTCAAATACTGTCCGACAGCTTTATTATTCGTGTAAACACCGTTTGTTTGCTTTGTGACGCGGCTTTCGATGGCATGTTGCAATTGAGCGGCAAAAACATCGGCAAGTAAAAAATTGTGGGTCGAACACGACAGGCTGGTTGCAAACTTATTGGCCGCCCATACACCTGAATTCTTTTCAGCCGGATAACTGATTCCCAAATATTTGAGGTTCAGTTTGTACCACAACGAATCCAGGTTCTGATACGGATTCCGGTAAATTTCCTGTTCAAAGTCTGACAGGGCAAGCAATTTACGGCATCTGAACAACTGATCGACTTGCTGCAAATGCCGACAAACAACCACAATCTCTTTCTGGTTGTCCTCATTAAGATTTAACTCATTTTTCAACCAACTGTAATCTGAAGCGAGGTTTTCAAAATATCTGGCAATCCCTTCATAAATAACCGGGATCGGAGTTTTCAGCAAATAAGGAATATCGTCAGAAATAGAATTGTAATGAGATGCGTGTCCGCCAAGGTGCATCATTCGGTATATTCCGTTGTGTGAATTCTGAATGCCGGAAATCAGGCGAATGTCGTTTTTGAAATCAACATTGATCATGGCGGTTAAGGATGACTTTTCCGGACGGTATTCCAAATCGCTGTTATCAATCACATCCTGGATGGGCAGGCCAATTCCTTCAAAAAACTCAGCTGTTTTCTGAATCGGATCAATATCCACAAAAAGGGAATCCATTTTTGCGATAAATTTTTCAGGCAGGTAACCGGTTCGCTCACTGTCGTAATGCCAGGGTTTTAATTCGCTCACCGGAATTTTGAAACGATCTGCCAACAACTTATCAATTCCCCGCTTTGCTTCAAAGAACTGGCTTCTGGTATTCATTTCAATTTCATCAATCATCCGTTTTATCTTTTGCGGAGTCTGATCTTTCGATTCTAGCGAAAGTGTATAATAATCTGGATACCCAAAATTAGCGGCGAAATCATTTCTATCCTTTACCATCCGGATAATATCAGGTGCTACAATCTTGCCTTGCTGCTGGTAAGCCTCAAAAATACGTTTCCGTACAGATTCATCATTGGTGTGTTTCTGAATGGAATCAATTTTATTGATACCATATTCTTTGCCATCAATTTCAATTTTCAGTACCGAAAATACCTGCCACAATTTCATTTCATTTGATATAAGTTTCTGATATTTTTCGGGTTCTATTTGTGGCCCCATAAATGCCTGATAAAGAACATTCAACTGGCGAACCAGCAAGGTGTCGGTAATCAATCCTGAATATTTTAATTTCCGTAGAAGCTGAAAATCCTCTTCATTGGTAAATACATTTTGGGTGATGGACGAAAACCTGTCGGGATTAAAAAAATTGGAATCTTTTTGATTTGTTTTGTTGAATTCGAGATCGATATCCATTAATTTCCGGTAATCTTCCTCGTTGCCAGAAACAGTGGCGTTCCACAATGCAACTGCACTTTCCATCGAATAATTCCTGATCATGTCAACCTTCTGATCAATGTAATGCTGCAGAATTTTTTCGGCCTGTTGTTTTTCATTTAAACAAGCAGAGACAGCAAAAAACAGTCCTATGGGAATGAGAATCTTACGCATTTATTTCAGGAGTTTGGGTACAGTTTTTCTTGATTACCAGACGAACGAAAAACACACAATTTTCTTTCCTTATCTCTAATTCATGATTTTTAGGATAGATCAGTTCAAGTCGCCTTTTGATGTTTGTAAGGCCAACGCCTTCTTCAATTTCATTATCGAAACACTTTGATTTCGGGATACTGTTGGAAGCTTCGAACTCAAAAATATTATCGCGCACTCTGATCAGAAGTTTGATCCAGGGTGATTCAGGATCGGGGCTGCTGCCGTGTTTAAAGCAATTTTCGATAAATGTATAGAGCAGCATCGGCGGAATCAGGCAATCAGGATTGTCAACATCCTTTTCAAAAGTGTACGAAAGCCGGTCGGAATAACGCAATTCTTCGAGCTGAATGTAATCTTCAATAAGCTTAATCTCTTTTTTAACAGGCACCTCAATGGCATTGCACTCGTATAAAATATAGTGAAAAAGGTCGGCCATTTTGGAAATAACAATCGGGGTTTTATCGCTTTTCTGGAGTGCCAGAACGTATAAATTATTGAAGGTATTGAACAGAAAATGAGGATTTAACTGCGCTTTCAGTACCTGCAATTCTGAAGCCAGATGTTTTCGTTCGGCCTCATTGGCAAGGTTTCTGAAATTCAACCAGTTTTTGTAATACTTAAACATCGCAAACAGAATAGCAGGACCCAAAATCCAGATCAGGTTCCGAAAAAATATATCTGCATTAAACCATTCCGTCGGATGTAAAACCTCCGGAATGAACAATGCATAATAAACGTATCTGCCGGTTAAAATCCTTAAACAAGCAGCTGCACAAGCCGCAAAGGCAAGTGCCAGAAAAAATTGCCAGTACTTGCGGTTCAGAAGAAAAGCAGGTACCAGAAAATAAACTACACCATAAGTAAAAAACACAAATACCGGCAAATGAACCAGGAAATTCAGAAGGTAAAAAGAATAGGGGAAATTTTGCTGGTAACTAAATATGAATGATCCGATCAGCACAAAGAATGTCCAAAACACAAGGTGAATCACCGGGCGTTTATTCAGGAATTGATAGATAGTTTTTAATGCCATGGCTCGATATTGATTTCGATGGACACTTCCACAAAGTTAATTTCAAAATTCGACATAACCTTGTGATTTTCAGGATAAAAATAGTCAAGGTATTTCAGGCAGTTTTCAATGATACTGGGATTAAATTGTTTGCTGAGCAAACGATCGTTCCAAATAGTCATCGAAAATAGAAGATGTTGAGGCTCTGTTTTGATAAGTAAGGAATAATCTGTATTGTTTTCAGATTCATCCAGAATCATAAACCCTTCCTCAACCAATTGAAAAAAAAGGAACGGAGGAATCCGGAAACCATTCAATTCACCGGAAACCTGAAAATTAACATCATAATCAGCAGGTAAACTCATCAGTTGAATGTCGATGTAACCTTTGATTAATTCAACTTCCTTCTGAAGTAAAATCTTATCTGATCTGTTATCTGAAATCATGCTGTTCATCAGATTCGATAAACGAATGATCATTTCCGGTGTTTGTGGTGAATGATTCTTTGCCAGTTCCTCAAGTTTGTCTGCCACGTTCAGAAGAAATCGCGGATACGACTGAATTTTAAGCAGTTCAATCTCTGTTGACATTTTTCGGTTCAGCAAATCAGTCTTCTCACCCATCTTCAAATTCCAGAAACGGATGACTTTTACCGAAAGAAAAACAATAACAACGTATTCGTTACCCAAACCGTTGATCAGGATATTCTGCCAGCCTAAATAATTACCCGGTTGCTTATACTCAGGTTTTACCAGCGCCCATACCACTTCGTTGCTGATAACCATCTCAAGGATTGATGCAATAATAAGCAAAACAATGATCCACAGCGCAAATAATCCATAGTGAGGTCTGAAAAAATATGCCGGAACAAGCCAGTATGCAATAAGGTAGGTATGAGCCATGAATATAGGAAGTGTAACCAGATAATAAACTAACCAGGCCATAAAATCATGCATTCCAAAGCCAAAACTTTGAATGAAGGTAAAACCAAAAATCCAGCACATCCAGAAAATGGTGTGTTGTGTCAACAGTTTTTTATCTATATGTATCGAAAATTCAGTCATTTCAATTTAGCTAAGATCCAAATCAAGTTTAACTGTAAATTCCTGTTCTTTTGGCTGTACAACCAAACTGTATTTCTTTGGGTAGATTAAATCCAGACGTTGCCTTAATCTTACAAGACCCTTATTTTCTGTTGCTTGAACCAATTGAATTTTCTTTGGCATACTGTTTTTTGTCTCAACCGAAAGCCTGTTTCTTTTACAATTCAGATTAAGTTCAATCCACGGATTACCGGCGTCAGTGCTGCTTCCATGTTTAAAGCAATTCTCCACCAGAGAAAACAACACGAATGGGGCAATTACCTGTTGACTGATTTCACCTTTTACATTATTAATCATATTTAGCCGTGAACCATAGCGCAATAACTCAATCCTGATATAATCCTGAATCATGGCTATTTCATTGTTCAGAAGAACTTTTTCTTGTTGCCCATCCACAATTGCAAAATGCAGCACCCGTTTAAGTCTGCAAATCAAATCCAATGTTTCGTCAAAATTACGGAGCGACAATGCATATAAATTATTGAGCGTATTGAACAGGAAATGAGGCTCAAATTGATTTTGCAATAATTTAAGGTTCAGTTCGGTATATTTTTTTTGCAATATTTTGTGTTGTTTTTCGGCTATCAGCCAGTCTTTGCTGAATTTTGCAATCACAAACAACGCAACTATAAACGACATATCTTTCGTATTGACCAGGAGAAACCGGGCGCTGAGCATTCCTTTGGAACCAATGAATTCAGGAGAAATGGCTGAATAAAAAATATAGTCCGAAACACTCAGCTTGATTGCCGACAGCACGAATCCAAGCGCAAGGAAGGAGACTGCGAACCACGCATATTTTCTTCGAAGTACGAGGAACGGAATTAGAATAAAAATGGTGAGATATCCGTATCCAAGAAAAATAAGCGCATTGATGAAAGTGAGGTTCAGCTGGTATAAAAAAGTCTTTTCGCTGTTCCTGCTGTAAAGAACAAGCGTAAAAACAAGCACCACAACGGTAAAAAAAACAATGTGCCTGCTTATCCTGAATTTCAAAGCATTATCAAACAAAAATTTATTCATTTTTTACCTGGATTAGCTTTCCCTGACTATTTTTTTCCTGTCATCAAACTCAAATAAAAATAGTAAAAGATACAATCAGCTTAGATGACAAGCTGCAAACAACACAAGGAGATCAGTTAATTACCTGACTGAATAATTGATAACCATTCGCCCGGCGGAATGCATCGTTGAGACGGAGTTTGTTGTATTTCGCAGACAGAAGACTTGAAATCAAATAATCAGAGTCGTCAAACAAAAAAAGTTTCCTGACCATCAGATCAGGAAACTTTTTAGAAATTAAGACTAAAATTAAATCTCAGATTTGCGCCCTGAATTGTTCTTTTATCAGCAATGGGAAATAACAGGCAATTAAACCCAATAGTTCTTCCTCATTTTTTGGAGTTTGAGAAATCACCCTTTGTGTATAATACTGCGAATTATCCAGCATTGCATTTACAGTGGCAAGATCAACTTCACGATATTCTTCATTCACCTTTTTAACACCAAATACATGCTTGTTACAGATGTATTCAATTTCAAAATCCTCAGTCCTGACAATAAAATTCATACATTTCTTTGTCTTCTTTACTCCGATCAAAACCGGAGAATCCGATTCAGAATAAACCAATTGATAAGTATTCAGAACTTCATTGCCAATGGTGATGGCTTCGGGTGAAAGACTGATAGTGTACTGTCCTAATTCGGTCAATGACTGTCCACTAACGACGGTGGTTCCTCTTTCTTTTGCAACTGCGAATAAACTTACCAGCAGCAAACCAAATGTTAAAATTGCAAGTTTTGTTTTCATGATTTCTTGATTTTAAATAATTGTTTTTTAATAGCTGAAGTAAATTTATTTCAATTATTAAGGCCCATTATTACAAATCAATCAACGAACGTTTTTCAGGCAGAAAAACAAAAGATCTGAATACAAACGCCATTCGTTTACTGCATTTTGCTGACAAATTAGATTTCGGAACACTGACAACTGATACTCCTGCCCGCGGCAGGCGGGGAACACTTTTTTCCTCACTTATTCCCGATAAACAAATCCTCCTTTAATTTTCTCATCCGCTCAAGGGCATAATCGGCGTTCTTTGCCTTCTCCCCTGCGGTTTTCAAATAGGTCGAATAATAATTCAGCGCCAGCGTTTTGTTGAAGTTGAACTCTTCGTAGGTAGTAGCAATCTCGAACAAAATCTCAACCCGTTCATTGTTGCATTCCCAGGCTTTTTGCAATGCTTCAATCGACTTTTCGAATTCGCGGTTGTTGCCGTAAACCTGCCCCAGATGATGGTACATTTCGGTCATGTAAACCGGCTGAGCACAAGCAATTGCCGCAATCAGGTATTCGGCGCTCCGGTCATATTTTGCAAGGTTTTTATAAGCCAGTCCCAGGTAAAAATGCACAAACTGATCGTTCGGAACCATAGAGAAACACTTTTCCAGAATCTGAATCGCCGTTTGCTCATTCTTGCAGAAATATTGACATATTCCATAATTTTTCAACACATCAAAAGCCGAATCATTCTCGGCCAGGTATTTTTCATAAGGAAATATTGCTTTTTCGTATTCCTGAAGTTCAAACAAGGCGTCGGCCTGCCGGAGCAAAATAGTTGGATTCTGCGGAAAAACCGACAAAGCTCTTGAGCCGGTTGCAACGACTTTTTCAACATCTTTTTTGCGTTTATAAATGGCAATCAGGTTTAAGTGCGAGCTAAAATCACCCTGATTTTCAGCCAAAACCTGCTCATACAAGCGGATAGCAAGTTCGGGTTTCCCTGTACGAAAAGCAGAAAAGGCAAATTGTTTATTGAAATATACATTCGTCGAATCGACTTTGTGAATGGCCTCGAAGGTTTGATATGCCCGCACAAAATCGTCGATACTAATATAAGCCCGTCCCAGCTTTGCTTTCAGACTTAAATCTTTTGGCGAAAACTCAACGGCCCGACGATAGCACTCAACCGTTTGGTATATATTTCCCAGACTCGAATAATTTTCACCCAATTCGGCCAGATACAAACTATTTTGCGGGTCATAAAACAAAGCTGTTTCCAGCGATTTACAGGCCAAAAGCGGCATGGACTGCTCTTTGTAAATAACAGCCTGTTTGAAATACAATTCAGCGTCAGGTTTCTCCTGAATTTTGGCTGAAATCTGATCCAAAGCTTTGTCGTACTTCTTGTTCAGGATAAGCTCATCGATTGATTGGGCAAATAAATTAAACGGCAAAATGAGCAGAACGAGGATGATTGTTTTCTGAATCATGGCGGGTAAATTTTTGGTTATTGGGTTTGGTAGCTTCCTCCTTAACTTCCGAATAGAATGTGATTAAAAACAGAATTATCCTTTAAACCTGTCAGGCTTTGGAATCCTGACAGGTTTAACAGAAAATTTTACTGCAAAACGAAATTGATTGGAATGGTGTATTGAACGGCAACAACGTTTCCTTTATGTTTTCCCGGGTTAAAAGCGGGAAGGCTATTCACAACACGAAGCGCCTCAGCATCAAGTGATGGATCAACTCCTCTGATAACTTTGGCATTCGAAACGGAGCCGTCTTTATTAACCACAAAAGATACAAAGACTTTACCCTGAATACCTTTTTCCTGAGCAACAACCGGATATTTAACCGCGTAAGCAATAAATTTCCGTAATTCCAGCTGTCCACCAGGAAATTCAGGCATTTCATCAACCATAGTAAATACTTCTTCCTGAATCTGTGATGATTTTTCCTGAGCTCCATATCCAACTACAACCAATTCATCCACTTTATTTTTTTTAGCAGTGAATTCTAGCTGGCCTGTTGATAAATCTGTTTTTAAATCATAATCACTTGATTCGGCAATAATGCTTTTCAATTTTTCTATTCCTGCTGAATCACCGGATATTTGGAGGGCATGCCCATCTGCAACCAGGGTTACCGATTTTTCACTGGAGGTAATTTCTGTATTTACCGATTCCTTTTGTTCACAGGCAAATACGGCAACTAAACTGGCTGCCATGATAAATCCTACAAGGAATTTTAGGTTGGCTATTTTTCTTGATTTTATTTTTGAGATCATTTTGATACGGTTTTTAATTAACGAATAATTGAAGTTGTTGGCAATCACAACTTGTTCGCCAACATACTGATTGAGTAGGATCTGCTTGTACCACGAAGGCGCAGTTCCGTGAGAGATAACGGCCTGGTCGGCCAAAAATTCATGATTTTCGCGCAGCGCCCGTCTGAACATCCAAAAGAAAGGATTAAACCACTGAAATACAGCAACGAACTCAAGAACAAGCACATCAAATGTATGCCCCTGCCGAATGTGCTGTTTTTCGTGCTCGAGCATTTTCTCCCAGCCTTTGGTATTTTGCAGGTTTTTGCTTACGAAAATGTAATTCAGAAAAGAAAACGGACTTAACTCCCGGTCCAGAATAACCAGCTTAATTCGTCCTTCAGGAACCACCCGGTTTTGCGCAATTAACCGGATAATCTGGTAAATCCGAAGAAAAAGTATTCCGGCGAAAAACACCACTCCCAATAAATATACATAACCCAACAAGCTGTAATTCAATACAAACTGCTCGGCGCCGTGCGACAATGCAGTTCCGTAAATGGTTACCGAACTCAATAAATTGACATACGGAGTTACTGTAACTTCCTGCAACATGGTTGCCTGTGGCGTATAAAACGGAATGTGCAACAGTGGCAAAAATGCCGAGAAACCGATTGAAACCAGCAAAAACCAGCGGTTCACACTGAAAAAAGTTTCTCTCCGTAAAAACAGGAAATAAACGAGCGCAAAAAGGCTCAGGCTTATTCCCGATTCAAGCAGGTAATTTATAAAACTAGTCATTGGGGGTTGGATTTTCAGGTTCCAAATCTTTTCCTACTTCCTTGATCAATTCTTCAAGTTCTGAGAGGCTCATTTTGTCTTCTTTGGCAAAAAACGAAACCATTTCCTGAAATGAATTGCTAAAATAACCATTCAGAAAATTTTTGAAATACGATTTCGTATATTCCGGCTTGCTGATCAGCGGAAAATACTGATGTGTTTTTCCATACGCGTAATGGTCAACAAATCCTTTCTTTTCCAGAATACGAATAATGGTAGAAACCGTGTTGTATGCAGGTTTTGGCTCCGGAAGCTTTTCAACAATTTCTTTTACGAAAGCTTTTTCGAGTATCCACAATTCCTGCATAATTTGTTCTTCAGCTTTGGTCAATTCCTTCATGACAAACGGTTTTAATTTAAATTTTCCCCTCAAACATCTTGCCAAAAACTAAGCAATTAGTTCCTCAACTAATATTTTAGTTACAAAAGACAAAAAAAAAGTTCAACGACGTTCAACTTGATTCGGCAAACTGGTTGATCAACGCCAACTCACCGTTTCACAGTTGATTGGATATCCGGTACAAACATATAACTAATATTTTAGTTACACAACTAACTTAATAGTTTTTTATAATATTTTTAGTTGAGATATTGGATTCTGAAACATATGTTGTGTTAACCCGGGCTTCAGTCACCCCGAATTCAGTTCGGGGTCTCATCATATAAGGGATGCCGAAACAAGTTTGGCATGACACTTCGAACATGGATCAACAAACACAGAATTATAACCGTACTATTGATCTATTCTGCATCTTCCAGAAAAGAAAAATAGTCAATTAATAATCAACATCCAAAAATCAAGGAGAAACTGAAACTTTACCGCGAGTTAGAGAATCAAAAAAGGCCGCCCGATTTATATCAGGCGACCTTTTTTTGATTTAAATGGTTGAGGTGGTTTACGAAGTGTATTTGGTATAGATCAATATTCCCGGCGAATACGCAATAAAGACATCTGAAATAAAAGTAACCCTTACTCTAAGGGGTATTATTTTAATGATACCATGGATGATCTTTTACAAGCACAATTCCTTCGGTATTCAATGAATTTAGTATTCGGCTGGCAGCAACCAGATTTTTCCGGAGTGACAGATTAAAATCCGGTGCTTTTGGATCGATGCTGTTGATACGAACCATTCCCGATGCATGAATATACCGGCCATCTCCCATGTGAATTCCAACATGGGTAATTCGTTGAGCGCTGCGGCCAAAAAAGAGCAAATCGCCGGGTTGCAGGTTAGGTATCTCATTAAAATCGGGATGTTCTCCATATCGGGCCTGCTGCGATGCGTCGCGTGCCAGTATGATTCCCTGAGAGTAGTAGGCTGTTTTTGTCAATCCTGAACAATCAACCGCTTTGCAGGAAGTTCCACCCCACAAGTAGGGTACTCCAAGCATTTGGCGGCCAACAGAAATAATGGACTGAACATCCGGGCTTCCGGAGGTCCATTCGTTCCACGACAAGCAATCCTTTTTGCGGACAAAACCGGTACGTCCATCCGGCAGCCTGATTTTCAGATATCCTTTCATTTCGGCCACCACTTCAAATAAGTCACCCAAAACCAAATCGGTCACCATACTGCTTTTCCGGTTGGGAGAATCGAAAGCGTTGCCGGTTATATGATTGTAGATTGATCTGTTCGATTTTTTCCAGCGTTCCATTTCTGCCGGTGTAAAATGTGCCAGTCCGTTTCCTTCCATCCATCCAATATAATAATCCGGACTTTGAACCAGGTACCAGCCGTTGTATTGATCCAGAATTTTTACCGGAGTACCCATCAAAGCCTGCGAAACCAATTCAGTAGCATGATCGGGCTCCGAGCGCATATTGGCTGCTGAAAGGGTTACCAATCCCCATGTTTTATCGCCCAGCGAAGCATCAGGAAAAACCCGTATGGAATCAACAAACTGAATGCCTTTGGATTTCAGCAGTTCTAAAATCTGTTTTTTGCCTTCCGGAAGATTGGTTTCTCCCTTAATAACAACCGGAGATTTCAATGTATCAACAATAAGATTCAGTAACGCAACCCGCTTATCAGGAACAAGCTGTTTTTGAACTGCCTGAATTTCAGATTTTAGCGATTTAAAACTGGGAACCTGGGCATGAACAATTGTTCCGGCGAAAAAAACCAGAAGAAAAAGCAGTATTTTATGGACGATGTTTTTCATTAAAATTGATGAATTTCTTTTTTTGTGACTGTGAAAACAATCCGGTGCAAAACTACAAACAGTTATTGAATTTAAACTATTTAAATTGAAGGCAAGCCACTCTCCCATCCAAAATAGTTACCAAAATCCGATTTTCGCCGACCGGCTCAATTGCATTTATTAACGCGTTGGATAGTTTGTATTTCCAGGCAACCCGATGGGTTGTTTTGTCAATCGCCACCACTGTTCCGTTGGTGGTTGGCACAAAAATCAGTTTTTCATTTTCGGTGATTGGCGACGGCGCAATTTCGTAACCCAAATCTGCAGGGCAATCCCAAACCAACGATTGTTCTTTTGCTGAAGTTGAAAACGCCATCACATTTCCTTCAGTCATATTTTTAATATAAACTGATTTTCCATCTTTCGAAATGCCAATAGATTCGCGACACGAATATTGGCCCGAATCCCAGATTTCTGCGCCTGTTTTGGCGTCCAATGCGGTCATACGGCGGTCGGGAGCAACAATAAATACCTTTCCGTTTGCGGCAACCGGCCAAACTGCGGCAGGCGAAAGCATCCGGTTGGCGTACTTTTCTCGCTTCCACAGCAACTTTCCGGTTTGCTGATCGAGCGCATAAAACTCATTGCCCCAAGAGCCAAAATAAACAGCTCCTTCATAAACAAGCGGTTTCGATTCCACAAAGTTTTTTACCTGATCGAATTGCCATTTCAACTGACCCGACTTCAAATCAATTGCCCGAAAAATTCCTTCAGAAGAACCAATATAAACAGTTTCCCGATCGATGACAGGCGAAGCAACTATTGATCTTTTGGTTGGAAATTTCCACTCCAGTTGTCCGGTTTTCAGGTTTAAACAGTATATGCTTTGGTCGGTTGATGCACAAACAACCAAATTGCTGTTGATGGCCGGAGTGGAGTATATTTTGCCTGAAGTTGGATAGCGCCAGATTGTTTTTCCTGACTTGTTATTAACAGCCACAATTTCGCCTTTGGCATTGGCATAAACAGCCATTTTTCCTGAAAAGGCAATTCCAGTTCCGATATCGCTTTTATCCTGAAACTGCCATTTTACCTTGATCTGCGGGTATTTTTCGTTGACCGAAAAATCAGGGCGCACCCATTTTGTAGTATCCTGACTAAAATTTTTCAATCTTAACGGGATTTTGCACCATACCGGTTTTGTTTCAACACCGGGCGTTCGTTCAGCATAAAAAATGGTATCTTTTGTAACGGTAACGATATTGTATCCTCCGATTTCGTTTTTTGCCCGAAGGTTTGAACGTCCCATTACACCGGGAATCCCTTCAAAATTGAACAGTTTATTATTGTGTCCGTGCCCAAGTAAACTCACCTGAACATTGCGGGTTTTGAGCAGGTCAACCACCTCGTACCAATTTGAAAGCGATTCGTCGAGTGGATAATGGTTGACAAAAATGATTGGCTGATCCGCTTTTTTCATATTGACCAATGTAGAATCGAGAAATACCATTTGCTCGCGTGGAACCAGTCCGGGAGCCATGCGCATATTCGGGCCGCTGGCTGTTCCGATGAATAGAAAACCGTTCTTTTCGAACGAGAAACCTTCGGCACCAAAAATCCTGACAAAATCGTTGTTCCCACTTTCCGACCATTTCGAATCGTGATTGCCGGGAGTGACATAACACGGTTTGGTAAGCTTGCTGAGAATGGATTTGGCTTCGAGGAGTTCTTCTTCGGAGCCAAATTCAGTAACATCGCCTGAAAGAATCATAAAATCGACATCGGTAAGTTGGTTGATATCTTCAACTGTCCGCAAAAGATCTTCGGCTCCGGTACTTCCGCCAACATGCGTATCGGTTACATGTGCAAAACGAAAGGTCTGTGCCTGCGCCTGAATTATCAGGAAAAAGAACAGGTAAATAAAAAGTAGCTGTTTCATAATTGTTTCAATAACAGATTAAAAAAAAAATTCATCGGATTGCTGAATGCCCCCCGATGAATTTTAAATACTCAGCGGATGACCTTAATTCATCCGCTGAGTTAAAAACCATTTAAGTTTACTACCAGCCCGGAGTTTGAGTTAACGTATAACCTTTATCCTTGTAATCGTTAATCTGAGTATTTCCTACCGGAGCCAAATAGACCCTTTCAGTAAATGCATCTCTGTTGGAAATATTTTCAGGAATATAATAACCGACCATATCGGCCGCATTGGTACCAGTATAAGTCACAATGGTACCATCTTCCTTTTTAACTTTAAGCTTACTTACTTTTGCAGCAACCAACCATTCAGGATATTCCGTCTGGAAATTGACCCATAAACCAAGCATGTTATCAGGATCGGTATTCTTCATATAATCGATCTTTTTCCAACGTTTAATATCCATTAAACGAGTATGCTCAAACACAAACTCCATGCGGCGTTCACGGCGAATTTCCCATATCAGGGCAGGTACATCTGCGTCGCGATCGGGATCATCAGGAAGGCTTGCCAAAGTTAAAGGAGCTGTCTTCTTAATACCTTTTGCTATCGCTGTTGCATCTAAAGGACGATTGCGAATTGCATTGATAGAAGCGTCAATATCTCCCTGAGAAACAGCAGTTCCGCCCATTGTTGCCAATTCAGCTTTTGCTTCCACCCAGTTCAACATAACTTCGGCCAAACGCATTACGGGAGCATCGTTGGTGTTTGTATTTGAACCGTACATTGATTGGTATGGCCCCGGATATTGTTTCACACCTTCACGATCGATGAATTTATCTGCATAAAGCAAAGTACTCGACTCTTTCTTGGGAGCATCCCAGAAAGTAGCTTCAAAACGTGAATCGCGGGTTGCAACCATGTTTTTGATGTCCAGTTTATCTGCATTTTCAAGGGTCGACAACTTATACGGTTTTCCATCGGTAGTTACAAATGCCTTGGCCAATTTTAAGTTTGGCGCCGGAGTTTGACTTTCAGTAAGATTTGAATAGGAAGCAATATGGTGTGTTGTAGTCAATGCAGCATCATAATGCCTGTACAAAAGAACTTCTTTGTTACCTGCCAAATCCTGTGATCCAAACAAAGACCGGAAATCGCTTGTGAATGAATATTTGTTTGAAGCTTTAACAATATCTCCGGCTTTTACAGCCAATTCCAGATATTTTTTGGCTTTTTCAGGATTGTTCATGTGATATTTCTGCCAGGTACCTTCGAACAACATAAAGCGTGAAATAAAACCTGCTGCAATATTTTTGTTAAGATATTGAGCACTTCCGTCCAGGGCACGCATATTATCCAGTGCATATACAAAGTCATCATAAACCTTGTCCATAACAACCGTTCTGCTGTCCCTGTCTTTGAACAAAAGATCAAGTTCTGTTTCTAAAATAACCCGATCGTAATATGGAACATCGCCAAATACACTCACCAAACGACTGTATTCAAAGCCTCTGAAAAAACGGGCAACTGCACTCCAATGCTTATAAACGTCTGCAGTAACCTGTTTATCTTTCATTGCTTCTATTCGCTCAATGAATAAATTGGATTTCCGCACCCATGCAAAATTCCAGGTTGGACCTGCATAGGTAGTCAACCATGCTGCGGCTTCGCTGGTAGATGATCTGGACTCAGGAGCCTGGGTTTCAAATCCACCTTGTTTTCCGGTAGATGCAAAATCGTCGGCGAAATTATAGCCGCGGAGAGGAGTATAATCAGTTGTAAAAGATGAATTATATCCATTAAAGTAGTTTGCATAAAAACCATTCGCAAATAAGCGAAGGCTATTTTCTGATGTCCAGTAGGTATCGTCGTTCATAGTTGTTAGCGATGGTCTGTCCAAATAATCGTCACAACTACTAAAAACAAGCGTAACTACAGAAATTAATATTAAAATGTATTTTTTCATAATTCTTATATTTTAGAAGTTCAACTGAAGACCAACTGACGCACTCTTGAAGGCTGGAACACCCATTCCGGTACGGCCTAAATTGTAGTTAGTGGCATTCCACATTGAATAGCCACTAATTACTTCAGGATCAATAGGAAGAGTTCCAAGATGGTCAAATGTAAAGAAATTTTCCAAAGCTGCATAAATACGGAATTTACTAAGATGCATTTTGCTTAGCGTCGCTGATGGTAAACTGTAGCCCACGGTAATGTTCTTGATTCGCAGATAGGCCATGTTAAGCAAATATCTGGATTGTACCTGCATGTTCAAAGTTGTACTGCTTCCTGCCATATTGTATGGAGCCGGATAGAATGCGTCAGTTCTGTCTTCTTTCCAGAAATCGCCTGCAAATGCTTGTGGTATTGCTCCATCAGCTGAGTTGTAACCGGGAATTGCAAGGAAACCATCTCCCCAAACGTCGCGCTTACCTACACCCTGAATAAAAACAGATGCATCAAATCCTTTGTAATCAATACCTGTACGGAAACTGTATTCGTAACGCGGAGTTGAGTTGCCTATAATTTTTAAATCGCCATAGTCGGCTTTACCTTCCGCATTTTGAACCAATCTGTTACCAGGATTAATAACACCATCACCGTTCAGGTCTTTAAACTTAACGTCGCCAGGGCCAAAAACGAAGTTTCCTGCCTGAAGCCTTCCCTGTGTAGCCACAGTAGCATCAACTAACTTGTTTACGTTATATCCGTCTGAAGATTTTACAACAATTAATTTGCCTGCACCGTCATATTCAAAATCACTTTTTTGATACAATCTGTCAGTTTCATACCCCCAGATTTCACCATAATTTTTCCCAACATACCACGAGTCGATGCTATTTGTTGTGCCGTATTTGGTGATTGTAGTTTTTGAATCGGCAAAAGTTGCAACAAAATTAATCCCTATGCCATTTTTAAAGCGGTGCGCATAGTCCAATTGCAATTCAATACCATTTGTTTTTAGTGAACCGTAGTTACTTTGCGGAGCACCTGTACCGAATGTTGTGGGAATACCTTCAAGGGGAACAATCATATTTTCCGTATCACGTTGGTACCAGTCAAACGCAATTCCAAATTCATTATTAAAAAGACGGGCATCAGCACCTAAGTCAAGAGTAGTAATATCCTGCCAGGTAACCGATTCAGAAACGGCGCCCGGAGTACTAAATTGATAAGGTCTGACATTTGAAATTAACCAGTTATTAAACGAACCGTTCATGGTTGGTACATATAGAGAACCGGGAACTGTTTGATCACCGATGGTTCCCCATGATGCGCGAAGTTTTAAAGCGTCAAGCTGAGTACTTGCCCAATCCATCCAGTTTTCTTCATTGACACGCCACCCTGCAGAGAATGATGGGAAATACCGCCACTTCAGTTCATTCGGAAATTTTGAAGTTCCATCATATCTTAGATTTCCTTCCAATAAATACTTTTCTTTATAGCTGTAGTTTACACGGCCAAAGAAACCGACCTGAGATTCCCAATATTCACCACCATTGGCAGTTTGAGTTCCATAAGCCAAATCGAGCTGAGGATTATTATAATCAATTAATTGTGTAACCTGCGAAGAATTATATGAATTTTCGAGGCTAACACTATTCATGCCGACCATAAATTTGAAAATGTGATCATCCATAGTCAGGTCATAGGTCGAATTAAGGTTGATAGTATTTCTTTGTTCATTTCCGGCTATACGATATGCATGATCCGGATTGCCACCAATTGGGGTGTAAGTATTATTTGCCAGTTGAAAAGCAGGCATCGCTCCGGTAGTAGTTGAAGGAACTACTTCACCAGCATTGTTTACATAAATACGTGCTCCGGCAGCGTCCAGTTTTGGAATGGCTGACGCCCATGAATCGCGGGCAGTGAATCGAGTACCCGGTCTTTTATTAATGTACTCCTGATTGGCATGTGTATAATCAAAATTAATTTGCCAATCTTTGGTTGGAGTGATTGTTAAACCACCGTTCAAACTTGTATAATTGGTTTCCTGAGATGCAGTATTTGCAGCTGCCATTTCAAATGCCGGACTTCTGACCGGATCCCCATCTTCAGTTGTCATCGGATAGGTAGGTCCCCAACGATATATGTACAACCATGGATCTGCTGTTGTTGAGTTTGTAGCGTAGGCATATCGCTTAACACGCTTTGAATACAAAGCTCCTGCAGTAACTCTTAACCAACTGTTTACATCTGTTCCAAGTCGGACAGATCCGTTATAACGTTTAAAATCATCAGTTTTAGCGGGCGCAATAATACCAGTCTGATCTAAAAATCCATAACTGACATTGTAATCAGTTTTGCCACTCTTACCATTTAAAGACAAGTTGTGTGTCTGGGTAGGGGTCCATTCCTTTATCATATAGTCATAAGGATCATAAGTTCTTAAACCAATCTTGCGATTGTCAGCATCAACATACCAATCACGTCCATAAACCATTGGATCATCTGGTTTTACTACTCCACCCCATGTTTCCTGCCATACTTTGGCTTTTTCGTAACCTTCGCGGGTGACATGCCAGAATGCTCCGGCAGATACACCTTTAATGCGCTCAAAAGCACTAAGTGTGTATTCCATGGCATCAACTCCTCCCATCTCCATTTTCTTAGAGATGTTTTGGAAAGAAAGGTTTCCTGAATAAGATACATTTACGCTTTCTGTTTTAGCGCCTTTTTTTGTAGTAATCAAAACAACCCCAAAGGCGGCTTTTGCTCCGTAGATCGATGCAGAAGCTGCATCCTTCAATATTGAAATTGACTCAATATCATCAGGGTTGATCATTAGAATTGAAGGAATTTCAACGTTATCCATCAGAATCAATGGAGATGAACCTCCTTGAAGTGAACCCAACTGACCACGAATTTTCAGAATCGGGTCAGAACCAATTTCACCACTTGGAATAACAACGCTCAGACCGGGAGTTACGCCCTGAAGGCCACGGCCAACGTCGGCAATAGGTCTGGCTTCCAGAACTTTGGTATCGACAGAAGCGACAGCGCCAGTTAGGTTGGCTTTCTTTTGCTGACCGTAACCTACAATCACCACTTCGTCAACTTGTTCAACTGAAGATTCAAGACTGGCATTGATGGCGGAAGAATTTCCAACTTTCACTTCCAGTGTCGTCATTCCAATGTAGCTGATTACCAATGTTGCGCCTTCGTTCACCGAAAGCTCATAGCGGCCATCAGCATTGGTAATTGTCCCATTCGTGGTTCCTTTTTCTACAACAGAAACACCCGGAATTGACTCATTGGTCGATTTATCCCGAACGACCCCGGATAACGACCGCTTTTGTGCCATTGTCAACTGGACAATCATACACAAAATGAAGATTAATGCTACCGTTTTTTTCATAATAAAATGATTAAAATTACATTTTGAAATAGATGATAAGTATTGATGAATTAATGTAAAATCAGCTAAAATTAGTTGTCATACAAATAGAAAATAAATATTGCGGTATTGATCGCATCGGCAGCACAGATCAGAAAAGGATCAATTGATTAGCAATAAATGATGGGACTAAAAATAAAACTTATTTTTTAAAAAATCGGTGCTTTTGTAACATGTAATACCAATTTATTTATTAAATAATTTTATCATTTTTTAACAATTGGATATCAACGCGTTACAAATCCAAAATAATGGTATTATTTTCTATAACATATCCGGGAGCTCTAATCCGGAATCTTTACTGGTATAATAAGTAGGTAGTACGAAGCTTTTTGAAATCGGATAAGCCGGGTTCCCATGATTCGCGAATCTCTTTTTCAGATTTTCCGGCAATGATCTGTTCTTTCAACTGGGTTGTTCCTGCCAGTTTGTCGAAGTTTCCCATCTGATTGCTTTGCTTAAAATCGAAGAATTTTTCTTTGTGTGGATAGGCTTTATACATATCTATCAGCCATTTGAGGTTAATTTGCCCGGTTTTAAGAAATTCGCCGTTATCGTACATACGCAAATCAAGTCCGTAGCAGACTTTGTCCTGATGAAGCGGAGTTTCGCTCATTCCTTTAATGCTGACGGGCGTAAACGAGAATTCGTATTTACCTTTCAAATCGGGATTTCCCAACACTGTAAAAGGAAAATGAGTGCCCCTGCCCTGACTAATAATTGTTCCTTCAAACAAGCAAAGTGATGGATATAAAAGTATGGATTGCTGAGTATTTAGATTGGGAGATGGGGCAACCGGCAGTGTATATTGCATGTTGTGGGAATAATTCTCAACTTGTATGACAATAATTTTGCATTGCGTTTTGTTTGCCAGCCAACCTTCGCCATTGTACATGCGGGCAAGTTCGCCAACGGTCATTCCATGGGTAATTGGTATGGGAAACATTCCGATTCCCGATTTCAGTTTCATATCCAGAATTGGGCCATCAACACTAAAGCCGGTGGGGTTTGGGCGATCAAGAATTATAAGCTCTTTGCTATTTTCGGCACAGGCTTCCATCACCCTTGCCAGCAAATTAATGTAGGTATAAAAACGGGCTCCAACATCCTGAATATCAAAAATAACCAGATCAACATTGGCCAAATCTTCTTTCGAAGGTTTGCTTTTTTTGCCGTAAAGCGAAATTTCGGGAATACCTGTTTTTGCATCAATACTATCGGAAACGACAGCACCGGCGCTGGCAGTTCCGCGAAAACCATGCTCCGGACCAAAAATTTTGACAATATTTACTCCCAGTGATTTCAAACTATCAACAAGTGAAGTCCGCCCAATCACTGAAGTTTGATTTGCTACGATTGCAACCCGCTTATCTTTCAGGAGTGAAACGTATTTTTCGGTTTGCTCGGCTCCGGTTTTTATTGATTGACTTTCAGCATTTGACTGCTTTTCAGGAGTATTTCCGCATGAAATGAAAACTGCAAATACAAATGTTAAAACCAATATTGAGTGAATTGTTTTCATTGTTGGGGATTATTAAAAATAAGCTAATCGTTGCCCTATCTTATTACAAGCTTCAAACTTAGGCAAATTTCCGAACATTATTTTTTTGAAACTACAACAGGTCCTCATTATTTCATCGCGAAAATCTGCCAATAGCTTATCAGTCCACAGTTTTTTGGGGATTTTTTCCACAGTGGAAACGTAGATTCCACACCTCATTTATGAAGGTTAATCCCAGCCATATTATATTTTAACCATCCTAAAGCTATCATTTAAAGTGCTTTAACACACGCCAGCAAATTTCAGATGCCGTTCTGGCATACTTTTGATTGAAAGATAACCGACATTGAATATTTTAACAATTAGAAAAAACAGAAAAGATGAAAAAAGTAATTATTTTATCAGCAGTAGCATTGGCACTTAGTTTTGCAACACCGCAGGTGGCAAATGCCATAACAACACAAAATGAAATAGCAATCAGTCAGGAAAAAGAAGTAAAATACACGGAAATTAAAGTTGAAGAACTTCCTGAGGCAGTGAGCAAATCGATCGTTACAGCTTATCCCGGATATAAAGTTGACAAAGCTTTTCTGGGCGACGATGCTACCTTTAAAGTAAAAGTAAGTTTGGAAGATGTTAAACATGTGCTTTTTTACAAAGCAAGTGGCGAACTTATTAAAATTGAAGAACCTGCAATAAAATAATCTTCCAGGTTTATTGCGCTGATATACTAATCGAATGCAAGTTATCCAGTAATGGATAAAATAAAGCCGACGATTAGGTATCGGAGACCTCTGTCAAATGACAGAGGTTTTTTGTTGTAGTATAATTACGCCGCGAATATTGCTTAAATATTGGAGTATGTGAATTTTACATTTCTTAAACAATTTCAGACGAAATACATATACTTTTGTGGATGAATGACGTTTCATAAACATCAGAACAAACTTGAGTTAAGCAGATGACAAATATTCTAATTATTGATGATGATGTAACTTTTTGCCTGATGCTGAAGAAATTGCTTGAGAAGCATCATTATCAAGTAACAACTGTCTTTTCACCGAAAGATGTAAAACGAATGATCCGTCAGGAATTCTATGACGTCGTTTTAACAGATTTGCGGATGCCAAACGTGAGCGGCATGGATTTAATCGGAATGATAAAGCTTGAATCTCCGGAAACACAAATAATCATGATGACCGGTTATGCAAATATTTCAACGGCAATACAGTCGATAAAGCATGGAGCATTCAATTATATTCCCAAACCGTTTCAGCCTGAAGAGGTTTTAAATATGATTAATGAAGCATTAAAAGATACTTCGGAAAGACTCAAAACAAAAAATCCCGGCAATGAAAAAAAACAAAACAATTTTCTGGACGGAATCAGTAAAGTTTCTATCCGTCTAAAAGAATTGATTTCCCTGGTGGCTCCAACATCCTTGTCGGTGCTGATCACCGGTGAAAGCGGAACGGGAAAGGAAAACATAGCCCGATCCATTCATAACAAAAGTATGTTTGCCCACAAACCTTTTGTGGCAGTTGATTGCGGTGCAATTCCCAAAGAGTTGGTTGCCAGCGAATTTTTTGGCCATTCAAAAGGTTCGTTTACCGGAGCCATCGCCGATAAAATTGGGTATTTTGAATCTGCAAATGGCGGAACTTTATTTTTAGATGAGATTGGAAATCTTTCATATGCCACCCAAATACAGTTACTGCGCACCTTGCAGGAAAGAATCATAAAACCCATTGGGAGTAACCTTGAGATTTTGGTTGATGTACGAATTATTGCAGCCACCAACGAAGACCTGCAAATAGCACAGGAACAGGGCAACTTTCGGGAAGATTTGTACCATCGTTTAAATGAGTTTCAGATTGAAGTACCAAGCCTCCGCGAACGCAAGGAGGACATTCTGCTCTTTGCCCGTCACTTTCTTGATCAGGCCAATGCCGACCTGAAAAAGTCGGTCTCAGGATTTGAACCTGATGTTGAGTATGTTTTTATGAACTACGGCTGGCCCGGAAACCTGCGCGAAATGAAAAATGTCGTCAGACGTGCAACTTTGCTCGCTAATGGCAAACAAATCAGAATGGACGATATTCCTTCAGAAATTTATATTCAGCAAAAAAATAAAGAACAGTACCACTTGTTTAACGAGCAGAATGAATCTGAACTGATCCGCAGCGTATTGGGAACAGTTGGTTATAACAAAAGTAAAGCTGCCCGGCTGTTAAATATCGATCGCAAAACTTTGTACAATAAACTAAAGCTCTACCAGATTCTTGATTCTGAAAATCAGTAAATCAAGTAATATTTTCATTTTCCTGAATTGACTGAAGTAAGCTTTCAATCTTTTCAAGAGCCAATCTGCTCAATAAAAAATACTGCTGGTCATCGAACAGAAGTTCTTCCACATCTTCCAGTTGAACCAAAAGTTCGACAACATCCTGTGCTTCCAGTTGGCGAAACAGCGTAAGCATTTTATGGGACAGTTCAGACAACTCGCTGATGTTCTTTTCATCAATGGATTTTCTGAAATGTTTCGCGTTTCTTTTGCATGAAGCAATAAACGAAACCAGTATTTGTCGGAGGCTTTCCGCATCGCCTGCAGCAAAGGCCTTAAATCGATCCAGGTTGTATCTTTTTTCAGGTCCTTTGGACTGAGTTTCCAAATTCTCGATCATAGCTTTTTTTTCTGAATTAATGCTGTAAAACCGCGCACATCATGAGATTAAGCGAGGCTTTCCCATAACTCCGAAAACGCGGTACTGCAAAATTAGTATTACATCAATACTAATTTAGACTGATCCTAAATAATTGCCTGGATGCTAACCTTCGTTTTGGAATAATTACCTTTGCAGCCGGCAATGAGGTCTGCCTTTAACCGCCTGCTTTTCCAATCAGGCTGATGACATCTACCAGTAAATTAATCTTTTGAATCATAATTTTATGGTAAAATCAATCATGATTGTCGGATTGGGTGGATTCATCGGAACTGTCGCCCGGTTTTTAATTTCCCGTTACTTTCAGGTCAATATCACATCTGTTTTTCCGTGGAGTACTTTTGTAGTAAACATTGTCGGATGTTTGCTCATTGGCATTATTTACGGTATAAGCGAAAAAGGTGATTTCCTTAGTCCTGAAATCCGACTATTCCTCACTGTAGGAATCTGCGGCGGTTTTACAACTTTCTCAACCTTTTCAAACGATGCATTTTTGCTGATTCGTCAGGATGAATGGTTTCGTTTTGCTATTTATACATCACTCAGTTTCTTTCTGGGCCTGATGGCTGTTTATGCCGGACGTTTCATCATTAAATTTATCTAAAATGAATAAAAACACGGAAGCATGGGTATTAAAGATCTTTATTGGATCAACTGATCAGGTGAACCAGCAACCCTTGTATGAATACCTGGTTTTTCAGGCAAAAAAGAAGGGAATCGCGGGAGCAACGGTCGTAAAAGGCATTATGGGATTTGGAGCAAGTTCGGTTATCCATTCCTATAAATTCTGGGAGGTGAGCGATAAAGTGCCGTTGGTGGTTGAAATGATCGATGAGGAACAGAAAATACGCGCATTCTACGATTTTGTTAGACCGCAGCTCGAATCCATGAAATACGGGTGTTTGGTGACCCTCGAAAAAACAACTGTTTTGCTGTATAAATCAGGCGAGAAGAAAATGTTTGACGTCTAGAAAAAGTGGTCAGTCTCAATCACAGTTTTCAGAAAAAACAGAAACCAATCGACAAAGCAGACTTGGAACTTTGAACCTGAAACTTGAAACTATTTTAAAAATGAGTTCTCAATATATTTCAAATTAAAAATTAGACTATATGTTTACACATGAAGTGGAAGGCATGATCTGCGTTGCTCAGGGAGCGAATCATGGCCCGGCTCCAATTCCTGAAGAAGGACGTTGGGTAAAAGCCAAAGAAGTAAAAGACATTTCGGGCCTGACCCACGGAGTTGGCTGGTGCGCCCCGCAGCAAGGTGCCTGCAAGTTAACCTTGAATGTAAAAGAAGGTATTATTCAGGAAGCTTTGGTTGAAACAATCGGTTGTACCGGTATGACTCACTCTGCCGCTATGGCTTCTGAAATTCTTCCCGGAAAAACCATCCTCGAAGCGCTGAACACCGACCTGGTTTGCGATGCAATCAATGTAGCCATGCGCGAATTGTTCCTGCAAATTGTTTACGGTCGTACCCAAACAGCTTTCTCTGAAGGTGGTCTGCCAATCGGAGCTGGTTTGGAAGACTTGGGTAAAGGCCTTCGCGGCGTTACAGGTACTTTGTACGGAACTGTGGCCAAAGGCCCTCGCTACCTCGAAATGGCTGAAGGTTACATCACCAAAATCGGTTTGAGCGAATCGAGCGAAATCATCGGTTACGAGTTCGTAAGCCTTGGTCGTATGATGGACATGATCAAAACCGGTATGGACGCTAACGAAGCCATCGTTAAAGCTTCAGGCAAATATGGCCGTATGGAAGATGCAGTGAAAGTTATTGACCCACGTAAAGAATAGGAGAAAACAGCTATGCCATTATTTGAAAGTTACGACAGAAGGATCAACAAGATCAATGAAGTGTTGAATTCTTACGGCATTTCTTCTATTGAAGAAGCCAAAAAAATATGCGACGACAAA
>JAIBEZ010000019.1 GCA_019459485.1 Prolixibacteraceae bacterium
AGCTATGCCATTATTTGAAAGTTACGACAGAAGGATCAACAAGATCAATGAAGTGTTGAATTCTTACGGCATTTCTTCTATTGAAGAAGCCAAAAAAATATGCGACGACAAAGGCGTTGATGTTTACAAAATTGTAAAAGAGATTCAACCTATCGCGTTCGAAAACGCCATGTGGAGCTACATCGTGGGTGGTGCAATTGCCATTAAGCAAGGACAAACCAATGCTGCTGAAATTGCTGCAACCTTAGGGATTGGCTTACAGGCTTTCTGTATTCCGGGATCGGTTGCCGATGATCGTAAAGTAGGTATCGGCCATGGAAATTTAGCAGCCATGTTGCTGAAAGAAGAAACCAAATGTTTCGCTTTCCTGGCTGGTCACGAATCGTTTGCTGCTGCTGAAGGTGCCATCGGTATTGCCAAATCGGCAAACCGTGTTCGCACCGAGCCATTGCGTGTTATCCTGAATGGTCTGGGTAAAGATGCTGCAAAAATCATCGCCCGCATCAACGGTTTCACTTACGTTGAAACTGATTTCGATTATTATACCAGTGAGTTGAAAGAAGTACAACGCATTGCTTACTCGAAAGGCGACAAAGCAAAAGTAAATTGCTATGGTGCTAACGATGTTCGCGAAGGTGTTGCCATTCTTCACAGCGAAGGCGTTGATGTTTCTATCACCGGAAACTCAACCAACCCAACCCGTTTCCAACACCCGGTTGCAGGTACTTACAAAAAAGAATGTATCGAACAGGGAAAGAAATACTTCTCCGTAGCATCAGGCGGTGGTACTGGTCGTACTTTGCATCCTGACAATATGGGCGCTGGTCCTGCTTCTTACGGTATGACCGACACCATGGGACGTATGCACTCTGACGCTCAGTTTGCAGGTTCGTCTTCAGTTCCAGCTCATGTTGAGATGATGGGATTGATCGGAATGGGCAACAACCCAATGGTTGGCGCTTCGGTTGCCGTAGCGGTTGCTATTTCGCAAGCATAATTCTGAATAATAACAAAAATATTAAGGCACAAGGCACGGAGGAATCCGGAAGCTTTGTGCCTTTTGTTTAGATATTGAAATCTTCTGGATTTTGCCGACAATCCCAAATCAGATGTACGAATATTTTGGTCTCGTCAACTTCATAGAAAATCTTATAATTACCTCGAATAAGAATACGAAATCTTTCCTTTTCAGTTTTTATTCCTACATGAGGTTGTTTTGATATAACCGACAATAAAACCTGAACTTCCTTATTAAGTTTACGACTATATGTTTTTGAACCATTTCGCTCAACATAAAACTCAAGAATCTCTGTAAAAGTTTTATCAGCCCGATCTGTCCATATTATTCTTTTAGCCATTCTTCATTTCGTAAGTTTACATCTTCATTAGAAATGATTCTTCCGGCCAAATAATCAGCTTCACTTTCTGCAAGCATATTTTTTTCAAAGTCCGAAAGTTTATAAGTCTTTTGGTCATCTTCACTACTCAAAAGTTGATTCAAATAATTAAGCAATTCATCGTCGTTGGTGGTGCGAATCTTTTGAATGATACTTTCCTGAAGTTCTTTTGTGCTCATGTTCTTTTTTCTTCAAATGTATGAAATTCTGAAATGAAGAAATATTCTCAACATGTGTTTTTTTTATCACGTTGAGGATTGATAGGAATGGGTAACAACCCAATGGTTGGAGCTTCTGTAGCTGTTGCAATTTCTCAGGCATAATTCTAAATAAGAATAAAATACAAAGGCACAAAGCACGGAGGAATCCGGAAGCTTTGTGCCTTTATTTATTTGTAAAGATTGGTATTTGGGTTTTGTCTGCAATCCCAAATGCTTGAAATCTCAACCACTTCATTTTTTATTTCATAAAAGATGGCATAATTGTCTTCAATGAGAACCCGAATATTGGGAATGTCAGTTTGGATGCCAAGATTTGGAAATTTCGCGATAATTTTAGTTGCTTTTCGAAAATCGAAATTAAGCTTGATGCTGTATCACTTTGAACCATTCCGTTTGAAATAGTAGTCAAGGATTTCGAATAGATCAAGCTTTGCCCGTGGTGACCAAATTATTCTTTGCCTAGCCATTCGTCAACTTCTTTTTCTACCTGTTCATTGGTAAAATAATTTCCCTTTGCAATCTGTTCCTGCCCTTCTTTTATTTTGGCTTTTTGATCATCAGAAGTGTAATAAATGGTAGAATTTGATTGATCAATTGCAGTTATCAAATCAGACAATTGATGTTCATCCCTGACAGACAAAATTTTGGAATAAAGAATGGATTGTAATTCATTCGGGATTGTATTTCCGGCCAAATAATCAGCTTCACTTTCGGCAATCATATTCTTTTCAAAATCAGAAAGCTGATAGGTTTCCTGATTGTATTTGTTATTCAAAAGTTGATTTAGATAGTCGAGCAACTGGTTATCATCAGTATGCAACACTTTTTGAATAATACTTTTCTGAAGTTCTGATGTCTTCATGATATTTTTTCTTCAAATGTATGAAAATTTGAGATGAAGAAATATTCGCTTTAGGTATTGAGATCAAAAATAAAATACCAAATTTGTATATTCAATGTTTATACAACCATGGAAACTAAAGTAAAAAAATGGGGTAACAGTCTGGGAGTTCGCATTCCCAAATCTTTTTCAACACAAGCCGGAATTACCGAGGGTTCTTCGATCGAAATGAACATAGAAGGAGATAAAATCATCATAGCTCCGAAACACAAAAATGAATACTCAATTGAAGAGATGATTTCGATGATTTCGGAGGACAATGTGCATTATGAAGTAAAAACAGATGGACCCGTTGGAAAAGAAATATGGTAGCTACTGAAAAATACTCACCCCAAAGAGGCGATGTCGTCTGGCTCAATTTTCAACCTCAGGCCGGACGGGAACAAGGTGGTCGCCGACCAGCGATAGCCTTATCTAACAGCAATTACAATAAAGTTGTTGGCCTTGCGATCTTCTGTCCAATAACGTCCCAAGTAAAAGGATATCCTTTTGAAGTAGCGCTACCTGAAGGCCTGCCCATTTCAGGCGTTATTTTGGTCGATCAGGTAAAAAGTTTAGATTGGAAAACCCGTGACGCAGAATTCATCGGAACACTTGACACTGAAACGATGGAAAGGATCTTGGTACTGTTGGGAAAAATTATAGAGTTCTGAATCAATGATTTGCTGTAACTCAAACACGATGAAAAAAAAGCGTTATCAGGAAATTGAAACGTTGTTGAAAGAAAAAATTCAACACGGTGTTTTGAAAGTTAGAGATTACCTGCAATACGATGAAATGTCCGATTGTGAGCAGCCATCAACTTCAATTTTAACCTTAAACTATAATAAAAACTACCATCATGAAACGACTAATTTTTATTTTCCTCGCAGTATTTCTCTACTCTGCTGGACTAAATGCTCAAACCAAATCAATCAAAAAATCGCCGGTTTTAACCGAAGCTTCTCCTGAAAGTGTTGGTATTTCGTCGGAACGACTTGCCCGAATCGATCAGATGTGTACGGAAGCAGTGCAAAAGAGCGATCTCCCGGGAATCGTGTCGCTGGTTACCCGAAACGGTAAAATCGTTCACTGGAAAGCCTATGGAATGGCCAATAACCAAGAAAATAAAGCGTTAAAACGCGATGATATTTTCCGCATTGCCAGTCAGACGAAAGCAATTACCGCAACGGCAGTTATGATGCTTTGGGAAGAGGGTAAATTCCAGCTCGATGACCCGATTTCGAAATACATTCCCGAGTTTAAAAATCCGCAGGTACTGAAATCGTTCAGATACAGCGATACGACATACACCACAGAGCCAGCCAAATCGGAAATTACCATTCGCCACCTGATTACTCACACTTCAGGATTGGGCTACGGAATTATTGACGGCAACGAACAAATAAAAATGATTTATGCGAAAGCGGGAGTTACCGACCTGTTTACCACCGAAAAAATTACCATTGCTGAAAGTGTGAAAAAGTTGGCGAAACTGCCGCTGCACCACAATCCGGGCGAAAAATTTACTTACAGCGAAGGACTTGATGTGTTGGGCTATTTTATCGAAGTGGTTTCGGGGTTGCCGTTCGATCAGTTTCTGAAGACCCGAATTTTTGATCCGTTGGCAATGAACGATACCCGTTTTTATCTGCCGGAAGAAAAGGCCGGAAGACTGGTTGCCGTTCAGCAAAAAACAGATGGAAAATGGACAAAATACCCGGTCACTTTTTACGATACAGATTACCCTGTTAAAGGTGCAAAGAGCTTCTTCTCTGGCGGCGCAGGGCTTTCGAGCACTGCAAAAGATTACGCTACTTTCCTGCAAATGTACCTGAATGGCGGTGAATTAAACGGCGTTCGTTTATTGAGTCGCACAACCATCGAAGCCATTATGGGCAACCAGATTGGAAACGTCTGGGGTGAAAATCCGGAGAAAGTTTACGGGCTGGCATTTTCGGTTCTCACCAGCAAAGGCGAGGAAAAAGGAGGACAAAGCAGTGAAGGAACTTTTGAATGGGGTGGTTATTTCAACACCCAGTATTTTGCCGATCCGAAGGAAAAAGTAATTGGTATCCTGATGAAACAAACCCAGGGCCCGGTGAACGACGAAACTGGCTGGAAATTCCGTCAACTGGTTGGTCAAAGTATTGATGACTAATGCAAGACACAATAAAAGTAATCGGTTTCGACGCCGACGACACACTTTGGGTGAATGAACCCTACTTTCAGGAAGTTGAGCGACAGTTTTGTCAGATTATGAAACCTTACCTCGATGAAGAAGAAACATCGAAAGAGCTTTTTAAAACCGAGATGCAGAACCTTGAAATATACGGCTATGGCGCAAAAGGTTTTATTTTAGCAACAATCGAAACGGCACTTCGGGTAACTGATGGGAAAATTACATCCGAAGAACTAAACCTAATTATCAAAACAGGGAAAACGCTCATGACCATGCCAATACAATTATTGGACGGTGTTGAGCAGGTGTTGCAGCAGCTTCAGGGTAAATACAAACTTATATTGGCCACCAAAGGCGATTTGCTCGATCAGGAACGGAAATTGAAAAAGTCGGGGTTAATCGGGTACTTTCACCACATCGAAATCATGAGCGACAAACACGAGAATAACTACAAAAAGCTCCTTGCTCATCTTGATATTCAGCCGGAAGAATTCCTGATGGTTGGCAATTCAATAAAATCAGATATTTTGCCTGTAATTAACATCGGGGCAAAGGCCATTCATGTACCGTTTGAAGTTACCTGGCAACACGAAACCCACCATGAATTATCAGAAAATCATGACTTTATTACGGTTTCGTCGATTGCTGAAATATTAAAACTTGTTTAAAAAGAACTGTTTCATGAAGTATATTATCTTATTTTTCGCAGGCCTGTTAATAATTTCCTCCGGATTTGCCCAAAAGCAAAAGGTTTGGCTCGATGCCGATACCGGCAACGAAATGGACGATTTGTACGCCATTGTTCGCATGGTCAAAGATCCGACGATTGAATTGATTGGACTGAGTTCAGCTCATTTTAACAATCCGGATTTGCTGGTTTTTGAAAAGTGGAATGCTTACGAATCGAAAGGCTTGAATACCGTTGCCGAAAGTCAGCGATTGAACGAACAAATCCTAAAAGCTTTGGGAAGATTGGATATTCCCCACCCCATTGGTGCTGATCGTCAAATCGGGCGTGCCTGGGGACAGCAAGATCCGCGGGATTCCAAAGCTGCACAAGCAATTATTGCCGCTGTAAAAGCCCTTCCTGAAGGTGAGAAACTCGACATTCTGACCATCGGTGCCATGACCAACCTCGCTTCGGCATTGATTCTTGCTCCTGAAATCAAAACCAAAATCCGCTGTTTTGCTTTGGGCGCGCAATACGATCCGCAGACCAAAATCTGGAACAAAAACGAATTCAACATTCGCAACGACCTGAATGCCTTTGATTATCTGCTCAACCTCGAAGGACTCGAGCTGACGATGATGTGCCTCGAAGCTGCGCGCCCACTTCAGTTTAAACGTGAAGATACCTACACCAAATTGGATGAAACCAATGAAGCAGAGAGAATTCTGGAAGACCGGTGGCGTGAGCAAAATCCGCAGGACAAAACCCGCGTGATGTGGGATTTGGCTTTGGTTGCCGCCTACCTGAAACCTGATTTTGCTCAACTGGAAACCATTTCAACGCCACCTGAAAATAAACAAAGAAGGATCAAAGCATTCGTCAAAATTGACGAAAAAGCTTTGGCTGATGACTTCTGGAAAGTACTGAAAGGAAAATTTTAAGTATGATTGTAACTTTTGATATGTTTTACTCAAGTTTTGAGTACAATAAAAAGCTGACCAAGCTCCCATTTGCTTTTTTATTCATCCGTATTCATTAACTTTTCATTAGTGGTCTACCAGCCCGTATCCGCTGAAAGTACAAATACTATAGTGTTTTGATAAAATTTGTACATTTGGATACTTTTGACCTAAAACCTTTAACACTTATGAAAACGATCATCGAACTTTTTGAAACCAGCGTAGGCAAATATTTCGATAACATTTACCTATGGGAGAAAAAAGATGGACAATATGCAGGAACAAGCTACAGACAAACGCACGATCTGGTTTACAGGTTTGGTGCAGGTCTGGTTGCCATTGGTCTTCAAAAAAGCGATCGTATCGGACTTATCTCTGAAGGCAGGAATGCCTGGATCATATCAGAACTGGGTGTTCTGTATGCAGGGGGCATCAATGTTCCATTATCGGTAAAACTTGATTCCAGCACCGAACTTAAATTCAGGCTGTCGCATTCAGGTTGTAAAATGATCATCGTTTCAAGAGCACATGCCGCTAAAATCGAAGAAATCAGGAATGAACTTCCGATGCTGGAGAAAGTAATTTACCTGGACGGAAAAGAAAATCCGGAGTCCAATGATATTTCGTACAATCAAGTGCTGGCTTTGGGTGATGCCTACTTGAAAACAAACAAAGCCGATTTTGAAGCAATCTACAACAACATTCTGCCCGACGATATTGCTAACATTTCATATACATCGGGCACAACTGCCGATCCGAAAGGCATTATGCTTTCGCAGTTAAACTATGCCAGCAATGTTGTTCAGGCAAACACTTTGCTTGATATCACCGAAGATTGGAAAACACTCGCCTATCTTCCATGGGATCATTCGTTCGCACACACTGCCTGTTTGTATTGTTTCATGTACAATGGGGCAAGCATCGCCTCACTCGAACTGGGCAAAACTCCCACGGAAACTTTGAAGAATATCCCTAAAAACATCAAGGAAATTCAACCAAAAATACTGATGAGTGTTCCGGCAGTTGCAAAAAACTTCAGGAAAGGAATTGAAACCGGTATCAGGCAAAAAGGTCCGGTAATTGAAAAGTTGTTTAACCATGCCCTGAAAATCGCCTATGAATACAATGGAAACGGCTGGGATCGCGGCAAAGGTTTCAAAGCACTCTACAAACCGCTGCTGAATTTATACGATAAAATTCTGTTCTCGAAAATACGTGAAGGATTCGGTGGCAAACTCGACCTGTTTATCGGTGGCGGAGCTTTGCTTGACATTGAGTTACAGCGGTTCTTTTATGCCGTCGGGATGCCGATGTGCCAGGGTTACGGCCTTTCAGAGGCCTCTCCGGTGATCTCGTCAAACGCTTTGCATGCTGTCAAATTCGGATCTTCGGGTAAGCTCGTAAAATACATGGAGTTGAAAATCTGCGATTTGGATGGCAAAGAACTCCCGTTGGGAGAAAAAGGTGAAATCGTTGTGAAAGGCGGCAATGTGATGAAGGGTTACTGGAACAATCCGAAAGCAACGGCAGAAACGGTGAAAGACGGATGGTTGTACACCGGCGACATGGGTTACATGGACAAGGATGGATTTCTGTATGTTCTTGGCCGCTTTAAAAGTCTGCTGATAGGAAGTGATGGTGAAAAATTCAGTCCCGAAGGAATTGAAGAAGCGCTGATTGATCAGTCGCCATTCATTGATCAGTGCATGCTTTACAACAACCAGAATGCTTACACTTCAGGAATGATTGTACCCAACATGGCCGCCATTAACCGTGAACTCGAAAAACACGGATTCGCCTCCAAAACAGAAGAAGCCCGTGCCGAAGCACTCAAAATAATTCAGCTTGAAATAGATGCATACAAATCGGGTGGCAAATTCGAAAATTCATTTCCTGAACGTTGGTTGCCTGCCACCATCGTAATTCTTCCTGAAGCATTTACAGAACAAAACCATCTGCTCAATTCGATGCTGAAAATGGTACGCGGAAAAATTATCGACTATTTCAAAACTGAACTTGAATTTTTATACACTCCTGAAGCAAAAAACATTCAGAATAAAATGAATATGGATGCTTTGAAAAAATTGGGGAATTAACAATTAAAAAAACTTTATGCGAGCAATATCTCTATTTGTACTGCTGTTTTTCTTCGGAATAAATTCGTTTGCACAAAAGATGTCAGGATTTGGGGCAGAACTCTCGGTACTGAGTTTAAAACCAAATTTTCGGATCTGGACTTCCAAAACAACCGGATTTGAACTCTTTACAGGATTGTCCTCTGAATTGAATTCTTTTAAACCCAACGATGCGGAAGCCGGATTTAAGTTTCTTCGAACGATTATTTATAACCGCACCGACCGCACCTACTTTGGGGTAGTTGGAAAATGGAAATGGATAAATGTTTACGGAAATGAGGATAATACAAGTTTGCCAGTTGCGGGCTTGCTGATCGGCAAGGAATGGTACAGCAAACGCATCAATCTCAAAGGATTTGCTGTTGAACTGGGGTATCAATATGGGGTAAAAGAATACAGTGCTTTAAATTCAAATGGGATAAGCCCTGGGAAACAAACTTTCGAGGAATTTCCGTTGATCCTGAATTTTAGGTACTCGTTTTACAAGAAAAGATAATTGAGTCATATTTTTTCAAATCTTCATTCTCATAAAGGTATTTTCTCCACTCTATCTCAGCTTCATCTAATTTTTTAGGTATTCATGTTTTTATCATGAGGCTTTCGCATTCTGCGAACGGTTCGCTGACTCCGGTTGAAGCTTCTACATTTTGTAGAAGACCCCTCTGACTCCGGTTGAAGCTTCTACATTTTGTAGAAGGCCCCTCTGACTCCGGTTGAAGCTTCTACATTTTGTAGAAGGCCCCTCTGACTCCGGTTGAAGCTTCTACATTTTGTAGAAGGCC
>JAIBEZ010000045.1 GCA_019459485.1 Prolixibacteraceae bacterium
ATTTTCATGGCTCGTTTCTTTTTATTTTTCATTTAATTTGATAGACGATTCTCTAACGTTCAACTGTCCGTTTAAAATCACTGTTTGAGGAACAAAAATCCCTTTTGATTCAATTTGTTCTAAGAGCAACTTCGCTGCAGTTCTTCCTATTTCGTTGGTTGGCTGGGCAACGCTTGTTAGAGGCGGATCAATTAGTTCAGCCAGTTTTGATTCAGTAAAACCAACCAAAGCAACATCTTCCGGGATTTTGTATCCATGTTTTTTTAATATTTTCATAGCTCCGATAGCTGCTGGGTCATTAACTGCAAAAATTGCTTCAGGTAGATTTCCTGAATTTATTAGCTTCTCCATTTCTCGTTGTCCATCGCTTATCAACAATCCAGTTTCTATGATTGATTTTTCATCAACGGATATTTTATGTTTTTTGAGCGCATCAATAAAACCTAATTTACGTTGCTTGCTAATTGCCATACTTGATGGTCCTGCAAAATGAAAAATCTTTTTAAAACTTTGATATATTAAATGTTCTGTCGCAAAAAAAGCCCATTTATAATCATCAAAAAGTACTTTGGAAGTATTAATTTGTTTGGTTGGAATTCGATTGAAAAATACAATTGGAAACCCTTTGTCGATTAAACTAGAATAATATGCTACATTTTCTTGCGATGCCATTGATAAAATGATTCCATCAACCATGTTACTTGTCAAGGTTTTTACATTTTCAAGTTCCTTTTCACTCGATTCATTGGAATTCATGATTAGGATTTGATATCCTTTTTCAAACATTACTTCCTGAATACCGATCATAACCTCATGGAAAAAGGCATTAATAAATTCGGGCACCACCAACCCAATTTGGAATGAACATTGGTTCATTAACCTTTTTGCAAAAGGATTTGGAGAGTACCCCATTTCTTTAGCAGTCCTAAGTATCAATTCCCGGGTATCGCTTTTTATATCCGATCTGTTGTTGAAAGCCTTTGAAACACTTGATTTGGATATATTCAACGCTTTGGCAATATCAATAATTGTTACATATTTCATTATACTATTTTCTTTCAAAAATATAAATTTTATCGAAACCGGTTTCGATAAAAAACACCGGTTTCGAAACCGGTTTCGATAAAATAAGTGGTGTATTCGTTTTGAAATATTTGCTTAATGACTACAATTGTCGTGTAATCATGAAACTAACTAACTATTATCTGCATGACAATAACTGATTATATAGTAATTGTACTTTTCTCGCTCCTGATTTTATTCATCGGGCTTTCCTTTTCAAAGACTTCGGGCAAGGACATGAAATCTTTTTTTGCTGCCGGGGGTGCAGTTCCATGGTGGATCAACAGCTTGTCGTTGTTTATGGGATTCGTTTCTGCCGGAACTTTCGTGGTGTGGGGCTCCATTGCCTATTCATCGGGGCTGGTTGCAATAACGATACAATGGACGATGAGTATTGCCGGTTTTTTAGTTGGATTTCTGATTGCTCCCAAATGGCACAAGACAAAATCACTTACGGCTGCCGAATACATTTCAAATCGCCTGGGAGTTCATATTCAAAAAGCCTATTCCTACATTTATCTCTGCATCATGGTTTTTATGACCGGGGTTTATCTCTACGCTGTATCGCGGCTTTTGGAGGTTTCTACCGGAATCCCGCTTTATCTGTCAATCGGATTGCTCGGTTTGATTGTAATAATATATACCACGCTTGGCGGACTCTGGGCAGTTGTTGTAACCGACACACTTCAGTTTGTTATTTTAACAACTGCTGCCATCATTCTGGTTCCGCTTTCGCTTGATAAAATAGGCGGCATCCAAAATTTTTTAAACACTTTACCAAATGAAGGATTCCTGAATTTCAGTAACCATGAATACACCTGGAATTTCCTGCTTGGATTTGGACTGTATAATTTCTTTTATCTCAGTGGACAATGGGGATTTGTGCAACGGTATACTTCCGTGTCATCGCCCAAAGAAGCCCGCAAAGTTGGCTGGTTGTTTGGAGTTTTATATGCAATCAGCCCAATTATCTGGATGCTTCCTCCAATGATTTACCGTGCTTTGAATCCTGAATTGACCGGCTTGCAGGACGAAGGCGCGTACCTGATGATCGCCAAAGACGTTTTGCCTGCCGGAATGCTCGGATTAATGCTGATCAGTCTGGTATTTGCCACCAACAGTTCGGTTCAGGGTGTTTTAAATATTTCGGCTGGGGTAATTACCAATGATTTATACAAGACAAGGTTTCCCCATACATCCGAAAAGCAATTGATGAAAATTGCCAAACTGGCCAGTATCTTTTTTGGTTTGGTTACCATTTCAATTGCAATGATGGTTCCGTTGATGGGAGGCGCCAAGGAAGTAGTTTTAAGTGTGGCAGCTTTAACCGGGGCTCCAATGTATTTGCCGCTGATTTGGTCGCTGTTTTCGAAAAAACAAACCGGGAAAACAGTTTTAGCCACAACAATCATTTCACTGGCAATAACCCTTTCATTCAAATTTGTAATTCCGGCTTTGATAAATTTCAACTTGACGAGAGCGGGCGAAATGATTCTGGGAGTTGCTGTTCCCGCTGTATTTGTTGTTATTTCTGAAATCTGGCTGCGATTCATGAAAGCAGATGGATTGGAGTATGTGAAATTTCAGCAGTTGGTAGAAAAAAAGATTATCATTGAAAATGCTGCTGATTCAGCAGAAGAATCTTCAGGAGAAAATAAACAGGGCTTGCGCATGATCGCCATCGGAATTTTAGCCACCGGATTGATTATTGGCGTTTTGGGAATAATGGCACCCAGCGGGAAAATCTATGTTTTGGGAATGGCTTTTCTTTTACTAATGATTGGACTTAGAATATTATTCAAAACCCTCAAATAGAATAACATACATCTTTATGAGACAAGAAGTTTTATCCTCTGAAAAACGGGGAAATACGTTAGTCATGCTCCAATCCGACCTGGTTGTGGTTGGAGGAGGAATGGCCGGAACATGCGCCGCAATTACAGCTGCGCGCAGCGGAATAAAAGTTACACTGGTGCAGGACCGACCGGTTCTGGGTGGAAACGGATCGAGCGAAGTGCGGCTCTGGATTTTGGGAGCTACCTCGCATCTGGGTAATAACAACCGCTGGTCGCGCGAGGGTGGTGTGATCGATGAGATTCTGGTTGAGAATCTTTACCGCAACAAAGAGGGTAACGCCATTATTTTCGACACCATCTTGCTCGAAAAAGTAAAAGAGGAACCAAACATTACACTGTTGCTCAATACGATGGTTTTTGATCTGGAGAAAAAAGATGAAGTGAATATCTCAATGGTCAAAGCCTTTTGCAGCCAGAATTCAACAGAATATATTTTGAGTGCTCCTTTATTTTGCGATGCTTCAGGAGATGGAATTGTTGGATTTAAAGCTGGTGCTTCATTCCGGATGGGCGCTGAAATAAAATCTGAATTTGGCGAAGGATTTACTCCAACTGCAGAATATGGAGAACTTTTGGGCCACACCATGTATTTCTATAGCAAGGATACCGGCAAACCGGTAAAATACGTTGCGCCTTCTTATGCACTAAAAGACATAACCAAAATACCTCGTTTCAGGAACATTAAAACCGGCCAGATGGGCTGTAATTTCTGGTGGTTCGAGTTTGGCGGAAGAGGAGATACCATTCACGATACCGAAGAAATTAAATGGGAACTCTGGAGTGTGATTTACGGAGTCTGGGATTACATTAAAAACTCCGGAAAATTTCCTGAATCCGAAAATCTGACACTTGAATGGGTGGGTACTATTCCGGGCAAGCGCGAAAGCCGACGATTTGAAGGGCCATATATGCTCAAACAGCAGGATATTATTGAGCAAGCTCATTTTTACGATGCTGTTTCATTTGGTGGCTGGGCCATCGATCTGCATCCGGCAGATGGTGTCTTTTCCGAACTTCCGGGCTGTAATCAATACCATTCAAAAGGAATTTATGAAATTCCATACCGATGTTTCATCAGCAAAGACATTCAAAATCTGTTCATTGCCGGACGCCTGATCAGCGCATCGCATGTGGCATTTGGTTCAACCCGGGTGATGGCTACAACTGGCCATGGCGGGCAGGTTGTCGGAATGGCAGCGGCATTGTGCACTCAGAAGGGAATTGATCCGTCAGACTTTATTTATCCTGAAAAAATCAAAATTCTTCAGGATAAGCTGAATAAAAACGGTCAAAGTATTCCGGGTCTGCCGATGGATCAAAGTAAAAATCTGGCATCTTCGGCAACTATCAGTGCATCAAGCGAACTTGTGCTCGATTATCTTCCGTATGACGGCGAATGGTTTGATCTGAAAACTGCTGCTGGTCAGTTGTTACCATTAAAAAAGGATATTCAGTACAGTTTTGAAGTTTCGGTTGATGCCAGTTCTGCCACTGCATTGGAGGCCGAATTGCAGGTTAGTTCCAAAGTTTTCAATTACACTCCTGATGTTTTGCTTGAAAAACTGAGTATTGAATTGATTCCGGGAGTTCAAACGGTAAGGATTCCATTTACAGCAACACTTGCAGAAGATCAGTATGCCTTTCTGATTTTCCGGCAGAATCCGGATGTGAAAATTCGGTGCAGCGAAAAACGTATCTCCGGTATTGTTTCAGTTTTCAATAAAACCAATCCGGCAGTCAATAACTACGGTAAGCAAACTCCTCCCGAAAATAGTGGCTTCGATTCGTTTGAATTCTGGTGTCCTGATCGCCGTCCGAACGGACAGAACCTGGCTATGATGATTTTACCTGCGTTGAATTGCTATTCAGCAGAAAATATCGTCAATGGATTAACTCGTCCTTACGTTAATACCAATGCCTGGGCAGCCGATTTTCATGACACAGATCCTTCATTAACCTTAAAGTGGGATGAACCGAAGAGTATTCATTCGATCACTCTTTTCCTGGATACTGATTTTGATCATCCAATGGAATCTTCACAAATGGGCCATCCGGAAGATGTGATTCCATTCTGTATTCGGAATTACAGAATAATGGATGAAAAAGGAATTCTCCTTTTTGAACAGTCAGAGAATCATCAGACCATCAACCGCTGGGTACCCAAAAATGGTATCCAGACTAAACTCTTGAAATTCGAATTTGAACATTCGAATTCGAATATACCTGCATCAATTTTTGAAATATACATTGATTAATTTTTCTAAATTTAATTTTTTAATACTATGAAAAAAATCTATTTACTATTTATGCTAATGGTTTCTTTTACTGTGCTTTTTGCGCAGGAAAAGAGCGTTACAGGAAAAGTGACCGATGAAAACTCGGAGGCAATTCCAGGTGTGGCTGTGGTTGTAAAAGGTACCAGTTTGGGTACTATTACTGATTATGACGGAAATTTCAAGATCTCTGTTCCCTCTGGGAATACTGTACTTCTATTTTCTTTTGTTGGTTTCGATGGTCAGGAAGTAGATGTTAGCACTACAGTTACAGTGAACCTTCAGCTGAAACAATCGACGATTGGCTTGGATGAAGTGGTTGCGGTAGGTTATGGTACACAGAAGAAAGTGAACCTGACTGGTTCTATCGAATCATTGAAGGGTGATGACATTGCAAAGAGAGGTACCATTCAGACTTCGCAGGCTTTACAGGGTATGGCTGCTGGTGTAACTGTAACCTCAAATAACGGTAGGCCTGGTAAAGAAGGAGCCTTAATCCGCATCCGTGGCATTGGTACAATTAATGATACCAGCCCATTAGTGTTAGTTGATGGTGTATCTTCCTCGCTTGATGCAGTTGATCCAAATGACATCGAAAGCATGTCGATACTAAAGGATGCTGCTTCAGCTTCTATTTACGGTTCACGCGCAGCAAACGGTGTGATTCTGATCACGACCAAACGCGGCAAGACAGACAAGGTGAGTGTTACCTACAAAGGCTCTGTTGGTTTTACCACGCCTATTGAAATTCCTAAAAATGCCACAGCATGGGATTATATGGCTTTGTATGATGAAGCAAACGGCAATGACCTGCGCAGCGATCTTGGAGTGCCCGGAGGAACAATTTATGGAGCAGATAAAATTAACGCATCAAAAATAGCAACCGATCGCGATGCTTTTCCAAACTCGGATATGATGCGAGAATCATATCAAAAAAGAGCTGCTATAACACAACATTATTTTGGATTATCTATGGGAAATGATAAATTGAGATCAAATACTTCCATTAACTATACTTTGCAAGACTCTCATTTCCCAAACTCTGGTTACAATCGTTATGGCATTCGTTCAAACAATAGCTATACGATGAACAAGTATATTGATTTTGGTTTCGATTTATCTATTAATAATTCATCATATAAGGATGCAGCAAGTAATATTCTTATTGAAGGATTAATGAGACAACCTGCTATTTACCAAACTCGTTATTCAAATGGGATTTGGGGGGCTAATTATGCCGGAATACCTCATGCAATGCAATATATATATGACGGACTGGTTATGAATTATCAGGATAGTGAGGAAACAAAAGCCAAGATTAGCGCAACATTCAAGCCAATTACCGGTATGCGAATTGACTTAACTTATGCTCCCACGATTGCAACATCGAGTTATAAAAATGTTAATAAAACTACATCTGTTTTTGATTATAAGACAGGGCTGGCAATCTCTAACCCGATAGGTTGGTATTCCAATTTGGCGACAATGAACGAGACAAGAGAAACAACAAGAGAGGACGACATCAATATTCTTGTCAATTACAATAAATCATTAGGAAAGAATGACTTCACTGTTTTAGGAGGGTTTCAATATTTAACCAATAACTTTAACAACTTGTATGCCTACCGGCAAGGAAATAATTTCCAGCAATTTGAAGAGATAAATGCCTATGATCCAACAGGAATGACCAATAGCGGTTATTCGAATGAATGGGCTTTAATGTCGTACTTTGGCCGTTTAAACTATTCTTTTGAAGGTAAATATTTGCTGGAAGCCAATTTGCGTTATGACGGTTCTTCGCGTTTTGCCAACGGATATAAATGGGGTGTTTTCCCGTCTTTCTCAGGAGCATGGCGTTTTTCTGCTGAAAATTTCATGAATAATTTTAACTGGCTGACAAATGGTAAGTTACGCGCATCCTGGGGTGAACTTGGTAACCAATCCGGTTTGGGAGGCAATTATCCTTTTGCTCTTAATGTGGCAACCAATCAATACACAGTTTTTGGTGGCGTTTTGAACCCTGGTTATGCTCCCGTTAATTACGCATTGACTGATATTACATGGGAATCAACCCGAATGATTGATTTTGGTATTGACTTATCTCTATTCAAAAGTAAATTAGACGTCACATTCGATTGGTACAAAAAGGATACCCGCGATATTTTGCTCAATATGGCCATTCCAGCAGTGATGGGGTATGCTAACTCTCCTAAACAAAATGCTGGTGCAGTAGAAAATAAAGGCTGGGATTTGTCAGTGTCGCACAACAATACAATTGGTAATTTCTATTATAAATTGACAGGCATTTTGTCGGACGTTCAAAACCAGATCACTGATTTGGGTGGTTTAGCTCCTCAGGTTAGTGGTGTGCACGTCAAGCAGGTAGGTGATCCCATTGATGCTTTATATGGTTATGTGGCTGATGGTCTTTTTAGTTCGTTCGCCGACGCTCGCGCTTATACGGTTGCTCAATTTGGTAAGTTGCAAGGAGGTGATATTCGTTATGCAAATCAGTTGACTGTTGATACTGATGGTGATGGGATATTTGATGCAAGCGATAGCAAAATAGCAGGTGATGACCGTGTTGTTTTGGGTAATCCGATTCCACGTTACACCTATTCAATGGATATATATACTTCCTTTAAAGGATTTGACTTTTCAATGTTTTTGCAAGGCGTTGCCAAACGTGATGGTTATGTTTCTGGTTGGTTAGCATACCCATTCTCCAATGGTTCGACTCTTTTGGAGCAGCACTTAGATCGTTGGAACGAAGCAAACCCAAATCCGGATGCCGCCTATCCGCGATTATCAATTAATCAACATTCAAACAACACACAACCGTCGTCATTCTGGCAGGTTAGCGCCGCATATTTGCGTTTGAAAAATGTTCAGTTGGGATATACTATACCAAGTCATTTGTTTGCCAATAAATCTGTTGCAGGTGTGCGTTTTTATGCTAATGGAACGAATGTATTTACATCAAGCAAAATGCCTTTAGGTATGGATCCTGAGTCGCCCGAATCTGTTCAAAACAGTTATCCACTGATCTCAACTTACACATTTGGCGTGGAAGTAAAATTTTAATGAATCTTAATACTCAAAATAAATTAATAATACTATGAAGAAGAACTTAATCTATATAGGCTTGATGGCGTTGTTGCTGGTTACTAGTTGTGACTCAGCGCTCGAACGCTATCCGTTGGATGTCCCTTCGGCAGAGACATTCTACACCAATGAAACAGAAATTCAAGGAGGTGTGAACGCATGTTACTCTTTTGTCGTAGCCGGCACAAATGATTATTTGTCTCCTGAATTTAGTTGGGATGCATTAGCTGATGTAGTGTTTATCCGGGGTGGTGGTTTCGCCCAAAATAACTTGATGTCTGTCTTGGATTATAAAGATAATTACTTTAGAACTTTATGGCGCGACATGTACCAGGGCGTTGGTCGTTGTAATCTGGTGCTCGAAAAGATTGAGGGCAATAAGGATAAAATGGCAGCTGATAAAGTAAAGCAGTTCCAGGGTGAAGTCTTTTTCCTTCGTGCTTATTATTATTTGCGCTTAACGAATATGTTTGGTGATGTTGTATATCTGGATAAACCAGTTGGCACTGTTGCTGAAGGCAAGGTCGTAACCCGTACAGCAAAAGCTGAGGTTCTGAAAAAAATCTATGCCGACTTTGACAAATCGGCTGAATTATTGTCTGGATCACAAGTAAATACCTTGGGTCGTGTAACCTGGGGTGCTGCCATGTCATTTAAAGCACGTGCTGCTTTGCAGAACAACGATTGGGCTACTGCGGCTACGGCTGCAAAAACAGTAATTGATTCAAAAAAGTACAGTTTATTGCCTAGTTACGCGAATTTATTTACTGAAACCATTCTTAACAGTAGTACTAATACAGAGCAAATATTTACCCAAATGCACCTTGTTACTGCAAAAAATGCTACACTTTGGCCACGATTTGTAAGTCCCCGTTCAGTGACAGGTGGTTTTGCCACAATTGTTCCTACTCAAAACATGTTAGACTCCTATCTATGCATTGATGGATTGGATATCAGCAAGTCACCATTGTATGATAAGGCCAACCCATATAATAACCGCGACCCTCGTCTGCGATATTCGTTTGTACTTCCTGGTGATTTGTGGAATGGGTATATTTACGATACACGTAAAGACAAACCCAACACTTTGAATGCTGCTGGTGCCACAGTCAAAAATCTGGATAGTTATAATTCCACTGAGTTTACCTCTTTTACCGGATACGGTGTTCGTAAATATTATGATTTCAAATATGTTACTGCTCTTACTCAATGCGAGACTCCGTTTATGTTATGCCGTTATGCTGAAGTTCTTCTGACTTATGCCGAAGCTAAAATTGAGTTAAACCAAATAGATGCAGATTGTTTAGGGGCGATCAATCTGGTTCGCAATCGTGCAGATGTCAGCATGCCTACAGTTGATGCTGCAAGTCAGGCTGAAATGAGGAGGATTGTTCGCAGTGAACGTAAAGTGGAACTGTGGAACGAGAATCTGCGATATCAGGATCTTCTTCGCTGGAAACGTGCCGAAGTGGTATTGACCAGGCCGATCTTTGGAAGACCAGTCTTAGGCGATCCAAGCGGATATAAACCCGTTCAATTCGATGAATTTGGCGATCCAGTATATGATTTAGCTTCATATGCACCACACCCATCAACCGACTACCGGGTGTTAATTTTGACGAATTTTAATAAGAATCGTGATTATTTATGGCCTATTCCTGAAGCTGAATTAAGTTTGAATCCAGGATTAGGACAAAATCCGGGATGGTAGTGAATATGATTAGTTAAACATATTATTCATTTGGGGCTGGTTTTTTTATAGCCAGCCCCATAGTTTCTCAAGTGTTGCTCTTATGAAGCAGAACGAAAGGGATTAAAATCAGAATTAAAAATGATCCATTACAGGGCAAGTATCAATAGAAATGCCACCCGATTGATAGAGACAATTCTACTCCTGATTATATTTCCATCTTCACTTTTTGGACAGAAAAATTTTGATCAGGAGAATATACAGAAGAGATTTTCTTTGCTGGGTTTGGGCGATTCCATAACTGAAGGAGGAGAGACTTTTCAATCTTATCTTTTCCCGCTTTGGCAGAAACTTTTTACTGCCGGATATAGTTTTGATTTTATTGGACCTAACTCGAGCAAATGTCGGATTGGAGTACTCAATAATTCTGGATTTAGTGGAAAAAATGCTGAATATATAGATGCACACATCGACAGCATTTATCGAAAATACCCTGCCGATATTGTTTTGCTTCATGCCGGCCACAACCACTTTGATACTGAAAATCCTATTGCCGGAATCATCAGGGCCCAGGAGTCAACTATTCGTAAGATTTTGAGGATAAATCCCGATGTAAAGATTTTAGTTGCAAAAGTCATTACGAGCGGAAAACTGCCTAAATATTCCTACATACCAGGATTGAATAAAGCCATTATCCAAATGGTTAAGCAAATGAAAAACAAGAATATTTTGCTGGTGGATCAAGCACAAGGTTTTGATTGGAAGAAACATACAATAAGCGATAGAGTCCATCCTAATGCTGAAGGAGCTGAAATGATTGCCGAAGTTTGGTTTAACGCACTAATGAAGATTCTGGCTCCGGCAGATCAGGTTTTCACTCCTCAGATTATCAGCTATAAGCAATTGAACTCAGGAAACCTGAATCTTCATATTTTTAAACCAAGGGAAAGTAAAAGAGTTGAAACCCTTCCTGCTATTATCTACTTCTTTGGTGGCGGTTGGTCTCACGGTACACCGTTGCAATTTTACCGCGAATGTGCTCATTATGCATCGAAGGGAATGGTGGCCATTGCGGCTGAATATCGAATTTCTTACCTACACAAAACGACTCCCTTTGAAAGCTATGAAGATGCAAAAGATGCCCTGCGCTGGCTTCGGAAAAATGCGACTAAAATGAACATTGACCCGAATCGGATTGCTGCTGCCGGAGCTTCTGCAGGCGGACATCTGGCTGCTGCAGCTGGAATTATCGGAGATTGTACAGTTGGAGAAGTAGATATTAGTTCTAAACCAAATCTATTACTACTTTATTATCCGGTTATCGACAATAGTCCAAATGGTTATGGTTCTTTTGAAATGAAGAAGAGGTATCAGGAAATTTCACCGCTGCATAATATCGACTCTACTTCTCCGAATACTCTTTTTATTCTTGGAACAGAGGATCCGCTGATTCCGGTTGAAACAGCGGAAGATTTTATAAATAGAATGGTGCGGAATGGCGTGTCTTGTGAACTTCATCTATTCAAAGGTGCTGGCCATCCAATATTCTTTTACGCAAAAGCACTGACTGATCATTATTATAAGATTCTGGAATTATCAGATAGTTTTCTTAAAAAGTATGGTTATTTAAACAACTCGAGTATATGAAAAAAGTAATTCTAATTCAATTTTTGTTTTGGAGTTTAGCTGGCCTTGCTGGTAATCAGGTCCGACACATTGAAAATGAAGCCTATAAGATTACCATTTCCTCCAAATTTGAGAAAAAACCGTACTTTGAGGTTACACACAAAGGAAGCCAAATCAGTCGGGAAGTGATCCCGCAATTGCATATTTCTTTTTCATCAGAAATACCTGATATGGTTTCTTCATCTGTTGATGGATACAACGGGATAGTAGGTTGGAAAGACAAGGACAATAAGATCGAGCAGAATATTTTTTCCCTAGATGGAGAAAATGTTGTTGCATCATCTGTAACGCAAAAGGATAATCGATTCATATTTTTTTTTCGCGCAACAGAGTTTGGGGAAGCAACCCTGACTGTTGAATTGCCGGTAGGCAATGAATCGCCTTCGTTTATCATGGGTATTAATGCTGCTAAAGATGGCTGGTATTCGTTGGGCTTTAAAGGACTTACACCCGTTGCGCCAGAAAAGCTTGATTTCCTTTACCAACCGCTCGTTTGGTCATGGAAACGATTCCCCTCACAACCGTGCATTACCGAAGAATCACATGCTACCACGGCTGCAACTTTTATCAATACCAATGGCTTTACTGAGGGGATTGCCCCTGCAGTGGAAATGATTCCCTATCGTTATGCCCTTTCTGTTTTTTGGAACAATAGCAACTGGAGCAATACTGAACAAAAATCAAATGGCCTCTTTGGATTGTCACTTAGAAACAATGAGGGGCTGGCGCAACCCATGCTTTTTGCCCCCTTGCTTGGCGGCGATAAATCATTTATGAAAGCCGGACAACAATACCGATTTGTCTGCAAATACCTTTTAACTCCGGGTGATTGGCTTGCAGGAACCGAATTTCTTCTCCGCAATATTTGTAAATACAAAAACGAAAGGCAAAACGGAACCCTCACTCTCAACCAGACTTTCGACAATATGATAGAATTTGGAATGAACGATCGCCTATCAGGTTGGAAGGAGGAATACAAAGGATTTGATTATAGATTTGATGCCCCCGGAACGGTAAAAGTTGTATCAGCCCTGCATGCATTAGGAGTTGCATTGTCGATAGGCGATTATGATGTTTATAAACGGCGGGCATTGCCCATGATGGAGTATATGATGTCGCGCCAAAAGTACCTGTTTGCTTACGATTCTTTACAAACGACACAGTCACCATCGCGTGAATTAAATGGTCCCTGCGCAGAAATAGGTGAATTGGCTGGATTGCATCTTATGACAGGTGGAAATTCTTCAGCTTTTCAGAAAGAGACCGACCGCCTGTTTGGTGAACCCCGAAAACTTAATTTAAATACCCTAACTGGCGGTGCCTCTTGGCAGGATTACATGGCGCGATATAAAATTACCGGCAATGCTGATGATTTGAAAAGGGCAAAAGAAGATGCATTTATTTATGTCAATCAGAATATAAAAAAGCTCCCCGCAAATTTCACATCAAATTCAGGGCTAAAAGACAAACAGGCAGCTTTTCAGATTGATTTTACAACAAATATTTATGATTTGTTTGAACTCTGGGAAATTACAATGGATAGGGAATTTCTTGATGCCGCTCGTATTGGAGCTCGCCAATTAGTGCTTTGGACACGTTCGAACCCAATGGCACCAGATTCAATAATTACAGTCAATAAAGGAGGAATAGTTGACGGTATTTTTCCTGGCCGCCGGCAGGGAAACAGTTCTCATGAATTTGTACCAGGCGATGTATCTACCCGGATTCCGGAGCAACAGATTCCTGCATGGAGAACTTCGCTCGTAGGTTTAGTGCCTGAACAAGCTTCAACCTATACTTTTGGTCCCATCATGTTGGCACATCATGCAGCCTGGTTTCTCCGGATTGCTGCGCTAACCAACGATGAGATTCTTGCCGATGCTGCCTACAACGCTATTCTAGGAAGATATGCCAATTTCCCGGGATATTATTTCACATCGTTATATACCAACGTCTATCAAATGGCCGACTACCCCATGCATGTTTTTGAAGATGTAAAATACAATGCTATCTTTTACAACCATGTTTGGCCTCATATTGCATTAATCAACGATTTTTTGGTAAGTGATGCCTTTTATCGTTCTAAGGGTAATGTGGATTTTCCATCAATATATGCCCCGGGTTTTGCTTACCTGACAAGTAAAGTATATGGAAGTAAACCCGGTAAAATTTTTGGAAATAATAATAATGTCAGGCTTTGGCTGCCTTCAGGTGGATTACAAACTTCTAATACAGCCATTAACCATCTGTTTGGGGTTAGCAGCGATGCTTTATATTTGGTTCTGATGAACACTTCGAAAGAGGATGAAACCACCAACATACAATTAAATCAGGACAAGGTTACTTACGACAGCAATAAAAAATATGATACGGTTATATACGATGCAAAAGGTAATTCAACTACTGGTCAGATTTTTAATGGGAAATTATCTCTAACCATACCCGCAGGATCTCTAATGACGATTAAGATCAACGATCTGGTAATGGACATTCCCTTGTTCGGCGATGTCGAAAAAGTTACAAGTAATGTAACTCACACCAATCAGAATTATGTCCGCGAAAGCACCGATAGCCCATTATTGGGAACTATTACCGGAATGTTGCTGAATCTCACACCAGAATTCTCAGATGCATATATCTACACCAATGCATTGGATACAAAAGTTAGCTTTGCCAAACTCAACTACAAAATAGGGAATGGTAATTGGCAACAAATAATTGATAAAAACTACCCTTACGAGTTCAGTATCCGTCTCCCCGATCCGAAACAAAAATTGACATTTAAGTGGGTATCGCATGACAAGGATGGTAATCTGAAAGAGAGTAAGGAAATTGAACTCGCAAACTAATTTTAATATACAACCAATGAAAAAACTATTTCTCATTTGTTTTGCCGCAGTAATTACTGCGATGTCGGTGGCACAAAATATTGATAAGGCTATCGAGTTGAAAACAACCAACTCTAAAATGCAATGGTGGAAAGATGCTAAATTCGGTATGTTTATCCATTGGGGAATTTACTCGGTACCCGCTGGAAAATGGGGCAGTAAAACGCATTACGGCGAATGGATTATGCATCAGGCCAAGATACCAAGGTCAGATTATTCGGCTTTGGCGCAACAATTTAATCCAACCCAATTCAGCGCAGAAGATTGGGTGAAGCTGGCAAAAGATGCCGGTCAAAAATATATTGTAATTACCTCGAAACACCATGATGGCTTTGCTATGTTTGGTTCAAAAGCAAGTCCTTATAACATTGTTGATGCCACGCCTTTTAAACGTGATATTCTAAAAGAATTAGCCGATGCCTGCCGGAAATATGATATGAAACTGGGTTTCTATTATTCACAGGCTCAGGATTGGTATCATCTCGGTGGAGCAGTATCCGGAGGCGTAGAGTGGGATCAGACTCATGTAGGAGACATGGGTAAATATATTGAACAAATTGCTATTCCACAGGTGAAAGAAATTCTCGCCAACTATGGCGATGTGGCGGTTCTTTGGTGGGATACCCCGATCAATATGACAAAAGAAATGACACAGAAGCTGGCTGATCTTCTTAGACCTTATCCAAACATCATTACAAACAATCGGTTAGGTGCTGATATGGGAGGTGATCTGGAAACACCAGAGCAAGTTATTCCAGCAACAGGGTTCCCGGGGCGTAATTGGGAAGTATGTATGACCATGAACGGCCATTGGGGATACAATGCATGGGACGACCGCTGGAAAAGTACTACCGACCTTCTACAAAAATTGATCGATATTGTAAGCAAAGGCGGAAATTTTCTTTTGAACGTTGGCCCAGATGCTTATGGTGTTATTCCTGAAGTTTGCCAGCAGAATCTGCGAGAAATGGGCGACTGGCTGAAGATCAATGGTGAATCGATTTACAGCACTACGTCAAGTCCATTCCCTTTCCTGTCGTGGGGACGTGCAACAAGAAAAGGACAAATTCTTTACCTTCATGTGTTCGATTGGCCCAAAGATGGGAAACTGAATGTACCCCTGACCAACAAAATATCCAAAGCATACTTACTAGCAGATGCCAAAGTGCCGTTGAAAATTTCTTCCGGAAAAGTGAACTCGGCGATTCAACTACCAGCCTTTGCCCCCGATAAGATTGCCTCTGTGGTTGCTATTCAGTTTGAAGGAGAACCTGTAGTAATGCCAATTCCTTCGCATAGAAAAAAAGTTAGCATTTCTTCTTCCGAAGATGAAATTATGAATGTCAATCTGACTGATGGTGATCCTAAAACTGTATGGAAAGCTGCCAGAGGCGAAAAAAATGCAACGATAGAGCTCGATTTGGAAAAGCCAACATCCATCCAATGCCTTTCGCTTATTGAGCCCTGGCATCCATGGAGTGAAATCCGTCAGAAGCATGAATTACAATATATGGAAGGATCAAGTTGGAAAACCATCTTCTCCGGTGAAAACGATGGCACTGGTCTGACCAGAATCTTTACACCCGTAACTGCTCAAAAGTTCAGACTAATTGTCCAGAATGAAAAGGAAGCTCCTGGCATTAACGAATTAATTCTTTTTAGGGCGGAGTAAGTATCTTTGTTGCATGTATAGTAAAGCGCCCAATTAAGTGTCAAGAGAGAATAAATATCTATTTCAGATTGTTCAAATATTTCCACTTACTCCGAAAACTTCGTCGATGCTCTCGGGGTAAGTGAATTAAAAAAAGCGACAATAAATTGTATCATATATTTATTTTGACGTTTTCAAAATCTTCATGGATAAAAAATTCTCATTATTATTTTCGTGGGCTTTTGAAATAAATGAACTAATCCGGCTAACAGATATTTTCTTTGTTTACTCAATTTTGCTACGAGCATTCCGCTGGAAGTCATTTCAATGGAGGTGCACAGGAAGCGGATGAATTGGAAAGTAGTGAAAATCGGCAAATCGAAAATTAATTCTCAAATTGGATGCTTATGGCATGCGAGCTTGATGATAGCTATTATTAATCAATCAATTAATACTTCAATTTTCTCATGAAAAATAGAAATTCAATTTTAAGTATTTTTGTAACTCTAAATTCGATCCTGTTAATTATTACCATATTTGTTGGATGCCAGTCAAGTACAAGAGCTGTTAATGATGTTAAACCTTTAAAATCATATAGTATAGTGATGTTTGGAAATTCTTTGACTGCCGGAGGAAAATGGAGTAATGATTTAAATCGCTTAGATATTAAAAACAGTGGTACTGGCGGGTTTACGACTTCTCATTTTGTATGGATTTTAAAGGGGGAAGTAATAAAATATAACCCTAAAATCTGTTTCATAGAGGGAGGAATTAATGACATCGGAGTAGGTATTCCGTCTAACAGGACTTTTCGTAACTACAAATCAATTGTCGACACTTTACTTAAATATCAGATTGAGCCTGTTTTGCAAAGCACATTCTATGTTAATCTCCCTAATGATAGTGTGACTAAATTTTATAATTCAAGAGTTGACAGTCTGAATAAATATATTTCAACCCTGGCAAATGAAAATGGAATTACATATTTAGATTTAAACCAGCATCTTTCTGAAAATGGTAAATTAAAGAAAGAATTGAATAAAGATGGTATTCACCTAAATGAACTTGGATACAAAATTTGGATACGGGAGATTGATAAATTTTTAAAACAAAAAGGAATATAAAATCCACGGTTAATAAGGCCATTTTGCTGTCGGATTGCCCAGGAGTGGGTGGAAATGAATTGCATTTGCAAAATAGTAGTATGCTGCGAAATTTCAGATAGGTATTGTTGGTAATTGAATACAGTAAGTCATTTGTTCCAGCGTATCCATTTATAAAAGCACTCTTTTGAAATTTATGCTTCTTGAAATTGAAAGCTCATTTGGCCGAAATGGTATGCACCTCAACGCTGTTTATTGAATGCGGCAGGTATCCGTAACTTGCTCCGAATTGTGCTTTTCGTTTTCAGAAATATAGCCAATCCCTAGGTTTCCCGCATATTGGATGTTTATATAATCTGGGCAAATTGTTTTAACAATTAAATACTTGTTTTTAATTCGTCACCCATTTTTTGAATGGATCAAAATTAATCTTCCTGTTGATAAAATAAGATAGTAGATGAATTTTTGAATTGTTCTTTAAGGATGGCTGTGTCGGGACTGTTTGTAAATCTGGATTTTCTGTTTTTAGATTTAAAGTTTATCCATTACAATAGTCCGTTTTAGCCGCACTATCTTTGTCCAGAAATAGAATGGCATTCGGATGATTCCTCAATGCGGTAGATGGATATTTTGCGCTGATTGCCTGGGTAAGTGTATGGAAAACTGCCTGGGATTTATTTTTTCCCGGTACGATGCAAAATACTGACTCAGGACGAAGAAGTGTAGGGACGGTGAGCGTTAGCGCATGCGTAGGAACCTCTCCGATGGAATCGAAACAACCATCGTTTACCTGTTGCCGGCGACATTGCAGATCAAGATCGACCACTTTAACTGTTTTGGGATCGTTCAGGTCGGCAACATGCGGATCGTTAAAGGCTATATGGGTGTTTTCTCCAATGCCCATACAAACGATTTCAGGCTGATATTCATCCAGTAAATCACCGTATCGTTTGCATTCCTGTTCCAAATCCGGTGCATTACCGTTTAGGTAGTAAACTGCTTTGAATGGAACCTTGCTGAAAATACTTCTGCGCAGAAAATTGCCAAATCCCTGCGGGGCATCAGCGGGTAAACCCACGTACTCGTCCATGTGAAAGGCTGTAATCTTACCCCAATCGATATCTTGTTGAACAGAAAGAGCATCAAGAAACTCAGATTGAGAGGGTGCTGCGGCAAAAATGATGCTAATGGAGTCGTTGATTTTAAGCAAATTCCTGATTCTTTCTGCTGTTTGGGTTGCGGCAACAATACCCATAATCTGGCGTGTTTTAAAGATGCGGACCGAAAGAAAGTCTATTTTATAGCTGCTAATCATGATTGAAAACAATTGATAATGGTTTGAATATGTATTTTTTAAAGGATGTTTCTGACGACCCGTCCTTCAATAATGGTCGTTTGAATAGAAATCTCGT
>JAIBEZ010000022.1 GCA_019459485.1 Prolixibacteraceae bacterium
AATGCTTGGAGAGGCTTCGACAACTGAAATTGTAAAGACACAGAATCCAAAAGGATTTATTCAAAATAAAAAGGCAGCTAAACAAGGTGGTGCCGTTGCTGGTAACGCCAGGCGGGAACTTGAAAGTAGAACAGGGAAAAAGGTAGTATCCACCAATAATTACTTACCGGAAGCAAAGAAAAACAAAGAACTAAAAAAAGGTAAGGAGGAAGAATAGTCAAAGTCGGAATTTGCGAGACGTTTATGACCCATCAATGATACTTCTTTCCCGGAAATCAAACTATCTTTGGTTTCGAATGTTTAGTCAGTTCTGATTTTTAGTTTTTAGTTCATGAAAAAATACCTCTATTTTTTAATTGCCTTATTATTCGCCTGTCAGCCAAAGCAAAAAGACGGGCGTGAACTGGTTTCGGTCAGTATTCTTCCTCAGAAATATTTTGTTGATCAAATTACAGGTAATCTTTTACAGGTGAACGTGTTGGTTCCACCCGGTTCGAGTCCACACAATTATTCGATACTTCCTTCGCAAATGAAAGACATGGCCAAATCGAAAGTTTGGTTGCAGGTTGGTCTGCTCACTTTCGAAGATGCACTTGGGGATAAATTGGCTGATATCAATAAAGATCTGAACATTGTGAATTGTTCTGAAGGAATTGACCCGATTGCCGGAAGCGAATGTGAGGAAGAGGATCACGAACATGCCCATCACGAAGCTTACGACCCGCATGTTTGGCTGGCGCCTGCCGAGTCAAAAATAATGGCACAAAATACTTTGAATGCTTTGAAAACCAGTTTCCCGCAACATGCTGCTATTTTTGACGCCAATTATGAACGGTTTATTTCGAAAATCGATTCTGTTTCTGCACTGATCAATCAAAAACTTGCTTCGCTAACCAACCGGAACATCCTTATATTTCATCCAACGCTTGGTTATTATGCCCGTCAGTTTGGACTGACACAAATAGCGCTTGAGCTCGATGGAAAAGAACCTTCGCCAATGCACATGAAAAGCATTGTGGATTTGGCGCGGGAGCAAAATATTCGTGTAATTTTTATTCAAAAGGAATTTGATGTTGAGAATGCTCAGCAACTAGCGCGCGAATTAGATGGGGAAGTTGTAATCATTGATCCGCTGGATTACGACTGGGAAAAGCAACTTCAGGATATTACTGAAAAAATAGCCGCTCAAAAATGAAGAAACTGCTCGAAATAAAAGACCTTTCGGCTGGTTACGAAAATCAGGTGGTGCTTGAAAATGTTTCGCTTGATATTTTTTCCAACGATTTTATAGGAGTGATTGGGCCCAACGGAGGTGGAAAAACGACCCTCATAAAAACTATTCTTGGTTTGATCAAGCCAATTTCAGGAGAGTTGAACCTGCTCATCAACAAAAAAAACATTGGCTATTTGCCACAGGTGAACCAGATCGACAAGCGCTTTCCGATTACTGTCTTTGATGTTGTGAGATCGGGAAAAGCTGATACGGCCTTGTTTTCATCGTTTCACAGAAACAGGCAGGAAAAAGAAAAAGCAGAATCACTACTTCACGAAATGGGAATTTCACAACTTCGAAATAAGTCGATTGGTGAACTTTCAGGAGGACAAATGCAACGCGTATTCTTGTGCCGCGCACTGATGAATGAGCCGGAATTACTTGTTTTGGACGAACCAAGCACCTACGTTGACAATAATTTTGAAGGCGAATTGTATCTGAAATTAAAAGAATTGAACGACCGCATGGCGATTTTGCTGATTTCGCATGATGTTGGCACTATTTCGTTTTTTGTGAAAACCATTGCCTGTGTAAATCGTAACCTGCACCATCATCCGAGCAATGTAATCAGCGAAGAACAGCTGGCATCGTACAACTGCCCGCTGCAAATTATCACGCACGGAAACATTCCGCACACTGTTTTGAAACTACACGACGAACACTATGAGCACAATCATTGAGCTGTTTTCTTATGACTTTTTTGTAAATGCATTCCTGGCTTCGTTGCTGGCAGCCATCTCGTGCGGAATTGTGGGCACGTACATCGTTTCGCGGCGAATTGTATTTATCAGCGGCGGAATCACGCATGCTTCGTTTGGAGGTATCGGTATGGGATATTACCTGGGCATCAATCCACTGGTGGGAGCAGGAATTTTTTCCATTTTATCCGGAATGGGCATTCAGCTTTTCAGTAGTAAAGGGAAAGTTCGCGAAGACTCGTCGATCGCTATCTGGTGGTCGCTCGGGATGGCCATCGGGATTATATTTGTGTATCTCACACCAGGTTATGCACCCAATCTGATGAGCTATTTGTTTGGGAGTATTTTGACCGTTTCAACCGGTGAAATATGGCTCATGCTGGCGCTCGCAATCATTATCATTTTGTTCTTTACGCTTTTTTACCGTACCATTTTGTATATCGCTTTTGACGAGGATTTTGCCAAAACATCCGATTTACCGGTAGGTTTGTTTAATTACCTGCTGATGATCCTGATTTCGCTCACCATTGTTTTAAATATCAGGGTTGTAGGAATTATCCTGATTCTATCACTGCTGACGATTCCACAAGCCACAGCCAACCTTTTCACACGCGATTTTGGCCGAATGATGTTTTATTCCGTAGGTTTTGCTTTTCTGGCCTCCTTTATCGGACTTCTGGTTTCGTATTTTGCTGACATTCCTTCAGGAGCAACCATTATTTTTACCCAGGTGATCATTTTCGGTCTGGTTAAGATGTTTAAAGTCGTTTCACTTAGCTCAACGATTTGATGCTGGATTAATAGAATAACTTTAAAATTTGTCATTAACTAAAATTTCATATATTTGTTTGAATAGTAATTTTTACCATCCTATATTTGCAACCTCAAATAAGTGAGCTATTTAAAAATAAAATCTGAACACAACCTTTCAGCAGCAGAAATACTGATTAGAAATGGTCTTCATGCACCAAGTGTGCATTGTTCTTATTATAGTAGCTTCCAATTGAGCAAATTTGCATTAAAAGAATTCTCTGGAATTGACTATCAAAAACAAGAAGAAGAATTAAATATGCTTAAACAAACAAAATCAGGGAAAATAGGAATTCATGAATTTGTAATAAACCGATTAGGAACTGAAATTAAACACTATTCAAATGAAGCCTTTCTCACTTATACTAATAATATCAGGCTATTAAAGACTTTTAGGATCAAATCTGATTATCTTGATAAACCTGTAACAGATGAACAAAGCAAGGAATCGTTACGTTTATCAAGCGAGATTGTTCAATTATTAAAATCTAAATGCCATTTATGAACAGTAAAGAATATATTAAAACAAAACTTCAGGAGTTATTAAAACTTTATCCTCAAATAACCTTCTATTATCAATTTGATGAAATTAATAACTTACACATAGTACAGGTTGATCCCAAAAACGAATTTGATTCAAATTTTGCTTTTAGGAATGACGAGGCTGAATTAATGTTTGATTTTGATAACACATTTTTTCCTGAAAGCATTTTATTTATTTGTGAAAATTCTCTCATCAGTGTAGATTCTCCTGAATTTATTCTTAAAAATTACACATCTGTTGTGATGGATGATGTTTTGTTAAAATACAACTATGTGGGTATTAAAGACAAAGAATATCAGTCTGGAGAAAATAATTACGCATTAGCAGCATAAATATATGGAAGAAGCAATAAAATCGGCTTTTAAATTTGAAAAATATAATATTTTAAGGTCTGTAATTAACAGAAAGTCAGACCAAACGCCAAAATCTCTCCAGATAGGTTTCGAACCAAAAGGAACTCATTTTAAAGAAGATAATCGGTTTGAACTTTCTCTTGGTGTGCGAATTGAAGACGAGGGCGAAAATTTATTGATTGAAGTAGATGCATCAGCAACTTATATTTTAGAAGGAGAAGTATCTGAGAAAATGCTAAAAACTTTCTTCTATTTAAATGCTCCTGCAATTCTCTTTCCATACATTAGAGCATACATTGCTACATTGACAACTTTATCAGGTATGGCTCCAATAAATCTTCCTACCTTGAACTTGACTCAATTAGCACCTCAATTAGAAAAAAATACACATTGGGTTTAAAACCAATTAATGGTGATTCCCTTACCTGAAAATCCGATCAAAATTACCTGCACCCATTGCGGAAAAACCTGGGACAAGAAACAGCTCGAACGCTCGTGCAGCAATTGTTTTGCCTGTACAGGCTGCGAAGCATACATTTGTCCGGAGTGCCGTTACGAGATTGTGGTGGTTCCGATTAAGCCCATGAAGAAGAATTAGATACTTACCGTAAATATAAATCTGAACCTATTTGAAATAAAAAAGAGAAGAAATGTTTTAACCATCTCTTCTCTAATTGATTAATAAATATTGCCAATTTATTAACTGTAATCAATTCAAAAGTATAAAATATTCAGGATTCTAAAAACCCCTTGTACTTTGCCATTCGGCCCAGTTGATGGAGGAGAAATAGCTTCGGAGCATTCCATCGAATAAACGTACGGCCTGAAGCCTTGTTTGGGTGGTGTTAATCTTCTGGATTTCATCTGGTAACTCCAATATTCGCTGATCGAGGAAAGCGTTCAAATCATCAATGGTTTGCGGATAATTGGTAACTGTTTTTTCTTCAGCAATAAAATGGATATTGCCGGGCATCTGAACCTTTTCAGCTGTCAATTCAGGAATGTACCGTGAAATAATTTTGAAGGTATTTTGAGGTAACTGATATTGCCAATCGACATAAACAGCAATGATTTTCACCAATTCGTCTTTGCTTTCTTTGTTTGCCTGGGCAGGTAGTTTTGCAAGTTGCTGCTTCTGGTCGTTTAACGAAGTTCCCAGATTGTCCCAGTTGTTTTTTATTGCCAAAAGTGCACTGATATCACTGAAAGGGTGGTCGCTTGGAAGACCAATAAAAATCACTTTTGCTTTGTACGAAGGATTGCTTGTTTTCACCTCGTCCAATATCGATTTCAGTGTGTTTACCGAATTCTGAAGATTCCGGATGGATTGCTGGACTGCTGTAAAATTGAGCCGGTAGAAATTTAGTTCGATACTGTCACAGGCCGATTGCACTTCTTGCAATTTCTCATGTACCAGTTCGTTTTTGATGCCGGTAGCCTTAATATTTTGAGTTGAGAACCAAACATCTGATTCCCCTGCAATTTTAAAATAGAGGGTTGTCTCAGCATTGTTTTCTTCTGTTCTAATGTGTTCGTTTTTAGCGAACTGCCAACTTGCTTTGACGGTAATTTTAAGGTAGGATTGTGAGAATTTTTGATTGGATACAATGACTTCCGAAATTGATTGGTTATCGGTAGGTTTTACCTGAAGAAATTCATCGGCAGCAAAGCGAATTTCCTCTTTGATTAATTTCCACTCTGATTTTTTCCCGTCAACCTGATAAGTAATGCCATCTTTTCCCCTTGAAAGAATTTGACCCGTACCGGTTATGTCGGCATAAATATCCGGAAACTTGCAATAATCACGTCGGCCTCCTTCCATCTCAACGTCCACCATTAATTTCTGGCCGGGTTTTACCGAAAGAACTTCACCTGTTTTTGTAGGTTTTCCATCAACTTTGACTTGAATAAATGGTTTTCTTAGAGGTTGCGCGCTGTAACCAAATCCGACCATAAAAACCATCATCACCAGAATCAGCAAGAGGCTTTTCATATCTCCGGGTTTTGTAGTTCATGAATTCGGATAAAATTAATTAAAAAATCACAACATGTGTATGTTTTTAATTCTTTACGACTTTTTCAGTAAAAAACTGTCTGTCAGTTTGTACCCGGAGAAAATACAATCCTGGTTTCAATTCGTCAAGCCTTATGTTTAGGTTATTTGTATCTGTGTTGGTTTTTTTTATGTTTTTTCCATCGATCGAAAACAACTCAACCGACCGGATTATTTCTTTTGATTCGATTTGAATCTGATCACTTGCCGGATTTGGGTAAATACGTATTGTTGAGTGAGTTATTTTTTCAGAAATACTTGTTGCCAGATCTTTAAATGCCGGTAATTTCTTATCGCTGTACAACCTGTATTCACCAGCTTTCAGGAGAATTGACGCATTAACATCTGAAACTGCAAGTTCGTTGCCACTGAAAAATTCGTACCAGGTTCCGGTATGCTGAAAATTTGGAACAATGGTTTGGTCAGCCATCCCGAAATTGCCAATCAGCGTGATGTTGTGATCGTTCAGTTTAAGCTGTATCTTTTTTGTTACACCATTCAGCGACAGGGTTTCCGTTCCTGAAGTGAATACATCAAACTGCTCGCGAAGCCGAAGCATGGCCGAATAAACATCGAATAGTTTAAGACGGTTGGGATCTTCCAGATAATCCCAGTGAAGTGGTTTTGGGTCGGTTCTGCAACTGTTATTGATGGTGCCGTTTTCGCAGTAATTAATTGAATAATCGTACCCAAGTTCGCCAAATTGCCAGATCATTTTAGGTCCTGCGAGCGATAAAAAGAAAGCAGTTGTAAGCTGGCTGCGTTCGAGGGCAGTGCTGACTTCCTTGGTATTGTATGCGCCAAATGCATTTCCGTAACTGATTGTTTTGAACAACTGCCGTTCTTCGTCGTGGCTTTCCATGTAGGATAAAAGTCCGGGTTTTGAATATCCCCTTGACTGATAGGATGCCCGGCTGAAATCAGATTTTCCGGATTCATTGTAACCCATGGCGGCTTCACCAAAATTGTAGGTCACATTGCCCCATATCAACATGCCATTGCCATAAGCTGCCAGCTCTCTTTCTTCAGTATCAGGAGCAAAATGTTCCAGAATTACATATGCTTTGGGATTGACTTCCCAAATTTTATCAGCCATTCTTTTCAGCAGGGCAATTCGCGAAGCATCGTATCCTCCTCCATCGCCGGGGGTATTGGTAAAGCCTTTTGTGAAATCGAAACGGAAGCCATCGACTTTGAATTCTTCCATCCAGTATTTGTTAACCCGGTCAACAAAATCTTTGGTAGCCTGTCTTTCGTGGTTAAAATCCGATCCCCAGAAATAGGTTGTGTTGGGCGATGTTTGGTTAAACCATGGATTGTCGGCAGCCGGCCGGTTCAGAGCATCGTTCCAGTACATTTTCACCATCGGATTCGAATTGAACGAATGGTTTAAAACCATGTCCTGAATAACGATAAAACCTTGTTTGTGGCATTCGTCGATCAGTGCTTTCAGATCGTTTTTTGTTCCGTAGGCTTTGTCTGGTGCAAAATAAAAATTCGGATTATATCCCCAGCTAATGTTGCCTTCAAATTCGTTGACCGGCATCAGGTCGATGGTATTTATTCCAAGCCGTTTCAGGTAATCGAGTTTTGCCTGAAGGGCTTTGTAGGTTCTTTCCGGAGTAAAGTCGCGGATCAGCAGTTCGTAAACCGAAAGTTTACTGGCTTCAGGAATGGTATAGGTTGGAGTGCTCCAGACGTAAGGAGTTTGCGCGGTTTGCAGCACAGATGCCCGGTCGGATGCTTTCCCTTCAGGATAGGGCAACATGTTTGGGTAAACGGTTGATGAAATGTATTTGTCGTCGTACGGATCAGAAACCTTGTCAGTATATGGATCTGCTATTTTGATTTTGCCATCTATCAGGTATTGAAAGATGTATTCTTTCTTCGGAACCAGGTTTTCAATTTTAAGCCAGAACCAGTCTCCATCTTTTTTCATCTGGTAACTGTTATCGAGCACCCAGTTGTTGAAATCGCCGGTAACAAAAATGTTGTTCTTGGCTGGTGCATAAACTATTAATGTTGCCGACTGGTCGTCGGTATAATTGATACCGGCTTGTAAACCGGCAGGTCTGCTTTCAATTGGAGTGGTTTCGCGTATAAATACGTAAACTGAGTCAAGTTTTACTGTAGTATTTTGGGTGGCTTTCACTTTTAGCCAGTAATTTCCGGCATTTGGAATGGTAACGTTTTGTGTAAGCAATGTTCCGGTTTGGGAACCGATTTCCTGGTTGTTCAGGAATAATTTCAGGTCGGCTGCACTGGTTGTTGAGGCGGTAAAAATGAAGGTTTCATTCTTTTCAAAAATGTTGGTTCTGGCGGGCGAAGTAATGTTGACATTTAATCCTTCGGCAAAAACATCGATCAGAATATCGTTGGTTTGTTTGGTCCCATCGGCTGAACGAAAAACAAGCGCGATTTTTTTAACTTTTTCAGCAGGCAAAACCGAATAAAATGTTCTGATATCGGGAGCTATTGACAGCTCGTAAATGCCGGCACCTTTGTTTGTCAGTTTGGGTTGTACCGTATTATTTCCCCATAAACCGATTACATGTTGCCATTGGGTATTTCCCTCAACAATTACGCCGGTATGCGCATACAAATCAGACGTATAAAACCCAAGCCTCGTTTCTTTCGATGAATCGAAAGTGATGGTTACCGCACTGGTTTCGATGGGTAGTGCAGGATTGGTGGTGACTTGCGCAAATATTTGAAAAGGAAGGAGAACCGATAAAATAAAAAAGCAGATGCGGATCATGGTGCTAGTCTTTTATGTTGAAATTTTAAAAATACCCTGTCAGGTATTTAAACTCCTGACAGGGTACAAAGGTTACTTTGCAGCTTAATGCTGCATCAAAATATACTTATTGGATTACTCCATTACCGGTCTTGAAATTCAAACTTACGGTATGTGATCCGGCGGTGACACTTACACGACTCTGATCGCCACCTGTACCACGGAATTCAATTTTTCCGCCCAGTATGATGAATTCAGATTGCCACCAATCGGTAAACCATGGATGCCATGCGTACATTCTCAGTTCATCAGCAGCCAGTGTCTTTGTAATTGTGACAACACTGTTTGCATTGTCAACAGTAAATAAACCTGCCGCATTTCCAGTATCCCATGAACCAATGGTATTTCCCATCAGATAAACTTTAGGATCGGCAATGGCTATTTTATTTGCAATTAAGTCAACAACTACCATATAATATCCTGCAGTACCAGGAACAGGGATATTGTCGCCTCCTTTGGCATAAACTCCGTCAGTTGCACTTCCGGTTGAACCAAAATCGTCTTTCCACTCTTTTTGAGGAGCGAATTTAAAGCTACCGGAAGCTTCCAGCCAAACTATTTTCCAGAACAAATTAGGATGACTATTTACCGGAATCATTGGAAGATTAACATTTGCCCAATCCCAGCCACCAACTCCATCACCAATCATATACAAGGCCGAAGGATAAGCAGCTACAACTTTGTAAGTCATTGCGCCCAAATCAACTGTCACTTTGTAATTTCCGCCTGTAGCTGGAGTAGTAACTGCATCAGGATCGCTACCTCCGCCTAAGTTGACACCTAAGATACCGGCAGCCTCACCAGTAGCCTGACCCCATTGTGGTTGCCAAGTCCCCAGGGTTTGAATAAACTTCATACTTTTTGCTGGTGTCAGAACTAAAGTTCCTTCATAAATACCAGGAGTTGCTGTTTGGCTAATTTTAATAGCTTTGGAATTATCCCATCCGGCCTCTGTTCCATCGCCTAAGGCATAAATTGCATCAGGCAAGGCTGCGGTCATAAAGGTTACTTCAGGACCATACGCTGTGCCTACACTGTTGGTGGCATAAGCACGTACATAATAAGTTGTGTTGTGCTTCAATCCGTTCAACGAGCTTGTGAATGTTCCTAAGCCAGTTCCATCAGTAGTTTTGCCGTCAGCAATAGTCGGACTTGTGTTTAAGCCAAAACAAATTCCACGGGCGGTAATACTGGCACCACCATCTTTCGTTACACTACCTCCACCGGTAGCAGTGAAGCTTGTGATGGCCGTTATGGCATCAGTGGTAAGCGTTGGCAAAACGGGTAAAGTAGTAAATGAATACTCTTCACCATAGATTGTACCCGATCCAACAATTGTGGCATAAGCACGAGCGTAATACTTGGTGGCAAAATTAAGGCCAGTTAATGCCACATTGAAGGTTGCAGAAGTTGATGTTCCGGTGTAAGCAACTTTGCTGTTCGAAACAGTTGGAGCTGTAGCTGTATTGTAGCAAACTCCTTTTTCCGAAAACCCTGCGCCCTCGGCAACAATAAATCCGACAACTGTCGCCGAATTTGAAGTAATGCTCAGTAATTGGGAAGTTGCAAGCCGTGATTCCAGTCTGACATCCTCGTTTTCCTTTGTACATGCGGCAAAAAGCATTGTCGCAGTAACCAGGACGGCCAATATTCTATATATGGACATTCTTTTCATTGATATATTTTTAAAATGTTTCATACAAACTAGTTTTTAGTTATTGTACAACTACCACCAACTTCACCTTTAACAGATTTTGGATTGGTTATCGTTAGCACAATGGTGTAGTTCCCGGCGGTGACGGCTAAGTTTCCTGCATCAACAACTAATCTGTCAGGAGTGCCACCTAAGTTCCAGGCCCAGCCATCGTTTAGTCTGAATTTAATTTCACCATCAATTAAGTCGGTTGTTATTCTCCAGGTTCCTGATTGAGCATGGTAATCCATTTTCGTATCCGGAGAATCCCAGCCATTTGGAGTAGCAGATCCAACCAAGCCAATCATATAGGCATCCATTGTAAACGTAAGATCTTGCGTGTTGGCAACAAAATTAAACCAGCCATTGTCCGTTGGAGTTATGGCTGTTCCATTTACCGCCAGTTTACCGCCAGTTGTGCCATACACAACATTTGAATCAGGATCTTTCAATGTAAATGCCTTTGTTTTGTCAAGTTTTACTACCCCAGCATATTTACCATCACCCAGGGCTGATTCAATTTTCTGGTCAATACCCGAACCGATTAAATCCAAACGAGGTAAACCGTAAACAGTAACGTTGGCATTCTTTATTTCAGAGCTATATTCAAACGGTTTGTTACTGGTTCCTAAAGCGCCAGTTCCGGCGTCAACAACCAGTACCGATCTGAGACGAATATCAACCGAAGAAACCTGATCGGCAGGGAACTTCTTGAGAAAAATACCGTTAAGGTCGCTTACTGTAATTTTTAATGCTGTAGGCTTAATGCTTGATAGTATTAGGACTGCATCTTTAAAATTATTTCCTTTTACACAAGCTTCCAGAAAATAGGTTGCAGATGCCTGGAATCCCGGATCGACAGCTGTACCAACAAAAACCAGCGTATCGTTTCCGCTGGTCCTTTTCAGGGTCAGGTTAGGCACTGTCTGAATTGTTGGTGCAATTGGGTTGGTCAGCATTACAACTTTTGTTTCGTCTTTTTCACATGAAAACAAAAGTCCGATCAACCCAATGAAAGTTAAATATATAAATAGATTTTTCATTGTTTAATAATTAAAAGATTAATAACCAGGATTTTGTTTGATGTTTGGATTAGCCGAAACTTCATCTCCGGGAATTGGGAAAACATTCAGATTTTTGTCAGTTGCAGTACCAGCAAATGTACCACCTTTCCATTGCCATCTGTAAGTGCCATCAGTAAACTGTCCGAAACGAACCAAATCAGTACGTCTTTGGGCTTCGTAGTAAAATTCACGACCGCGTTCATCCAATAAAAATTTATCGTTGAGTTGGGCTGCTGTAATATTCCCGGTCGTATTTCCAAAAGCACGTTCGCGGATTGTATTGATATCTGTAACCGCATTGGCGATGTTGCCTAAGCGATAAGAGGCTTCAGCCCTCATAAGCAAAGCATCAGCATAACGGAAAATCGGAAAATCGGTACTTGCGTATGCCGCGTTATAATTTGCAGCCTGTGTTCCATTGCTATTTTTTGCGGTAAATTTGTAAACTCCGATACCGTAATCGCCACTTGATGAAGCGCTTGGAATGTTCATGCTTTTCTTCATCTTTAAAAACACACGTTTGTCTTTGCTTTGAGCAAAAAGGGTGTCATTTGCAGGAACTGGTACGTTGCCATAAGTAGCAATTGTATCAACCAGCACATTCATGAATTGTTTTCTTGATCGGTTACCATTCCAGTTGGTGTTTGATGTCAGGCCGTGAAAATCTTCAGCCCTGATGTATCTGGCATCACTGCTCGATTCGATAAGAAAGGTTGTTCCCACATAACCCTGGGTATTAACACCATCCTGTTCCAGTGCAAAAATCATTTCAGGATTGGTTTTGCCATTGTCTGCGCTAAAATTCTGACGGTAGTTTGCAGCCAGAGAATATTTTCCACTGGAGATTACTTTATCAGTATAAATTTTACAACTGTCCCATTTTGCAGTTCCGGTATAAACCTGAGCATTCAGATATACCCTTGCAAGCAACATCCATGCAGATGCTTTATCGGCCTGAGGGTATGAAAACTTTGGTTCGCCCAATATTGGTTCAATGCTTTTCAATTCAGACACGATATAATTAAACAGTTTTGCTCTGCCAATCTTCATATCGGGATCCAATTGTTTAGGGTAGAATTTTCCAACTCCATCAACATCGGTTGTAAAAGGAGGATTTGCAAAGAGGTCGATATACCAGGCGTAAGCCAGCGCTCTCAGAAAACGGGCTTCGGCGTTGTATTGCATTACAGCAGGATCTGTATTCCCGTTTGTAAGCCTGATAAAATCATTTGCATAGGTTATACTCAGGCCTAAACGCTGGTACAGAGCGGTAAGAAATGGATTTTGAGCGCTCCAGGTTTGGGTGTTTAAATCTGAAATACCCACATCGCCCCAGCCGCAGATTGCTTCATCGGTGGTTATTTCCTGAACATTCCAAAGTGCACGTGAGGTAGTAAAAAAGTTTCCGTCGGAAGCAGCAATATCATCGCCTCCGTTTGAACCCTGGCCTGAGAGCATAAAACTGGCATAAATCTTTCCCAGAGTTTGCTTCATGTAAATCGGATTATCACCAAGGTTGCCTGCCATAATGGTATTGGGATCCTTTGGTTTGATATCCAGATCTTTCACACAAGATGTAATCATCAGTGTTGAAAGAAGAATTCCTAATATTATATTTCTTTTATTCATATCTGTTTTTCTTAGCGTATTAAAAGGATAAATTTATACCGAGCATAAACGTGCGTGGTCTTGGGTAGAAATTGTTATCAATACCACCAGCTACTTCAGGATCAATACCCTTATAATTTGTGATAGTTAAAACGTTTTGAACAGTAAAGCTTAATCGCGCAGTCATTTTATCAAAAATGTTGTCGAAATTATAGCCGGCGCTTACATTGTCTAATTTGAAGAAAGAGGCATTGTCAACGAAATAGTCGCTTGTAAACTGACGTTTCACAAATTTGGTATCGCTCAGATAGGTTGGGAAATTTTTCCAGTAACCAATCTGGTACATTTGGTCATAAGAGGAACCTGCATCAACCTGGTTATAAACGTAATTTCCGATACTGGCACGGGTAGAAGCAGAAATGTCGAAGTTCTTATAGCTAAAGCGGGCCGAGAAACCCAACAAAACATCTGCAACCGGATTCTTGAAAAGATATTTATCAGCATTGTCTCCATTCACTGTACCACCTTCTCCTGAAAGGTCAACATACATTCCTTCAATTGGGTTGCCATTTGCGTCATATACCTGTTTGTTCAAAAAGAATGAATAAGGAGGATATCCAACGCGTGTAACTTGTTTTTGACCGGTCATACCATCACCGTATAGAATTCCAATATAGTTTGGATCATCGTTGGAGAGTAATTTGGTAATTTTATTTTCGTTGTAGGTAACATTAAAACCTAAGTTCAGCGTCATGTCTTTTAGTGAAACAGGTATCAGGTTCAAAGTGAATTCAACCCCTTTATTTTCCAAACTACCAACATTGGTTAATAATCTGTTTGAAAAGTTGCTCATTGTCGGAACCGTTACCTCGTTCAGTAAATCCTCGGTAACCCGGTTGTAAACATCGATCGAGCCCGAAATGCGGTCATCAACGAAACCAAAATCCAATCCGATATTCTGAGTGGTTGTTTCTTCCCATTTGATATCTGGATCATAGGCATCCGGACGTAAAGTGGGTAGAAATACGCCACCAATCGGATAATAATTACCTGGAGAAGAACTTCTGTATTTAGCCTGTGCCGGATAATCGTTACCAACATCCTGCTGACCGGTAACACCCCAGCCTAATCTCAGTTTCAGATCTGAAACAGCCTTGACATTTTTCAGGAATGACTCATCTTTTATTTTCCATGCAAAAGCTGCAGATGGGAAAAGCCCCCACTGGTTACCTTTGGCAAAACGTGAAGAACCATCATCACGAAGGGTAAGGGTTAGCAAATACCTTTCTGCCAATGTGTAATTCAAACGGCCAAAGAACGAAACCAATTGGTTCTCGGTAATGAAAGGACTGATAGAGTCGGTAACACCTTTTCTGTAATTCATTCCTTCACGTTGAAAGTGCTGCCATGAATAACCGGCAGTAGCATCTACCTTACTGTTTATCTGATCAAGTGTTTTTGTATAGTTCAGGTAGAAATCAAGCAGGTCGTTCTGATTTTTGCCCGTATAATTACTTGTCCTGCCAACGGTAGGATCGGTAAGGACTGATGGAGAAGTCTTTGGACGGTTGTTGTGTCCGGTACTTTCTGCATAATCAGTTGCCAAATTAAGGTTGGCACGTAATTCAGGAATAAAAGGTATTTGATAATTGAACTGGATGTTTCCGATCACTCTTTTAACATTCGACTTGTTGTCGGCAGCCATGAGTTGTTCAACAGGATTGGGAGTCCCAAGGCTTGCACCATAATTGGCCCACTGAAAATAACCGGCAGATGCGGCATTACCATCCATTACCGGTTTTGAAGGATCCATATTGATTGCCGAGCCCACTGCTCCTGTATCGCCAAAATTAGTATCCGTGTTCATCCCTTTGGCATTGATATTCACTTTTAAAGCGCCATCGAAAAAGCTTGGATCAAGGCTAACAGAAGCTGTCATTCTTTTCATGTCCGTATTCTTCAGGATACCATTCTGATCGGTATAACCAATAGAGACGCGGTATGGCAAAGTTTTATATGCACCTGACACACTAAGGTTATGATCGTGAGAAATAGCGTCGCGGTATATTTCCTTTTGCCAGTTGGTATTTTGATTTCCCAGCTTGGTGAAGCTATCTGCGCCAAATAAATCTTTATGATCGTAAGCAATTTGTCTGATTTCATCGCCGGAATATACGTCCATAAATTTGGTTGCGCTTGAAACTGAAGTATTCCCATCATAAGAAATCCTCATTGCACTGCCAACTTTTCCTTTTTTGGTAGTGATCAGGATTACGCCGTTTGAAGCCCTTGAACCATAAATAGCGGTTGAAGAAGCATCTTTCAAAACTGTAAATGTTTCGATGTCGTTAGGGTTCACAAATGCAAGAAAGTTAGAACTTCCTGAAATGTTATCGTTTGCAATAGGAACACCATCAATAATAATCAATGGGTCGTTGGAGGCATTCAATGATGAACCTCCGCGAATACGGATGGTTGCACCGCTTCCAGGAGCACCGCCAGCAGTCGTAATAACCACACCGGCACTTTTACCCATCAGCAAATCCTGAGGCGAAGTGATTGCGCCTTTGTTAAAATCTTTCGAACTCACGGTGCTAATAGCTCCTGTTGCGTCCGATTTTTTAACAGATCCATATCCGATTACAACCACTTCATCCAGTTGTTCCGTGTCAACTGCAAGTGCAACCCTGAGGGCTTGTTGTCCCTGAGCTACAATTTCCTGTGTTTTATAACCGATAAATGAAAACTGAATGACATCACCCCTATTTACACTTAGGGTAAAATCTCCATCGAAATTAGAAATCGTTCCATTGGTAGTTCCTTTAACCACAATAGATACACCTGGCAAAGCTTCTCCCGATGAGCTATCGGTCACCTTGCCCGAAAATACTGATTGCTGTGCCATTGCGAGGTTTCCCAGCAAAAGCGATAGAATCAATATTGTTACATTTAGGTTTTTGCGAATAATCCTCATGTTTTTAATTAATTATTGGTTCAAATACTCGTTTTAAACTCATTGATCTGATTTTTTTTAGTTAATTCCTTTGATTGTTGTCCGTTTTTTTTGACTTCTTAATTATTAATTCCGGGACCAAAGTATATAAACTGTTAAGATTTAGTTAAAAAATGTTACAAATGGTTTATTGCAAACGATTGCGATGTCGTTTGCATACAAAATGTTATAAAACAGGTAGTTGCTGGTAGGTATGAATCACAGCTGTTTTGTCAGGAATTTTTGATATTTTGAGCATCTCAATTATCGACTATTTTTTTTAACCCAAACGATTGTTTACAATCAAAAATATGCGAAGTAATCAAATAACAATCAAAGATATAGCACGGATACTTGGCATCTCCCCTTCTACAGTATCAAGAGCGCTGAAAGATCATCCTGATATAAACGTTGACACAAAAAAGGCGGTGAACGATTTGGCCAGCAAATTAAAATACCGGCCAAACGCGGTTGCCCTCAGTTTAAAAAATAGCCGAAGCAATACCATTGGAGTGATGATTCCCGAAATCGTTCATTATTTCTTCTCTTCTGTTATCAGTGGGATTGACGATGTGGCTTCACAGAAAGGATTTACAGTAATTATTTGTCAATCAAACGAAAGTTACGATCGTGAAGTGGCCAATGCCCGGACGTTGCTTTCGCACCGGGTCGATGGAATTTTAGTTTCCATTTCAAAGGAGACAAATTCATTCGATCATCTGATTGATCTTCAGGAAGGTGGAATTCCACTCGTATTTTTTGACCGCATTACTTCGGAAGTTAATGCCGACCAGGTGGTAATTGACGACATGGAAGCATCGTATAAATCGACCCGCCATTTAATTGAAGCAGGAAGAAAAAGAATTGCCCATTTTGCGGGGCCACAAAGTTTGATAATTGGACGTGATCGCCTTCAGGGATATTTGAATGCCCTGACCGAAGCCGGTCTGCCCATTGACAATCGCCTGATTATTGAAGCCGATGACTTTGAAAAAGCACGGAATGCCGTGGTTGAACTGATTGATACAGGGAATATTCCTGACGGTATTTTTGCTGTGAACGACCTGACTGCCATTGGCGCCATGCAAACTTTTCAGAAAAAAGGATACAAAGTACCCGATGACATATCAATTGTTGGTTTCAGTGATGGCCGTTTCTCCGGAATTACCGACCCGAATCTCACTTCTGTTGACCAGCATGGCTACGAAATGGGCACTACTGCTGCCGAAATGCTTTTCCAGCGAATTCTTTCAAACGAATCAGAATACATTCCTGAAATTAAAGTTTTAACAGCAGATTTGATTGTGAGGGGAAGTTCGGTGAGGGAATAGATCTGTCACTTTTTTAACGCTGCTTTGCTGAAAATATACTCTGGAATATCCACGTTGAACTCAATTTTGCTGATTTTGAATTCCGTGCCATCGCCGTCTTTCAGCATGTCTTTATAAACCATTGTTGTAGGAAACCACCGGCCTTTTACCTGAATCACATCTTTCATTTCCAGGCGTTTGAGCAATTGTCCGCTTTTGGCGTACATTTCCTGTTTCAGCGGAACAAAACGTTCAGCATCAACCCACATCTTTTGCGAGTGGTAGGCAACGTCAGTCACCTTGGCTGTAAGTTCAATCAGGTAGGTTTTACGGCCGTACATTTCTTCTTCGCCCAACACTTTCGCAGTGTAAATGTCGGTGAGTTTGCGGTCGTCCATCATGTCTTCGTACGAGAGGTCGGAGCCCATCACCGATTGACGCAACAGGTGACCCGAAATCTGTATAATGCGGTCGGTTGATGGTGAATAAATCCAAAGCTGGTTTTCGAGTTTCAGCATTTTGGTTCCCTGTTCGCGGGCAGGAGAAAGGTACTCGGTAAATGATTTTTTGTCGCCCATTGCGTAGGTTTTCGAGCTTATGGTTCGCGCACCTCGTTTCCCCTGTATGGTTATCTGCGATTCCATCACACGATTGTCCGACGACAGGTTTTTGTCCACTTTTTTCAGGATTTCGTTGGCATCGGGAGCGCTAAAACCAGCTAATGTGATAATAGTTAAGATGAATGCGGTGATTGTTTTCATTTTCTTTTTTTTATGAACCACATAGGCACATAGGTCACATAGTTTATTTTTTTTGACTGTCCGTTTGCATATCTATTTTGCATTTTTTGTCAGTCAATTGTAGTCATTCATGTTCATTCTGTCGTCATCTACTGGCAACTTAATGACTACCAAATGACAATTGAATTACTTTTATGACATTGGGTATTTCTATGTGTTCTATGTGTCTATGTGGTTATTATTCATTTCAAATTTATGCCTCCAATTCTTTAAACAGTTGCGAGGTTTTTCGTTTATAAATGCCAATTCCTGCAAGCATTGCGCCAATCAAAGTCGATACGATTCCGGGCAGGAACCCGATATAGAAATCAACCGGGGTGATGCGGGCGCGAATAATGGTGGGCATCATCATCGACGAACCTTTCATCGAATCGCCCAGATCTAATCCATAGGTTTGCATCAGCCAGGCGAAGAACAGACCGATGGCAGTACCAAAAACCGATCCGGCAATGCCAATCATTACCGATTCGTAAACCAGGGTTCGGTAAACCTGTTTTTTCTCTTCGCCCATGGCCAGCCGGATGCCAAATTCACCGTAACGGCGTATTCCCCCGAGCAATCCGGCATTCCACAAAACCAACGACATGGCCAGCATAAATACAAAGGTAATAATGGAACCCATCGTGTTCGACAAATCAACAAATTGCCCCATACTTCCTTGATCTTTGAGCGATAACATCACCGGGGCGTATTCATCATTTTCAAGATTTGGGAAATCGGACAAGAACTTTTCTTTTACATCTGCGGCTAGATCAGCCGAAAAGTAGCCTGAACCGAAAAGTCCGGTGATTTCGGTGGCAGCATCGTCCATGTCGAGCGCCAAACGAACATCTTCAATATCAGCAACTATGGTTCCTTTGTCCATTACCTGAACGCCAAACGAAAGCGTTCCGGCCAGGATAAAATTATAGTAGCTCATAGCACCGTTCATCGTCGAACCAATCAGTGTGATTTTGTCGCCCGGATTTACGCCCAGCTTTTGCGAAAACAGTTCGCTTAGTACTATTTCGCCTTTCATTTCAGGTAAACGTCCGCGCACCAACGATTTGGCCATGCCCATCCGCTCTGCTTCGCCCCCCTGACCAGTCGAAGCTGAAAACAGATCAACGCCGATTCCCAGGGCCGGACCTTGAGATTTCGTTTCGCCATTTTCATCAGGTGCGTCAATCAAACCGCCAAACTGGATGCGTTCCACCCATGCAACATCAGGAAATTCCTGATTAAGTTTTTCTTTCAACGCGGTGGTTTCGAGCAGTGCCAGATCGGTTGGCATTTGGCTGATGTTTTCGGCAAATGATTTGGTCACCACTTTCACATGCCCAAAACTCAATTTGGCATTCATCTCAATCGAATCGTTCATCAAACCGGTAATGTAGGCATGAAGAAAAACACTCATAGCCACGCCCACCGCAACGATGAGGATGGGCATCAGGCTGCGCCTTTTATCGCGTAACAATCCTTTCAATAGAAATCGTATCATTGTATTTTCCCCCTTAACGCTTCAGTTGGGTTCATTTTTGCAATGCGGCGTGCCGGCCAGTAACTTACCACCGAGGTGGTCAAAAGCACGATCAAAGTGGTTGAAAGTATCAATCCAACACTGTAAATCGGGTACATGGTTGGCGCAATGGCCATCCCAAATTCGCTGGTGTCCATTGGAATGGTGAAGCCAACTTTAGATTGCCAGATAAAGAACGGAATTCCGTAAACAGCAGCCAGAGCCGCAGCCAGCACTGCATGCATGGCCCCTTCTACGGTAAACAGAGTTACTACTTGCTGGCGGGTATATCCCAGGGCAACGTAGGTTCCAATCTCTTTTTGTCTGCGGAAAATGGATAAGATTTGTGTATCGAAAATGGCCAGCATAGCCAACAGCAACAGTATAAAATAGAAGACCGATTGTCCTTTGCTTTTTGTTTTGATCATGGCGTCAATTTCAGCGGTCAACTCTTTTTTGGTTTTTAGCCTGAAGTCTCCAACTGCGGGGCGGTTTTCTTCAGCATTGGCAAAGCTGAAAAGTGTGGCTTGTTCAGGAAGCAATAGCTTTTCCTGCATGGTTTCCAGGTTGATCCATACCTGGGCCACATCGATGGTGGGCACGGTGGTGGAGAAAATATCAACAATCTCAATTTCGGCTGCATCGAATGTGCCTTTGCTGTCGCGCCATCTCAAAACAACGCGGCTGCCTTTTTCCAGGTGGCTCGAACGGGCCATCACCTCTCCAATAATGGCAGGAATGACGTCGGTCACCGAATCGAGTTTGTGCGTTGGTATTTTCAGCAAAGTTTGATTGGCCGGAATCCCTTTGATCATTGCCGGTTGCATTCGTCCCTGGGGGTAAATAGTTCCCTGCGCAAAAAGCATCGGCACCATTTCGCCTTTTTCAATTTCAGGCTTAAATTCATTGGGGATTGGGGCATGGCTGTCGGTAATAGTAAATCCATCGTACGGGTCGTACTGGTTGTGCCAAAACTGGCCTTTGCCAATTTCCCATTGTTCCATATCGTTTTTGGCCTGATGGTCCCAGCCCACCAAAATTCCTTTCATCCAGATAATGACCACGAAGGAAAACGACAACACGATCACGTTCAACCATGTGCGTAACCCCGCGCCTATCAGGTTTCGGAAAGCCAACTTAAATGCTATTTTCATACTTGCATGGTTTTACTGGTTTATCCACTCTTCATGATCGACCAGGCCGTCTTTCAGGAAGATTTTACGTTTCAGGTAACCGATGACTTTTTCGTCGTGGGTAGCAAAAATGAACGTGGTTTTTAGTTCACGGTTCAGATTCAGCATGGTTTGCAGTATGTTGTGCGAGTTGGCTGCGTCGAGGTTTGCGGTAGGCTCGTCGGCCAGCACCAGCGAGGGCTTTTTAACCATGGCGCGGGCAATGGCCACACGCTGGCATTCTCCTCCGGAAAGTTGTGGCGGTTTCGATTTTACTTTGTCGGTCAGACCCACCCATTCCAGTGCATCCATCACCATTTTTTTGCGTTCGGCAGTGGTGTAATCGAGCAGTAATAATGGGAATTCGACATTTTCGAAAACCGTGTGTACCTGCAAAAGGTTGTAGCTCTGGAAAATAAAACCCAGACTCTCTTTGCGCAGTTTGGCCGACTCTTTTGAACTCAACTTGGAAATCGGTTTCCCAAGCACAACAGCTTCTCCTTCAGTAGGCATATCTAGCGATCCGATGATGTTGAGCAGCGTGGTTTTTCCGGAGCCGCTCGGACCTATAAGTCCCGCAAATTCACCGGTTCCAAAGTCCAGGTTAATTCCTTTGAGTGCGGTAAACTCACCCTTTCCCATGGGAAACCGTTTGATGAGCTGATTGATTTGAATGATGGCGGAGTTTTCCATAAACCAAATATTTTAATGATTGAATACTATCATAACTTGCAAACCAGTTCCGGCGAAGAGGTTAATATCGTTGGCGGTGAGCGGTATTTTATAATGTTTGGGGTTGCTGAAACCCATGCAGTAAAGCGTAATATTCCTGAACTGATGGTTCCATGTTACGATGTTATAAACCCCTTTATTAACCCAGTCGTAATAAACCATCGCGCTAAGGTTGTCGTTCAGGCTAAGCGGATAGTTTAGCGAAAGTGTGGAAAAAACAAGCGGTTCGTTGACGCGAAAAGGTTTTTCATCGTACGCAAACAGCAACTGTTCATAAATGACATTCAGCCCGTTACCTAATCCAAAAGTGTAATCGGTTCCAACACTTAGGGAGGTCTGATTGGTGAAATCGCCGACGTTTTTTGATTTATTGAGCCAGACTGCTTCGAACCAAAGCCCAACTCCCACATCCCACTTGCCGTCCAGACCGATGCGGTTTTCAGGAACCAGATCGTTTAAGGTCACCAATGTATCCAGACTATTCGTGTCCGATAATCGGTGATGGTACGAAATTCCCATTTCACCCTTGGGGACGGGCGTTTGAAACCGACCGCCAAATTCGGGCTGTTGCTGACTGGTGTTGCCGATTTCCCAGGTTTTCGGATTTTCGTTTCCGTAAAGAACCCACAGCCAAAGGTTGGCATTGTTCAGAAAATAGTAACGTCCCAAAACGCCCCAAACGCCATCGGTCAATTGCAAAGGGTCGCGCGGATCGAGTTGATCGAACCACATGAGCGGGCGGATCATCGATGCCGAACCAAAGTTGATTTTCTGCAAGCCAGCCCTGATTTCCAACTGTTCGGTGGAATATCGGGCCCATAACCGGTAAGGTTTGATGTTGCCGTTTGAGTAAAGCGAATCGAAAGGAAGGGTACCCATAGTTCCGTTCAGATTGGCCGAAGCTTCAAAATCGAACAGACTTTTCGATGGTTCGCCCAATTTGAAATTGAATTGTGGCAAATAACGCGCCCCGCACCAAAGTTGCAAATCGTTGTTCGGGTTGAAGTTGGCCCATGCCGATGCTTGCCCTTTAAATTCAAGGTTTTGTGCCATCAGATTTTGAACCGGGATAAGGTTAAATATCAATAATGTGCAACAGGTAGCGGCAGAGCCGCGAAATATTTGTAGCCAAAAGTCGGTAGAAAGCTGGGAAAGGTGCATCGCACCGAAACATCTATTCCCATCGCACGTCATCGGAAAATTCGAATAAATATTCATCGCTGAATCCAATTTTATCATATTACGGTGCGCTGCACCCTCTGTGTGTTTTACATTACCTGGCTACAAATATTATTGGTGCTCTGCACCTTTTTCGTGAGGCGAAATTCCGTAAGCAGAAAACCTTGTAAGTTCCATAATCAAATCCTGTGGATTTGGATAGATTTTGTTTAGGTATGTATCATTCAGCAAGTCGCTGTATTTTTGGGTGAAATAGACGAAGAATTCGATGTTCAGGTCTTTGCGCAAAATTCCACGTTCTTGTGCCAACTTGAAATCGCCGATCATTTCGGCCCAAACTGTTTGGGTTTTTTCTTCGATGTAATCTTTTAATCCTAATTCGGGGTTGGTATAAAAATCAGTGATGAACTCTTTACTGATTTCGTGAATTCCCTCTTTTTTCATTTGCAGCATTTGGCCAATCAACTCCGATGCAGAGGTAGTTTCATGTAAAACAGTTTTAAATGTTGATACTGAATCATCTACGACAAAGTCGAATACAGCTTTGGCTAGCTCCAGTTTGTTGGCGAAAAATTTGTAGAAGGTCATTTTGCTGGTTTTAGCTTCCCGGCAAATCTCCTCAATCGACACCCGTTTGAAACCGTGTTTCCAAAACAGAGTGCGCGCAGCCTGAATGATATCGAGGTATTTCTTGTTTTGTGAGATTTCTTCCATGTTCTTCGGATTGTTACAAAAACATGGCAAATATACGAATTGTATCAATATATAACAAAAATCGTATATTTTATTTGCAAAAAGTACAATTCTATCATGACTGTTTAACCAAACAGAAGGAGAGTCATTTATAAATGCAAAAGCCAGGAAAATTTCTGGCTATGTTCTTTTGTGTGGCTGGCGTTAGCTGAAACGAACTGACAGTAGTTCGCTGCCAAGACGGTGCAAAGCCAGTTCTATTTTTTTTCGTTGTGGTTCGCGGGGCTTTTTAAGTCCCGTAGCGTAATGGTGAAGTTGCTTTTGGTTGATACCTGTCAGGCGTTCGAGTGCGGGTTTAGTGAATACATTGGCGTAATAGCTCAGGATGCTTTGAACATCGTACCGATATTCAATTTCGTATTCGTCGTTAATCAGCCATTCGGGAACCGAGGTTTGGCTTTTTTCGCGATTGTTAATCAGCAAACGTAAGCCTTCCAATATATTAGCCTTACACTCATCAAGGGTGTTACCGGCTCCATACACACCGTCAACATTGACGGCAAAACCGCCAAAATGATTTGAGCTTGCCCCAATTTCAACAATTAATTTTTCCATCGTCGTATTTTTTAGTAGGGTTATTTAAGCCCCATGCTTTTTGCAATTTTTTTCCTTAGAGGTTCGTACAACTCTTTGCTGCCGTGGTAAGGTACAGGTTGTGAAAGGATTCCGTCTTTTGTATAAAAATAATGGCTGCCTTCAGCATGGCTAAACTTCCATCCATTTCTTACAATCATTCTGTGAAACTCGGAATACTTCATTTAGCTATTTTTAACCGGCCAAAGATATACAAATATATACCATTTGCAAAAGGGTTTTATTAATCCACTTGATTTTCAACCAATGGTTGGTCGGTTACCGGTACACAAGCGAGTTGGTACTGTTCTGACCTTTTACTGTAATACCACCAAAGTGCAAGTATTGCAACTATCTGAAATAGAATCGAAAGAACAGAACCTTCGAAGCCAAACTTTCCACCGTTCCAGATGGTATCAGCCGTTCGCGATTGGGTGAAAAGCGAATATGTTACATGCCCACTCACATTAAATCCGAAGATTGTACCCTGAAAAAAGTTCCAACTGAAATGCAAGGCAATTGGTAGCCAAAGACTTTTGGTATAGATATAGGGTAACCCGAGGAGGATTCCGGCAAGGAAAATATTCCAAAAGGCCAACCAAGAAAAATTGTTGTTAAAAATATGGCCTAGCGAAAACATTATTGCTGAAACTGGCAACGCTATCAGGCGATTCATTGACTTCATCAGGTTGTTCAGAACATAACCACGTAAGAGCAATTCCTCGGAAAAAGCAACCAGTGCAAACAATCCGAACCCTAAAAAAATATTATCTGCCTCCACTTTTAGTCCCAACCAATTTATTTCGCGAATTGAAACCAATGTCACAAATCCGGTTGCCATTATTAACGCGCCCAAGCCAAGGCCAAATAGCGTTTCATTAAGAATACCGCGGCGATTAAAACCCATGCTTTTGAAACTTTCTTCGTCAATAAATCGGCGGAATATTCTTACAACGACAATAGTTCCCGTTAGAGTGAACAGGGCACCAATGGTTTTCTGAACTGGACTTTCGTCGATACGATAGTTCGAAGGGTCGAGCCCTAAAACCATAGAACAAGCCAATTGGAATAATCCCACAATAACTATAAAAGCAGGCAGAATGAGTATAGTTCTCACCCATGGGCTGATTGAATCACTCGTTTTAGTTCGGTTCATTAGATTTAGGTCTATTTTTTTTCTCCTTGCTTTGAAGATTAAGAAAGAATGCGATGAAAATCAACAGGTACAATAGAATTGGTATTTTTATATATTCTATCGTTTTTATTTCCAAATAAATAAGTGACTTATTTATTGCAAATATTATTAGAAACAGTGTCAAAACCGTTCCAATCGATTTTAAAATATTGATTATCATAGCTCTGTAATTATTTCATTCATATAAAATGTTGTAACGCGTTTGCATGTTCATCAACGTTTCCTGGTCAACCCCAATTGCAGCTTCAATAAGTAAAGCAAATTCAGTATTTACCAACCAAATACCTTGCTACCACTCGCCCTGTTGAGTTTTTTGCGCGTCCTGTTGGGTCGGAAGGCCGTCATGTAGTACTTATCGGCTTCATGTTGGCCGGTAAAACCGTCCTGTTGCATTTTTACGCCATCCTGTTAAAGAGTGGAGTTGCACGAGTACATTTTTTCGCTGTCCTGTAAAAGAAGTTCCTTTTCCTGTTCAACAGGACGAGTACAAACAGTAACAGGACGATCAAAAAAGCCTACTGGCAGTCGTAAAAACCTAACTGGACCCGCAAAAATTGAACAGGACGGCTCCGGCAACCAAATGTTTAACTTGATTTAAGAGCATGGATGCTACCAACACAAAAAAACAATTAATAATTTAATTTTTTTCACATTTTCTGCAAACGTTTGCAATGCGGTTTTCTCTCTTTTATTGGTTGTTTTGCCTGATAAATAAGGCTTTTCGCTTGTTCAGGCATTTGGATATCTCAAAAATCCTTCGTTATATTTGTGCAGTTAATTCCGTTTTTTGTAATTCCATTTTACGACTTCATTTGGTTTTCCCGGGAATCCCCGGGGCAAACTGTTATTAATTCCAAACATTACACGATGTCTTTGTGGCTTGATATTTTTGATTCAGGTGAAAGATTAATCCCACTTTTCGTGGGTCGCGGTTTTAGGTTAGTATAAACTAATTTCTTAAATCGTTAATCATTAATCGTAATCAAATTATCTTGCGTCTTGAATCTAAAAATTAAACCAATGAAGAAGAAACCTGAATTAAGTTTTTGGCAAATCTGGAACATGAGTTTTGGCTTTTTGGGCATACAGTTCGGCTTTGCGCTGCAAAATGCCAATGTCAGCCGTATTTTCGAAACCCTTGGCGCCAATGTTGACGACATCCCCATTCTTTGGATCGCCGCTCCGGTAACCGGTTTGATAATGCAACCGATTATTGGTCATTTAAGCGATAAAACCTGGGGCCGTTTCGGTCGGCGCCGTCCGTTCTTTTTGCTGGGTGCCATTCTGGCTTCGCTGGCTTTGCTGGTAATGCCCAATTCGCCTTCGTTGTGGATTGCCGCCGGAATGCTCTGGATCATGGATGCTTCCATCAATATTTCGATGGAGCCGTTTCGAGCATTTGTAGGCGACATGCTTCCGAGCCAGCAACGTACCCGTGGATTTGCCATGCAGAGTTTCTTCATCGGATTGGGAGCCGTGGTGGCTTCCGGATTGCCTTACATTCTGAGCGAATGGCTTGGGGTAGCCAATGTGGCCGAAGCGGGTGAGAAAATTCCGCCTTCCGTCAGGTATGCTTTTTATCTGGGCGGTGCTGTATTTCTTCTTGCTGTTTTGTGGACCGTTTTCCGCACCAAAGAATATTCTCCCGATGAATTGAAAGAATTTGAGGAAGAGAACATTCAAAGTCAGGGTCTGTCGCGATTTGTTTATCGCACACCAGTTGAATTGCTGAAAAGCTTTTTCAAACAGGGATTTATTTGGTTGCTGGTTGGAACCGGATTCAGTTACCTGATTTTTTGGCAGGGATGGGAAAAGGAACTCTATGTTATTTCTGTTGGTTTGGCTGTCTTCGGAATCATTTTGCTGATCACTGGTTGGAATACCCGACAGGGACTTACCCGGAACGGTTTGGTTGAAGTGATGACCGATTTGATGAACATGCCAAAAACAATGAAACAATTGGCAGTGGTTCAGTTCTTTTCGTGGTTTGCTTTGTTTGCAATGTGGATTTATTCTACCTCGGCGGTTACCAGTCACATTTACGGAACCAGCGATACCACCACAGAATTGTATAACAAAGGCGCCAACTGGGTCGGATTTCTATTCGCCATCTACAACGGATTTGCCGCCGTAATGGCATTTCTACTTCCGGTATTGGCCAAAGCGACCAGCCGGAAAATGGCACATGCAATTTCGCTTGTAATTGGCGGAATCGGCCTGATGTCGTTCTATGTGATCAAAGATCCGAATTTGTTACTGATCTCGATGGTGGGCGTTGGAATTGCCTGGGCAAGTATTTTATCGATGCCTTATGCGATTCTCACCGGATCGCTTCCCGCACAAAAAATGGGAACATACATGGGAATTTTTAATTTCTTCATCGTGATCCCGCAAATATTTGCAGCCAGTATCCTCGGATTTTTTACCAAATCGTTGTTTGGCGGACATGCCATTTACGCCCTCGTTCTGGGTGGCGTATCGTTGTTGATTGCCGCTGTTAGTGTATTGTTTGTCGATGACGTTGACCAGAAATAGATAGAAGCCCCCTTCTCATTCCCCCGAAGGGGGAAAGCTTTGGGCTGCGCTGTGAATTTTGTTACACTTCGATTGACAATTTTCTTTGAAAAAGATGATAGGGAAGGAAATCCTGATTCAAAGCAATATCCTTTGCCGTCCCATTTATGGGACGGATAAATGACAAAATAAAACCGTCCGCGTTAATTGATCAACAATGCGTTGACTTCATTTCGGACGGAATGGAAACAACCCTAAAAAATGAATTTAAACAAATTATTGCATGACAAAAATTGAAGCTTGCATTTTTGACCTCGATGGGGTGATTGTTGATACCGCCAAATACCATTTCATTGCCTGGAAGTCCCTTGCAGAAGAACTTGGTTTTGAATTTACACATGCAGATAATGAACGGCTCAAAGGAGTCAGTCGGATGGCGTCGCTCGAAATATTGCTCGAAATTGGCGGGTTACAATTTTCGGAGCCTGAAAAGTGGACGATGGCCGAAAAGAAAAACACGCTCTACGTGACTTACATCGAGGAAATGACTCCTGATGAAATTCTTCCGGGAGTTCCTGAATTCCTTCTGGAATTAAAAAATAACGGCGTCAAAATCGCGCTCGGGTCGGCCAGTAAAAACTCACCGATGATACTCGACCGGATTCAACTTACCGGAATGTTTGATGCGGTGGTCGATGGAAATTCAATTACCGAGGCAAAACCAAATCCGGAAGTTTTTCTGAAAGGTGCTGAACGGCTCGGTGTTTTGCCTGAAAACTGCGTGGTTTTCGAGGATGCCATTGCAGGAATCGAAGCCGCCCGGAATGCAGGAATGCGCTGCGTTGGAATCGGCGAACCCCAAACACTCGGAATGGCAGATTTTGTGATTCCCGGTTTTGACGGATTTACTGTCAGTAAATTTAAAGGTGCGTTTGGAGAAATAACAATTGAAAACCACATAGGCACATAGAAAACAATAGAAAAAACCACAAACTTATGTGGCCTATGTGGTTGTTAACAACTTGTAGAACTTCGATTGAAATTATTATATATGAAAAACTACATCATACACGACGAGTGGAAGATTATCGAAGAAGGATTTCATCCTGAAGAAAACCGGATCACCGAAAGTCTGCTGAGCATTGGCAACGGACGGAGCGGACAGCGGGCCAACTTCGAAGAAAAATACAGTGGCGACAGCCTTCAGGGTAGTTACGTGGCCGGTGTTTATTATCCCGACAAAACACGCGTTGGCTGGTGGAAAAACGGGTATCCCGAATATTTTGCCAAAATACTGAATGCCACCAACTGGATCGGAATCAATGTTTTGGTTGATGGTGAAGAACTGGATTTGGGCAAAGTTGAAATCCTTTCATTTTACCGCGATCTGGACATGAAATCCGGTTTGCTTTCGCGCCGTTTTGTGGCTGAATTGTCTTCAGGAAAACAAGTGGAAGTAAACTCAAAACGTTTTTTGAGCATTGCCGATCAGGAAATTGGCGCCATTCGATACACTGTAAAAGCTTTGAATTTTTCAGGAAAAATTACTGCTACTCCCTACATCGACGGAAATGTGGTGAACGAAGATTCGAATTACGACGAAAACTTCTGGATCGAAAAAGCCTCCAAAATAAATGGTTCTGTCGGCTTTGTTTGCATGGAAACCAAAAAAACTGCCTTTCAGGTTTGTACCGGAATGAATTTCAAAACATGGCTGAACGGAACTCAAATTGAACCTGAACTTTCAGCCATCCAGAAAGAAAAATACACTGCTTCTGAATTTACAGTTGAAGTAAAAAATGGCGATGAGCTTTGCATTGAAAAATATGCAGCAATCATTTCTACGCTTTATTATCAGGCAAATAAACTTCAGGATGCTACTGAAAAGACAATTAAAAGGGCTACCGAATCTGGCTTCGACAAGCTGTTTGTCAATCAGGAAAAAGCATGGGCTATTCGCTGGGAAACGAGCGACATCCGTATTGAAGGTGATGTGGCTGCCCAGCAGGGAATTCGGTTCAATATTTTCCAGCTAAACCAAACTTATCTGGGCGACGACGAACGCCTGAACATCGGTCCAAAAGGTTTTACGGGTGAAAAATACGGCGGCGTAACTTATTGGGATACCGAAGCTTATTGTTTGCCTTTTGAACTCGGTACTTCACCGCAAATGGTATCGAAGAATTTGTTGCTGTACCGCTACAAGCATTTGCCAAAAGCAATCGAAAATGCCGAAAAACTTGGTTTTACCGACGGCGCTGCACTTTATCCGATGGTTACAATTAACGGTGAGGAGTGTCACAACGAATGGGAAATTACCTTCGAAGAGATTCACCGGAATGGCGCAATTGCTTATGCCATTTACAATTACATCAATTATACCGGCGACCAGGAATACCTCGCTCCTTATGGTTTTGAAGTGTTGCTTGCCTTGTCGCGTTTCTGGAGCCAGCGCATCAACTGGTCGGAAGAGAAAAAGAAATTCGTGATGCTGGGTGTTACCGGGCCCAACGAGTACGAAAACAATGTGAACAACAATTTCCACACCAGCTACATGGCGGTTTGGACCTTAAAATATACGCTCGAAGCCATTGATTATCTGAAGAAAGCACATCCGCTTTTATTCGAAGATCTGGTAAAAAAGCTCAAGTTGAAAGAACTGAAAGAAACTTCGCGCTGGAAGAAAATCATTAAGGATATGTATTTCCCGTACGATTTTAAGCGAAAAATCTACCTTCAGCAGGATGGATTTTTGGATAAGGAACTGATTCCGGCAAGTCAGTTAAAACCAGAAGACAGGCCTATCAACCAGAAATGGTCGTGGGACAGGATTTTGCGTTCGCCATACATTAAACAGGCTGATACACTGCAAAGTATATTCTGGTTCGAAGACGAGTTCGACAAGGAAAGTATTGAACGGCATTTCGATTTCTACGAACCGCTCACTGTGCACGAATCATCGCTGTCGAGCTGTATTCACTCAATTCTGGCTGCTTCGGTTGGCCGTCAGGAAAAAGCGTATGAAATGTATTTACGCACTGCCCGCCTCGATCTGGACGATTACAACAACGACACCTGCGACGGGTTGCACATCACCAGCATGGGTGGAACGTGGATGGCTTTTGTGCAGGGTTTTGGAGGAATGCGCGTGCGAAACGGGCAGTTAAATTTTACACCGTTTATTCCTGAAGGCTGGAACTCGTATTCATTTCGACTGAATTTTCGCGAAGCACATCTGGAATTTAAGATGGACAAAAAGCAATTCAGCGTTTACAACCATTCGAAGGTAAACATCGATTTGGTCGTTCACGGACAATTGCATCATTTGCAGGCAAAAAAGGAGTTGACAATTAGAAACTAATAATGTCCGTCAGCTAAAGCAGACGGCAAAGGATAAAACTCATTGAATCTGTAATCCTCATTTCGGTAGCACTATCCTTTGCCGTTGCCTTCAGGCAACGGACATGAAAAATCACTATTTTATGAGAAAACTATATTTATTCATTATCGGTATCGCCTTCAGCTTTGCCACTTTTGCGCTGAATGTTGACCGCGTTGAACCCACATTTTGGTGGGTGGGCATGAAAAATCCAACAGTTCAGTTAATGGTTCATGGGCAGGAAATTGCTGCAACGGAAATCACTCTGAATTATCCCGGCGTAAAGATCAAAACCATCAGTCGTCAGGAAAATCCCAATTACGTTTTTATCGATTTAACCATTTCGCCGGAAGCCAAAGCCGGAAGTTTCCCGATTGAATTCAGGAAAAGTAAAAAGGAAGTCGTTTCGTACAATTACGAGCTAAAAAACCGCGAACCGAATTCTGCCAGCCGCAAAGGTTTTGATGGTTCGGATGTGATTTACCTGATTACTCCGGATCGTTTCGTAAACGGAAATCCGGCCAACGACGCGGTTTCTGGAATGAAAGAATTACCCAATCGTACGCACATGAATGGCCGTCATGGCGGCGATATTCAGGGAATAAAAAATAGTCTCGATTACCTGTCGAAACTTGGTTTTACCTCTGTTTGGCTCAACCCCGTTCTCGAAAACAACATGACACAGGTGTCGTACCACGGCTATTCGACCACCGATTTTTACAAGGTCGATGCCCGTTACGGAACCAACGAAGAATACCGCGAACTTGGAAAAACAATTCATCAAAAAGGGATGAAACTGATGATGGACATGATTTTCAACCACATCGGTTCCGAACATTGGTGGATGGACGATATGCCATCAGCCGACTGGCTGAATTATTATCCTGAATACAAAATTACCAGCCACCGACGCACAGTTAATCAGGATCCTTACGCTTCGGAATCCGACAAACGGTTGATGGCTGACGGTTGGTTTGTTCCCTCGATGCCCGACCTGAACCAGCGCAACCCATTCGTTTCAAACTACCTGATTCAGAACAGTATTTGGTGGACTGAATATTTAGGACTGGATGGAATTAGAATGGACACTTATCCGTATCCCGATAAATTTGCGATGGCCGACTGGACAAAACGAATAATGGACGAATACCCCGATTTTTATATTGTTGGCGAGGAATGGACCACCAATCCGGCGGTTGTTTCATACTGGCAAAAGGGTAAAATCAATCAGGATGGATACGTTTCTTACCTTCCGGGATTGATGGATTTTCCGTTGAACAACGCGGTAATTCAAAGTTTGAAGAATGCCGAGAGTTGGGGTGGCGGCCTGGTAACATTGTACGAAGTGCTGGCCAACGATTTTTTGTATGCCAACCCGAACGATCTGGTTATTTTCCCGGATAACCACGATATGTCACGGTTTTACACACAGTTGGGCGAAAACTTCGATTTACTGAAAATGGGAATCGCTTATTATTCAACCACCCGCGGAATTCCGCAGATTTTCTACGGAACCGAAATACTGATGTCGAATCCTGGAACCGAAGAACATGGCGTAATCCGCTCCGATTTTCCTGGAGGATGGGCTGGTGACCAGGTGAATGCATTTACCGGCACAGGTTTGACCACACAGCAAAAACAAGCGCAGGATTTCTTCAGCAAAATACTGAACTGGCGCAAAACCAGTGAAGTTATTCATTCAGGCAAACTAAAACATTTTGCTCCTGAAAATGGAGTTTACGTGTATTTCCGCTACAACCAGAATCAAAAAGTAATGGTTGTGATGAATAAAAATTCGCAGGAAAAAACCATTGAAACCAATCGTTTCAGCGAAATAATGGCCAATTGTACTTCAGGAAAAGAAGTGATTTCTGGAACAACAATTTCCGATCTGAAAAACCTGAAAATACAGGCCATGTCGGCAATGATTATAGAATTGAAATAGGGGAAAGTGAACAGTGTTCAGTCACAGTTGCCAGTAGCTCAACTTTAAACGTTAGACTTTAAACTTTAAAACCATAAAATGAAAAAAATTACCCAATTACTTATCCTGCCATTGATTGCAATAGCGATGTATTCGTGCCAGCCACCCGCGCAAAAACCTGCGGAAGTTGTCCAATATCCGGAGTGGAGTAAAGACGCCGTTCTGTACGAGGTCAATATCCGGCAATATACTCCGGAAGGAACTTTCAAGGCTTTCGAAACCCATCTTCCACGGCTGAAAGAGTTGGGTGTTGAAATCCTTTGGATTATGCCGATTGGCCCGATTTCGGAGAAAAACCGCAAAGGCAGTCTGGGTTCATATTATGCTGTGAAAGATTACAAGGGCATTAATCCTGAATTTGGAACACTGGAAGATTTTAAAAATCTGGTGAATAAAGCGCATGAATTGGGCTTTAAGGTTATTATCGATTGGGTGGCAAACCATACCGGCTGGGACAATCAGTGGATTACCGACCATCCGGAATGGTACACAAAGGATTCGACGGGTGCTATTATTCCACCAAATCCGGACTGGTCGGATATTGCTGACCTGAACTTTGATTCGCAACCAATGCGCCGTGCCATGATTGACGCGATGGATTATTGGGTAAAAGAAACCGATATTGACGGTTTTCGCTGCGATGTGGCCTGGGGAGTTCCGCAGGATTTCTGGGAAGCCGCAACCGCTTCGCTCGATTCAATTAAGCCGGTTTACATGCTGGCCGAAGACGAAGATCATCCCGCACTTTTGGAAAAGGCTTTCGAGTCGAATTACGCCTGGAAATTGCATCACATCATGAATGAAGTTGCCCAGGGCAAAAAATCTGCTCAGGATATTGCTACTTATTTTGCTGAATCCGCCAACAAATATGCAGCCGGATCATTCCCGATGCAGTTCATCACCAATCACGATGAAAATAGTTGGCAGGGAACCGAATACGAACGAATGGGCGAAGCTGTTAAAGCAATGGCTGTGTTCACTTTTACAGTTCCCGGAATTCCTTTGATTTACACCGGTCAGGAGGCCGGATTGAACAAGCGGCTGCTGTTTTTTGAAAAAGATTCGGTTGACTGGAGCAATCTGGAAATGCAGCAATTTTATCAGAAACTGATTCAACTGAAAAAAGATCAGGCTGCTTTGTGGAACGGTGCAGCCGGCGGTCCGTTATCAATTGTTGAAACGACACTGCCTGCAAAGGTTCTGGCGTTTACCCGCGAAAAAGACAACAGCCAGGTGTTTTCCATCTTCAATTTAACTGACCAGCCTGTTGATGCAATTCTCCAGTTGCCAAATGCTGGCAATTACAAGGAATATTTTTCAGAAGAAACAAAAACATTGGAAAAGGGAACTACTGTGAAACTTGACAAATGGGGTTACAAGATATTTGTCAGGATTTAAAATTTTGGTTTTAGGGGGTTTATGGTTTGGTTAGTAAAAAGCCTGTCCGCAGTGGACAGGCTTTTTTTACGTTCTTTAAATTCCAACGCCTTCCATCGATTTTTCGAGTTCGTCGGCTTGTTGCAGGAATTGGTCAACACTCAGTTCCCTGAAATAAACCAGTCCGTGGGTTGCCCTAACCAGCGGTTTTTCGTGCTGATAAAAGAAGTTTTTACCGAGCAACAACTGAATTTGTTTGAGTTGTTCAACCCAAACCCTTTGGGTAAGCTGGCTGAATTTTCCATCGAGCTGGTAACTTGGAAACGATGCATTTACCTGGCTCAGATAACATTGCGTGAACGATGTGTCGAGAATGGCAAGCGCGTTGAGCGAAACCGGAACAATCACTTCAGTATCTGCAGGATGGTACCGGAACCAAACATTTCGGTAACCAATTACCCGCAGTTTCGATAAATCCTCTTCTTTTCTCCATTCTTTGACAGCTGCTGCGATGGCTTTCAGAACTTTGTAATGCGTATCGGGGCCACTTCCTTCAGGATCCATTGCCAGACTTATTACAGTCGGTTTGTATTTTCTGAATTCTTCTAGAATAGGCTGCACATCGCGGTTTGCGTCGGGTTGCTCGGTAAAAGTATCGCCTTTGTAAAAACCAAGTCGCAGGTGGTGCACACTGTCAACCGGAACGCCGAAATGTGCCCAGACCAGTTCTTCTTCCATTTCACGGAGCATTCCCTTTAGCTTCTGAATTTCAGGTGGATTTTTACCTCCGTCGTAACTGTTGCGTAAATTATCCAGAATACTGATGATGGTTGTTATCAGTTGTTCTTCGCTTTTTACCTTCCAAATCTCAACTACCGAACGTACCAGGCGGTGACAAACCCCGCGGCGCTGCTCAGCGGCATCGTTGGCTGCCACACTGTCGAGGTAATGGTAAATGTCTTTGTCCCATTTGTATTTAAAACCTTCCTCGAAGAAATCGGGAAATTTTACCATCTGGATTTTACCGTCGCTGATCAGATTTAGCGTATCAGTCAGTAAATCGATTACATATTGGTTAATAACCGCAGTAAATCCTGAAGTCAGTACCGAAAAATGGAACTTATTGGTGGCATCGCGCAATTGTCGGTTGGTATGAGGCATAATGCCAAGCATAATATCGTCGTGGTGCGGACCAGTGTGGTAAAATACCTGGTTCGATTCGCGTTCCATTCCCTTGTTGAATTTCGCAGTGATGGAATCAATCACCGACTGAACGGTATTTTCGTCCAGATTTGGAATCAGGCGGCAATATCTGTCTGCCTTCAGGTCTTCCACAGTAATCCGGTGACCGAACTTATTGATTTTTGGGCAAAGGTCAATGATGGCACGTTCGGTTTTCTGATGGGTCCATTCACCGGTTTGGTAATATTTATCAACGCTGTCAGTCAATTTTACGGCTGCACCTGTGGTAAGGTAAAAGCGGCTGTTTGGCAGTTTGTGCAGACAACTTCCGGGATATTGATTGGACGGTTCATTTTCGAGTGCATCCTTTATCACATCGGCTTTTGCTTCACCGGCAGCAAAAACAATGGCCACTGCTTCAGGATTGTACGTGATCGTTTCGAGACCGATGGTAATAACCAACCGGTTGCGCGAAACTTCGATGCCGCCCAAATCGCCTGCTGCAACAGCCTGTGTTTCGAAGTTGGTGGCTGTTAAGCGGGTGGTCGAAAAATGATCGGAACCTCTGGTATTGAAAGCAAGATGCCCATCAGGACCGATGCTGCCGAGCCAAAAACCGATACCGCCCTTTTCTCGTACTTTTTGTTCATACGCCGAACACCAGTCGTCAATCAGTTGAATTGATTTTTGCTGAAGCTTTTCGACCGGTGATTTGGCATCGCGGTAACGAAGCGACAAATCAATTGTAAGATTCGGAAATACCTCGTTGTATGTTTTGCCTTCAGCCAAAATAATTTGATCAGAATTGATCAGCAATGCCTTGGCTGGATCGAGTCCGAAACCATTGATGTAATAGTTCTCGACATAATTGCAGAAACTGTTGTGCTGTTTCGACGAAATCGGGTAAAATTCATCTGTCTGTACAAACTGAAGTCCGCGCAGGTCAGGTTTTTTTACTCCTGAAAGTCCATAAGAACTCAGTAAGTCCTGCCCCTTTTTATTGTCCCAGTTTTCCAGAAAAAAATGAGTGTATTTCAGGAAATATTCCGATGTTTTTCCGGTTGGAAGGCTGATTACCCCATTGGGATTTTCAGTGATCCATTCGAGAAATCGGAGGGAAGCCAACATACCCAACTTTGGAAAGTTTTCAACTGTAATGTAGGGCATTTTGGTGGTCATCTGGTCAATTCCTGCCTGTTGCAGAAAGATCTTTTCAACCTGACTAAATTGATTTGTTAACATTGTATGAGTTTTTAGATGTAATTATCTTATTTTTTATCCAGAACACGTTCGAGCAGTAAAGCTGCAACGCCTTGTATGCCCGATTGACTGCCAAGTTCCGATACTTTTATTTCAATTTCATTCCCCAATTCAGGATTACAGAAAATATGAATCGCCTGCTGAATGGGTGGAAGAATAAACTGGCTGGCCTCCGAAATCTGGCCTCCCAGAATGATTGATTCAGGATTAAAAATCTGGATGAGATAAGCCATTCCTTTCCCGAGCCACTGCCCAACATTTGCCAGCATCGAAATCGAAAACTGATCGCCCATGTTGGCTGCCTGAACAACGCTTCTTATTTCGATCTTTTCCGGATCATTGTCAACCAACTGACCAAGCAACGACGACCGTTTTTCTTTCAAACCTTCTTTGGCCATCCGAACAATGGCTGTTCCGGAAGCAATTGTTTCCAGGCAACCCGTTTTGCCGCAATTGCACAAAATTCCATTATCGACCATCGGCAAATGACCGAACTCACCGGCAAATCCGTCGCGTCCTTTGTAAAGTTTGCCATTTACGATGATGCCCAGCCCAATTCCCCAATCGAGGTGAACCGTAAGCACGTTGCGTTTCGATTGGGCTGCCCCAAATCGAAGTTCGGCAAAAGCGCGGGTTTTGGCATCATTTTCAATCAGCACTTCCATCCCGAATTTTTTCCTGAAAACTTCGGCAACAGGTCGTTTGGATACCATGTAAGTTTTATTGATGCCGGTTTCAGAATCAACCAGACCAGGCATTTCAATACCAATTCCCCATATTTTGTCCCTGGCGATCTGCTTTTCCTGAATGATATTTTCTGTAAACTGAACGATCGTATCTATGATGGAAATTCCGTGAGTAATGGTGAGCGGGAGAATGTGGTCGCCGGTAATTTTTTGGTTTTTTGCATTGAAGATAGCTACCGATGTTTGGTAAATATTGATCGAAATACCCACGATGTAAAAGGCATCTTCTTTATTTCCATACAAATTGGGGCGTCTTCCTCCGCTTGAACTTCCCTGTCCGAGTTCCTCAATCATTCCTTCATTCTTTAATTCATTCAGCAGACTGATAATTTTAGGCGTACTAAGTTTTACAAACTTGCCCAAATCGGTGTTGGCCATTGCTCCGTAAAGGAACAGATGCTTGATAATCTTGCGTTTTTGTGAGTTGTTTTTTTGCTCCACGAGATTCATGTCGCTGTCAGAAGAATATTTTACAGGAGGAAAATTCATCGTTTTATAGATTATCCCGGTTTTAAAACTGAACAAAGATATTGCATTTATTTTTTAATTAAGGCAATACTTTTGTTAAAAAATTAAAAAGATTGCAAATTTGAAAGACCAATAAAAATCAATTGTACTGTTTTAGAAATTGAAATTTGAATTGGTTGTCTCTTTTGAAATGTTTAATTTGAACTCGTTATTTATTAATCTTTCAATATGGTACGATATTTCATAACTTTCTTATTATCAGTATTTATATCCCTGAATTTAAATGCGCAGTCACGCAGGGAAATTCAGATTCCGGATATCCCGGGGTATCTGACCCTTAAATGTGATTTCCATATGCATACTGTTTTTTCCGACGGTGCCGTTTGGCCAACTGTTCGTGTCAATGAAGCGTGGGAGCAAGGTCTGGATGCAATTGCCATTACCGACCACATCGAATACCGGCCACATTCTCAGGACATCAAATCAGACCATAACCGATCGTACGAAATTGCCAAACCGCTGGCCGATCAAAAGGGGATTATCCTTATTCGCGGAACCGAAATTACCCGGAAAATGCCTCCGGGACATCTGAATGCTATTTTTATCACGAATGCCAATCTGCTGGAGCGCGACGACTGGTTTGAAGCGTGTCGGGAAGCCAAAGATCAGGGTGGATTTATTTTTTGGAACCATCCTGGCTGGAAACGGCAACAGCCTGAAAAAACACTGTGGTGGAGCCAGCATACCCGATTGCTTGATGCCGGAATATTGGGCGGAATAGAAGCATTCAATCACCATGATTATTATCCTGAAGCGTTGAAATGGGCATTTGAGAAAAATCTTACCCTAATCGCCAGCTCAGATATCCATAGTCCGATTGACGATAGCTATGATGCGGCGGATTCGCACCGCCCGGTAACGCTGGTTTTTGCTACCGAACGAAAAGCGGAATCGATTAAATATGCCCTTGAAAACCGTCGCACTGCCATTTATTTTAAAGACAAGCTGGCTGGCGACCAAAAATTTTTGGCTCCAATATTCAGCGCTTCAGTAAAAATACTGACTGATTATGTCCGGTTAGAAAATAATATGGTAAAGTTTATACAGGTTCACAATAATTCAGATATAGATTTTATCCTGAAAGGCAAAAATTCTGGCCTTGGTTTTACTTGTGCGAAAGAGGTAGTTTTAAAAGCTCATCGAACCACAATGATCGAAGTTGAGGGAAATTCAGAAGAAATAAAAAACCAGCCTGTATTGAAGCTGGAATATGAAGTTACTAATCTGATTGTCGCTCCGGGCGAATCTTTGCAGATAGTATTGGAAGCTTATAATTTTTAAAACATATGAAAAGCGGTGGGGATTCCCACCGCTTTTCACTAAACAAACAACTAAAATTACCTTACGAACTTTGCTTTTTGTACCAAAAACCAATCAACCCAAATAAGTCCAAAAAATAAAAATAATCTGCAAAGTCAGTTGTGGTTACGGTAAGCAAAGTCTCATTGTTTCATTTGCTGGCAGAAATTAACAATTATTAGCAGAAATAAATTTTCAATATTTCGGTTTTGCCTGAAAATGAATGGATTAAATTTTAAAAAATATTTTCCGTTTGTACAGCCAATAACAGAGGCTCCATTCGGCAGCAAGAATCACCAGACAAGTAAATAAATTCAGCACAAAATCCGATGCTCCTGTCCACTGAAGTATTCCTTTGGAGAAAATGGCAATGAAACTATTCAACCACTGGCCACCGACAGTTTGAAAAAATACATAAATAAAAATGGAATTGGTGCCAACAACTGTAAATATGAAAATCCAGTTTTTATATCCTTTTATATCAATCAGCCAGTAGCTAATTGCGAGGCCAATGAGCGCCCAGCCTCCGGAAGCGAAAACAAATGAGGCAGTGGCAATTCGCTTTATAATCGGTGTTATTCCAGTCCAATCCAGTCCGAATCCAATCACCAGGGCAATGGCACCCGAAATCAAAAGAGTCTTAAATTTGTAATTTTGGCTAACGTCCTTCATCAAAAGCTGTCCGGCCAACACGCCCCAAATGGTATGTGCTGCAGTCGGTAGGAAGTTAACCGCGACCCAACCCCCGCCATTGTTGATTTTGCCCATTAAAACCATGTCCATCCAACTACCGAAGTTTTTGTCAATAGCCCAAGGCTGATTGTACCCTTCGACCGGGAAATTCCGGTACAATAAATCGATTATAAGCAGCAGGAAAACAGAAATGGCCAATTGTACTTTTGCCGGATATTTCATCAGGAAATAAGCAATCGGAATAGTAACAGCGAGTTGCGACAGCACATTCCAAAGTTCCCAAACAAGTTTTTTGTTGTATCCGCAGTGCAGACCTACGCCAAACGCCAATAGTATAAATGACCGCTGAATAATGTGCCGGGTAATTTTTTCATGGGATTCACCTTTCATAATCCGGTTCCGGTACGAAAAAGGCATCGCGACCCCAACAATAAACATGAAGAATGGCTGTATCAAATCCCAGAAACGAAGTCCATGCCAGGGATGGTGCTCAAACTGAATGAAAAAATGTTCAAGAAAAGTACCGTGAATGGGGTCCTGAACCAAGGTCCACCAAAGACCTGTTCCTTCTGCAATGAGCAGGAACATGGTTAATCCGCGAAAAAAGTCGAGAGAAAGCAAACGGGCGGAGGCTGGTTCGGGGGAATTGGCTGGCATCGGGAAAGTGATTTTTAAGTTAGATCGTTAAAACCACTTCCGCTTTCTGAAATAAACAAGCAAGCCAAAGGTAATAAGGATCGATAGAATCCAGAAATACAGGTAACCATATTTCAATTTCAGTTCAGGAAAATGCTCGAAATTCATTCCATAAACTCCGGCGAAAAAAGTGAGTGGAATAAAGAACGCCGAAAATACGGTCAACACTTTCATGATTTCATTGGCCCTGCTATCCAAGGTTGCATGATAAATCATCATTTGGTCGTTCAGCATTAACTGGTAAATCTCGATGGTTTCCGAGGCCTGTACAACTAGGTCGTTCAGGTCACGAAAGTATTTCAGGTTATCGTCGGCAATAAAACCCGATTCATTTTCAATCAGGTGGAGAACAATTTCCTTTACCGGCCGGATATTTTTCCGCAGAAAATTAATTTCGGTTTTGTGCTTGTATATTTCCTGCATAAGTCCTTTTTGCTTGGGCAGAAAAATCCGGGATTCCAATTTTTCAATAATGTCTCCTAATATTTCAATGGTATCCAGGTAGTTATCAACGATGGTATCAAGCAAAACGTAGGTCAGGTAATCAGCGCTCTTTCGTCTGGCCCGGCCATTGCCCTTTCTGATTCGTTCACGGATATGGTCAAACTGGTCGCCCACCCGTTCCTGAAGTGTAATGAGGTAATTATCGTCCAGAATCATGGAAATTTGTTCTGAACTGAGATTCTGGCTTTTTTTATCGTAATCAATCATTTTTAAAATGACGACCATCAGTTCATCGGTTTCGGCTAATTTGGGGCGCTGACCAGTATCGAGCATATCTTCGAGCAAAAGGCCATGAATAGTAAACAATTCGCCCAATTTTTGGATCATTTCGGCATCATGCAATCCATCAATGTTAATCCAGGTCACCGAATTTTCAACAATAGCTGCTTTACAGACTTCCAGGTTATCCGGTTCCGTTTCAACGATGATTTCCGGAGTGTAATGCATGAGTCGAAGCTTGGGTCGGTCAACCTTTTTGGTTCCCAGATGGATAATTGAACCAGGGATTTTCCCTTTAGCTTGCCTGCGGTCGTTTAGAAATCGAGCCATTGATGATATTTACTATTTTAAAATTTACTAATGACGATTTACTATTGAATAAACTTACTTCATGTTATTCTGAGTCTGACTCCTCATTTTTATGGCTGTACTTGTCGGGTATAAAAGTTTGATCAGTAATGGGTGGCCTGACGTATGCCGGATGTTCTTTTCGCGGTGGTAAAACGATCGTGTCATAGGGTACTTCTTCGTATGGAATAAGGCTCAACAGGTGACTGATGCAGTTCAGCCGGGCCAGCTTTTGGTTGTCTGACGGAACCACGTACCAGGGCGATTCATCAAGATCCGTTTGCTTAAACATTTCGTCCTTCGCCTTGGAGTATTCAACCCACTTTTCACGCGATGAAACATCCATCGGGCTCAGCTTCCATCTTTTCATCGGATCATTTAATCTTTCCTGAAAACGGATTTCCTGTTCTTCATCGGATACCGAAAACCAGTATTTGATCAGTATAATTCCCGAACGCATTAACATCTTCTCAAATTCGGGGCAGCTTCTGAAAAATTCCTGGTATTCGTCTTCAGTGCAAAATCCCATCACACGCTCAACTCCGGCTCGGTTGTACCAGCTGCGGTCGAACAAAACAATTTCGCCGGCCGACGGAAGGTGCTTGGAATACCGCTGAAAATACCATTCCGACTTTTCTTTTTCGGTTGGAGTGCCCAAAGCCGCTATCCGGCAAATGCGCGGATTGAGCGGTCCTGTGATCCGTTTGATCACTCCACCTTTGCCCGCGGCGTCCCGGCCTTCAAACAAAACAGCCACTTTCAACTTTTTGAGCTTCACCCACTCCTGAAGTTTGACCAACTCATATTCAAGTTTTTGAAGCTCTTTTTCGTACCTTTTGTCACTGATCAATTTATGATCTTTCTTTTCAGGTTCAACATGTTTATGATCTTTCCCTTCATGTTTTGAGTGGTGTTTTTCTGAATCTTTACTCATAATAATGATGATTAAAAGTGGCAGTTAAAGAATTTGAAAATTACGAAACATTGTGCAGTATATCAACAACCTTAATTTTTACCTTTGCAGCCTAATTATTTTAAAATTTTGGAGCGGAAAGATTTTAGGAAGCTTTTCAGAAAGCATGATTTGCTTGGTGAATTGTGCGTATTACTGAATACCCCGGGTGAAAAGGTTCACCTGCAGGGACTTGTTGGCTCATCACGAAGCATTCTCGCTTGTTTACTTTCCGAAGAAATACCCAAAACATTTGTTATTTGCCTGAATGACAGGGAAGAGGCCGCCTATTTTTATGACGACCAGAATACACTTGCCTCCGAAGTGGAAGCCTTGTTTTTTCCTTCATCGTACAAACGGTCGGTGCATTACGAAACCATTGAGCAGGAAAACATCATCCTGCGAACGGAGGTACTCAACAAATTAAAAGACGGAAAACAGTTGCTGGTTGTGACTTATCCTGAAGCTTTGGTCGAAAAAGTTATTTCGGGCGAAGGGCTGGCAGCCAATACTTTTCAGGTGTCGAAAGGCGATAAATTGTCGCTCGAATTTGTGAATGAAGTGCTGTTCGAATACGGTTTCGAGCGGGTTGACTTCGTTTATGAGCCAGGACAGTATTCCATTCGCGGCGGAATTGTGGATATTTATTCGTTTTCGAACGAAGATCCGTATCGCATCGACTTTTTTGGCGATGAGGTGGACTCGATCCGCAGTTTCAACATCGACAACCAAATGTCGAAAGAACCACATACGCGAATCAGCATTATTCCAAACATTCAGGAAGATCTGAAAGACGAGGAACGCATCAGTTTCCTTGATTTCGTTCCGGCAAATGCCATTTTTCTCCTGAACGATGTTCAAATGATAGCCGATCAGATGGAATACAATTTCAACCAAACCATCGAAAAGGCCGAAACAGAGGAAGAACGAAAGAAGTGGTTCGCCAGGCTACTTTCAGGAAAAGCATTTTCAAAAGAAATTAAGCGTTTTACCTGTGCCGGATTTGGCCAGAAACACTTTTTCAGCCACTCAAAAACCGTTACTTTTCAAACCGGACATCAACCTGTTTTCCACAAAAATTTTGATATGCTGGCCGAAAACCTGATCGACTATCAGAACTTCGGTTTCACCAATTATATTCTTTCCACCAATGTTTCGCAAACCGACCGTTTGCAGGCAATTTTTGATGACAAAGGTCTGGAAGTCAAGTTCAGGCCGGTCAATTTTACACTGCACGAAGGATTTATCGACCGCGACCTGAAAATTTGCTGTTACACCGATCATCAGATTTTCGAACGTTACCACCGTTTCGAAATCAAATCGCGCAAGGCAGAACGCGACAGCATCACTTTCAAAGAACTTAACAAGCTGCACCAGGGCGATTACGTAGTGCATGTGGATCATGGCATTGGAAAGTTTATGGGTTTGGTAAAAACCGAGGTGGACGGCAAACTTCAGGAGGCAATCCGGCTAAGCTACAAAGACAACGATGTGCTGCTGGTGAGCATTCACAACCTGCACCGAATCTCAAAATTCAAGGGCAAGGAAGGAACCGAGCCGAACATCAGCAAGTTGGGAAGCGGTGTTTGGCAAAAGCTGAAAGACCGTACCAAGCTGAAAGTTAAGGACATCGCCAAAGAATTGATCGAGCTGTATGCCGCCCGCCGACAGGAACGTGGTTTTGCTTTTTCGCCCGATTCGTACCTTCAGACCGAACTGGAAGCTTCGTTTATTTACGAAGACACGCCCGACCAGCTGAAATCGACCATTGCCGTGAAGGAAGACATGGAAAAGGAAATACCGATGGACCGGCTGGTTTGCGGCGATGTGGGATTTGGGAAAACCGAAATAGCGATCCGCGCTGCATTTAAAGCGGTGGCCGACAGCAAACAGGTGGCCGTGCTGGTTCCAACCACTATTTTGGCGCTTCAGCATTTCAAAACCTTTTCCGACCGGCTTTCCGAATTTCCGGCGAGGGTCGAATACATTAGCCGGTTGCGGAAACCTGCGGATGTGAAACAGGTTTTGGCCGATACCAAAGCCGGAAAAGTTGATATCCTGATTGGCACGCACAAGCTGGTGAGCAAGGAAGTTGCCTTTAAAGATCTGGGTTTGCTGATCGTTGACGAGGAGCAGAAATTCGGTGTTTCGGTAAAGGAAAAGCTGAAACAAATGAAGCTGAATGTTGACACGCTGACACTGACAGCCACGCCGATTCCGCGAACGCTGCAATTTTCGATGATGGGCGCCCGCGATTTGTCGATCATACAAACACCGCCACCCAACCGGTATCCGATTGCTACCGAATTGCACGGGTTCAGCGAGGAAATTATTCGTGAGGCGATTCAATATGAGATGGCCCGCGAAGGTCAGGTATTTTTTATACACAACCGTGTTTCGAACATTTACGAAGTTGAAACAGTGATCCGTAAATTGGTGCCGGGAGTTCGCACGGTGGTTGGTCACGGGCAAATGGACGGCCCGAAGCTCGAAAAGCTGATGATGGATTTTATCAACGGCGAATTCGATGTGCTGATTGCCACCACCATCATCGAATCGGGTCTCGACATTCCGAATGCGAATACGATCATTATCAATCATGCAGAGAACTTTGGGCTCAGCGATTTGCACCAGTTGCGCGGACGCGTAGGGCGCTCGAATAAAAAAGCATTTTGTTATCTGCTGGCTCCGCCGCTTTCAACGCTCACTCCCGAAGCAGGAAGGCGTTTGCGTGCCATCGAAGAGTTTTCGGAACTGGGTAGTGGTTTCAACATTGCCATGCAGGATTTGGACATTCGCGGCGCCGGAAACCTGCTGGGTGCCGAGCAAAGCGGTTTTATTGCCGATATCGGTTTTGAAACCTACCATCGTATTCTGAATGAAGCCATTCAGGAATTGAAACAAACCGATTTTAAAGAGCTTTTCAAAGACGAAAAGGAAGATTCATCTCAGGCATTCCTGAAGTTGAAATTTGGCAGCGATTGCCAGATTGATACCGATATGCAATTGTTGTTTCCTGATAACTACATTCAGAGTATTTCGGAACGCATGTTACTTTACCGCGAGCTGGACAACCTCGAAACCGAAGAGGCTTTGGTGCAGTTCGAAACCGGGCTGACCGACCGTTTTGGCAAATTGCCTCCGGAAAGTATTGAATTGATTGAAGTTGTGCGATTGCGCAGGTTAGCCGTTGAATTGGGAATGGAGAAAATTATCCTGAAGTATCAAAAGATGGTTTGCCATTTTATTTCCAATCCGCAATCGGTTTATTACCAGTCGCCGGTATTTGGAAAAGTGTTGCAATTTGTGCAAACGCATCCGCAAATCTGCCGCATGAAAGAAGGCAACAACAAACTTTCTCTCACCTTCGAAAAGGTTAAAAGTGTTAAAAAAGCGAAAGAGATTTTGGAAGGGGTAGGGGAATAGAGGGAGTTAGTTAAGAATTATAATCGTCAGAAATGCAGTGAGTTAAATTACGTTCTTAGCTGAATTTATCACTCCAAATATTTCCATAAAAACACTGCGAATCCTGATAAAAAAACAAAAGTTGTTAATAAAAACAGAATTGAGGACAAAAAGAGACTTCTCCTGTATATTTTTTGAATATTAATCTTTGGCTTTACCGGCTCAAATATGCCATCAACTTCCTTTTGACTATATCCAAGATTACTCATTAGCACTTTTTTGACTATATCTTTTTCATTTTCAAAATGGGCACTATAATTTTCTGCTGTTTTGCTATATAAAGTCGATAAACTTTCCTGATTACCCTTTTTTTGTTCTGGGGAAAAGTCTTTATCTTCGATATTAGCGACCTCAATTTTAAAATCTTCTTTTAAATACTTTCTCAATTTCTCACAACTCTCAGTTCCATCTAAGTTTTTATATGGAGGAATGGATGGAATATCATGAGGATTTTTATATACGTCAATAACTGCATTAAAATTAATTAAAATATGATTTTCAATCAATTGTGATAAATACTTAAATATTCGATATAATATTCCCAAGATTACTGTGGTACATGAGAAAATAACTATTATTGTTGGAAGACTATTTGAAATAGTTTTAATTATCACCTCGTTAGAAATAGTTAATGCAATGCTAGCAATTGAAAATCCTACTAGCCATACAATTATTCTGTCCGCCTGTTCGGATAATTTGTATGAAAACTCTCGATTTTCAGACAATCCCTTCTGTATTCTTGAAAGCATAAATTCAGAAAAACTCATAATTTGATTTTTTTAGTTTTATTCCCAAAGTTATTCTTTTGACTGAATATTCAGTTGCATATCCTTCTTTTGTTAAATTCTATATACAAACCTTGCAGCAGTTGTGTTTAGCCTGTTAGGTCTTCAAAACATAACAGGGCTGAACACTGATGTAATTGCAAATGTCGCCTGAACAAAGCTATTTGCTTTTTTGACCAATTTTATAACCAATTTGTGGTCGCTTTTTAACAGTTGTTTGCTGTTGCATCAATTCCCTGATGGCTTGAAATGCTATTGAAAATTGCTTGTCATACCTGGATTCCAGATCAAATAACTTTCTATCCAATTCTTTATTTGCGGATAAAATCTCCCTCAACGTTACAAATGCTCTTACAATTAATACACTGGTTTGAATTGAGATTGGTGTGTTCAATACGCTGGCAAGCATAATTGTTCCATGTACTGAAAATGCATAAGGATTCGTTCTGGAAAATTTGAGTTTTTCAAGGTGGTCGCAATTTGCTACAACCTTCATTCTGTTATAAATCTTTGTTTATTGTTATTCCACCAGCTCTTGTTTACTTCTTTCGCTAATGTGTCAATATCAGATTGTTTTGCCTGACTAGTAGAAGTATGTTCCTGATATTTAAGGTAACCTACAAGTCGTTGTAACCCATAAGTGTTTATTTTTGAGGACACTCTGATCACTATTTCCGATTTAGTCCTTTCAATAATCATGACTGTAAGTTTATTTAAATCCAAAGCTAAAATAAATCTGTGAAGCAATCTGCTCGTATTTGCGATTTTCACAAGTCCGAAATAACAACAATAAAAGCCCGTCCCCACTCGCCCCGCTGAAGTTTTTGCTGTCCCGCTGGAGAAAATTAGTGTCCCGCTGAAAATCCGGGCGTCCCGCCGATTGGGGAGTCGTCCCGCTGGTAGGGCTAATGTCCCGCTGCGGGTTTCAGAAGGTTTTTAGGAATTAAGGCAGTTAATTGAGGAATGATTTCATCCCTGAAACTGGCCCAAAATGTTTTGTGGGGTTTAGACCTTTTGATTAACGATTGAGGATGTATTACTACTTCACAAATCGTTAATCGTTATTCACCAATCGTTAATCACGTTCCTACAAAAACTTTTCCCTGTTCTGTAAATTGAACAATCCGTAGAGGATAAAAAGGAGTGAACAAACTGCCTGAAAAATACGGTTTTTCATGGCTATTTCCTGCCAAACCATTTCGTTGAGGCGGTTAGGGATTTCAAACGGGTTAAGGAAAATGTTCCACATGGTACGCTCAAACATTCCGGATAAAATTAGCAGACCAACACCGATAATTACCATTACCACTGCTGTTCCGTTTCCGTTTTTAATGATGGTTGAAAACATAAATGCCATCGAACCGAGGAAATAAACCGGGAACATTACCTGCACCGCAAGTTCAAAAATACTCACCGGTGTGAGAAGGTAATAACTCATTACTGTGAGGCCCAGCATCATCAGGAAAACCAATACAAAAACCAATAACAGCCGCACCAGCCACACCTTGTACCGGTAATCAGGAATACCAAAGAGTATTTCCAGGATTCCGGCATCCAGGTCATTTTGAATCCCAAAGGTCATCGGGTAAAAAATGAGCAGCAGTCCCGGAGTAATCTGCAAGCCGTATATAAAACCTTCGTCAATGGCGCCATTGTCGTAAATGTTGGTGATGGCAATAAAAAAGTAGAAAGCCATTGCTGCCAGCACAAACCAGATGAACCGGCTGCCGAAAATAACCTTCATATTGTATTTGATCATTTTCTGGAACAATGTCCAGAAATTGACGACTGAGATTGTTGATTCCATTGCCATATTATTTTATTGATTTTAGATTAACGATCAACGATTATAGATTAACGAAGTAGCTCTGCACTTTCAATCGTTAATCGTTAATCCTCAATCGTTAATCTTTAATATTTTATTTTCAATCGTTAATCATTTCAGGTCTTTTATCAAACACAAGTACGCATCCTCCAACACCGGATTGGCCGGAACTGCATCTTCTGCAGGTTTTTCTTTTGAGAGGAAACGCACCCTGATCTGGTCGCCCTGCCGCATGTGGTGGGTAACCAGTTGTTTGTTTTCCATCTTATCAAATTCGTCAACCGACAGATCGAATTGCCAAACCATGTCTTTGGCCAGGTGCACCATTTCTGCAGGTTTTCCGAAGTATTTAACCTGTCCGCGGTTGATCACAGCCACCTGGTTGCACGAGCTTGAAATATCCTCGATGATGTGTGTCGAGAAAATTACGATTCGTTCGCGGCTCAACTGAACCAACAGGTTACGGAAACGGATGCGTTCGCGCGGATCAAGTCCGGCAGTTGGTTCGTCAACCACCAGTATTTTAGGCAAGTGCAGCAATATTTGGGCAATACCAATCCGCTGTTTCATTCCTCCGGAGAAAGAACCGATTTTATCATCCTTTTTCTCCCATAAATGAACGGCCTTCAATACATATTCTATTCGTTCTTCGCGTTCTTTCTTATCGGTCAGCCCTTTCAGAATGGCCTGATAATCGAGAAAATCGGCAGCAGGCATGTTTTCGTAGGTTCCGAATTCCTGAGGCAGATATCCGATCAGTCCCTGCAACTCTTCCCGTTTTTCCTGAGTGTCGATGCCGTTGATCCATATTTTTCCGTAGCTCTGCTCATAAATTCCGCAGATAACACGCATCATGGTTGATTTACCTGCACCGTTTGGCCCAAGCAAACCAAACATTCCGGTGCCAATTTCGAGCGAAACGCCGTTCAGCGCCTTGAATGGCTGGTGCTGTTTGCCAAGTACTGGCATTTGTTTTACCAGTCGCAATACGCTGCGGCGCAAGGTTCCGAAGCGACCTGTGATACGGTCGATGTTGATCTTTTCCTGATACAATTTTTTCGCTGTAACCGAAATAATCAGCGCCAAATACCACAATACTCCAAAAGTCACAACCAGTCCGATGGTTTTGGTTATTTTCCAGACAAAGAACATTTCGATGGCCGGCAAAATCCAGAACAGAAAGACTTGTACCCATTTATAGATTTTTACCGGAAGTTTTTTGCCTGTTTTTTCAGCCCTGAATTTCAGGAAAAAGCCAAACGGCTTCCACATACTCAACGCGAAGCTGACAATTACGACCGAAAGTATCAACGACCAAAAAGCGGCATCAAGATAAATGAAACTGAAGTAAACAAGGAATGCCATAAGCGGCAACTGCCAGATCAGGTAATCGAACTCGCGCAGGGTGTGGTATTCTTTTTCGAGACCGGCACGACGGCGTATTTTTTTTCCTGATTCCCATTCGCGTGAGAAGCGACTTTCGCGGTCGTATATTTTTACCAGGTTTTGAATTTTGATGTTTAGTGTATCCTCATCGTTTATCAGCTTTGTTCCGGCCTTTCTCAGACTGTTAAGCACAAACCAGGTAGATCCGGGAACCAGAATTACAACCAGCACCAAATCAATCGCCTGCCACAATCCGGACTCAACATTCAGGAAAATAAGCACAACCAAACCTGCACTTATTAACAGTTGGATGATTCGGGTGCGCAGGCTCAATTCCTTAAACCATTCGATGGCATTTTCGAGGCCGGAATAGAAAGTCGGAATAAATATGAGTGTAAGCAATGTGCTGAGCGCCAATCCGCCAATTACTACGATAGCGAACGGTGCACCGATAGCACTCACATATTCGGCATCGCCCATGGCCAGCGGCAACATACCCACAATGGTGGTGATGGTTGTAATCAAAATCGGACGCACACGCGACAATCCGGCGGTCATCAATGCGCGCGAACGACGGTAGCCGCGTTTTCGCAGGATATTGGTATAGTCGATCAGGATAATCCCGTTGTTGACAACTACCCCGAGCAAAATCAGGAAGCCCGTAAGTGTATTGGCATTGAGCAGGCTATTGTTCGTAACAATGAGTGCGATTAATGAACCAATCGCTGCCAGCGGAATAGAAAAAAGTATCACGAAAGGCAACGACAACGACTCGAATACCGATGCCATGATCATAAATATCAGGAGAATTGAGGCGCCAATCATCAAATAAAACTCCGAATAATTGGTTTCATCATGAATCACTTCGGCAGCAACACCCGATGGCAAATTGTAATTGGCCACCAGATCATCAATTTCGTAACGGTAGGCTGCCAATAGTTCTTTTGAGCTGCTGGCCTCACTAACAAACCGGTAGTTTACCTCTATTTGTTTTTCCTGATTTACCCTGTTTATGCCGGCAAGTCCGCTGGCATAAACAATATTGGTAAAATCCTGAAGGTCGTGAATCCCGCCGCTTGCATCGTTTACCTGCAACATTTTAAGTTCCTCCATGTTGCGGTCTGTTTCTTCTTCTTCTCCTTCAATCAGGTCCTTTTGGGTGATGATTATTTCATATTCGTCAACACCTTGTTTATACTGAATATTGGTTGATATTTCCCTCGAAAACGAATTAATTTCAGACAATACATTGTTGAGGGTGATGTTGTATTCAGTCATCAGCAACGGGTTGAAATACATGTGTACCTCCGGGCGGTTGTCTGAAATGTTCAGGTTAACCCTGTTTACCGATTCAAGCTGATCGATAAAATATTTCAGGTCTTCGCCAACTGCCTGCAATTGTTTAAAATCCTGACCTTTGAGTACAATTTTTTCTTCATCGGTACCAATGCCCATCATTTTTTGGAAAGCGCCTCCCATGTTGCGGCTTCCTCCCTGGAAATTGCCGCTACTTTGCGATTGCTCGAATGAAATCGACGAAGCTTTGATATCCTTGGTTCGGTCGTTAATGTTGTTTTTGATTTCGGCAAACGTACGGTCGCCAATTTTCTCAAAATCCTCCTTCAGCTTAATGGTAACTATGGCTTCCTCTTCTTCAATTTTACTGATTACATCTTCCTTTTCGGCCAGATCTTCCAGTTTCGTTTCTATTTCCTGAACTGTTTTATCGGTTGTTTCGAGCGATGAGCCTGAAGGCATCGTGACATACAAACGAATTTCATTGTTTTCTACTTCCTGAAGTGAGCTGACACTAACGGCAAGGCTTATAAAAACGGCCAGGAAGAAAAGTACGAGTCCGCCGATGATGGTGGCTGCAGGATTTCGCATACACGATTTCAGGATAACCAGGTAAATCTGGATCATCCGCGAATTGGTCGTCACTTTTTCGTAGAAGATATTTGTTGCAACGCGCCGCCTCATCAGTGCATACGAAGCCATTGGAACCAGTAATAAAGCCACTGCCAGCGAAATGACAAGTGTTGAAATAATTGAAACCCCCACGTTCAATCCCAGCATCTCGACCATAAAATTGGTGGAAAACAGGAAAGGAAGAAATACAACTATTGTAGTGAGAGTAGCTGCCAGAATGGAACGCCACACTTCGGTAGTTCCCTGAACTACTGCCTGAAATGGAGGCACACCTTTTCCTGCAAGCCGGTAAATATTTTCGAGCACCACCACACTGTTGTCGAGAAGCATCCCAATGGCCAATGCCATTCCTACCAGGGTCAGACTGTTGATGGTGACACCAAACGCATAAAACAGGTTGAAGGATGTAAAAATAGAAATTGGAATGGCCAATGCGATAAACGAAACAATGCGGAAATTTTTCAGGAAAATCCAGAGTACAAAAATGGCCATGATACCCCCGACCAATGCAAGGTTCATGATCTGGCTGATGTTTTCTTCCATCTGGTCGGCCGAATTACTGATTTCAGCAATCTCAATTTCCTTAATGGCCATTTTCTCGTTCAGCTCTGCGACAATTTTACGGGTCGATTCCGAAAGTTCGATCATGTTTGCCTGCGAATCGTTGACCAGCAGAATCGTTACCGCGTCTTTTCCGTTTACACGGCTGTACGAAGTTTCCTCCTTAACTCCGAAGCGAACCTCGGCAACATCTTTCAGCAGGATTGGTCCGGGAGCAACCACGAGATTTTCCAGATCTTCCACCTGTTTGTATTCGGCAGTTACATGCACAAAATACTGAACCGTTTTTTCTTTCAAATTGCCCACGTAGGTGCGCGAACTGGAGTTTTGCGAAAGTACCGACCGTATACTTCCGGTGGTAATTTTATAAGCTTCGCAGGCTTTGGTATCCAGAATAACCTCTATCGATTTTTGTTTTCCGCCATACACGTTCACTGCCGCAATTCCGTCGATGTTTTCCAGATCGGGTTTAATATCCTGATCAACAATGGTTCGTACGCGATCAATTCCGCCTTCTCCACGTGCCTGCAACTCCATAAACTGGCTGTTCATCTGTTGCAGGTCAACTTTGGCAACAGCTACCCTTACATTTTCGGGCATTGCCGATTGCATTTCGTTTATCTTTTCCTGAAGTTTCAGGTAAGCGTATTTGAAATTGACATTTTTCGTGTAATACACCACGATGGTACTTTGCCGCGAATTAACGTTCGACTCAATTGATTCGATGCCTTCGAGCGTACCGATGGCTCCTTCAAGCGGAATAACCACATGATTTTCCATGTATTCGGGAGCCAGTTCGGTGCCCGCGCTTGCCTGAACGAAAAGGAAAGGAAGTTCGGCATTGGGCAACAATTCAACCGGCAATTGTTTGTAAGAGAAGTAACCCAAAACGGTCAGTCCCAGAAACAACATGCTTATCAGTACTTTTCGATGTATGATGAATTTCATTATAGTAATAATGAGTTATTAAATTTTGCTCGTTCTTTCAATGTCGGATAAGGAACAGGGAATTTGTTGTTTCTTATTTCTTATTCGATATTTCTTGTTCTTTATTGCGCTTTTCCAGTTCCGTCAGAAAGGTGTTTTTGCCTTGAAGATCATTCTTCTGCGGACGGTTTTTTGTTACTTTCTGATCCGTTGGCTAAAGCCAACGGCAAAGGATATCCTAACTATCGAACAGATCAGTTCTATCCTTTGCTGTTCACTTTAGTGAACGGATTCGATTTCATTTGCCTCGATTTGGTTCCCTCTGTCTTTCCTGAATCGGTCTTTCAGCCCGTCGAAAATTTCGAATACACAAGGGATTACAAGTAACGACATGATGGTTGAGGTTATTAATCCGCCAATAACGGCCAATGCCATTGGGGCGCGTAACGATGAACTTTCGCCAAAACCGAAGGTCAGTGGTAACAAAGCCAAAATCGTGGTTGCGGTGGTCATCAAAATCGGGCGGATTCGTTGTTGTCCGGCCTGTTGAATGGCTTCGATACGCGAAACACCTTCCTTTTGAAGTTGCAGGATTCGGTCAACCAGCAAAATTGAGTTGTTGACCGCGATTCCCACCAGCATGATAATCCCGATAATTGCCATGATATTGAGCGTCATTCCCATGATAAAAAAGATCAGGATTGAACCAACTACCGCTACCGGAATGGTAAGCAGAATTGTAAACGGGTGCAGCAACGACTCGAACTGCGAAGCCAGTACCATGAAAACGAGTACAATCGACAGCATCATGGCAAAACTGAGTGCGTCCATCGACTCCTGCCTTTTTTCTTCTTCTCCGGTAATCTTAATTTTATATTCGGTTGGCAGCGGAATGCCCGAAATTGCCTGGTTGACTTTGGCGACCATCTTGTCGAGTGCAATATCTTTGTCCATGTATCCGGTAATTTTACCGATGCGGGTTTGGTTTCTGCGGAAAATTTCCTTTGGAGACTGACCCTCACGGATTTCAGCAATTTCGTTGATGCGGATTACCTGTGTCCCGTTTTTAATGGTCAAATCAGACAAGTCTGCCAATCCTTTATCGGGCAGTCGAAGAGTGATGTCCTGCATTTCGCCGCCTTTCTCCATTGTTCCGGCAACTTTGCCAGTCAATTGGTTCTGAATCTGTGTCACCACATTGGCAACGCTCATGTTAAAAATCCCGGCACGCATTCGGTCAACAATGATTTCCACCTCAGGAGAACCACCTTCCATTGATGCTTCGATGTTGTACAATTCAGGAATTTGCTGAACGGCTGTTTTTACCTGATTCGACAAATCTTCAAGAACATCAAGGTCGTCACCATGAATTTCTATTACCAGCGGCGCTTCATCGGTTCCCAAAAGTCCGCCCAAAGCAGTTTGGTCCTGAACGAATTTGATCTCGATGTCGGGCAATTCGCCCAAAGCCTGTGAAATTGCTTGAATGGCAAAAGTTGAACTGTATTCGCTATCGGGTTTCAGCAATATTTTGATGTTTGCAGTATTTTCACCCTGAAAAAGTGCATCCTGACTGTTGAGCATTCCGGTTGACGGGCCGATTTGGCTGTAAAGGGTTTCCAGATGTTCGCCCAACACTTCACGCACAATGCCTTCAAGGTTTTCGACAGCAGCGGATGTTCTTTGGAGCCGGGTTCCTTCCTGCATTTTCAGATCAAGACTAAATTGGCGGGTTTCCGATTTTGGCATAAATTCGGTTCCGATAAACGGAAGAATCAACGCTGAAAGGCCAAGCAATACGATGGTTGCAATGATAACAGCCCATTTGATCCGGATTACACTTCCGAGAAATTTTCCGTATCCACTGATTTTAAGCGATTTTTGTGACGTGGGTTTTGTGCTGTTTTTGTAAAAATAGTTGAACAACATTGGAATGAGCAATATAGCAACCACCAGCGACGAAAGCAGTGAGAAGGTGATGGTCCAGGCCTGATCTTTGAAAAGTTCGCCAGATGCACCATGCAGGTAAACGATGGGTAGGAAAACTACAATCGTAGTTAAAGTTGATGAAGTGATTGCCCCGCTTACCTGCGAAGCTCCCTGAATAGCAGCTTCTTTTACCGAAAGTCCATTTTCGCGCAGACGGGAAATATTTTCAAGTACCACGATGGCATTGTCAACCAGCATTCCGGCGCCCAACGCGAGTCCACCCAAAGTCATAATATTCAGGCTGAGCCCGTTAAAATACATCAGGTTGAAAGTGGCGATGATAGAAATCGGCATTGCCACACTTACAATCAGGGTGGTTCCGATGCGGCGAAGGAATACGTAAAGGACGACTATGGCCAGCAGGATGCCCATCAATGCGGTATTCTGCACCTCTTTAATGGCATTGCTGATAAATGTTCCCTGGTTGGTAATTACTGTCAGATGGTAGCCGGGCAAAGCTTTCTCCATATCGGCGAGTGTTTTCGAAACATCTTTTACAGCTTGTACCGTGTTGGAGCGCGTTTCTTTGTAAATCGACAAACCCAGGCAGCGTATTCCATTCATCCTGACAATGTTTTCAGGCTCTTTGTTTGAAAAACTGACCTTTGCCACTTCGCGCAGATAAACCGGCGCTTTGGCTGCAAGTTCATCGCCGGTTATTATGGATTTGTAACCCACGATTGTATTTTCGAAATCGCTTAGGTCGGTCAGTAAACTAACACCTTTCACTACATATTTCAGACCCATTTCAGTGATCGATCCGCCCGAAATACTCTGGTTGAAGTTCTGTATGCGGGAACTCAGTTCATCAAGTGTCAGTCCGAATGCGTCGAGCAGGTATTCATTGGTTTCTATCAGTACTTCATTTTCTTCCGAGCCCGAAACTTCCACATCGGCAACCCCTTCGAGCCTTACCAGCTCGTTCCTGATATAGTTTTCGGCAACTTTCCGGAGTTCGTTCATGTCGGTAATGCTTTCGTGCGAAAGGCCGACAACCATTACAGGCGATGTATTTGGATCGTGTTGTGTAATATTTATTTCGTCGATCTCCTGATTTTGTGCAAAAGAGCTGGCGGCTTTCTGAAGATCGAGAAAAGCTTCGTCCATGTCTTTGGTCCAGGCATATTCAACGGTAATCTGGGCAGTTCCAACTTTCGAAACCGACGACACCTGCACCACATCAGACTGGCGAATGGCCAATGCTTCGAGGTTTTCCACAAATTGTTTTTCCATTTCTTCAGGTGGCCGTTCACCTGATTTGAGCTCGATAAACAAACGCGGGTTGTTTATCTCCGGAAACAGGTCGATGCCCAGCTTGCCGAAGGAAATGTATCCCAGCAGAACCACGGCCAGCACCATCATCAGAATGGTTACCGGAAAGTTGACAGCAAATTGTGTTAATTTCTTCATTCGGTTAATTTCTTAAGTTCCAAGTTTCAAGTTTCAAGTTCCAGGTGCGCCCTGATCAACGTTTTCTCGTTTTCTCCACGCTCCATGCCCCACGCTACTTGACTATCTTCACCTTTGATCTATTCTTCAATGTTTCAAAGCCTTTTACTACCAGGCGGTCGTTCATTTTTAGTCCTGAAGTGATTTCTGCTTCATTTTGGTTTTCGTATCCAAGGGTGATGCGTTTTTCGATGGCAGTTCCACTTTCAACAACAAATACCGACTTACCGCGCTGGTTGGAAATGATGATGTCTTTCGGGATCACAATCACACTGTCTTTGCGTGCCAGCACGATGTCGGCTTTGGCAAACATTCCTGGGCGAAGTTTCATTTCAGGATTTGCAACCTGAATAACTCCCTTGAATGTGCGTGTTTCGGTGCTGATGGCCGGCGATAATTCTTTTACACTTCCGGGCAAAGTATCGTTTGGCAGGGTATAGTTCATGATGCGTACTGCCTGGTCAATCTGCACATCGCCAATATATTTCTCCGGAAGGTTCACCTCAACGGTCATGATGCTGTAATCCATCAAGCTTACAATTGGTGTTCCTGTTGCCACCTGAGTTCCGTTGGTTATTGCAGGCAAATCGGTAATTACCCCTTTGAAAGGAGCACGAACCCTGACCTTTGCCAGTTGAAGATTGGCCCGTTCAAAAGCGTCTTTGGCATTGGTGTAGTTCACTTCCGAATTGCGGTAATCGAGTAAGGTAACCCCTCCTTTTTCGTAGAGTGATTCCTGCTTTTTCATGTTTTGCTCCGTAATTTCGAGATTTAGTTTTTTGGCATCCAGCCCGATACCATTTACATATTCGGCATCTTCAAGCTGAACGATCACTTGTCCGTTTTCGACAACATCGCCCAAAGCAAACGGACGGCGTGTTCGTGGGTTGACCAGTAACCTGTATTTTCCGGTCATTTCGGTGTTAACAACCGCTTTTTTTGTGGCGTTCAGCGTACCGGTGGTATTGATTACTTTTTCGATCGAGCCTGGTTTAATGTCGGAAACTGAAACCGGAACTGCCAGCTCGGTGGCTGTATTTGTCGGTTGCGTGTTGCAGGCTGTTGTCGCCCCAATCAGGGCAATCAAAGCGATAAATTGGTGAATTGATTTCATATTATATCAGTTTTATTAATTTGCAATTTGTTTAAACACATAGGTACATAGGTCAAATAGTTTTTTCTTATTCCTTTTTCTATGTGTTCTATGTGCCTATGTGGTTTTTATTTTTGTACTCATGGTCGGTTCTTTTGGATTAGGTTTTCAGGAACAATTGCTTCGTTTTTTTCGAAATCGTAAAGCGATTGGATTTTCAGATTCAGTAATTCTATTTTATAATCGATCAAAGCCTGTGCATACGCCATTTTTTTCTGTGAAAGCTGGTTCTGAAAAAGATTCAGATCCATACTGGTCAGGTCGCCGTTTGCATACCGTTCGAGGTTGATTTCGTAAGTCAGTTGTGCATTTTTCTCACTCTGGGCAGCAATGTCAATCTGATTCACCAGATTCTGAATACTCCTGTAAACCCTTCGGATATCAAGCGTAATCTGTTTCTTTTCTTCCGTTTGGTTTAACTCCTGAGTCTGGATTACTGCTTCCTGCGCTTTTATGCGGGCTTTCTTTTCGCCCCAGTCATAAAGTGGGAGATTGAATGAAACCGATACTCTTGGACTGTTTGTTGGGGCATCGTAAATATTTCTTAATTTTTCGTTATCGCCGCTGATACCCAGCGACAAATTAACATCTCCCTTGAATTCGTTCAGGGATTTGGTTCGGATCAACGCAAACTGCGAGGTTTCGATGTCGATTTCACGCTGGCGGAGTTCCATCCTTGAACTCAGTCCAAATTCGATTGCTTTCTTTACATCTACAATTACCGGATTCATTTTCACATCGGTCATTACTGTTATTTCTTCCATAATGTCCATGCCGATGTATTGCTTAAACTGGTCTTTAAAATTATCGAGGTTAACCTGAGCATTCTGTACCGCAGATTTTGCTGTGGCAAAGTTAAGTTCTGCCTGATAAAGTTCTTCTTTGGCAGAAATACCGGCAGTTACCTTGTTCTCGGTGATTTCGTAGCTTTTTTGTGTATTGATGAACTCATCCTGCGAAATACTCAGGCTCATTTGTGCCTCGTAAACATTGTAAAAGAATTGGGTGACCTGTTTTTCGTTGTTTAGTTTTTGCATCGCATAATTCAACTGGGCGTTCTCGAGATCCAGTTCCAGTTCTTTCAATTCAAGTTTGGTTTTGTTGTAAGTGAACAAAGGTTGCGTTATGCCCAGAGATAGCCTGTTGGTGAATGCTTTATTCACAGTTTCAACATCTGTATTAAGTTCCGGGACGAATTTTTTGGTGTAATTATTTTGCCAGCCAAAGCTGTTAACCAGACTAATGGTTCCATCAGTAGGCAAGATTGGCTGCGAAATCATAAATGTTCCAAATGATTCAGTCAATTCTCTTGTAAACCATTTCGAATTATACACTTCATACTGTCTGTCTTTTTCATAATTGAAAGGGGTCACACTCAGTGAAAAATTCGATTTTAGCGCTGCATTTTGAGCTTTCAACGATTGTTCGGAGCGTTCCAGATTTAATAACGAACGTCGAATGTCGGGACTATTGGCAGCTGCAATGTCCAGCGCGCCTTCAAGTGTAAGTATTTGCTGTGCATTTGCCGGAAGCAAAAGCTGACAAAAAATGATCAGCATGAATCCCCTTTGGAGTAGTTTTTTGAATGGCATATTTTAAAAATTTAAAATTCCTGATGTTAAAATATCGAACGGGAAATAAGAAATCAGGAACGACTTTAATGTTTCTTATTTCTTATTCAGTGCTTCTTATTTATCTTTTCCTGATCCTTTGCCTTCGCCTTTTTCTATTGCTTCACCAATTTTATCGCGTCGGCTACCACCACCTGTGCTGCGGTTTTATTGCCAAGTTCCACTTTAACGGTATCGCCCGAAAAATAGAATGTGCCTAAACTGTTCCATCCGTCATCCACAGTTTTAAGGTCGATCATTACTTCTTCCCTGCTTTCACCGAAAATGATATAGGTATATTCGCCACCGGCATCCTGTCCGCCACGACGGCCTCTTTGACTGGGTTTTGTAAGGTAGCTGAACACTTCATAAGTTCCGTTACCGTCTATTGGAATGCTCCACACTGCCTTTTTACTGCCATCACCTGATTTCACGTAATGTGACGAACGGATAAACTTTCCGAAGAAACTGCTGTTGGTAGTTGCCCGCCAGGTTCGTGGTGCGCGCCATGTATTGAAACCGATAAATCGTTCCTTTGTCGGCTCTTCCTTTATGAGTAATTTTTGCAAAAGGCTTTTATCGTCGGAAACAGTAAAACGGAATGTTGGATCTTCATCGTCACTTATAAACTCGCCTTCTTCAGCCAGACGTACAGGAGTATCAACCAACTTTTCGCCTTCATACGGAGTCGCCTTGGTATCTTCTTCAATGTTATCGAGCGGGAGCATGAGTTCAGCAGGAATATTGCGTGAAGTGAGGGTGTTGATGGTTACATTGCGGGGCGCACCTTCAAGCAGATAGCTCACTTCTTTGGTTTGCGTTCCTTCAAGATATATAAGCTTGCTAATGGTTTCCATATTTGCACCGCCTCCGCCGAATCGTCCGCGACCCGGCCCGCCGCCTTCGCCTATCCTGAATTGCACCAAAACGATTCCTTCAGTTTGTTCAGTATTGGTTATCTTAAACTTTACCATCGTTTTCAGCCGGTCGCCATCGAGCACATTTACCGCTTTTACTCCGCCAATAAAATATCCGGGCAATTCTTTGCTGTTGAACCATTTCTCCATGTATGGCAGCAAATCGGTATCGAACTGTTGCTGAATCTGTGCGTTAAAATCTTCAATGGTACTTGAATTAAACCGTATGCTTTTCAGGAAGTTAAACATGAAGTCGTTGAAAGCTTCGTCACCAGCCTTGCGCTTGATGATGGAGAACAGTGCCTGCCCTTTCAACTGGATTACATTGTCGATGATCTTTACTCTTTCAGGATCGTCCAGGAGTTCGGCGAACGAATAATCGAGCAATGCCAGGTTGGCCTGTTCGTTTTCGGTCATTCCCTGCATATTGCGCATCCATCCCATAGCGCCCGATTCGGAAGATTGTCTCAGGTACGATTCAAAAATACGGTCGGTAATCGGCCACTGCTCCGATTGAACAAAATAGGCGTGGTTATAAAATAAAGGGAAAGCATACAACGGATTGGCCTTTTCGTCTATCTGCACTTCCCCCTGACTTCTGTTAAAATCGGGGCGTGCAGCAGCCTGTGTAAATAACGACAGGAAATTATTGAAGGCCATAATTTTTTTCTCTTCAGGAGTAGATTGAACATCGCCTCCCCGGTTTCCCCATCGTTCCATGCGTTTGACACTTCCCGCAAAATCAGCCTCTTCAACCAGCAAGCCTTTTTCAGGAAAAAGAATGGTTTCAGGCTGAACTTGCTCCCTTTCGGCAATCAAAGTGCGCGGATACGAATAAAACTGCGGCGGAACTTCAACGATCGTAAAGCGTTCGAACGGATAAAACATATCGATTTTTCGCTCATAATCTTTCAGGGCAGTGGCAATTAAATCAGGAATGGTGTCTTTAACCGGTTCAAAAAAGCCGGAAAAATAATCGTGGTCTTTGTGATGGAATAAATTGAATTCAAGTCCGTCTATAGTATCGGTTTTCTGGGTGTAATTGCCGATTATCAGCGATATCTGCGGCAGATTATTTTTATTTTTGAAATAAAATGTCCCCTCTTTTTGCTCAACTTTTCCCTGTGAAATGGCTGTTAGTCCGGGTTTTGTGTTTACTGAAATTTCAAATTTGCTGAATTGTTTCTGCATCCATTGTTTGCTTTGTTTTCCAAAACCGGTGCCTGCAATCGGGTACCAGTTGCTTTCGCGGGTCAGCAAAACAAAATCAGGCGAAACAATGGCAGAACGTTTATCGATTTGGAACATATTTGCCCTGAAAGGTTCCTGAAGTGTTTTATCGTCCACATCCAGAAAACTGCCAGCTTCGTTCAGGGTTCCGCTGTATGTAAATTCAAGTTCGGCAGTTTCGCCGGGTTCCAGTTTCGATCCTGAAAAATCAATCATATGAAGTGTGCGTTTCGCCTCGATTTCCTGTCCGTTGAAACTCACTTTGCTTATTTCCAGTCCCGGATTCAGGCTAAAAACAAAATGATTGATTGCCTCCTGAAGCGGATTGCTCACTGTTAGTTTTGCTTTTACTTCCAGATTTTCGCCATTGTGATTGAGTTCTATCAGGTAGCTTTTAACTTTCAGACGTGAAACAGTTTGGTTGGCATCGTTGAGCGACCGCATGTTTTCCCGCAATTCCTGATTTTCAACGAATGTGGAAACATGCTTGTTACCGAGCCAGATACCGGCTGCAAAAAATGCCAACGCCGGAAATATCGTGATCTTGTTGCTGAACGGACTTTGCGGAAGTCGTTTGAGCAAGGTTATAGTCAGGAAAATAAATGCGATACCAAAACAGGTGTACATTCCGCGGTGAACAATTATTGCAGGAAGGTTTCCGAAACCAATGAAATCGGAGTTCAGCAATGGCATACTGTAAGCCATGTAATCGAACAGATAATAGAATTTTGTGTTGAGGTAGAATATTGTAATTGCCACATAACCAAGCAGAATGATAAAGGTAATGGCTTGATTTTTCAGGATGCTCATCACGAAAAACGAAAGTCCGAGAATGAAAATCAGGGTTGGCAGACTGATGATCAGGAAATATTGCAGATAGGCCAGCCAGTTAACAGCCACCCCTTCGGCTATCAGATTAAAAATAAGCGCTTCAGAAAGGATAATCAGGTTCAGGATAATGAAAACAACGAGGTTTCCGATGGTTTTTCCGGCCACATATTCGCCGTTTGACATAGAGCGGATGTAAATTACATCGGTGGTATCCAGTTTTTTATCGCGCTTCAGGAAATCGGAAGCCAGAAATATGGCAATAATCGCCTGAACAGTATTTAAAAATAATAGGTTGACGTATGGTATGGCTGACGAAATGGCTTTCATATCCCAATTATTACCTTGATCCATGGTAAGAACCGCCATGTTGAAAAAGAACAGAATGAACATGGCCAACAGAGCGAAAATCCGGAAAAACCAACTGCGCAGAAGCGTGGTAATTTCGTATTTGGCAATTGATGTGATGTTATGAAGGGATATCATCTGTATTATTTACGATTTAATTATTTGCGATTTGTTCTGTTCATTACAGCGGCATTTGAATAGTCAATAGTAAATTGTCTAATTGTCAATTATATTGAGGTCCATTGGTCTAAATTACTTTCCATAAAGTAAACGTAAGCATGTTCCAGATTGGGGGCGATGTTTTGCCCGCTGTAACCGTTGATTGCATCGGCCACGACCTGAATTTCCCAGCCGTCGCTGTTGGGAACATTGGAAATAACCGGATATTTTTCGTTAATATCAAGGTATTCCTCTTCGCTGGCCTGAATGAGCCACACTTTTCCGTCGGCAAGTTTAACCAACTCATCAGGCGAGCCGGTAAAAGCCAAACCGCCCTTGTTAAGCAGCGCCATGTCGGTACACGAACTTGAAATATCGCCAACAATGTGGGTTGATAAAATGATAATTACATCCTGGGTTGAAATGGTGGAAAGTAAATTACGGAAGCGGATGCGTTCTTCGGGATCGAGACCGGTGGTTGGTTCGTCAACAATGATAATTTTTGGATCGTTGATCAATGCCTGCGCAATGCCGAGGCGACGTTTCATTCCTCCGGAAAGTTTGTTGGCCTGGCGGTCGCGTGCTTCGAACAAACCCACTTCTTCCAGCATTTTATCAACTGCTGTTTTGCGCTCTTTGCTTTTTGTCATTCCAGCCAGACGAGCGGCATAATCTAAAAATTCGTAAGTTTTAAGGTGCGAGAAAAAGCGGAAATCCTGCGGAAGATAACCCAGCATAGAGCGAATTTCTTCGCGTTGTTTGGTGAGATCGTATCCATTCATTTTTACTATTCCCGACGAAGGTTGCATCAAAGTTACCAATATACGCATCAGACTTGATTTGCCTGCACCGTTGGGACCCAACAAACCGAACATGCCGTTATTGATTTCCAGGTTCACGTCCTTCAAAGCGTGGTTGCCGTTGGGATAGACTTTGTTGAGGTTTTCAATGGTTATCTTCATCCTGAAAAGTTAGTTCATGGTTTCTATGACTTGATTTCTTTCAATAGGTTTAATCAAGTGGCGCTTTGTTACAAAAAAGAGATGAATAGATAATTTTTCCTTCGGAATAGTGGCTTATTAATGACAAAATGGTTGAATGTGCTGATAAGTCATTCAACCTAATGATGAGTTAGAAGGAACATAAAAATTAGGCAAAAGTTGAACTCTCGAAATTAATTGGGAGGAAGAAATAATTCTCTAAGACAAGAATAACTACATGCATTTTATCCAATGATTGGGTTCATTAGTCTTTCCCTTTTCGTAATTCGTCTAATTCTTTTGTATTGATCACTTTCTTAAAGTTTTTTTCTTTAAGCCCATTGTAAAGTGGTTTGTCTCCAGTCCACAAATGTCCTTTCATGAAGTTTGTAAGTGCAACGAAATCAGAATCATCAATGTCAATATCTTTTACGATGCGTTCGGCGGAGAGCCATTGTTTTTCTGGTATGAGTTCTTCGTTAATGAAGTTTATTTTCTTAAACAATTCCAATCTGGCTAACAGAAGTTGCTCCTCTGTAAGCTTTGAGATACTCTTCAATTTGTCCCAATGTTTGTCGATTTCGTGCTTCATATAGCTGCAACTATAAAACTCAAAGTTCCTGTCAGAGTTGAAAATCAAGTCGCCAATAGTACCGGTACTGTTTAGCAGAGCACTAAAAATGATATTGGTATCAACGATTATCTTCACTTGACAAATCTGCTTCTGTTTTTATCCCACCAACCCTTTTTTACTTCTGCGGCAAGTTCGTCAACTTCAGACTGCGTCGCTTTTGACTTTGCAGTTGCTTCTCTATAAGTCAGAAAGTCAATAAGTCTTTGTAAACCTTGCGTATCAACGTAGGATGGAATCCGAATTACAATTTCGTCTGTTGTTCTTTCTATTTGCATCGCTTCTATGTTTTTGTTGTTCAAAAATAAGAAAAATCATCGGATGATGTGGACAATCTCTTCGTTTTAAACTGATTTGAAAGTTCAGAGATGTTTGTGTTCATTACAAAACCATCAAAACCCGATTACAAATCAAATAAGCTGTTATTTTTGCATTCTCAATTTTGAAGGACAGAATGTTGAAATACCGGTTTAACGCGAAAAAATACGAAACCAACGAATACCTGGTTTTAATATATAGGATTGCAATCCTGATGGGATTTTATTCATTGTGCCGTATTTTGTTTTATCTGTTCAACACGGCATCGTTCCCCAAGGTCACTTTTTTATCTTTTCTGACCATCCTAAAAGGTGGAATGATGTTCGATATCAGCGCATTGCTTTATCTGAATGCAGTTTACATGCTGCTCTTTCTTTTGCCCTTCCATTTCAAATTCAACAACTGGTACCAAAAAGTACTGAAATGGCTTTTTATGATTGTCAACGGTGTCGGAATCGCATTCAATCTGATCGACATTATTTATTACCGGTATATCCTGAAACGCACCACTGCCAGCATGTTCGATGTGGCCGCTTTTGATGCCGGAAATACGAACCTGATCATGCGGTTTTTTTACGATTTCTGGTATATTCTGCTAATATTCATCGTTTTGATGTTTTTTCTTTCCCGGTTTTATTCGCTGTTAAAACCACGGCCATTTAAATTCAGGCATCCGTTTGTATATTTTCTTTCAGGAATACCCGTTATTTTTATCGTTTTCGGTCTTTCAATTATTGGAATGCGGGGAGGTTGGCGGCACAGTACCCGCCCGATTAACATGAACAATGCAGGCGCTTTTGTAAGCACTCCCGAGGAGATGTCGCTGGTACAGAACACACCATTCTGCATTTTCCGTACCTGGGGAAAAAAGGCTTTCGAGCACAAGAGTTTTTTTACTTCGGAAGAAGAATTAAGCCGCATTTATTCGCCAATTTATAAGCCAGACAGCGTTGGCGAATTTCGAAAGGAAAATGTGGTAATCATTATTCTGGAAAGTTTCAGCCGTGCATTTGTTGGTTCGCTCAACCCGCAATTGGAAGATCCGCGCGACCGCAGTTACACTCCTTTTCTGGATTCGCTGATTCACGAAAGTCTTGTTTTCCCAAATTCATTTGCCAACGGGAGGAAATCAATAGATGCCATTCCATCTGTAACGGCAAGTATTCCGGCGTTGGTGCTTCCTTATGTAATATCAGAACGTTCAGGGAATAAGATCAATAGTATCGCCAGTCTGCTTTCAGCGCAGGGATATCAAACCGCTTTTTTTCACGGGGCTCCCAATGGTTCGATGGGCTTCGATGCCTTCACAAAAATTGCCGGTTTTCACCAGTATTTCGGTCGTGATGAATATGGCAACGATGCTGATTTCGACAACATCTGGGGAATTTGGGACGAACCTTTCTTTCAGTTTTTTGCCCGTGAGATGAATCATTTCCAGGAACCATTTGCGACCGCCCTTTTTTCGGTTTCGTCGCATCATCCGTACGATGTTCCGGAGAAATACAAAGGTAAATTTCCGGAGGGAAGAATTCCGCTGAACAAATGCATCCGCTACACTGATATGGCGCTTCAGAAGTTTTTCGATTCGGCCCGGAAGATGCCGTGGTTTAAAAACACCCTGTTCGTGATAACTGCCGATCATTCAACAGATTCGGAAATAAATGGATATTATACTTCTGTGAATCGTTTTGCCATTCCGATTGTGTTTTACAAACCCGATGGAAGCCTGAAAGGAGTTGATAGCGGGTTGGCGCAGCAAATCGACATCATGCCAACGGTGCTCAGTTACCTGAATTATCCTCAACCCTACGTAGCTTTTGGAAACGATTTGTTTGACAAAAGCAGCCAACGGTTTGCGATTAATTATATTCAGGATTCGTACCAGTTTTTAATTGGCGACCATGTTATTTATATGACCGACGAAATAATTACGGCCATTTACAACCGCAAAGAAGATCCGGAGCTAACAAAGAATCTGCTTGGAACAGTTGATTTAACGGAAGATCAACAGTTGTTAAAAGCCATTGTACAGCAATTCAACAACCGAATGGCCGATAATCGTTTGGTGATTGAAAATCAGTAACTTTGAAAACCGGGTTTGCCCAAAATTAATGCGCCTGCCCGATCCGGTGATTTTTGGTCAAATGCTGAATTATTTCATCCGTTTCGTTCAGAAACGATCCATCTTCCAGAATTAAAACCGGACATCCCTGATTTTCTGCACCAATCAATTCAATAATAGCTGGCCGTGGCCGTACAAAATCTACATAGGTAATCTCCAATTCATTGCGAAGTCGCGGATAAAAAGATAGAATTCCTTCTATCAATGCACACGGAGGGCAGAAATACTTTGTTTCAGGATTGCGGTTAATATCCTGAAAATCTGGCTTTAATAAAAATAATTTCTCCATAACCTGTATTTATTTTTCTGATTTATCTTTCAACAAAGAAAGCAATGATTTAGTTCTTCAGCTATTTGTCGATTCTCCGGATGGATTGGATGCCAATCGGCTCAATCAGGTATTGTCCGTTTTCTTTCAGTGCCTGAATTCTCTTCACTACTTTCATTCCTTTGGTAACCCTTCCGAAAGCTGCAAATCCCTGTCCATCGGGATTCCTTTTCCCGGCAAAGTCGAGTTCGGGTTGGTTGTTGATACAAATAAAAAAACTGCTCGTGGCAGAATTGGGCTTATCTCTGGCCATCGATAAAGTTCCGTTTTGGTGTGTAATTCCCGTTTGTTTGGTCGTTTCAATCGGTATTGGCTCAAACTGTTTGGCTTCGGGCATATCGCCACCCTGAATGACTTCAATTTTTACGGTTCTGTCTTTTTCGTTTTCAGGAGTACAGACCCGGTAAAAGTTGGTTCCATCGTACAATTGTTGGTCAACATACTTCAGAAAATTGGCCACAGTCAAAGGTGCTTTTTCAGAATACAGCTCAAACTGTATATTTCCAATCGAAGTTTCCATCGAACATGAAACCGTTTTTTGTGAAAAGGAATTCAGGAATAGCAGGTTTAAGCAGGTAAAAAGCAAAATAATCTTCATTTTTTTTGTTCAAGATTTGGCATTTATAGAAACAAACAAGGGACAAAACCAGCTTCGCAACTTGATTTTGTCCCTTTTTTATAAGATTACCGCAGATTAATGAATCTCAATATCATACGGCATCCTTGCAAGAACGCCTCTCTGCGAAATGATACTGCGCAATTGTTCGTAATATTTATAGTTCTCGCCCATCTCATCCTTCATAAAGCTGACCCTGGCCGATCCTGAAAATCCTTTCAGCAATTCTTCAAACGGATCTTTCAGTTTTGGCAGGTTTACAATCCGGTAACTATCCAGATTGGCCATTTCTTTAGCCAGATTAATGGCATCAGTCAATCCTCCATAAGCGTCAATCAACTTGATTTCTTTTGCATTGGTAGCGGCCCAAACGCGGCCTTGCCCGATTTCGTCAACCGCTGTTTTTTCCATCTTCCGACCCTCGGCAACCCTGCTGATGAAAGTGTCGTAGCCATCTTCAATGGTTTGCTGCATCAGGTCGCGCTCGAATGCAGACATGGGACGTGTTAGCGAAATCATGTCAGAATGTTCGTTTGTGGTTACCACATCCTGCGTAATTCCAAGCTTGTTAGTCATCAGCTTTTGCACGTTTGGTATCATCCCGAAAATCCCGATTGACCCGGTGATTGTTGTGCGATCGGCAAGAATGGTATCGGCGGCACATGCAATGTAATAACCGCCCGAAGCAGCGACATCACCCATTGAAGCAATCACTGGTTTGGTTTCGGCAGCCAGTTTCACTTCGCGCCAGATCACTTCTGATCCGTAAGCGCTTCCGCCCGGAGAGTTGATGCGAAGCACAATTGCTTTAATCGACGAATCGCGACGTGCTTCACGAATCGCTTTTGAAAGTTCTTCCGATTTGATTCCATCGTCAGAAACACCGGCATCAATACTTCCGGAGGCATAAATTACTGCAATCTTTTGACGGGCAAGACCTTTTTGTTCGCGCTGCTCAGGCACCTTTACGTATTTCTGAATTTCAATCGCTTTTACGTCGTCCTTTTCACTGGTTCCGGTTAGTTTTTTCAGGTCGTCAATCACCTGATCTTTGTATTTCAGCCCATCAACCAGATTTTTCTGTTTTGCGAAATCAGCTTTTCTGAAAGTTGCTACCAAGTCGGCAATATCGTTCAGTTCGTCAAAACTCATGTTACGCGCAGCCGAGATATCAACCAGCATTTCATTCCAAAGACTATTCAAATAAGTTTCAGTTTGAAGGCGATTTTCGTCGCTCATTTTTTCGAGAAGAAAAGGTTCGACAGCGGCTTTGAATTTTCCATGACGAACAATTTGCACTTCTACACCTAGTTTTTCCAACGCATTTTTGTAAAAACTCCGTTCGCCTCCCAATCCACGAAAATCTACCGATCCCTGCGGATTCAGTATTAATGAGTCGGAAACTGTTACCAAATAGTAAGCTTTTTGGGAAAGGTATTCGCCGTATGCATACACAAATTTTCCTGAAGTTTTAAAATCTTTCAGCGCTGCCCTTATTTCCTCAACGGTGGCCATTCCTGCCTGAATATCCATTGGGTTCAGATAGATACCTTTGATGTTGTCGTCTGTTTTGGCTTTGCGAATGCAATCAAGGATATCGTTCAATCCAACGGTTTTCACGCCCTGAAACATTCCGAAATCGAGTCCTTCCAGTGGATTGCTCTTTGCACGGTCAACAATCTGATGATCAAATTTCATAAGCAACACACTATTGGCCTGAATTTGAGCAGGCTGATCGGAAACGGAAACCATGGCCGAAATAATGCCGATGGTTATAAATAGCAACAAAAGACCGGCAATCATTATCCCGAGGATTGATGCCAGCGTAAATTTGAAAAATTCCTTCATGTGTATCTTATTTGAGTTATAAATTCGAAAATGTACAATAGATTTGTACGAAATTAGTTTTTTTGTTACAAACTCACGAGGTATTCAATGTCAGAAATAATATGACCACGGAAAATCAGAATATTGAATGGAAAGAAACATGGCGCGATGAATACATAAAATGGATTTGTGGCTTTGCCAATGCACAGGGTGGAATACTGATCATTGGCAAAAATGACAATGGCGAAATCATCGGCCTGAGAGATGCGAAAAAGCTTTCGGAAGAAATACCTAATAAAGTACGCGACCTGCTTGGTATTATGGTTGATGTTAACCTCAAGGAAGATGTGAGAGGGCAATATCTTGAAATAATAGTTGATCCATACCCTTATCCAATCAATTACAAAGGGCAGTACCATTACCGCAGTGGCAGTACCAAGCAGGAACTGAAAGGTAATGCCCTGAATAAATTCATTTTACAAAGAACAGGGAAACATTGGGACAGCATTCCCATTCCACACCTTAAGTCCGAGGAGTTGGATGTTGCTGCTTTTGAGCTTTTCAGGAAAAAAGCGACAAAAGCAAAGCGAATTGATGAGGATACCTTAAACGAAAGCAATGATTTGTTGCTGGATCATTTGCACCTTTCAGAAAATGGGCAACTAAAAAGGGCTGCTGTATTGCTTTTTCATCGGGATCCGGGAAAATTTATTACAGGATCGTACCTAAAAATTGGTTTTTTTGAGAGTGAAACAGAACTGATATACCACGACGAAATTCATGGTAATCTTTTTCAGCAAGCGGACAAAACAATGGAAGTGCTCCTGACCAAATATCTGAAAGCCAGAGTTAGTTACGAAGGAATTACAAGAGTTGAAACGTATCCATATCCTGAAGCAGCCTTACGCGAAGCAATTATCAATGCGATTGTTCATAAAGAATACAGTACAGCAATTCCAATTCAGATTAAAGTTTTTGAAAATAAAATCAGAATCTGGAATGATGGACAGCTTCCAAATGATTGGTCAATAAAAAATTTGTTTCTAACTCATCCATCCAAGCCCAATAATCCCGATGTGGCAAATGCTTTTTTTAGGGCAGGAATGATTGAATCCTGGGGAAGAGGGATCGAGAAAATCATAGATATGTGTGTATCATCCGGACTGGCAAAGCCAGTTTTCGACACCAGCTTTGGCGGACTACAGATTGAATTTCTTTCAAAACAGATAAAAGCATATCCAAAAGGAAAAGAGATAGTTGCAGGGATAGTAAAAGAAAAAACGTCGGTGAAAACGTCGGTGAAAACGTCGGTGAAAATCATCCAAATACTAGGTAAAAATTCTGATGCGACTATTCCTGAAATGGCACTACAAATTGGAGTATCACAAAGATCGATTGAAAGAAATCTACAACAATTGCAAAAAACTAAACAGATTAAACGTATTGGTCCTGACAAAGGTGGTTATTGGAAAGTAACTGAATAATGCAAAACATTGTATAAATGGCCAAGCTATATTTACTTTTGGGAGGAAACTTAGGAGATAAGGAAAAAATATTTTCGGAAGCACGGATTAATCTGCATAATTTGGTTGGAGAAATCACTGCGCAATCGGCGGTTTACGAAACCGAACCGTGGGGTTTTGAGTCAACCGATTTATTCTGGAATCAGGTGCTCGAAATAACGACCCGCCTATCTCCAGAAGAAGTTCTCCGGAAAACACAGCAAACAGAGCTTGAACTGGGAAGAGTCAGGAAATCAAATCAATACGATTCACGCATCATTGATATTGATATTTTATTTTATGGAGAAAAAATCATTGAACTGCCAAATCTGATCATTCCCCATCCCCGAATTCAGGAACGAAAATTTGTATTGGTGCCCTTAAATGAAATCGCCCCAAATTTGAAACATCCTGTTTTTCAGAAAACAGTCAGCCAATTATTGGCAGAATGCACCGATCAGCTTCGGGTTGAAAAAGTGAAGTAACCTAGGAAAAGTGATCAGTGGTCAGTCGCAGTGATCCAGTTGGATAAACAGTCAATAAGTGGTCATTTGCTTCGCGTCATTTTTAGTCATTTTATTGCAATACAATGATTGACAATTAAATGACCACAGACCGAAACTTGGAACTTGGAATTTTAAACTTGGAACTCGGATTAATGCGAATCAATTTTTGCTCCGAAAGCCAGATCACCGGCATCGCCCAATCCTGGAACAATGTACGACATCGAGGTCATATCGGGGTCAACAGCTCCAAGCCAGAGGGTTACATTGTCGGCAGTAATTTTATTAATAACTTGTTCAACTCCTTTGGCACTTGCAATTATCGCTACCAGATGAACATGCTTAGGTGTTCCTTTTTTTAGCAGCGCTCTGTAACCAATTTCCATCGATGACCCTGAAGCCAGCATCGGATCGGAGAGAATAACTTCCTTTCCCTCAAGCGATGGAGAAGCCAGGTATTCAAATTCGATGTGGAATTCGCTTTTTTCATCGTACTTGCGGTAAGCCGAAATGAAAGCGTTTTCAGCACGATCGAAAATATTAAGCAATCCTTGCTGAAGAGGCAGTCCGGCGCGTAAAATAGTGGCTAAAACCGGCTGTTGAACCAGCGTTTCGACTTTGGCAACTCCAAGCGGAGTTTTTATGTCAACAGTTTGATAATCCATCACTTTGCTTATTTCATAAGCGAAAATTTCTCCCAAACGCTCGAGGTTTCTTCTGAACCGCATCGGATCTTTCTGGATTACTTCGCAACGGATTTCTGAGATGAACTGATTAAAAACGGAATTCGACTCGCCAACAATATTTACCTTCATGATTTAAAAAGTTTGGGCAAAAGTAATAAAAAGACGATATCCAGTATGGTCGTTTCACAATTTTAAGTAAAAACAATGTCACCATCTCCATCCTGAATCAATGGGTATTTTTGATAATCATCAAACAAATTTTTCGAAATCGCCACCAATCGCTTTATTTTCTTTTTGAATATAAACGGATGAACGCCCGAATCCATCATATTAACCAAAACGGGATTAAACACAGTGAGGGTAACTGCTTTTTTTAGAAGTGCCTGCTGGTAAATTACTTTAAGAACCATTCGGGCATCTTTTCCCTGAAAATAACCATACGGAACTTTCATATGACCATCTCTAACCGAAATTAAAAGCAATCCAATTGTTTGGGTTGAAGAGGTAATTTTCACAAAATACTGTTCGAAACTTCCGACGATGTGAGAGAACGGATATTCAACCGGAGTTTTTGTCTGATGGGTATTGGATCCAATTATCCACGGAAATTTTAATATCCATTCCAGATCTTTCCCTGTTCTGCGTATAAACTCGTTTTGCGAATGAAGTTCGATAAATATATGCAATTCCTGATCGAGCGAATTCAGGCATTCGACCTGCATTCTATCCTTCATAATCACATACCGAACGATTATCCGATAAGGAAGAATCAGGAAATTAAGAATTTGGTCTGTCAGTTTCAGTAACGGTTTTAATTTTCGGGTTGATGGTAATTTCGCGGGAATCAATTCATGAAGGTTAAATTTCAGAAAGCCCCGGATTCCGGGGGCTATATCGGGGAAGTCGAACCAATTTGTTTTTCTAAGAATACTGATGGTGTGAGGTGTACAATCGGTCATAAACATTCGCTGGCCGCACGTAGCAAAGGCTTTCATAAATAGCGGAAACGCAAGTTGTTTGCCTTTTTCAGGATGAACCCACCAGCAGGTATTTGAACTGGCCGGAAGGTCAACCTTGCCGTTGATCAGATTTGGTAATATTCCTGCCAGACCAATCAGTTCATTGTTTTCGTGGGCAAAAATGAGCGCAACATCGTTTGGGTTGGCCCGTGGATTATGAAATTGAGAGATCGCCCGTAATACGGTGAGTGGTTTTGTTCGGAGTTTCCGCCAGAGTTCACTCTTTACAAAATCAGGTAAATCGGCAACCTTAATTTCTGCTATTTGCATTGATCTTGCTTTTTTTCAATCAGGTCAACAAAATCACCAAATTTGGTGATCCCAATAATTTCCATGATATCAAAAGTAACCACAAATTCTTTTTCGATGGTGGCGATAAGGATTACATGGTTCATCGAGTCCCATTTTTCAATATCTGCCGAAGTGGTTTCCTCGGTAATAATTGTTCCGTCGCCAAATATTTTTTTAGCAATGGCTTCAATTCCGTCGAAAATTTGTTGTCTGCTCATAAGTTGGCATTTATATATCGGTACAAAAAGAACTGGTTAAAGGGCAAAAAACCCAATTTAGAATACAAGGCTTCTCCTGTTTTTGTCGCATGTAAAATCACTGGCAATTTTGATTTTCGGGCATTTTGCGATAAAATTTGCTGGACCAGTAATTTAGCAAATCCTTGTCGTTGAGCCGATTTTTGTGTGGCAATAAAATATAGTCCGGTAGAGGTTTCCGAGCTAAAAACGAGCATGGTCGAAACGCCTTTGCCATTGTATTTTAGCAAATATACTTCAACTCCGGATTGATCAATTAAATTTTCCAACAAGACTTTATCAAATTGCACCGGGGTAATCAGTTCCGAAGTAACAATTTGTATCCATTGCTCAATATCGTCTGAATTTTCGCACCGCACAATTTGGACTGTTTCGGGTAATTGAGAAGTCACAATATCGCCCATATTCCTGATAGCCATTCCTTTCCAGGCCGAAAACGGGTAAAAACCAAGCGTTCTAAAAAAAGGATCAATTTGTTGAATATTTTCATCTTCGGAAATCAGCAATTCAGGATAGGAGCCTGATTTAACTTTTTCAGAAAAAATGATTGATGATTTCTGCTCAACGATTTCTGTATTAATTCTGTAAATTATTCTGGGCCAAACTTTCGGGACGTTTTTGATAACCGACCAGCAATCTTGCTTTTCAGAATAAATCCCGCCGTTGTGCGCCACGCAATCATAAAATTCATACAGGTTATTCCTGATTTCTACTTCAATATTATCCATAAATCTGGGTTGAATATTCCTCAAAGAGGACTGATTTATCAACTTTTCCGTTCATGTTAATCGGGAATTGCCTGATAGAGATTACCTTTTCAGGAATTAATGCCGAAGGAAGAAGTGTACGCAGTTTATCTTTCAGTTTTTCCGGTTCTTCGTCAAATTTTTCTATAAAGACCACGATGCTTTCTGTTCCTCCTTTGTTCCGAAATCCAAAAGCTTTCGATTTCAAACCATTGGCAACATTACCAACAGCAAACTCAATTTCAGCAGGTTCTACACGATATCCGCTTATTTTTAACTGATCGTCCTTTCTTCCGCAAAAAAACAAATCTCCCTGTGAATTTTTGAAAGCAAGGTCACCGCTTCGGTAATACCGCTCTTGTGTGTTTTCAGTTACAAAGAATGGATTTCGGTCATCATGAAATACATTCAGGTAGCCATCCATCACCTGACTTCCGCCAATGCAAAGTTCGCCCTTTTCTCCGTCGGGCACAATACGATCATTTTCATCGACTATCAGTATTTTTACTTCTTTAAAAGGTTTTCCAATTGAAACGATTCCATTGTAAACATGCTCATTTAGCTGATCAATATTTGCTCGGTGAATCGTACAGGTAACCGTGGTTTCTGTTGGTCCGTAACCATTTGATATTTCAGCATTCGGAACACATTTGGCCCATTCGGCAACCAGATCATAAGACAAAGCTTCGCCACCAAAATGCGAATGTTTGAGTGAGTCGAACCGCATTGATTTGAAATACGGGCGAAGGTAATTCAGTATAGACGGGGTAAATTTTGTAAATGTAATTTGTTGTTCCTGAAGGATTTTCACAATCGTCAGGTATTTGAAACTTCCTGAAGGAATCGTGTAAACAGTAGCTCCCAGAAACAGCGGAATCAGGTAGCCGGTAAATGCCGCATCTGAGGTTAAATCGTATGTTTGGAGAAAGCGATCTTCGGAAGTTAAATCTGGGTAAAGTTCCAGAAAGCCTTCGGCGAAAGCAGTCAGGTTTTTTAAATTGATCGGGACTCCTTTCGGTTTTCCGGTGCTTCCTGAAGTGAAAAGGATGTACGCACGTTCCATCTCCTGAGTAATAATCAATGGTTCTGTGCTTTTTATCTCTTTATTGCAAATGTGTTTTGCCTGTAAATCGCTTGGAGACTGATTCATTTCCGAATCGAAGATAAATCGTGCACCCGATTGCTCGATTTTCTCGTTATTTACAATTGTTGGATGAAGTGGATGAAGCGGCACAAAACAACAGCCTGAAAACCATATCGCGAAAATGGCAGCAAATGTTTCGATGGTATCGTTGCAAATTACGCCAACAGTTTGCCCGGTTGATTGTCCAATATTCTTCTGCAATAATTGCTGACTGCCGGAAATATATTCGACAAATTCATTGTAAGAATAAAACTTTCCACCTATGCAAAAAGCATTGGCAGAAGCATTTTCCTTAAAACTGGCATCAAATTTTTTCCAAAGATTCATTAACGACTTACTTTATTTTTTCCAAAAACTGATTTCAGATAAAACCAGATGTACTCTGTTCTGATTACCTTTTCCCCATCCTTGCTTACGCCTGATTCCATCGGAATGCGTTGCAAATGGTTTTTCATGGTTTCGTCTTTGATTCCGGCAGTACCAAAACTCATGTTCCACAACCTGTCGGTATTCGCTTTTTCGAAAACCGAATTGGGCACTTTAAAATCGGTAAACGGAAAGGCGAACGTATTAACAGGTGGATTTATTTCCCGAATCAGGAATTCCATGCTGGCGGAAATCTGTTCCAATATTTCGTCTTCCGAAGAAAGGAAAAATTCACGGTGATCCATTCCATGCGCACCGATCAAAAAACCATCTTTTTGCAATTCTTTAATCTGCTGAAGGTACATGTAAGGTTGATTCTGCTTCAGAAAATGGTCGAAATCAATTCCAAAAATTTCAGCAATTTGGTCAAGCAGCAAATGATCGGTAAATGTAGCCTTATGAAGGAACTGACGAATATTTTTACTGGGAAAATGTTTTAGTAAAAGCTGTTCCGCCGATTTTATTCCTGAAGGTTTTATTTGGGTAATGGAATTCAGGAGAAGACTGGATTTGAGACGGTGAAAAAGCATTTGGTTACCAACAAACGCGGGATTGATAAAGAAAGCTGCCTGAATACCTTTCTTTTTGAGGATAGGGGCAATCACATGGTAACATTCGGCCAAGCCATCGTCGAAACTGGGAAAGAAAAGGTTTTGATCTGATTTTCCTTTTGTATTTGCAAGCCTGAAAACATCCTCAACAGATGCAGGTTTGTAATTTTTCAGCAAAAAATCCAGATCGCGTTCGAATTCTGAAACTGTGGGGACACGGTACAATTGCGACAAATGTGGAAGCGGAACATCGGAAACTGCGTGCCAAAATGGTAAAACAAACCGATGCCCGGAGGACACAATCATCCTTTCAACCGGCAGAAATTCGGAGAAGGACGATAAAAGGCGTTTAATTGATCCACTGTTCATTCGATCACTTTTTTAACCAGCGCAAAGGAACGGGCAACCGATTCGATTTCAGACAATAATATTGTTCCGGTTCGGAACCAAATCCGGCATAAAAACGTGCAATTCCAGGAATTGACGAGCCTTCAAAGTCGAGGTTTAACACTGAGCCTGAATGTTCCAGGATAAACTGATCAACAATTTTGTGCATCGCATTGGTTTTTTTCCCTTCGCCGTTCGAAACGGCGTTCAGATAGGTAGCCCGCTGGCCTGAGAAAAGAAAAAAAGTGGCTGCACAGAGCTCATTCTGCTGATTGTATGCAGCATAGATTGTTCCGTTTCCGTGAAGCGAACCATATTCCATCAACCGCTTTAAAGTTTGCATGGTTTGCGGTGCGAGCTTGCCGGGAGTGGCATTTTTTTTCAGATCAAGATATTCGCCTGTTTGTATTCCTTTAATTACAAATACTTTGTTATCGTCGGCTTTCCTGATTTGACGCCTTGTATGTTGTGAATAATTCTTCTTCAGCTCATCGTAAACGGAAGACAAATTCAGGATAAAATTTGTGCGCGATTGAACTGAAAAGCCTTCAGGAAAAGGTTCGGAGTGACTTGAACTTAGATTGATTGTCACATATTTGAACCGATTGTAAACCTCGGTCAGAAAAGCATTTTGGATACCAGGGTTTGCTTCTGGAAAGATGCCTTGTTGCTGGGAATAAATTGGTTGCAACAAAAATGTGATGCCAAATTTCTGTTTTATGTTTATGGGCATTACATGAAAATAATCACCCAAAACGAGTGCGTCCCATTTGGGGCTAACCAAGTCGAGATACCAAGATTGAGCATACACCAAAGGAATATAAGACCCATTTATACATTGATCCCATTTCCGGTAATCAATATCCTTATTTTTTATCAGACGAATTTCAGGATGGATCATTGGCATAATTTAAACCTTTTTTCAGAATTTGTTCAAAAACTTTGCGCCAACCGAGCCATTGGCCCGAATCTTTCAGCGATTCGTTGTGCCACAAGCTGACAAATGTACCATTCACATTTTTCACTTCAAACATTAACTTTTCAATCTGCTCCCAAGCTTGTTCCGAATCCATTTTCAGGTAGTTTTTCAGGGTCACATCCATAACCTGAAACGGATGAATCATCAATTCAGTTCGCTGGTTCCGGCTTAAATCGAAAAAATGAAACGCGGTGCATGTTCCGGCCCTGAAACCGACCAGACTGGCAAATCCCATCGTGTAATCATCGGTAATTCCCGTCTTCTGCAACTGCTGATAAGTTTGAGGCATTTTTAATTTCAGAAAATGTTGCCGGCTTTTTGTAACCGGTTTCTGTATAATATCCTCTAAACGTTCTTTTTCTGTTTCGAATAGCCACGGCTTGGAATTCGAAGCATACGACGGATGAATTCCCACTTCGCAAACTGATGAAAGGTGTGCGATTAGCTGGCGAAAATTCTTGTTCCTGAAAGAAATACTTTTGTCGTATTGATTTCGATCGCCAATCAGGATAAAAAACAGGATGTGGTTTAGCAGCCCTTTGTAGGTTTCAAATATGTATTTGTATGTGTCGTAAGGATCATTTTGTAAGCCAAGAAAAACGATGAGCCGCTGTTTCAATTCGTCCCACCGTGCATTAAAAACAGCTTTCATAATTGCTCCCATCGAAACCATCAAACTTTTATTTTTGAAAGCCCAGGCATTGTCGATGTCGATGGAAGTCACAAACTGAAATGAGCGCCGGCGAATTTTAAACTCCGGAAATTGTACTGAAATTTTTTCAGCAAGCCAATAAGCAAACATGTCCACAACTGGTTTTTGATGTATCCCAAGGCGAACCAGAATATTTTTGGAATCGGTAAAACGCTCGTGTTCGTCGGTACTTTCGGAGAGATATTCTTCGTATCGCGTAACAAGGTAAAAAGCACAGGCAAAAGGATCGAAAGGCAAAAATGAATCTCCGGAAGTTGGGAAAAATAACTGTAATTGCTGGTATTCAACTGGCTCAATTTTCTGATCAAAAATGGATTTTTGGAACAGCAAATCGCTGTATTTCAGGAATAATCCGGCGGATAAATTTGTTTGCGAATAGTTTATTTTGGGCAAGTCAGATTGCAGAAACTCATCAGTATTCGTGGTAAAAATAAGCTCAGTTCCAAGAATGGTTTTGAAGATCAGTTCAAACGTATATTCGACTCGTGGCGTAATTTCAGGAGTGAAAATTAAAAGCGTTGAAAGGTGTGTTTTTTCCACAGAAAACGGTTCATAGTTTCAAACCATAAAACTAACAATTTTGTCCCGGTTTTTCATTGACAATAAAATCAAATCAGCCCGTCGTCGGCAAAACTAAAGTACGAACCATTCCCGATTATTATATGGTCGAGTACCGGAATATCCATGTGCTTCCCGGCTTCTTTGATCTTTTTGGTAATCTCCTTGTCAGCTTCGCTGGGCACCAGGTTTCCTGAAGGGTGGTTGTGACACAAGATGATGGAACAGGCCAGTTTGTCGAGCGCCATTTTCAGGATAATTCGCACATCAATCACTGTTCCTGCGAGGCCACCCTGACTCACAATCATTTTATCGATTACCAGATTGTTGCGATTGAGCAAAAGTACCCAAAATTCTTCGTGCGGAAGGTCGCTCAGCAAAGGTTTAAAAATGGCTGCCGCATCGCCGCTGGTGATCACTTTGGGTTTTTCGTCGGGTTCCGATTCTTTTCGGCGACGCCCAAGTTCCATCGCTGCCGCAATTGTTATCGCTTTTGCCGGTCCGATACCTTTGAACTTTTGCAAGTCGTTAATGTTCTTTTTGCCCAATTCGTTGAGGTTGTTGTTTACCGATGCCATAATCCGGCGCGAGACTTCAACCGCCGATTCTTCCAGATTTCCGGACCCAATCAAAATGGCAATCAACTCGGCTTCCGACAATGAACGGACTCCTTTGGCCTGCATTTTCTCACGTGGACGGTCTTCAACAGCCCATTCCTTGATACTTGGTTTCTTGTACATCTTAGTGTTTGTTTAGTTAACTAAGTTATGAAACTGAAATGAGATGGCCAAACCGAATTTTATTTCCTGAACGGTTCAAAAACCATCTGAAACTTCCTTTCTGACGGCATCACCCGGTATTTATTCAGTACCGAAATGGCTGTACAGCCCACTCCACTTAAAGCGTAATCCAGATTCAAAGTTACACCGTCAAAAGGTTTTAGCTGAAACGGATACCATGCCCGTGAAAGATTGTCGGACTGCACATTTTGCGCACTGAAGTTGAATGGTTCTGACGCCGAAATCGTTACACCAACTCCCTGTGCATTTTGAAGTGTTGTCCAGCGAACATCCGTTTTGTTGCCGTTTTCCTGCGGAATCAAATAAGGTACATATTGCTCTGCAACCGAACCTGAATAAGTTCCGATTTTCGCGCCGGTTTTGCGGTCGGGATAGGTTTCGAACGGGCCGCGGCCATACCATTTTACCTGATCGAACGATTGGTTCAGCACCATCTGAATTCCTACCCGTGGCAGCCATTCCGGCATTTTTCCATTGGGAGTCACGGTATGGTCGAGCGTCATTTTTCCTGAACCCGAAATAGTGAACTCAAACCGGTTTTCAAACGCTGTCGTTTTTTCAGGATTTGCAGTATGACTTTCAATCACCAGTTTTATTTCTTCGGAATGTTTTGTCCAGCTGATGCGGTCGGCTTTGGTAGTCAACTTGTCCAGACCATGCGCAAACCAAGCATTCGATTGACCTGATCCCATTCCGGGTGTGCGTGTTAATCCTGATTGCCAGTTGGTCCATTGATCGATATCGTTGGCAAGCGGGGCACGCCAAACGTTCAGGTTCAATCCTTCTTTCAGCAATTCGGTTCCGTCGAAAATGATGGAAGTCAGGCTTCCTGTTTTTTTGCTGAACGAATAGGTAAAATTATTCCCTTGAACCTTGATCATATCACTCGTTTCTGTGATTTCAGGAGCAGGCAGATTTACAGTTGAAATAGCATGAGCCGGATCCACTTTCAAAGGCAACTGATCCCACGCCAGTTCAAAGCCTTTTGCGGCCCAGGGCTTGTCTGCTTTCTGCCGGAAGCTCACCAGCAGAAAGTATTCTTTTCCGGCTTCCTTAGTGAAAGGCAGATAGGGAACGATGTATTTTGCCTTTCTCAAAGCGGAAACTGATGTTTCCAAAGTTCCTTCTTTTACCACCGCTCCTTCACACTGCAACTGCCAAACGGCATCGAGTTCGCTCGTGTTGGTAAAGTGCATCCTGTTCCAGATTTCTACTTCGCCTTTTGTTTCGTCGAGCATTTTAACAGAAACTGGCTGTGCCGATTTTTTGATCTGCCACATTTCGGGCTGCGGGGTGCGGTCGGGCCAAATGTTACCGTAAGTACGGCCTCCAACTCCCATACTGAAAAACTCCTGCCCGGTTTTTTGCTCATCGAAATCGAGCCAGCAAAGCGCCGATTTTTTCATGTCTTCGGTCGGATTCAGCAAATCCTGAACATTAACTGCACGATCGAAAATAGCCAACTGATCGAATGCTGCGTTGCTGTAATGATTGGGGTTTTCCTGCGCTTCAATCTCCGGATTGCGGCCAAGGTTGATTGGGAAAGGTTTGTTTTCGATGGTTAGGGTGCAAGCTACTTCGGCTTTCTTTTCGCCATCAATATACAATTGAAGTTGTGTTCCGTTATAAATTCCGCTTACCAGATGCCAGTTGTTTTGCCAGTTTGCAGGAAGAGTGGTTTTTACACTGGTTTTCTTCCGGTCACCCACATAGAATTCCAACTCTGTTTCGCTGATTTGTTCAATACCAAATTGATAAAATCCTTTCGACAGGAAAGTTCCGTTGCCGTTCCACTCGCGGGGTTTCACCCAAAACGAAACGGTCAACGCTTTTCCTGAAATGTCAAGTTTTGGGTCGCGGTACAATTCCACCCAGGTATCGGTTCCGGTGAGTTGAACGGCCTTGCCAAATTTTCCGGCGACCAGTTCAGTTTTGCCCATTAATGCAGCGTCCAGTTTGTTTCCTGAAGCATCAGGAGAGCTGATGTAATTTTCGCGCAACCCCGGACTTACAAAATCCCAAATTGCACCACCCATCAGGCGCGGATACTCATAGATTACATGCCAGTATTCGTCCAGTCCGCCCATGCTGTTGCCGGCAGCCGACAAATATTCGTCCATAAACGACGGACGAGGATCTATTTCTTCAGGAGATTGACCAAAGAACACTTTCAATTCGAAAGGCGTTCCGTAGCGCGGGCCAATAATATCTTCACATTTCACTGGATTATTTTTTCCCGGATGATCAAGGTCGTTTCCGCCGTACATCCATGCCGGACGGCTCGGATCGAGTCGCTTTCCGGCAGCAATTACTTCGCAGATGTTGAAACCCGAACCACTTTCATTTCCGGCACTCCAGAAGATGATACTTGGGTGATTGCGATCGCGCAGCACCATTTTTTCAGCACGCTCCACGTACGATTTGGTCCATTCGGGCATTTGGGAGATAAATTCGGTGGCATGAGCTTCCACTCCAGCTTCGTCCACGATATAAATGCCAATTTCATCAGCCAGTTCCAGGTATTCTTTTACCGGTGGGTAGTGACAAGTTCGCACGCAGTTGATGTTGAACTGCTTCATCAGGAACATGTCTTTGCGAATGGTTTCCACATCCATCGTGTGTCCCAAATCGGGATGCTGCATGTGGCTGTTAACGCCGTTCAGTTTTATTGGCGCACCATTCACATAAAAAACCTGATTCCTTACTTCCACTTCTTTAAAGCCAATCCGTTCGGCCAGCGCTTCCGTAGTTTTTCCTGAAGCATCCACCAGTTCGAAGCCAATTCGGTACAAATTGGGCTTTTCGTCCGACCATTTCAATGGCGATTTGACCGGTGCATTCAGCCGGATCGTTGTTTTTTCTCCAGCTGCCAGTCGTATTTTTTCTGAGATGAGGTTCTCTAAAACCATCCGGTTCTGTGCATCGAACAGGCTAACTTTCACCTGATAATCCTGAACCGGGACCGATGAATAATTCTGGATTTCGGCTTCCACTTTAAGGGTGGCATCCTCGTATTTATCATCAAGGTCGGTCACTACATAGTAATCTCGGATGTGTACTTTGGGCGTGGCCATCAGGTAAACGCTGCGGAATATTCCGCCCAGCCGCCACATGTCCTGATCTTCGTTGTAAATGCCGTCGGAATACTGAAAAACCATCACCGAAACCGTGTTCTTTCCGGGTTTTACCAGTTTGGTCACATCGAATTCGGCGGGTTCGTTGGCGCCCTGGTTGTAGCCCACTTCCTGACCATTTACCCAAACAAAATAGGCAGAGGCAACGCCCTCGAAATGAAGGAAAAGCTGCTTGTCTTTGAAGTTAGCAGGTACGGTGAATGTTTTGCGGTAGGAGCCAACCGGATTGTAATCGCGCGGAATTTTGGGTGGATCGGATTTAAACGGTTGCGCAACATTGCGGAAAATCTTCTCGCCCCAACCCTGCATCTGCCACATTCCGGGAACAGCAATTTCGGCCATGCCTTTTTCGCTGAAATCGTTCCTGAGAAAGTTTTTATTGATGCCATCGGGATTGACGGTATAAAGAAACTTCCATTTGCCGTCGAGCGAAAGGAAGCCCGACGATTGTGTTTTATCGCGGGTAAAGGCTTTATCCAAGTTGGCGTAGGGCAACAGCGGAACATGGCCTTCTTCCTGATTGAGGCCGATCATCTGCGGATTTTCGATGTAATCGTAGATGTTTTCGAGGAAAGGATTGTGCTGGGCAACCAACGATTGCATACTGAAAACCAGCAAAATGACAAGCGTGGAGAATTTGATTCGGTTCATGGTAGTTAGTTAAGTGTCAGGGGTACAATTATAGGGAATTTGAGGGGAGATTGCAAATTGGTAGAGGCGTGGTAGAGACGCGATTAATTGCGTCTCTACGGCTGTTAAAACCTCACATTCTTCAAATATTCCGCACTTCCACGCAGACATTCGATTCCGTTCTGTTCGTTGTCGCGTTCCACAATGTAGTGGCGCACGCCCTGATCCCAAGCTTCGCGGAACACGGGACGAAAATCGATAATTCCGGAACCCGGACACGCAAATGATTTTTCGGGAGTGGCATCCATGTCTTTCACGTGCAGGATTTCGTAGCGTCCGGGATATTTTTTCATACATTCCACAGGATCGCCGCCGCCTTTAAGAACCCAGTAAATGTCGAGTTCTGTTTTTACGGTCTTTGGGTCGGTATTTTTCATCAGAATATCGAATGGCATTCCTTCAGAGGTGGCTTTTTCAAACTCCCAGTTGTGGTTGTGCCAGCAGAATTTGATGCCGCCTTTTTTTGCGGCTGCGCCCAGTTTGTTCAGGTTGTCAGCTGCGATTTTGCCTTCGTCGGCGGTAATGTTTTTGGCATCTGAAAGCCACGGCCAGTAACAGACCCAGTATTTTTTGCCGATTTTGAGTGCTTCGGCAATTTTCTTTTCTGGTTCTTTCAGCATGTCAGCAATGGAACCTCCACCGGCAAATGGATTAATTCCAAGTGATCTGCAAACCGCTTTAAATTCAGCCAGCGAATTGCCATGGTAGTTGCCGGTTTCCATTTCGGTATAGCCCATTTTGGTCAGTTTTTCGAGCGTGCCTTTCCAGTCTTCCTTCATAAAGTTACTCACGATTCCGGAAATGAACCCGATTTTATCGAGTCGGTCGGCTTTCTTTTCGAGGGCCCAGGCTGGTAATCCGGCAGATAATCCGGCCGTTGCCAGACCCATGGTTGTTAAAAATTGTCGTCGGTTGGTAGTCATGGAAAAAATAGTTTGTAAGGTTTAATCATTGAATTTAGCAAAGTCATTAATAGTCAATTGTTTCACGTCATTTAGTTGTCATTTATGGTCAAGCTTAAACAAAAAAGGACCATAAAATGACAACCAGTGACAATAAATGAACTTCTATACTTTCGGCAATGCCCAGGGTTTTCGGTATTCAGGAACGATATACTGATTGGCTTTTTCTGAATTCGTGAATTTACCTTTGGCTTCGTCCCAAAGCAAAAGGTTTTCGCCCGTGCGAACGGCAATGTTGGCGCTGTGTGCCGCAACTGCAACCGCACGGCCAATTTCAGGAGAGCAAACAGGTTTTTGCCGCGATTTGATGCAATCAATAAAGTTTTGGGCATGTTCCTGATGGTTCTCACCGCCTTTATCAGATTCTTCGGCTTCAGTTTTTCCTTTCTTTTCCTTGTCGTCCCACTGCGGAATCACTTTGTATCCGGCACGATCGGCCACAATTGTTCCCAGATCTCCAATAAATTCAATTCCATAATTCTTGTTCCACGGACCGTTTTGGATTCCGGCGGTGTGTTGCCATGTAACCTGATAATCTCCAATTTCGAAAATCACCGACATGGTGTCGTAGGTTTCGTGGTTGTTGTTCGGGAAGGAAATATTTGCTCCTGAAGCCAGTATTTTATTTGGTGGAGTGGTGATGTCTTTGGCCCAAAATGCCATGTCGATGAGGTGAACGCCCCAGTCAGTAACCAGTCCGCCGCCGTAATCCCAGAACATGCGCCACGAACCATGAAAGCGTGTTGGATTGAACGACCGCGATGGTGCAGGCCCGAGCCACATTTCAAAATCAACTCCGGCAGGGATTGCAGTGTCAGCGGTTACAGTTTGCCCAATGCCATAATTAAAATTTCCCCAGATATTGGTTTTCCGGAGTTTTCCAATTCTGCCCGATTTGATCATTTGATTGATCTTGTTCCAGTGTGCACCGCTTCGTTGTTGCTGACCTACCTGAACAACCCTGTTGTAGCGGTTTGCAGCTTTCACCATCAGGTTGCATTCTTCAATACTGTTTGCCATTGGTTTTTCAACATAAACGTCCAATCCGGCTTCGCAGGCATTTACCATCGGGAGACAGTGCCAGTGATCGGGAGTTCCGATTACTACCGCGTGCAAATCTTTATTTTCAAGTAATTTTCTGTAATCGCCGTACAATTTTGGTTTCTGATTGTAGGTTTTCAGAATTTCGGCAGCTTTGTCGTTCAGGATATTTTGGTCGATGTCGCACAGACCAATACAATTGACTCCGGGAATATTAAGGTGATTCTTCAGATCGCCAAAACCCATACTTCGGCAACCAATAAGTGCAATGTTGATTTGGTCGCTGGGAGCCAAATTTCGGGTTGCAGCCTGAATTGCTCCGGGGAAACTGCTGATCAGTCCTATTCCTGCGGTTGCTGCAACTGAATTCCGGATAAATGATCTTCGGTTTGTAGTCATTGCTGTTAAGTTAGTTGGTTAAGAAAATCGAGTCTAAATGTAGCAATTCTTTGTCAGTTTCTTTCGCCCAGACACCGTGGTGCGGATTAAGAATTGATATACGTCCGTAGAGACATACCGGGAGTTTATCAATCCCTGATTTTACAAGAGGTGCATGGAAAACCAACCACACGAGTTGATGCCAAAAGGCGGCGGAACAACCGGAGATAAAGACCTGAAAAAAGGCAGCGAAAAGCAATTGGGAATTTAAGAAGTATTATTCCTGCAATTATATTTATATTTGAGTTTTTGCTAAAACTCAATTTCTTATGCATCCCGGCAGAAACATAAAATATATCCTATTTCTCTTTTTCCTGCTTCACTTGACTCCCGGTTTTTCCAGCAAAAAAGTCAGGATTGGTTTTTCGCAATGCACTACTGCCGACAAGTGGAGGCAATCGCAGATCAGATTGATGGAAATTGAACTTGCGTTTTTCCCGAATATGGAATTGTCGATTAAAGATGCGAAAGACAATAACGAGAACCAGATCAGGCAAATCGAAGAATTTTTGAAAGAGGGAATTGATTTGCTGATTGTTTCGCCCAACGAATCGGAACCCATTACGTCCATTGTGGAAAAGGTATTTAAAAGCGGAATACCTGTAATCGTTATCGATCGCAAGGTGAATACTCCGTTTTACACGGCCTACATAGGCGGAAACAATTACCGGATTGGACAGGAAGCCGGGGCTTATGCAGCCAAACTGCTGAAGGGCAAGGGAAAAATACTGGAGATTTCGGGTCGTAAAGGATCGTCACCAGCCATCGAAAGGCACAATGGACTGGTGGATTTTCTAAAAAATTATCCTGAAATCCAGATCATCAAATCAGTTTCAGGCGAATGGAATTGGGACAAAACGCGGGAGGTGATGCAGCAAATAGTTGCTTCATCGCTTGAGTTTGACCTGGTTTTCGCCCACAACGATGTGATGGCTCGCGAAGCTTTCAATGTGCTGCACGAACATGGAACCAGAAATGGAAAATTTATCCTGGGAGTTGATGGCCTTGCCGGAGATGATGCAGGAATTCAATATGTTATTGACAAAAAACTGAATGCTACTTTTTTGTATCCTACCGGCGGAGAAACGGCCATCCAGATCGCGAACAAGATTCTTAACCGGCAGGCCTTTGAAAAAGAGAATATTCTCCCAACGATGGTAATTGATTCGACCAATGCACCAATATTAAAAGTCCAGACCAACCAGGTTGAATTGCTCCATCAAAAAATTGAAAAGCAAAAATCCATTCTTGACATCCAGATCTCAAAAAACCAGACCCAACGGCTGATCCTGATATTTTTAATTGCACTGCTGGTGCTTATCGCGGCATTGGTGATTTTGACTTTTCAGGCCTTCAGGAATAAAAAAATTGCCAATGAGAAACTGGAAGCCAAGAATCATAAAATTAAAAAGCAAAACATTGCCATACTCGAACAGCGCGACAAGTTGGTGGAAGTTAGTCAGCAGCTGGAAGAAGCCACGCAGGCGAAACTTCGTTTTTTCACCAATATCTCGCACGAGTTCCGTACTCCGTTAACTTTAATAAAAGGCCCGCTGGAAAACCTGATGCAATCGGAACAATATACATCCGAACAGCAAAACCAGTTTAAACTGATGCACCGGAACACGATCCGGCTATTGCGATTGGTGAACCAGTTAATGGACTTCAGAAAACTGGAAAATAAGAAGATGGAATTGGCAGCTTCAGAAAATGATTTGATCGCTTTTTTGCAGGAAACGAAAGACTCTTTTGCATCGCTTGCCTCGGGCCGGAACATCGAATTGGACGTTGTTTGTCCTGAAAAGCAGTTGCCCGTTTGGTTCGACCGCGACAAGATGGACAAGGTATTGTTCAACATTCTTTCCAACGCGTTTAAATTCACCTCCGATGGCGGAAAAATTACCATTTTGGCCAACAAAGTGATTCCAATGGTACCAGGAATTTACACCGAAGAAGTGCAAATTGAAATTAGAGATACCGGTATCGGTATGGCAGAAAAACATTTGGACAAGATCTTCGACCGGTTTTATCAGGCCGGAAAATCACATGCAGTGAAGGGAACAGGGCTTGGGCTCAACCTTTCAAAAGAATTTGTTGAAATGCACCGGGGGCGGATCAGCGTGAAAAGTGCTGAAGGAAAGGGAACTTCTTTTTTCATTTATCTGCCATTGGGAAGTCAGCATCTGCTGCCTGATGAAATGGTCATTGATGAAACGGTACAGGAACATAACTTAGACAACCAGATTTTAACCAGAGATTTGGCTGCTGATGAAATACCTTCAGCAACAATTCATGAAGGCAAAAATAAACCTGCTATTCTGGTGGTCGAAGATGTGTCGGATGTCAGGGAATTTATCCGAATGAGCCTCGGGAGTCAGTATCAAATAATTGAAGCGAAGAACGGAAAAGATGGCCTTGAAAAGGCATTGGAAGAAGAGCCTGATTTGATTATCAGCGATATAATGATGCCTGTGATGGATGGACTGGAATTGACCCGGCATTTGAAAACAGACATGAAAACCTGTCATATTCCGATTATCCTGTTGACAGCCAAGGCCGCGCTGGAGCATAAACTGGAAGGTCTGGAAGAGGGCGCCGATTCGTACATTCCAAAACCGTTTAACAGCCGTCACCTGCAGGTCAGGGTGAAAAAACTGCTTGAGTTGCGTGCCAAAATCAGGGAACATTACAAGGAACAACTCGATTTTCAGGAAAAAGAAAGTGATTTGAACCGGCTGGATAAAAAATTCCTGTCGAAAATCACCCAGATTGTTGAGCAAAATAGTGGAAACGAAGACCTGAGCGTTGACGATCTCGGGCATAAACTGGGAATGTCGAGGGTACACCTTTACCGCAAAATAAAAAAGCTGACCGATATGTCGGTCAGCGAATTTGTTACTTCGGTAAAACTACGGAAGTCGCTTGAACTGCTCCGGAACAGCGGGAAAACAATTGCCGAAATTGCCTATGAAGTGGGATTTTCATCTCCATCATACTTCACACGATGTTTTAAAGAGCAATTTAAAATGTCGCCCAGTGATTATCAGAATAAAAATAAATCTACTTCGCAGGAGTAATAATGATGTTTCTGTAATCAGCAGGTTGGTGATCTCCCTGAAGCATAATTGGACCCGGTTCACCTTCTTTGCTGTCAATTGCCCCACCGGTAATTCCCGGGATAATCTGGTCACAAATAACTATTTTACCATTTGCCTCAATTGTAACGCGCCGGCCAATCAATGTAATGTCATACGTTTGCCACTCACCCGGAGATTTTGCCACATTTTCATTCGGTGTCAGGAAACCATAAACCCCTCCAAGGTAAACCGATGAAGGTTCTTTTCCTTTGCTATCTTCGATCTGTACTTCATACCGGCCTCTTAAATATATACCGGTATTACCTTCTTCAGGATACCTGAACTCAATGTGCAATTTAAAATCATCAAACTTTTGATTGGTAATTAGGTTGGTTCCGGGCTTTGGACTTCTCAGGATTCCGTTTTCAACCACCCATTGATTATTTGATTTTTGTGGATGCCAGGCATCGAGATTCCGGCCATCAAAAAGAGCGATTGGCGTTCCCCATTCAGGAGTAGTATTTCTTTTAAGCAAAGGCGCTCTTTCTCCAACGAATGAATGTTTGTTGCCTGAACTACTTGTAATCACACCCTTGAGTTTGTCATTTTCAATAGTTCCTTCAAAAACCATGTCCTTGTCTGCGTTATCCCATTGAGGTGGAATACTAAACGTGATTTTTCCGTCACTAACATTTACTTTTGAAATCGGCCGGGCGCTTCCTGACTCAGCAACAAAATAACCAACAAGCGTGGTTAATCCTGAAAGTTTAACTTCCAGCCAGGAAGGAACAGACTGATCTCCCATTTGAACAGTGATGTCCCAACGGCCAATAATTGGCTGATCTCCGGCAGTTGTATTACTGCTTTGTGAAGTAAAAGATATCGAAACAAACAAAGTCAGGGCTATTAACAAATAGTAGAATTTGCTACTAAACATTGAAAAAAATCGAGTGTGTTTCATTGCAGATTATTTTTTTAATAATGCACTAAAGTACGGTTTTATCTATAAATGATTGAGAAATGTTTTTATAAATCAGATCAATCATTTTTAATTGCCAATCTAAACAGGAGGCAAGCCTTCTGCGGCTTGCCTGTTCCTCTCGGTAGCAACAGCTACCAGATTCGCTTCAGGCCGTGAAATTCAGCTTTTTCCAACAACAAATCACCGCCGGTTGAGAATACTTTCAGCTTGGTGAAATTCTCTGTCGGAAAAGCGATATCGGTCATCACCAGTTTCCCGCCATCCACAAACAGCTCTGTTGATGCAGCATCCACAAAAATCCTCAATTGCAGATGTCCGCCCGCGGTGTAGGACGCCTTCGAAATCCCTGCAAATTCTTTTGAAAATGTGGAAAGACCGGCAGCCCTGCGATCAACAAAAAATTGTTTCTGACTGATCGAATAGCCGATTACCAATTTTTCCTGAAGATTGTTTTCCAGCACAATGCCCAGCGAATCAACTTTGCCGTTTTCGAGGTCAAAGTCAAAAATCAGCTCGCTTTGGCTGAGCGTAATACTATCCAGTGCCATTTCCTTTTCGCCTGAAATGTTTTGTGTGGCATGATAAACCGGAGTTGTTCCACCGCGAAGTACTTCGAGTTCTCTTACAGGTTTCGAAACCAGCAAATAACTGTTGTTCTGACTGATCAGCGACAATTCGCGCGGAATTGTTGTGGCACTGCGCCAAACGGTGGTTGGTACAACATTGGCATACTGCCAGTTGCTCATCCAACCAATAAAAAGCCTGCGGCCATCAGTGTCCGGAACATTCGACCAGGTTACACCAGCGTAATTATCGCGGCCCCAGTCCACCCATTTCTCATTGGTCTCGTCAGGAGTAAACTTTTTTCCGTCGAACTCACCGGTAAAATACTGGTTGGCAGAGCCTCCGTTTGGTCCGCCGGGATTGATATTGACCAACATCACCCATTTGGAAACATCGCTTCCCTCCACTTTTAGCGGAAACAAATCCGGACATTCCCAAACTCCGCCATGAGCGCCGATTCCTTTTCCGAATTCACTTTCAAATTTCCAGCTGATTAAATTGGGCGATGAATAAAGATGCACCCTGTCCTGAACGGCCAGAATCATTACCCATTTGCCTGTTTCATTGTGCCAGAATACTTTTGGGTCACGAAAATCGGGAATTCCGGGGCTTTCGAGTACCGGATTGTTGGCGTATTTGGTCCATGTGCGACCTTTATCGGTGCTAAAAGCCAGCGCCTGACTCTGCGGAGTTTTGCTTCCGCTTTTTTCAAGCATCACATTGTGGTAAGTGTAAATAGCTACCAGCGGCGGGTTTTCTGCAGTGCCTAAACCCGATGTGTTTTTGAGGTCGGCAACCGCACTTCCCGAGAAAATCCATCCCAGCGAATCGGGGTAAATGGCAACGGGCATGTGTTCCCAATGAACCAGATCTTTGCTGATGGCATGTCCCCAGTGCATCGGTCCCCAAACAGTACTGTCGGGATAATACTGGTAAAACAGGTGGTATTCACCTTCATAATAAACCATGCCATTCGGGTCGTTCATCCAGTTGGCTTCAGGAGTAAAATGAAATTGAGGGCGGTATTGTTCGGTGTAATAGTAACTTACAGCTTCGCTGCTCTTTTTGGAATATTGATTGCACCCAACAAGCAGAACAGCGATTAAAATGCTGACTACTATTCCAATAATTGTATAAGAGTTTCTTTTCATCTTATGTTGTTTAAGTTTGTATTATTACTTTTTAGTTTCGAAATATTTCCATTGGTCAGTTTAATTTTACCATGATCGGCAAACAATTTAATGCTATTAAAGGCTTCAGTAGGGAAGATCCGTTCAGTCATAACAATCAGACCGTTTTTTGCAAACAATTCTACCGATGAACCATCAATTATCAGATGCCAACCCATCGAAGATTCATTTTCCACGTACGGCGCGTAGTTTACCCACTTAAAATCGGGTGATTCAATATAATTCCCGGCATTTGTACGGTCGATAAAGAAATATTTCTCCAGATTATTGTACCCAATAATCAATTTTTCACCGGTGGCATTTGACAATTCAATCCCAAATTTTTCAGCAAATCCAAATTGCGTCATATTGCTGGTATTGAAATTCAGTTTTAATTCAGTTGGAGTTTCAAAATCGTGATGAAATTCAACTAAACCTTCAATTTCAGTTTCTTCCAGCATGTTCTTATCCTGTTGAACTGTATGTAGTTCTCTGGCTGGCTGTGCATTCAGCAAGTATTCATTGTGTTTTTTTACCAATGATAACTCTCGCGGAAATGTCAATATTCCTCTCCAGCCTCTTGCTGGTATCAGATTGGCATATTGCCAGTTATTCATCCATCCGACAAAAAGAGTACGTTCGTTAGCTGAATCCTGACAGGTGATTCCGGCGTAGTTGTCTTTCCCGTAATCAACCCATTTTGGTTTTTCCCCAATGAATTCAAATTCGTGGCCATCAAAATTTCCGGGGAAATACTGAATACCCGAGCCGCCGTTGAGTGCACCCTGATCAACACTTACTCCAAGAACCCATTTGGTTTCATCTTCCCCGTTTACTCTAAGGCGAAATAAATCAACATATTCCCAGGTTCCGGTATGAGATCCTTTGCCTGCTCCGAAGTCACTTTCGAAGGTCCAATTTATTAAATCTGTCGATGAGTAAAAACTCACACGATCACTCCTGGACCCTACCATGATCCATTTCCCGCTTTCATCATGCCAGATTAATCTTGGATATTTACATTCCTGTAAATCTGAAATAGTGGAATCTGATTTGGAATTGTGCTTCGACCATGTTTGTCCATTGTCAAGGCTAAAAACCAAAGCAAGGTTATTAAAATCAATCACTCCGGCAAAATGGTTATCATCTTTGTGTAATAAAGCCAAAGCCACCCAAGGCGCTTTGCCATCTTTGCCTAAGCCTGAAGTATTTCGCACATCAACAACTGTAGTGGATAACAGGACTTCAGCTAAGCCGTCGGGTAAAATTATTTTCACATCATGCTGCCAATCTATCAGGTCTTTGCTCTGGGCATGTCCCCATTCCAATTTTCCAGATTCAGAACTGTCGGATAAAAATTGATAAAACAAGTGGTAATCGCTTCCATCGGAAACTAAACCAATGGCATCACTCGTCCAAACTTTTCCGGGAGAAAAATGGATGGCCGGCTGGTACTTTTCCATAGTGCCGGCTGGTTTTTTCTGTAAACAACCCTGGCTTAAAAGTATTACTAAAATGATTACTGATAACTGCTTCATTGAGTTAAGTTTTAGTTCACTGCCTGATAATGGATTTGTTTAAAGCCGAAATAGTATAAGTTCTTAAAAAATCTTTTCCTGAATTACTATGAACTTTGAGAAATCGGTATTCATATTTTGGAAAAAATAGGGTGGTCATAACTTTTTCGCCTTTGTTAATAAAGATTTCAAGTGAAGATTTGTCAACCAAAAGTTGGAGGAAAATTTTTGAACTTTGTGGAATGAACTTGCATTTAATCGGTCGTTTAAACATTGGGCTGAAGTCAGTAATTCCGGAATTACTCCTGTCGACAACAAATTCAGTATTTGCTTTGCTGTAACTGATGATCATTTTTTCAAGTTCATTTCCCATCGAAATTTCGAAATCATCGGTGAGCGTGGCATCAATTTCCATTTCAACCAAATAACTTCCGGTGCCAACAATTTCATTGTTGTTCAGATCAAGTCCGTTCAACGGAGTGCTGGCAGTTGACGTATGTTGAGCGTCTTTCAAAGTATTCAATTCATCTAACAGTGGAAAATGAAGTTTGTATTTTCCGTTAGTTTCCGCCAGTTTAACCTCTCTTGCAACAGTCATCGCGCCTCGCCATCCTATGGTTGGTGTCGAGCCGGCATAGACCCAATTGCTCATCCATCCCATAAAAATTCGTTGTCCATCTTTTGCAGGAATATCGCTCCAACTTACTCCGGCATAGTTGTCAACCCCATAGTCGGCCCAAAGAACCTCCTGATTTTCCGCGGTAAATGTTTTTCCATTGAAACTGCCGATGAAATATTGAGTTGAACTTCCGCCATTTGGCTCGCTCGATTCTCCACCGCCAATACTAACCAGCAGTGCCCATTTGCGTGCACCTTTGCTGTCAGTTAATTCAAATAAATCCGGACATTCCCATACTCCGCCATGATATCCCTGGTTTTCTCCGAAATCACTTTCGAAATTCCAGTCTTTTAAATTCTGCGATGAGTAAATTTTAATCTTGTTACCGGCTGCCAGCACCATAATCCATTTATTCATGGGTTCGTACCAAATTACTTTTGGATCCCTGAAGTCTGTAATTCCGGGGTTTTTCAAAACCGGGTTTCCCGAATATTTTACCCATGTGGTTCCCTTGTCGGTGCTGAAAGCCAGACTTTGCTGTTGCAGGCCCCCAAAATTTTGATGGTGTGTGAAAATGGCCACCAAAGGAGCATTGGCATTGCTTTTAAAACCCGCAGTATTGTTTTTATCGACAACAGCACTTCCTGAGAAAATGTAACCCAATTCATCAGGATAGAGTTTGGTGCCTTTATCTTCCCAATGAAACAAATCAGTGCTGGTTGCGTGTGCCCAATGCATTGGCCCCCAGTTTACACCATTCGGATAATACTGATAGAAAAGGTGATAAGTGCCATCAGAATAAACCATTCCATTTGGATCGTTCATCCAGTTCTTTGGTGGGGTAAAATGATAGAAAGGTCTGAGGTCATGATGTTTCATAACCTGACGTTCGTCTGTTTCATCAGATTCATTCTGTCTGCACCCAAAAACAATCAGGCTCATTAAAAGGATTATTACGAGTTTAGTTTTCATTCAAGCGTTTTCAGGATATATTAAGTACAAAACAAGAGTGAAAGATAAAAGCAGGGATCAAATGACCCCTGCTCTATATTATCCCTAATTTTTAATCGATAAATAGTCCAAAGAATTCTTAGTAAGCAAGTTGATATTGTTTTGGTAAGCATTTACTCCTGATGGATTTCTTTCTCCTTTGGCATTTTGGCTGAATTCTATACCACCAATACCTAAATAGAGCAATTTGCCTTTATAGGCGGTGGTAGGTGAAAATTCAAAAACTCCTCCCATCCAATAGTCCCGGATTCCGGCCCAAACACCAAGCCATTTTACATTGTGTTTGGTTGTAAAAGCGGTATAAGCAGCTTCGTCGTTATTGGGTAATCCACCAAGGTTGGCGGGAATCGAAGCAATTACGTAGTTGTGGTCCTCTTTCCATCCCGACCCAATTACAGGAACCGACTTATAACCATCGCCTTCAAGGTTTAAAGTAACTCCTTTATAAATTGGGTGGCTGCTCATGTCATGAGCCCCAATGGTTACGCCAATGCCCCATGTATCAGGATTGTCGCCGCCTTCACCGTCGCCAATAACCATCTCGTAAGTGTCGGTCATGCGGCCAAGTGTCCACAAATAAGCGCATGCATGTGCATTCAGCAACAAATTTCCGCCGGTTTTATAGAAATTGGTAATGGCATTTAGAACAGTTGCGTCTTTTGCGATTTCAGGTAAATTTCGGCCTGAATCGTAATACCACCAAAGAACCCTAAATTTAGATACGTCAACTTTCCCGTTTTTAATATCATCAAAACTGATGTATTTCCCGTTTGAATAATTCTGGAAGAACCAGGCGGCGGCAGCTTTTTCGTCATCATCAACTAATGACGATGCGCTTGCAGCGGTTCCAAGAAACCCAATGAAAAACTCTTCGGAAACATTAACTGTATATTTACTGAAAACATCGCCATTTACCAGGGTAAATTCAAGTGGCTCGCTAAAATTCATGTTCGACGTAATCGCTGGTGTTATAACCGCTCCTTCGGCAATTTTTACTATGGGGCTGATTTTTGAGACATCTGTGCCATCGGGCATGGTCACAACAATGGTTTTGTTCTTCTCATTGATTACACCGTTCACTCCATTAACAGTAAATTCTGCAATGGTAACATCCTTATCCAGTTCTAAAGTGGAGGTATATTTATCTTCACAGGAGTGGAACAATCCGATAAATAAAGTGAGGATGAAAGTATATTTTATGAAATTCTTCATTTTGTTATAATTTAAAGTTATGAGCTACTTTTAAAATTACCATCCATGGTTTTGTTTGTACAAACCCTTGCTAAAGTCGATCTGTTTCTGTGGAATCGGGAAATATTCGTGTTTGTTTTTGGTAAACAGCGCATCTTTCAGGTATTGCCTTTCGGGTGTTTCTTCAGCAAAATATTTATTCAGATATTCGGCTGCAATTCCCCAACGTACCAAATCGAAGAAGCGGATTCCTTCCATTGCAAATTCCAGGCGTCTTTCCCATCTCAATGCCGTACGGGCAAAATCCTGCGACCAGGTGCAGTTAACACCAGGTTTGTAGGTATCCATAAAGTAATTGGAAACAGGTGCTCCGTTTTTGTCCTTCAATTTATTGGTACTGTTCATGGCTCTTGTTCTGATCTCATTGATAATTGGAAGGGCTTCATTCTGACGGCCAAGTTCTATTAATGCTTCTGCTTTCCATAGCAACACATCAGCATAACGGATGATATCGGTGTTTTTCGATGCTGCCATAAACGGTGGAACTTTCTGGAAGCATGCGCATGTGTAATGCTGAACTTCTTTCATCGAAGCAAAATGTCCGTATGTTACGCCTGAACGAGACCAGCCTTGCTCATAAATAAAGTTCGGATCATATTTGTATGGTTTGCCGGGTACTGCCAAAGTATGGTCAATGCGCACATCAAAAGTATTATTCTTGAAATCAGCACCTGCCACAGCGTTTGTATTGTTGAAAGTATCAAAAAGCGGCAGACCTTTGGTACCATCGGTTTTGAAAGAATTCATCAGGTTTTGGCTTCCGATATGGAATCCACAGCAGCCATATTCGGGGTTCATTGGATAATTGAGCGCATTGCCCCAATCAAGGCGGCCTTTTGGTGTACCATCGTTGATCGAACGTTGAATGGCAAAAACAGATTCAGTACTGTTTTTATCCTTTTCCCACAGAAAATTATAGGCAAAATCGCTGAACAGGGAGTATTTCCCTGAATTGATTACCTGGTCTGTTAAGGATACAACCTCGTTTAAAGTTGCCGCATTGATGGATTTCACATTGTTTGTTTCGTCCTGTTCGAATGCTATATAGAGCTTTACTTTGGCAAGATAGGCCATAGCTGTAAATTTGTTCGGACGTCCGGCATCTGCTTGTGTTTCCGGCAAATTTGTAACCCCATCCTGAAATTCAGCAGCAATGTTATCCCACAACTCTTTGCTGGTCAGGTCAACGTTTGAAACTTTTCCAAAACCATCTCCCTCGATAGTTTCATCAATCCAGGGAATACGATTAAACATGGTTTTCAGTAGGAAATACTGGTGGCCACGTAAAAAATGAACTTCAGCCATACGTTGCTTTTTCTTCGGAACTTCTACTTCTGTTACAGCTTCTAATCTTTTTAATGCTTCGTTGCAACGCGAAATCCCTACATATAAACGATACCATTTCTGATCGAGAAGCGGATTGTTAGGAGTATTGATCTTAAAGAGTTCAAGGAAGTTGAATTCCTGAATATCGCCTGTCCCATCACCACCTTTATAGGCATCGCCACTGGTAATGTCGGCATAAGGCCATAAAGAGTTGGGCGCTGTATAATGGTCGTTTCCTAATTCTGCATAAGCTGCAATCACCATTCCGTCAATATTTTCAGGTGTATTTAATTGGTCGCTGCTTACGGTTGCCTGCGGGGGGAGGTTAAGGAAATCGTTCGAACATGATATCTGAGCAAAAGCCAGAACAACCAACGAAGCAAATAGCTTTATTTTTGCATGAATATTTTTCATCTTACTAATTATTAAAAGGTTAAGTTAACGCCTAATGTGAATGTCCTTGGGATTGGATAGGCAAAATTTGGATTTTCAGGATCAACTCCGGTATATTTATCTGAACCATTGTTGTCTTTAATTGTAAACAAATTTTGTCCCTGAACATAGATTCTGGCACTCGCGATTTTTACAGATTCCATTATGCTTTTCGGGATAGTGTATCCTGCCTGAAGGTTGCGCAATTTCAAATAGGATCCATTCTCGATAAAATAGGATGAATACCTGCTTTCATTATTGGTATCGGTAAGTGTCAGCATCGGAATGGTAGAACCTGTATTTGTCGGCGACCAGGCATCGAGTGTCCTTGCGCCAAAGTTGGTTCCCTGCCAAATAGATGTAAAATCGGTTAAATGCTTGTAATCATTGTAAACCTCGGCTCCGGAGACTCCCTGAAAGAATACTGACACATCAAAACCCTTGTAACTTGCATTTGCACTAATTCCGTATTCAAAATCCGGATTTGGATCGCCAATCCATGTTCTGTCGAGCGCATTCACAACTCCATCTGGTTTATTCACATACTTACCAGATGCATCCAATCCACCAATATCTTTATACCTGATGCGGCCAATAGCCTTCCCCGGTTGTGCTGCATAAGCGTCAACTTCAGCCTGATTCTGGAAAAGTCCATCAGCAATATATCCGAATTGAGCAAGGTCAGAATGTCCCAGTACACTCTTCCCATTTGCAGGATCTCCCGGATAACCGGTCAAAACATCTTCCGGCAAATAAGTTACTTCACGTTTGTAAGTTGAGATATTTCCTGAAACACTTAATTCTATTCCATTATCGAACTTGGTTTCATATCCCAAAACAAATTCCAATCCTTTAACATTTAAAGATGCGCCATTTACCCACTGATTTCCACCTTCGCCTTTTGCTGCCAGATATGGCGGCTCCAACAAAATATTTTTGGTGTCTTTTACGAAGTAATCTAAACTCCCAATGATCTTTTGTCCGAAGAATCCATAATCCAAACCGAAGTTGGTTTGTTCTGCTTCTTCCCATCTTAGCAGCGAGTTGCCTTCTCTGATTTTACGGAATCCTGAAGGAAGTGCACCTCCATCAGAACCGGAAATATCATAGGATGTGCCTGAATCAAAATCCCATGTTGGATCAATACCTGTATCTGTTTTATAGATAGAGTAGATAGCCTCGTTGTTAATTTCCTGGTTACCTGTTTTACCCCAACCAGCCCTAAGCTTCAGATTTGAAACACTTTTTACGTTATCCTTGATGAAAGATTCCTCACTAAGCCTCCAGCCGAATGAGAATGCCGGGAAAATACCATACTGGTTATCCTTACCAAAACGCGAGGAACCATCACGACGAACGGTAGCTGAAGCAAGATATCTGTCGTTGTAAGAATAATTAATTTTTCCGAAGTACGATAATAAAGAGTTGGCTGCACCGCCTCCACCGTTCAGGAATTTTGATGTGCCCGAACTCAGGTACATATAGTTGTCGTCCTGAATCACGTACCCTTCGCGGCTTCCGTTGAAAGTAACAAATTGTGCTTTAATGGCTTCCATACCTGCCAGGAATTCAGCAGAATGATTGCCTTTCTTGATTTTATAATTTAATGTATTTGACCAGGTCCATGCCATATTGTGATCTTGCGACATGGTGGTACGACTAATATCGCTGATAAGGAAACCTGAAGCATAAGTGTAATCCATCCTGCGGTAATACCTTTCAGTATAATCGATACCAAAATTGCTTCTGAAATTCAGGTCTTTAATAATTTCGAGGTCTGCATAAAGGTTACCAAAAATGCGTGCAGAATTGGATACATTTTGCTTGTTGTCTTCTATCAGCCTAACGGGATTGTGACGGTCCGTCATGCCCGGAGCCGGACCACCCCATGCGCCATCTACCGAACGTACCGGAACAACAGGCTGTTGAACCAATGAAAGATACATGACATCGCCAACCGGTATTTCAACATTATTAATTTTAGAAATTGACAGGTTTTCACCAACTTTTAATTTTCCGCCCAGAAAATTATAGTCTGAATTGATGCGGGCGGTGTATTTCTTGTGATTCGTTTCTTTGATAATACCATTGTTGTCGAAATAATTCAATGACAACAGTGTTGTTCCTTTTTCGCTGCCACTTGTAAAAGTAAGGTTCTGCGATTGAAGAAAAGCTAGCTGTGAAACTTCATCTACCCATTTTGTGTCGGCAGGCCGCATGGTTTGGGCAGGATCAATAAATTCAGGGAAAAGAATTTTATCTAAAACAGCCGTGTTGCTGGCGTCCCTGTGCCACTCATAGCTGTAGATATTTGAAGTAGGGGTTCGTCCATCGTTGATCGCTGCCTGCCAGTTAACATACCCCCTGTCATAGGCGTTCAAAACATCCAGCTTTTTGGCATAGTTTTGAATAGTATAATAAGAACTGTACTCAATTTTACTTGATCCGGCTTTCCCTTTTTTTGTAGTAATCAGAATTACACCGTTGTTGGCCCGCGAACCATAAATACTTGATGCGGAAGCATCCTTTAAAACCTGCATTGACTCAATGTCGTTTGCATTTAATTGTTCGATGCCGCCTGTTGTCGGAATACCATCGATAATGTAAAGCGGATCATTAAAACCCCCAGTCATGGTGCTACCCCCTCTGATTCGAACTGTTGCACCTCCACCGGGAGACCCGTCAGTTTTAACGTAAACTCCTGCTACCTGACCCTGAAGTGCTTTCATAATATTCCCGGTGGGAACCTCTTTCAGCTTATCTATTTCTACTACGCCAACCGAGCCAGTCAGATCTGCCCTTCGTTGAGTCTGATAACCGGTTACGATCACCTCATCCAACCCACGTATTTCTTCTTCTAAAACCACATTGATAGATGTGCGTCCGCCAACTGAAATTTCCTGCGGTTTCATTCCAACAAAGCTGAAATTCAAGGTCGCATTTGTAGTTGTTTTAATGGAGTAATTACCATCAAAATCAGTAATAGCGCCATTCACAGTACCCTTTTCAACAATGGTTACACCCGGCAATCCAGCACCCGTTTGTTCAGTAACTTTTCCGGAAACTGATACCTGTTGGGCTATTGCCTCCAAAGAGAATAAAAATGCCAAAAGGAGGAATATTCCTCTGGCCATTTGTTTCAAAAAAAAGGATCTTTTTTTCATAGTTTGTTTAATTTGAGATTAATAGTTGTTCTATTTCAATCCGATCATATTCCGGAGTTGCTCCGGTTTTGCTTGCAACAAAAGCCCCGGTTGCACAGGCAAATTCAAGCGCTTTGTCGTTTGTTTTTCCTTCGAGCAAGGCAGCAATAAACCCAGCCAGGAATGCATCGCCCGCCCCAACAGTATCAACCGCATCTACTTTAAATCCGGGATGTTCGTAAAACACTCCATCGGAATAAAGCAAAGCGCCTTTGTCGCCTTTGGTAACAATTACCATTTTCGAGTCGTACTCTTCGGCAAACCATCTCACCAGACTTTCCTCATCGTGTTTGTGTTTGTTGTACCATTGTCCGAAAACGCCCAGTTCTTCATCGTTCAACTTAACGATGTCCGATTTCAGGATAAGCTGTTCGACAATTTCCCTTGTGTCATAAGGTTGACGTAGATTTACATCAATGAGTTTCACGACATCATTTTCGAGCAATTGAAGAATCGTATGCCTTGTTTCAGGATTACGGGAAGCCAGCGTTCCATAGATTATCAGGCCAGATGATTTTGCCTGATGGATCAGAGAATCAGTTAAAACCAGGTTGTCCCAGGCAACAGGTTCGCAGATTTCGTAAGTTGCATTGTTGTTTTCATCTAAATGAACCAATACTTCGCTGGTGGGAAGTGTTTCATCAATCTGAATGAGATCAGTTCGCAAACCTGAATCTTCCAGAAAAGCGAGTAATTTTTTACCTCTTTCATCAATACCAACTTTACTGGAAATGGATACTTTCTGTCCGATACGGTTCAGGTGCAGGGCCACGTTCATTGGGGCGCCTCCCGGTTTTGCCCCTGATGGGAGATTGTCCCAAAGGATTTCGCCGATACACAGAATTTGATTGTTCTTTATTTTCATTTTGAAGTCAGTTATTTTGTTTTATTCCGTTGTTTATCCATTTCAACCTGAATTTCTTCAAGCGATTTACCTTTGGTTTCAGGCAGAATTTTCCAGGCAAAGAAGAAATGCAGCACCATCATTACAGCAAAAAAGGCGAACGACGGTCCTCCGCCAATTGACGGCATGTTGGCAAAAACCGGGAACGACCAACTAATGGCGGCTGCCATAATCCAATGGGTAAAACTGCCCAGTGCCTGTCCTTTGGCGCGTAATTTATTAGGAAAGATTTCAGAGATAACCACCCAGAGTACGGCTCCCTGCGAGAATGCGAAGAAGGCGATAAATCCCATCAGGTAAATCATTACCCCATAACCGCCAAACTCGGTGAAATTATTGGTGAAGAATGCTTTCGACAGCATTCCGAGGAAGAATACCATTCCAACAGAGCCGGCCATCAGGAGGTTTCGGCGCCCATAACGGTCGATTAAAAATAGCGCAACAATGGTGAAAAGCAGATTGGTCAGTCCGATTGAAATGGACTGAAGCAGGGAGGCATTTTGACCCATGCCGGTCATTTCGAAAATACGTGGCGCATAATAAATAATGGCATTGATACCGGCAAGCTGATTGAAGGCCGCGATCAGAATGGCAATCATTACCGGAAAGCGGTTCTCTTTGCTGAATAAGTTGTAATGTCCGGTTTTTTCCTGGCTTTGAATGGAGTCAGTAATTAGTTTCACTTCCCCTTCAGGATTTGCTGCACCAATGCGGGTAAAGATATTGATGGCTTCTTCTTTGCGGTTGTTCATGGCCAGCCAGCGTGGACTTTCCGGCATTCCGAAAAGCAGCACAAAGAATGAAAAGGCAGGAATGGCTTCAACACCAATCATCCACCGCCACGAAGCGGTTTCAATGGCGCCTGAAATCAGGTAATTAATTACATAGGCCAGAAATATGGCGGTCACCACATTAAACTGATTCATTACTACCAGCCGTCCGCGTTGAGCTGCAGGTGATATTTCGGCAATAAACATGGGGGTAACTACTGAAATGCAGCCCAGAAGGATTCCGGTAAGAAACCTGAAAAAGAGGAACACGCCCCAAACTGGTGAAAGTGCACTTCCAAGCGTTGCAAGGGCAAACAGTCCGGAAAGAAAAATAAGCGATTTACGGCGGCCAAACTGATCAACCGGTTTACCTATTATAATGGTACCGATAATGGTACCGATTAATGCAATCGCTACGGTAAAACCAAGGGAGAATTTGCTGAGCTGGAAGACTGTCTCTAACTGAGAAGTAGTTCCGGAGATCATTGCAATATCGTAACCGAACAGGAAACCGCCCAGTGCGATAATCATAGCTACAGTACTTACTTTTTGTGTTTTCATAAGTGTCGGGAATAGATTTTTTGTATTCCCAAAACTACTGCCTACCCCAAAAAGCGCGTATCCAAAATGATACTAAGATGATCACCTATGATACATTCACACACCCCAATTACCCGTGTTTGCAGAAATGTTACATGGATGGCAGCTATGTTACCTGATGCTGGTTTCGAACTTTAAAATTTTTCACTTCTGAAATAAACCGATTGGAAGGATTTTGACTTCGGATTTTGATTTTTGCGCAAAAAAAAGGTGGTCTGTAATTTCTACAGCCACCTTTTGGAATTTTTTTCTGAAGATCTTTTACTTTGCACTTTTAACCTTGCCTGAACCGGTTATTGCCTGATCAATAAGTGGTTTTCCTTTGTAAGTAACATTTCCGGAGCCAGCCATACGGACGTACAGGTTGTTATTGGCTTCAACCTCAACATTTCCGGAGCCTGAAACTTTAACCGTCACATCATCGGCAGGGTATTTCAACCCTTTGAAATTTCCGCTTCCCGAAATGTTCACACTTAAATCCTGTGCAGCGGTTTCTCCTTCCAGAATAATGTTGCCCGAGCCTGAAATGGTTGTTTTTACCCGTTCGGCAGTAAGCTCCGAAAGCTTGATATTTCCGCTTCCGCTAACCGCCAAATCGATGATCTTTGATTTGATTTCGTCTTCGGCAATAATATCGCCTGAGCCAGCCACGCCCAATCCGTTAATTTCAGGAGTGGTGATGTAAATTGTTATTTCTCCCGGATTAAATGTCGTCCAGAAGAAGTTTTTGTTGGGAAACCTGATAATCAGTTTGCCATCTTTCACTTCTGTAATTAGTTCTTCCATGGCCGATGGTTTGGCTACAATTTCGAGGTTTTGTTTTGCACCCTGTTCAAGGTGAACTGTTGCTCCAACCCTTAGCGAAATTTCGGTGAAAGGATCAACTTTACGGGTTTCTTCGTCGGCCTGAACCTGAATTGCAGTGAGAAAAAACGTGAATAGAATGAATGCTACTAATTGTGTTTTCATTTGTTTCGTATTTAATTGATTGTTCTGAACTTCTAAACGTGTTTATAGACGGCAAATTATTCGGGAAGTTGCAAAGTGGCAAAAATAATTAGGTAGCAGGCACAACCAAGTCAAACGCTAAACTTTTTTCTCCATTCACCAGCATGTTCGATAATTCGCAGGCGAATATCCTCCAGTCACCTTTTATATTTGATAAATCAATCCCGAATCTGTAATTTTACGATCATAATTATTTTAAAATCACACAAACCTTTAATGGGTTAAAAACTAACACCAAAATTAACTACAATGAACTCAACGCTGATTTTCGTAATTGTTATCGCTTTAATTCTTCTCCTTGTATTTGTTTCAGTTTTCAACAGCCTGACCAATAAAAAGAACCAGGTAACCAATGCTTTTGGAACCATCGATGTTCAACTAAAAAATCGTTACGACCTGATTCCCAATTTGGTTGCAACCGTTCAGCAATATGCAACCCATGAAAAAGAGCTGCTGACAAAAATTACAGAATTACGCTCCAAGGCACTTAAGCATGATCTCGCTCCTGAAGACCGCGTTAACCTTGATAACCAGATATCTTCAGCTCTTTCAGGATTGATGGTTGCAGTTGAAAATTATCCCGACCTGAAAGCGAGCCAGAACTTTATTGACCTGCAACGGTCGCTGAACGAAGTTGAATCGCAGATTGCCGCGGCCCGCCGGGCTTATAATGCTGCCGTAACCGATTTCAACAATGCCATCGAAATGTTTCCGGGAAACCTGCTGGCCGGGATGATGCTCCTGAAAACCAAACAAGTATTTACAGCCACTGAAACCGAACGGGAAAATGTGAACGTTAAGAATCTTTTTCAGTCTCAAATTTAGCTTCAGATGGCATCGGAAAACGAATTAAAACTGCTTTACGAAAATCAGTTAAAAGAAAAACTGAGCGCGCTTGAATCGACCCGCAAAAAGATTCTAAACAGATATCTGCTTACCTTCCTGTTTTTGGCAGGCCTGACAGCAGGAATCTTTTTTCTGGTTAGTCTGAATCCTCATGAAGCATTGATTATTATATCAATTCTGGGTTCTGTCGCATTTTTGATCTGGTTCATTTATGAAACCGGGAAAATAAACAGGAAATACCGCGAAACATTCAAGTCGGGCGTGGTGGCCGAAGTTGTTAAATTGATTAATCCTGAATGGCAATACCTGTACGATCATTGCATGAGTCAGGAATCGTATCAGCAAAGCGGTTTATTTCCGCAACACTATGACCGCTATGAAGGGGACGACTTTGTTACCGGCCAGATTGAAAAAACAGATTTTCAGTTTTCCGAACTTCATACACAATACAAACAGGTTACTTACGGACCGAAAGTACAGCGCAGAGAACATTGGGTGACCATTTTCAGGGGAGTATTTCTTCATGCCGATTTTAACAAAAACTTTTCAGGAATAACTTATGTACTTCCTGATACTGCGGAAAGACTGCTTGGAAAATTTGGGCAGAGCCTGCAAAAAATGAGCGGCAGGGGAGAATTGGTTCAGCTTGAAAATCCAGAATTCGAAAAGCTATTTGTGGTTTATAGTTCCGATCAGGTTGAATCGCGGTACATCCTCACTCCAACAATTATGGAAGCGATGGTCAATCTTTACAATCGTTTTGGAGGGGAAATATATTTTTCGTTTGTTGGCTCGCGTGTTTATTTTGCAAACAGTATCAACGAAGCGCTTTTTGAACCCAACATTTTCCGTTCGGGAGTTAATTTCAGCGATATGAAAGAAATGTACGACTTGTTTGAAATGATTTCGGTTCTTGTAAACGAGTTAAACCTGAATACGCGAATCTGGACGAAGAATTAGCAGAACAGAGCCAAATATTCGTTGATAATTAAAAGTTTATCTGAAAACAGATGGTCATTGGTTGTCATTTATGGTCATTCGTAGTAAAAAGGTACCAACAATTAAATGACTATGAATGACTACAAATTTCCTGACTCAATCCTCGTCCAGATCAAACAAGCCTTCCGGAATTCGGAGTTCGATTTCATGTTTGTCTTCGTCTAAGCTCACAATCAGTTCTTCGTTGAGTGGGACAAGCGCTTCCTTCCCCTGATAGTCAACCAAAAGCAACATGTTTCCGGCGTAATCGTGAACTTCCTTAATTTCACCAATCAGCCCGAGCGTTTCGTCGAACAGTTGATATCCGACCAATGCATGAGGGCTCATTTCGTCGTCAGACTCGATGACATCCTCTTTGTTTACAAAGACTGACAATCCGCAAAGGGCTTTGGCTTTTGCATCGGTATCTACCCAATCGAGTTGTGTAATAACCGATTCAGATGATTTGAATCGTAGTCCTTCTTCAGCAATAAAGAATGGAACAAGTAAATTGTCGATCTCCAGAAAAAGGGCCGGATATTCCTCGAGTGTTTCGTAGTATTCTTCCTGAAAGCGGATGACGAGTTCACCGTTGATGCCATGCGGTTTCTGCACATAGCCCACTTTTACGCAATTGTTTTTCGGTATGGTTTCCATAGTTGTAAAAATAGAAAAAAGCGACAGATTTCTCTATCGCTTTTATAAGTTGTCTGTTTTATTCCGAAGTTTAAAACAGGATTTGGTCAAAAATTAACCTTCAGTTTCTTCAGGAGCAGCTTCTTCGGCTACTTCTTCAGCAACTGGTGCAGGTGCAGGTGCGGCGGCAGCTTTTGCAGCGGCAGCAGCATCAGCATTGCGTTTTGCAATTGCGTTCAATCTTTCAGCGTTCTTTTTGGTTTCTGCTTCGAGCTGAGCTTTACGCGAAGACTCTGAATTTGAAACCAATCCATCTTTTTTAGCCTGAACTTTATTCGCTTTTTCGGTTACCCAAGCATCGAATTTGGTTTCAGCTTCTTCAGCAGTGAAAGCGCCTTTGGCGACACCACCTAAAAGATGTTTTTTGTACATTACTCCTTTGTAAGATAAAATAGCTCTTACTGTGTCGGTTGGTTGAGCACCTTTGGCAAGCCAGTCAATGGCTTTATCAAAATCGAGTTCAATAGTAGCAGGATTTGTATTTGGATTGTACGATCCAATACGTTCAATATTACTACCATCCCGTGGTGCCCTGCTATCAGCTATCACAATGTGATAGTAAGCATACCGTTTGCGACCATGTCGCTGCAATCTGATTTTTGCTGGCATTTTGCTTAAATTTAAATGATAAACAGTGATTTAAAAATTGTGGCGCAAAGTTAAAACATTAATCCTGAAATCAAAATGGAGTTTTGAAATAAATCCGAGAGAATCTGCACCTCGCATTTTTATCCGTTTTATTTCTACTTTTACTGAGTCGCTGATCAATTTTTAAAATGCTTAAAAAGTGCATTCTTCCGGTACTCTTTTTCCTGATTTCTCTCCCGTTATTCGCAGAATTCAGAACGAATGTACATTCCATTTCACGTCGTGAAGGTTTATCGAACGGTGCGGTAAATACGATTGCGAAGGATGCGGATGGATACATCTGGTTCGGAACCTGGAATGGTCTTAACCGGTTTGACGGCAATGACATGACAACTTATCTGCCCGGAATTAATTCCTATTCCATACACAACCATGTTGTCCGCGAATTGTACCCCACAGCTTCGGGCCCAATCTGGATGCTTACCAACAAAGGAGTGGGTTTGTACGACAATGTCCACGACCGTTTTACCAACTATTTCACGAATGAGTCAGAACAGCTCAACTACGAAAATGACATTTCTATCAGTCACTCTGACAAATACGGAACACTGGTTTCCGTGTTCGGAAGAGGAATTTTCAGTTATGACAGCATTTCCGGTGAATTCAGGAATATTATTTTTGAAGAGACTTCGAAAGCGATTTCCCTTGGCATAAAATGGGTTCAATGGCTGGGCGACTGTGCTTACTTCATTTCAGAAAATGGCCGGCTGATTTTAATGAATGGCAACCACCTTCAGGAGATTATGCCGCTGCCTCTCAGTGAAACCCTGACATCATCCAATTCATTCCTCATCAACAACCGTCCTTTCCTGATGCTGACACAACGTTCAGGAATGGCCATCCTAATTGATATAGATGCGAAAGAAATTCAGCAGCTATCGATTCCTGATGATATTATTACTTCATTTTCCAGTTCGAAAAATAAGGAACAACTTTGGGCAGGCACTGAAAAAGGCAAGATATACAGTTTCAACTTGCTTACACGCAAATTTGAAGTGCTTGACCAGCTCTCAACGCTGTTTATTAATAATCCAATTACTACCCGGATATTGTGTATTTACGAAACTGAACCCGGTATTTTGTGGATAGGAACTGACGGAAACGCCGTATATACACTGAAGTTAACTGAATTCCCGAGTAAGAGCCTGTCATCGGATCAGCTGGCATATCCCACCGTTAGAAGCATACATGTTACCCGCAAGGGCGATGTTCTGATCGGCACCAAAGGTGGTGGCATCGATATTTTCAACAATAAAGGCGCTCACATTACTTCAATTTCTGTAAAAAACGGACTGAACAACAATTCAGTACTTTCATTTCACGAACTTAACGATGGTTCGATATGGGTTGGCACTGATGGATTTGGCATTGATATTATTTCGCCGGATTATAAATCCATCCGCAATTTTCCATCCGACTTTAAAAGTATGAATACATTGAGTTTCGCTTCTGTATACCGGATACTAGCAGGAAACGATCAGAGGATTTACCTTGGAACGAGCGGTTATGGAGTAATTATAGTTGAACTCGATTCCAAGGGAATTTTGCCGTTAAGCTGCGAACAATTAATTCTCGAAAAAAATATTACTTCAGCCGGACTGCAAAAACAAATTGTTTATGCCCTTGCCGAAGAAAAGCCCGGCATCATCTGGATCGGGTCGCGCGGAGCCGGGGTTTTCAGGTACAATACCATTACAAAAAGAGTCATTGCTCAGTACAATACCGCAACGCACCCCAATCAAATCAGGAATGATGATATCCTTTCATTATTTACTGACCGGAACGGCCAGATCTGGGCCGGAAGTAGTTATGGTATTTTTAGTTTCGTGCCTGTTGACGCCGACTCTGTAATTATTGCCGGTTTAAATATTCAAACCGATCTGTCAACTGCCAGTATTCACACGATTCAACCCGGCAGCCCCGGGGATTTGTGGGTTACGACCAATGAAGGTCTCTCATTAATAAATATCATCAGTTGGAACGTTAAAAGTTTCAATGTAAACGATGGACTGATTAATTTTGAATACAGCGACGGCGCATCGTTTTTTGATAAAAATACAGACAAGCTTTATGTCGGGGGCACGATGGGGGTGGATATTATCCAGACCAAAGAGATTAAATTTTCCTCCTATTTTCCTCCCATAGCGATCAACCATCTTTATATCCGAAACCAATTGATTGAACCCGGGAAGGAAAGTGTATTGACAATCGGTATTAACTACCAGCAAAACCTGAAGTTAAAGTACAATCAAAATACCATCTCGTTTCATGTCGCGCCTCTCGCATACTGGGGTCGCGAACGGCATAAAATTTCATACCGGCTTATAAACTTCGATAATGAATGGACGACCAATCCTCAAAATCAGCCAATTAATTTTGCCAATCTGGAACCGGGAAATTACAAGCTCCAGATCAGGGTGAGCGATGAGAATGGCATCTGGTCGAAACGAATCAGGGAAATCAGCATGGTTATTGATCCCCCATTCTGGCTAACAGCATGGGCAATTGCTGGGTATATTTTGGTTTTCATCGGTATCCAGCTTATGATATTCGTAGTTTACCGCCGGCGTGCGATCCGGAAGAAAGAAGCCGCATTGCAGGAATTCAAAATGAAACAAGAGGAAGAATTGCACAATTACAAAATTGAGTTCTTTACCAACGTGGCCCATGAGTTTCGCACTCCGCTGACAATTATCACTTCACACTTACATACATTACTTGATGATACGCAGCTGGCGCTTGAAAATCCCCGCCTGTTAAAAGTATTCAACAACAGTATTAAACTTCAGAAACTGGTGGTTGAAATTATGCAGTTCAGGAAGTTGGAAAAGGGAAAAGAACCTTTGAATATTCAGCGGACAAATCCGGTTGAACTTATAAAAGAAGTTGTTTCAGATCTGGATTTGCTCGCACAGCAAAGAACCATTTCTATGGAGGTGATTGCGCCCGAAACTGAGATTTGTATCATGACCGATGCAGATAAGTTTCAGCGGATATTTACCAACCTGATCTCAAATTCAGTCAAATACAACAACCCGGGTGGATTTGTAAAAATCAACGTTAATTTTGAAAAACAACTACTTACAATCGAGGTAGAAGACAATGGCGTTGGTATTAAATCGGAATATTTTCAGAAAATATTTGAACCTTTTGGAGTTTCTTCAGCAAATAAAAAAGGAAGTTTTCCGGGATATCTGTCAACCGGAATGGGGCTGGCGGTTACAAAAGGACTGATAGAATTACTGAAAGGAACCATTCAGTTTGAAAGTATTCCGGGAGAAGGAACAAAGTTTACCTGTATTTTTCCTGATGTGCACCAGCTAAGTTCGGATGAATTGCTCAATGATACTGCAAATAAACTGATCGGAATCGACTATATCAAAGAGCCAACTCATGAAAATATTTTGGAAAATCCGGAACTTATAGCTGGAAAGCCATTGATTCTGCTGGTCGATGATGATCCCGAAATTCTGGTTTTGCTAAGGGATTTTCTTCAGCTTGATTATAACATCCAATTTGCCACCAATGGACTTGATGCTTATAACAAGGTATTGACCGAAAAACCTGATTTAATTGTTTCGGATGTTATGATGCCCGAAATGGATGGTGTTGAACTGTGCGCAAAACTTCGTGAGAACTTTGATACGAGCCATCTGCCACTGATCCTGCTCACAGCAAAAGCTGAAATTGAAGACCGGATTGCCGGATTGAAAGCCGGAGCCGATTCGTACATACCCAAACCATTTCACCCCGAACATCTTAAAATTCGTATCGAAAAACTCCTGCACCTTTGGTCAGGAATGAAGAACCGCTTCAGCCATCCGGATGAGAATCCGGCACTTGAAAAGGAAATCACGGATCCGTTTTTCCATAAAATGATCGGTTGTATCGATGAAAACCTTGACGATGAATCATTCTCGTCTGAAAAGTTATGCGATAAACTTGCGATCAGTAAATCTTCGCTTTACAACAAAACCAAATCGTTGCTCAATACCACTCCAAACAGCCTGATCAATCAGCGAAGGCTAAGCAAAGCGTCAATCCTCCTCAAATCGACCAACTTATCGGTTAGCGAAATTATCGACCAAACCGGATTTGCAAGCCGCACTTATTTCTATGATCTGTTCAGCAAGGCTTATGATTGTTCTCCTTCAGACTACAGGAAAGGTCAGACCGTAAAATCAGCTACCGAAAAAACCTGATTTACTCAGAAACAATTCTCAAATTCAGAAAAAATTACCTCCGAAAGGATATGTTTTTCCTGAAACCCAGCGATTTCTTCAAAATTTACACGCATTTGTACTATACCGGACAAGATCGGGAACGGGGCGGACACAGGTTCAGTTCATTGGATCGTAGCTTTGTTGCAACTATAACAAAACTACCAATGGATATTGCACAACGATTCCCCCGGAACCCGCTGATTCGTCCTGCCGATCTGAAACCCGGCATTGAAGGAATGGAAATTCTCTGCCTGTTAAACCCGGGCGTTTTTCAATTCGAAGGTAAAATCTGGTTGCTTCTTCGCGTTGCCGAAAGACCTAAACAGATTGAAGGCAAAATCAGTTTCCCTGTATATAATAGTAAAGGAAATATCGAAATTCTCAGTTTCGACACCAATGATCCTGATCTGGATGCGTCAGATCCGCGGGTAATTAATTACAAGAAGAAAGATTATCTGACGACTCTTTCATACCTGCGATTGGTTTGCAGCGACGACGGAATTCATTTCTCGGAACCCGATGGTTATCCTCCCATTTTTGGCAAAGGCGAACTCGAAACTTTTGGCATTGAAGACTGCCGCGTGGCCACTATGGAAGATGGTTTCAGCCTTACTTTTACCGAAGTATCTGAGTTTGGAGTTGGAGTTGGGCTTATCCGCACCAAAGACTGGAAGAACTTCGATCGCAAAGGGATGATTTTTCCGCCTCACAACAAGGATTGTGCGCTCTTCGAAGAAAAAATAAACGGAAAATATTACGCACTGCACCGCCCAAGCAGCCCTGAACTGGGTGGAAACTACATCTGGCTGGCCGAATCGCCCGACCTGATTCACTGGGGGCAACACAAATGCATAGCTACCGTGCGACCTGACAGTTGGGATTCGAAACGTGTCGGAGCTGGTGGCGCGCCTATCAGGACAGAAAAAGGCTGGCTTGAAATTTATCACGGCGCCAACAGCGATCACCGCTATTGCCTGGGAGCCTTGTTGCTCGACATCAACGATCCTTCAAAAGTACTTGCCCGCAGCGTTGAGCCCATTATGGAACCGATTGAAACCTACGAGCAAACCGGATTTTTCGGGAATGTGGTATTTACCAACGGCCATTATGTGAAAGGCGACGATATTTTCATGTACTACGGTGCAAGCGATGAAGTGATTTGTGGCGCCAAACTCTCTATATCAAAAATACTTTCAACGCTCATTTAACAGCAAATTCCTGCAATGATAGCAAAACTGACTGCCGAGTTTCGTTTTTTCCTCTCAATGCCGCACAATATGCGTGTACTGCTGATTACCAATATGCTGTATGCTTTGGTATTGCCGGTTGTCGAGATATTTATGGCTGCCTACATCATGCGCTATTTTGCCGATACCAGTTATGTGGCCATTTTTCAGGTTGCTATGTACACGGGCATCATCATCACTTCGCTGACAAACGGATTTTTGCTGAAGAGTTTCAAAGTTGCACATCTGTACAGTTTTGGTATTCTGTTGAGTGGCGTGTCGATGGTGGCAATGATGTTTGTAAAAGACATTAAACTGTTTGGACTGATCGTTTCAGGAACCATGATTGGCGCATCTGCCGGATTTTTCTGGACCAACCGCTACCTGATGGCGTTAAACACCACCCGGGATGAAAACCGAAATTACTTTTTCGGGCTTGAATCGTTCTTCTTCACCATCGCTAACATTACCATTCCATTGGCCATAGGCGCTTTGCTGGCCTCTATCGACGGGATGAAGATACTCGGAATTGTATTCGACATTTATAAAGGCTACCAAATTGTAACAATCTTTGTTTTTGTGATCACCATACTGGCCGTTATTTCACTGGCCCGTGGCAAATTCGAAAATCCGGTTCAGAAAGACTTTCTCTATTTTCGCTTCGATCGCCTTTGGAACAAACAGATTTTACTTGCATTCCTGAAAGGACTTGTTCAGGGATTTCTGGTAACTGCACCAGCCATGCTAATCATGAAATATGTGGGTCAGGAAGGTTCGCTTGGCCTCATTCAGGGAATCAGCGGCGGATTGACTGCCATTCTGATTTATCTGCTGGGTCGGTTTGCCAAGCCGAAACACCGTATTCTCATTTTCGGATTCGGAATTACACTTTTCCTGATCGGAACTGTTGTTAACGGCATCGAGCTATCCATGTTCGGAGTAATGGTATTTGTACTGTGCAAGGTGTTTTTTCAGCCATTGCACGATCTGGCTTATTATCCGATTATGATGAAGGTGATTGATGTGGTTTCGAAACGCGAAAACCGCAATCAGTACGCCTATATCCTCAACCACGAGTTTGGCCTTTATGCCGGTAGGGTTGGCGGACTGGGATTATTCATTTTCCTCGCATTTTACGTTTCAGAAAGCTTTGCACTGCGCTACTCGCTAATTATCGTGGCAGTGCTTCAAATGCTCTCTATCCCTCTAGCTAAAAACATCATGAAAGATTCATATACTGAACCTGAAACCAAATGAAAAAAGGAACCCTTAAAATATTAGCGCTGGCGTTGCTGGCAGGATTATTCTCTTGCAGCGCACAATTGGGCGAACCGGTGGTTCAGACTTCTTTGCTGCGGATCGAACAGATGCCGGATATGCCTCAGCCCCTGAAGATTATCGACTGGAAGAAAAAAACGATGCAGTTCGACAGCCTTGTTTACAATTTCAATTCCACGGATTCATACGGCCCGTTGATTTGGCTCGATAGTTCCAGACGAAACATTGATCAGGTTACGTATGGGCTTTACACCGTTATTGGCGATGTTCGTCAGGGACCAAAGAAGAACAAAGGTGAGTTTCATGAAGCGCTAACATCATATAATTCACTGATCGGTGCAGGATTGATGGGAATTGACAAAACCAATCAGCATGGTTTCAACTATGCGAAAATGTCTCAGAATTATTTCAACAGCGATACCAACTGGAATATTCTGATGAACAACACCAATCCTGAAGTGGCAATGGCCGGTGGCGGTTATGGGCGCGACTGGTGGTACGATGTTTATCCGAATGTGCTGTATTACGGAGTTGCTGCTCTTTTCCCTGATGTTGAAAATACTGAATTCATTCAGCGTAAAGTGGCAGAACAATTCTACAAAGCTGACTCTGTATTGAACGGGAATTACGATTATTCCTATTTCGATTATGCGCAGATGAAAGGCATGGTAAACAATATTCCATTACAACAGGATGTTGCCGGTGGACATGCCTGGATATTGTATTCGGCGTATTACAAATTCGGCGACAAACGCTACCTCGATGGAGCGAAAAGTGCAACCGAAGCTTTGCTCAGCCAAAAGGAAAGCCGCTTTTACGAAATGCTGCTTCCGTTCGGAACATACACTGCCGCCCGGCTAAATGCTGAACAGGGAGCCAGTTACGATGTAACCAAAATGCTGAATTGGATGTTTGACGGCTGCCAGAACAAAGAAGGCCGCTATGGTTGGGGTGTGATTGCCGAAAAATGGGGCGATTTTGATGTTTCCGGACTTCAGGGAAGTATTACCGATGGGGGCGGATATGCCTTTTTTATGAATTCTGTGGCAATGGCCTGGCCATTGGTGCCAATGGTAAAGTACGAACCACAGTACGCACAAACAATCGGTAAATACATGCTGAATCTGGTCAATGCATCCCGTTTATTTTATCCTGATGAGGTTGACGATGCCCACCAGTTTCTGCCTGAATTGAAAAATCTGACGCAGGGAATTATCGGGTATGAAGGTTTGCGTAAAGTGGACGATTACAACAAACCTGAATTGAAGGGAATCACTCCTGTTTCAACCGGCGACGGACCCAAATGGACAGCCGGTCAGCCCAAAGAAACCATGTTCAGTCTTTACAGTACTTCTATTGTTGGAATTTTCGGCGCTATTGTAAATACAACCGATGTGGAAGGAATTCTGGCGCTCGATTGCAATGTGACCGACTTTTACGCGGATAACAAATACCCGCAGTACCTCTATTATAATCCTTATGGAAATGACACGACAGTTACCTATTCTACAGAAATAAGTGTGGATCTGTTTGATGTGGTTTCGAAAAAATACCTGGCAAAAGCAGGCGAAGGAAACGTGAAAATTAAACTGCCGGCAGGAAAGGCCGCTCTGGTTGTTGTCCTTCCTTCCGGTACAAAACTGACAACGGAAGGATCAAAAATAAAAGCCGGGAAGGTGGTAATTGCTTATAAGTAAGTTCTAAAATCTTCAAAAACTGAATATATGAAAAGAATAGCATTATTAGTGTTGCTGATTTCTTCCACCTTTTCGCTGTTTGCGCAACGAACAGTCGAAGGAATTGTAAGCGATTCCAAATCAGGAGAAACCCTGATTGGTGTTGCGGTTATGGTCAAAGGAACTACCACAGGCACCATTACCGATATCGATGGCAAGTACCGTCTGGTATCGGATCAATTATCTGCCGAATCGGTAATTGTCTATTCATACATGGGTTTCACATCGTCAGAACAAATTACCGGCGATCGCACAGTGATTGATGTGAAGCTTGTTCCGGAAGATATTTTGTTGAATGAAATGGTTGTGATTGGATACGGCTCTGTAAAAAAGCGCAGTGTTCTGGGCGCGGTTGCCAAAGTAAACAACAAAGATCTTACTGCATTGCCGGTTTCGGATGTCGCACAAGCTTTACAGGGTCGCGCGGCCGGGGTGCAGGTTACACAAAACACTGGCGCTCCCGGCGAAGGAGTTTCGGTTCGTATCCGTGGTTCAGGTTCAATCAATTCGAGCAACGACCCGCTTTATATTGTTGACGGAATTCCAACTTCAGACGCGCTTAAAATTCTTTCGCCAGGTGATATTGAAAATATAACTGTACTGAAAGATGCTTCTGCTTCGGCTATTTATGGTTCGCGCGCCAATAACGGGGTGGTGCTTATTACAACAAAAAAAGGAGTTAAAGGTAAAACAAAAGTCACTTATCGCGGACAGACGGGCTTTCAGCAGGCGGCCAACCTCACGAAGATGGTCAATACCACCGATTATGTGACCATATACAATGAAGCCGCCACCAACGACAATGCCTTCCTGCCTGAAAGTTTGCACCGCGGCCTGATCACTCCTGACGATGCTCCAAAGTTTTCCAACGTGAACTATGTGAAAGAACTGCTCCAACCGGCACCAATCAATTCACATGAAATTTCACTTTCAGGAGGAAATGAAACAACCAATTTTATGATTTCCACTTCGCTTTTCGATCAGAAGGGAATTGTAAAAGGAAGCGGATATACCCGCGGTACTATTCGTCTTGATGTCAATACAGAAGCCAGTAAATGGCTGACTGTAGGGGTAAATATGCTGGCCGGAATTTCAAGCAACGACATGATTGGCAGTTCGGGCGATGGTGCAGGTGGCAATGGCGGAAGTGTCGTCAGATATGCGTTCTTCCGCAATCCGGCTATTCCCGTCCGGTTTGAAGATGGAAGATTTGTTGACCGCCCTGCCGAATATTTTGGTGCACAGAAATACGATTCGTTCCTGGGCGATGGTTACAATCCAATCGGCATGAGCGCTTTGAATGACAACAACCGCAAGGACGACAGTTATATGGGCAAGGCCTATTTCATTGCCAAAATAACTCCTGAATTAAAATTTACCACCAACGTGGGTGTTGATTACCGCAATTCGTTCAGCCGCCGTTTTTCACCGACCTGGGGAACGCTGGATCGTATCAATGCCAAAAACGGACTGAGTATTGGCAGTGAACAAACTGCAAACCTATCGGTGAATAACCTGCTTAATTACGACACTCAAATCGGTGAATCGCATACCGTTTCAGCAATGCTGGGGTTCGAAGCCATTAAAAACAGCGGGAAAGGACTATATTCGAGCGACATGGATTTTCCGGTCGAACAAAAGGAACTGATTTATATCGGGAACGGATTGGGGATCAAAATGAGCAGCCAGAACGAGTACGCTTCGACACTGGCCTCGCTTTTCGGCAGAATAAACTACGATTACAAAGGAAAATACTACTTGTCGGGAACGCTCAGACGGGATGGTTCTTCAAGGTTTACAGGTGACAACAAATGGGGAACTTTCTACTCACTTTCTGCCGGATGGGTATTGACTCAGGAAACATTTCTGAAGGACGTCTCGTGGCTCTCGAACCTTAAACTTCGCGCAGGCTATGGTGGTGTTGGAAACCAGGATGTCGGTCTTTATGCTGATAAGGACAGAATATCTCCCTATTACAACTATGCTTTTGGAAATATATCCAATAGCGGTTATGCACAATCAGCCCTTGGAAACGAAAACCTGAGGTGGGAAACCAGCTACCAGTACAATGCTGGTTTGGATGCAGAATTCTGGAAAGGTGCATTGGCATTTTCTATCGACTATTATTACAAAGTAACCGAAGATATGCTGGTAAAGGCATCCAATCCGCCATCAACCGGATATGCCGAAGCTGCCTGGATCAACAGCGGTTCAGTATTAAACAATGGGATTGAGCTTGAAGCAACATACCGCAAAAACAAACGCGATTGGGGTTATTCAATCGGTGGAAACGTTGCTTTTGTACAAAACGAAGTACTCAAACTGGAGGCGCCACTCTATGGAGGACGGGTTGAGTCGGGCATAGACGCAACACAAACAGCGGTTGGGCATCCGATCGGTTCGTTTTACATGCTCGAAATGGAGGGCATATTTCATAATGAAACCGATGTTTTGCTTTCATCATTTCAGGGAGATAACATTCACCCTGGCGATGTAAAATACAAGGACAATACCCCTGACGGAACAATTGATAACCTCGACCGGGTCTATCTGGGCAGTGCAATCCCATGGCTTACCGGCGGACTTAACATTGCAGCAAACTACAAAAACTTCGACATCGGCGTGTTCGCACAGGGTGTTTACGGCAACAAGATTTATTCGCAGGTAAATCAGGACATAGAAGGTTTTTACCGCGGATTTACTGTTACGCAGCGCTATTTTGATGAACGCTGGATGGGAGAAGGTACTTCCAATACACAGCCAAGAGCATCCTGGACTTCCAAATCAAACAATGCGATGCCTTCGTCCAGGTTTTTGGAAGATGGCGCTTATCTGAGGTTGAAAAACGTTCAGCTCGGTTATACGATTCCGGAGAAAACACTGAAGGCAATCGGGTTATCGCAGGTAAGGCTATATGCTTCTGGTACCAACCTGCTTACCCTGACCAAATATTCAGGACTCGACCCAGAAATGACCGTTAGCGACAACTCCAAAAACGAAGGCGACCGCGCCGCCGGTATCGACTGGGGAACTTATCCTTCGGCAATGACTTTTATGCTCGGACTTGACATCACTTTTTAATCTGCTGAAACATGAAACGAATTACAATCAAAATAACAGACACTTTCAGAAATCAGATGATGAAAGCTTATAGAATGAAACTACAAACAGCAATGCTGCTGGTTTTGGCACTGGTCATTTTCAGTTCCTGTGAGGATTTTTTAACCGAAAACCTGAAAGGAAGTTTCTCAACCGACACCTTTTACAAGAATGACAAACAGTCTATTCAGGCTATAAACGGAGTGTATCATGCAATTTCATTTTCCAGTGCCGACAATGTAATCTGGGTATTTGGAGCTGTTGCTTCCGACGACGCTGTTAAAGGCGGCAACCCGGGTGATCAGGCTGAAATTACTTACATCGATGAATTCACCGCGAATTCAACCAATGGAATGATCAGCAATTACTGGAAATTTGCCTATGAAGCCATTGCCCGTGCCAACACCGTCATTGCCAATGTTCCGGCAGTTCCGATGGACGAAGCAATGAGAAACAGAATTATCGGCGAAGCTAAATTTATCAGGGCTTATAGTTACTTCAACCTGGTAAATATCTTTGGAAAGGTTCCGCTGAAACTGTTGCCCCAGCTCACTCCTGAAACGATTAATGTTCCGTTGAGCGAAGTTGCTGCCATTTATCTTCAGATTGAAAAAGACCTGACGGAAGCTGCCGCGGTTTTACCGGTTTCGTACACTTCAGCAGATATTGGCCGCGTTACCAAAGGCGCTGCGTTGGCTATGTCGGGAAAAGCAAGTTTGTACCAGCAAAAATGGGCTGCAGCCATCACCTTTTTTCAACAAGTTGAAGACTTTGGAATTTACAGCCTTTTACCCGATTATGCCGATAATTTCAAACTGGCTTTTGAAAACAGCAGCGAATCTATTTTCGAAATTCAGCAACTGACCGAACAAAATCCTTTCACCGGAAATGCCATGAACCAGTGGTTTGCACCTCCTGCAGAGGGTGGTTATTATTTCAATGCACCAACTCAAAGTCTGGTTGATGCTTTTGAAAAAAGTTCGACCGGCGAAGTTGATCCCCGCCTTGATGCTTCTGTTGGCCGCGATGGTCAATCCTGGCTGAACGGTGATCTTTTCAGCGCCGGTTGGTCGCCTACGGGTTATCTCACAAAAAAACACCAGCAACCGCTTTCCGAAGTTTCTTCTTCGCTGAAAGGCGATGGCGACCTCAACTATATTTACCTGCGATATGCCGATGTTTTACTGATGAAGGCAGAAGCATACAATGAAACAAACAATGCAGAACAGGCCAAAACCAATCTGAATAAAGTGAGGCAACGTGCCCGTGCAAGCTTTGTTGGAACTCTTCCTGATGATCTGTTGGCTGATATCACAACTTCAGATCAATCCCTACTCCGGACAGCCATTCAAAAAGAAAGAAGGGTTGAACTGGCACAGGAATTTCACCGTTATTTCGACCTGACACGCTGGGGCAAAACAGTTGCCGAAGCTGCGCTTGGAGCTGATTATAACTACGAGGCCAAACGGTATTTGCCAATACCGCAGGCTGAATCAGATGCAAACCGGGCTATAAATCCCTGAGATTACCAATACAATTATTTAATATCAATAAATCTTTAACAGTAACATTATGAAAATGAAAAATTTGTTTGGAGTTCGTATCCTGCTGCTTATGCTAGTTGTAAGTTCAGCAATGATCTTTGGATCGTGTGAAAAAGATGAACCAGTTGGAGACAAAACCAGTTTAACTGCGTTAATTTCTGCGGCTGATCAGCTTTCTGCCTCTGCTACCGTTGCCGTTTATCCGCAGGCAGCAATTGATGCTTTTAAAACTGCCCTGGCTGCCGTAAAAACTGCTTCTGCTTCCACCACGCTTACCCAGGCGGAAGTTGATGCGCAGGTAACAGCTTTAAATGCAGCTACAGCCACCCTGAATACTTATAAAACGGATGACTATGCAGCGCTATATGCATTAATTACTTCCAGTGAAACGCTTGCCAATGGCGCAACCTCTGCGACCTACCCGCAAACGGCAATCGACAACTTTAAGACAACCCTGGCGACCGTTAAAACTGCTGCCGCAACTTTACTTACTCCGGCACAAATCACCAATCTGAACGTAAATTTAACCGCAGCCAAAAAAACTTTTGGAACGCAGATTTATGGTTTTATTGATGAAGCTTTGTACCTGACTGCCGGCTGGCATTTTGACGAAGGAACCGGAACTACAGCAACTGCTTTCTCAACAGTTAAGCATGTTGGAACATTTAAAGCAGGAAATGCAGTTATTATGGGTGCCAATTCCAAATCACCAGCTTGGGGCGATGGTTTAAAAGGTGGAAAAGCGCTCGTTTTAGATGGAGGAGCTCATCTTGAAGTTCCTTATACAACAGCATTTCTTCCCGCTAATCTGACAATTTCAGTTTGGGTAAAACCAACTGTATTAAGAGCTGACAACTACATCGTCTCACAAAATTACTGGACCGGATACAAATTGCAGATTCAGGACGGTGGCAAACCATTCTTTACATTTAAGAAGGTTGATGGCGGTATTGTTGATGCCGATAATGAAACAGATAACTCTGTAAAGGTTAATGTTTGGAATCATGTTGTTGTAACATTGAATGCAACCACCAAAGAATTGAAGTTCTTTGTAAATGGCACGCATACCAAAACATGGACAGAAGCAAACAAAGGTATAGGTCCACTTACGCAAACCCTTACAGCTCCAAGCCCACAGCCATTTATTATTGGCGGAGTTGCTACCGATGCTGAACTCGCTGCCAATTTCATGGAATGGACAACAGCTGCAAATCTTGGATACTTCAAAGGATCTATCGATGAACTGAAAATCTACAACATCGCGTTGGCAGATGGTCAGATTTCTAAATTATACATGGACGAAAAACCGTAATCAGTTGGGTTAGTTTTTTGTTTTGATATTTAAAGGAAGGCCCAATTGAACTGCATGTGAAAGCAGGCTTTTGGGCCATCCTTTTTTAAAGACAACGTAATTGTTCATCATGTCATTACTCAAATTTAGACTCATATCTGTTTTAATTTTTCTGACGATTCTTTGTATTGGTTTCTCCGCGAGCAGCCAGCAGTTGCATCTCCGGGCGACCGGCGACACCCTCGATGGATACCGTGTTGAGATTTATGATGACAATCGCCTGCTTGTCACCAATACCGAAGAGTTTTCTATCAGGCTTTTCAATACCGACGGCAGTACCGTGGCAACAATGGCATGGAAAGGCGACAAATGGACCGGAAATGCTTCGCTGATCACCCTAACCCGTGATTCTTATATTCCGGAGTTTGATGCCAATCTATCTGTCAGCGTTCAGTACCGGATTGTCAACCGGAATGTGGTGAAAAAGACCATTCAGCTTTTTCAAGCCTCCATGACAGATATGTATTACATTTTGGAAGAGACGTCCCGCCCGGCACAAAAGCCCTTGAAATATATAAGCTTCGGATACGATAACTTTCCCGGTGGGCTTGTGCACGAAATGTATCCTGCAGCCGGTTGGGTAACTCCTGATAATAAAGTCGTTGGTTTTTTAACCGATGCAGGTTACCGGAACCAGTTTACACGCACCACCCGTCGCCGTTTTAGTGGCAGGGGAGGTGGTTTTGTCGGAATGCGCGTGCTTCCCGATCCTGCACTTTATACCGTGGCTACTCCGGAAGAACAAAATCAGCAAAACGATTATATCCGCCAGACGTTTGGCGAAATGTACAACCTGGATGCAGGAACCACCCGGATAGTCAATGCCGGAAATGAATGGCACAAAGAAGGAAATGTAGATGTGGTGCGTAACGACAGCCTGATTTCGCTTATCTGTCACCCAAATGGCAGGGCAGGCATAGAATTTATCGCCCCCTTCGAAGACCAGAAAATTTATACCATCTCTTTTCAATGCAAAGGCAACACGCCCATAGCGCTCAAATTATTTCGTTTTCGCAATGGAGTAAGAACCACCGAACTCGAAGAAGGCGTAAAATACATCGATAATTTCCCTGCCAACGAAAAGGAATGGACCCTTTTTAAAGGCAGTATTCTCGTTCCGTATATAGAACATGATTCAGTATCCATGTTTATCGGGACACAATCAGGGCTGGAATCAAAATTACAAATTAAAAATCTGCAATTCGAAGAGCATCAGCCGCAAAAGGAAGCATACAACCTTCTTCCCATGGGGCAACCAATGGAGAAAACCACCTATATTTTTACCGAACCCAATACAACCCACAAAGACTTTATGATTTCCGCGCAAACCCGCATGGCGGAAGGCAAGGGATTCAAAGGCTCACAAATTGAAAAAATGCTGTATGCCAACTTCAATATGCTGACCTGGATCACTTCAGTACGGGACATGACTCCCTTCAATGTGCCGAACATGAATTATTCTCCGGACATGTACAACCGCGATTCGTTTTTCTCTACCGTTGCTACCTATAACAAGGAATTAAATCTGTCCATCTGGGATCAATGGGGCAAAACGCAGACACCCAAGGGCGGAATCGGCACCATTATCACTCCATACATGGGATCGGTGGAAGCCAAAGACAACGAGGCTACCATTGAATGGCTGATCTGGGCAATGCTGAACAAACGCCGTTTTGGAGTCAGCCTTCCGGAGGAAAAGATAAAGAAGGCCGTTGACTATGTGCTGAATGAATTCGATGCTGAACACAATGGCAAATGCCGTTCACACTTTTCCCTTAGCCAGGTCGATATTGTCGATTTCAAACCAAAGACAGACCGGTTGGGTGTTAACCAGGGAATGTTGGCCATTGCATTGCGCACGATCAAAGAACTGGGCTTCGATATTTCAGAATCTTATCTCGAAAAAGTGGAACAGGAATACCGGAACTTTTATGACCCGCAGCGACGCCATCTTTTGTTCGACCGCAACTTTCCCGACATCATTACCCTGACTGATCTGGAACCTGAATTCTTCTCACTTTGGCTGTTCAACCGGCCAATGCTGACGGATGAAATGGTCGTCAATCACCTGAATCAAGTACCCGTTCTGAATAAAGTGTCCAATTCGCCGCATCCAGAATTGGGTACCACTGCACCTATTTGTGTTCGCCTCACCAAGGATGAAAAAGGATTTGCCTATCTGACTGGCGATTACCAGCCTTTTGAGAAATTCGGCGAAGCCAACTACAGCAATGGGCAGAGCGACGGATATTATTACAATGGAGGAAGCTGGATGAGGGCCGAATATTGCGCCTACGTGGTTGGGCTGAAACACGGATGGAAGAATGCCGGCAAGCTGATGGAGAACCGGATTTGGGCGGAGATCAATCTCAACCCGAAATGGCCGTTCAGCAAGGAATTTATCCCCACCAAATGGACGGACACCGATTCGTGGTGGGTTTCAACCAAAGGTCTCTGCTGGAATGTGTTCATCCTCATGGCCAATGAAGTGGCTGGCCTTCGTACTCCCGATATGGATCCTGATTATCAGAAAAAATAACCTTTTAAAATAACAATTATGACCCGTTTTATTCTCCTCGCACAGTTGTGCATCTTCGCGATGCAATCATTTGCACAACAGGGACAATTGAGTATTTCCCGGATCGATAAAATGCCCGATACCCCTTCGCCCCTTCAAATCAGGGACTGGAAAACAGTGGCGCACGATTACGACAGCTTTGTTTTCGACCTGAATAAAACCGGGACCTATTTACCCTTGGCGCGTTTGGGAACTCCGGGTCAATTTAACTATACCGACAATACACCGCTATTTCTTGATTCGTATGTGGGGGCTGACAATCATTCCAATCAGGCTGAAGCCATAAACATTATGCCAGCCATCGTTGGAGCTTCGCTTTCAGGAATAGACAAAAGCAACCAGAATGGCACGAACTGGGTCGCCAAAGCCAAAGACTTTTTCAACCTGAAGAATGGTCAGAATGTTTTTCTGAACAGTTACTCAACCACTTCGGGGCACGACTGGTGGTACGACCTCATGCCCAATGTTTACTTTTACCAGTTAAATTCAATTTATCCCAATTCTGTTCCTGAATTTGAAACTCAGTTCACCACCGTAGCCGACCGCTGGCTGTATTGTGTCAACCAATTGGGTGGAAAAACAACACCATGGTCATTGCCCAACATGAATTATCGGGCTTTTAACCTGAAAACAGGATTGCCACTGAATACCAGCGTTCCGGAACCCGAATCAGCCGGAAGCATTGCCTGGTTGCTTTACAATGCCTACCTGGAAACCGGAAACCGGCAATACTTCGAAGGCGCTCAGCTTTCCCTGGATTTTTTATCCGGAATGACAACAAATCCTTCCTACGAACTTCAGTTGCCTTATGGAACACTGGCTGCGGCCCGCATGAATGCCGTTGAAGGCACAAGTTACCCTTTACAGAAACTGCTTGATTGGTGCTTTGATCGCGGCGCACTGCGTGAATGGGGATCAATTGTGGGGACCTGGGGCGGATATGATGTTTCAGGCCTGATCGGCGAAGCCAACGACGCCGGAAACGATTATGCTTTTGTAATGAATGGTTTTCAGCAGGTTGCCGCACTAGCGCCGCTACCAAAATACGATAAGCGCTATTCCAAAGCACTTGCCAAATGGATACTGAATGTAACCAATGCCAGCCGTTTGTTCTACTGGAATACTCTTCCGCAGACGCAACAGGATTCCTATTCCTGGGCTTCTGCAAACGACCCCGCGGCTTGCATTCCCTATGAATCGATGAAACAAACCTGGCAGGGGAAAACTCCGTTCGCCACAGGCGATGCCCTTCGGGGCGGTTGGGCAGCCACAAATTTGTCGCTTTACAGCGGTTCAAGTGTTGGCTATCTTGCAGCAGTGGTGCAAACAACCAATATTCCTGAAATTCTTCAGATCGACCTCAATAAAACGGACTTTTACGGCGATAATTCACTGGTTTCGTACCTGTATTTTAACCCAACACAAGGTTCCAAACAAGTTGATGTAATTCTTCCTTCAGGAACATTTGGAGTTTACGATGCAATCACCGAAACGACTTTGTTTCCCGCTGCTTCCGGAACAATTCAATTGTCAGTACCTTCAGGAGAAGTCCGGCTGATCAGGCTTTTTTCTTCAGGATTGATTCCTGAAGCCCGGGATGGAAAGCTTTTTGCCGGAACTGACATCCTTGATTATCATTATCAATACGTTTATTCCGAAACCCTCCGGATAAAATCAATTTCGACCAGCCAAAATCCAATTATTACAAATTCAATATTCACAGCATATTGTAAGCCGGGAAATATTCCTTCAGGCACTCAGGTTCAGTTTGAATGGTTAATGGATGGCAAGTTGGTTGATGGCCAAAACCAGTCGCAGGTTCAACTCACCGCGCCCGCTATCAACTCAAATCCAATACTCAAATGCAGAATAACTGCCAGTGGCCAGGTTGCAGAAGACACTTTGCATTTGCGTGTGGTTGATCGGATTTCGGGACCTCCTGTAGTAACCGGAATTCAGTCCGCTTTAAAATATGCCGGAATTGAAGAATCCAATACGTTTACAGCGCTTACAGAACCAGCTCCGGGAGAAATCCTGGAATATGTATGGAGTGTTTCTTCAGGAGAGTTAAACCAAAGCACGGGAAAATCAGTTACCTGGCAGGCACCAAATACGGCGGGAGTATCAACGATCACTTTGCAGGTTACCAATCAGGAAATGCTTTCTACCACCATATCGGCTGGTGCACTTACCAAAAACACAAGTATTCCGGCTCAAGCTCCGCTGATCTGGTATCCATTTGATTCAGACAATCGAAATGCGGTTGCAGACCGGTTTCATGCCACTGTAACAGGCGCAACCAAAACAGAAGATGCTTGGGGAACTGCCTCGAAGGCATATAGGTTGACATCCGGGCAAAACATTATTTATACCGAAAATAATGCTGAACTGAATTTTGCCGATGCCGTGAGCCTGAGTTGCTGGGTGAAATGCGAACAATTGGGTTCCGAACGGTTTATCTTCTCACATGGTTCGTGGCAACAGCGGTATAAGCTTTCTATTACTCCTGAAGGACGATTCCGTTGGACTGTAAAAACAAGTGCAGGTGTGGCCGATCTCGACGGCACTGCACCAATTGAACTCAACCGCTATTACCATGTAACCGCGGTTTATACCGGTTATTCGATGGAACTTTATGTCGATGGCGTTCTGGATGCATTCAAAGCCTTTTCAGGAACGATCCAACCCTCCACAAAGCCACTCACCATCGGACGGATGGACAATGTGGAAACCCAGTATGCACTTTTTGGAAGCATTGATGAAGTAAAACTGTGGAACGTTGAAATCCCGGCTTCCCAGATTGAACAGCTTAAAAACCGTTGGCCAACGCTTGCCCAAACTATTGATACTGATTTGATTTTACGCGTGTATCCCAATCCTGTTGAACGGTTGCTTACTGTTGAATTCAACGGATCTGTCCCGATTAAATACATTTCACTATTCAATGCCAATGGTATGGAAGTTTCAGGATTTCATGTTCAATCTCAAACTTCAGGATTAAAAATTGAAATACCGCAAACCAGTACAGGTTTACATTTGTTGAGAATAACAATGAACGATGGGCGGGTGTTGAGCCGGAAATTTATTGTCAGGTAACGGGCATCTTCGGTGACATTGCACTGCTTCACGTCGGAATGCCTTTTCTTTATAGGCAATAAACTCGTTTCGCGTCAAGTTAAGTTATTGTGCAAAATAAATATCTTTGCATCAAACAACCTTTCTGATGCCGACACCACCGTGTCATCAATGATTATTTATTTAAAAAGCATAAGCTGATGAACCAATTTAAAATTCTAACGGTCGTACTTTTAACGCTTCTTATCACTTCCTGCAATAAAAATGACGATCAGGTTACCGGAGTTGGAGATGTAATGATAGTTGCCAGACAGTCAGGGGAGAACACTGTTTACGGCATTTCAATGTATGCCTATACTTTAAGTTCGTTTGAAAGTGTTACCGCTGTCAGTACTTCGGAATCGGGCAAAACGTACACGCTAAAGGCAAATCAGGGTTACAAAACAAACTTTTATTTCGAAACGCCCGAAGCCCAATTCACAACCACCAAACCGGCGGCGGCAACATTTGATTTCTCTGCAATTTTTACAAATGGGTTGAAGCAGGATTTTCAGGATGTTTTAACCGACAAGGTATTGCCGATCCCAACCCTTGATAAATGCGAATACGATGCAGTTAAACATCAGCTTGATCTGAACTGGACACTGATTACTGATGCGACCAGCTATTCCATCAACATTATTGATGGCGATGAACTGGTTTTTAGAAGTATTGAGCTCAAAAACAATGTCAAAACTTCTGTTATCAGCGCGGCAGGAACCGGTTGGGCGGTAGGTTTTACTCCTGAAGCCGGGAAAACCTATACTGTCAGGTTATATGCATACATGTTCGAACCCGGAGGTGATGCATACAATATTCAGGCAGTTTCCTTTGTTGAAAAGCAAGTAGTTTGGGGGAATTGATTCATTTAATTCAGTAATACCGATTCATTTTCTACTTTTGCTTTTCAGTAAACTAAAAACATAAAAATGATTCTCAAAGAACAGGTTAAAGATCTTATTGATCGCCGGGATGCGTTAAGGAGGCATCTTTGACTACGATCAAAAACTGGTACAACTACAAGAGGAAGAGCTCAAAACGCAGGATCCTGCCTTCTGGAACAATCCCAAAGAAGCCGAAGCACAAATGAAAGTCATCAATTCAGTAAAAATCTGGACGGATGGATTTGCCGATGTTGACCGCCATGCGGAAGACATGCTTGTGCTGTATGAATTTTTTGAAGCCGGAGATGCTGAAGAAGAAGATATTGAGCAGCAATTCCAAACAACGCGCGAATTAATCGAAGCGCTGGAAGTCAAAAATATGCTCCGGAAAGAGGAGGATAAATTGGGCGCAATTCTTCGCATCAATGCTGGTGCAGGCGGAACCGAAAGTAACGACTGGGCAGAAATGCTGATGCGGATGTACATGCGTTACGGCGAGAAACAGGGATACACGGTAAAAACCGTTGAATACCACGGTGGCGACGAAGTGGGCATAAAAAGTTGCACCATTGAGTTTGAAGGCGATTATGCTTATGGCTACCTGAAAAGCGAAAACGGAGTTCACCGCCTGGTGCGCCTGTCGCCGTTCAATGCCCAAAGCAAACGAATGACCACCTTCGCATCTGTGTTTGTTTCGCCGTCGATCGACGACACCATTGAAGTGGAGATCAATCCTGCCGACATTACCTGGGAAACTTTCAGGTCGGGTGGGGCAGGTGGACAGAATGTAAACAAGGTTGAAACCGGGGTGAGGCTTCGGCACGCACCAACCGGCATAATCATCGAAAATACAGAAAGCCGCTCGCAGTTCGGAAACAAAGACAATGCACTGCGACTGCTTAAATCGCAATTGTACGAACTCGAACTGCGCAAACGCCGCGAAGCCGAACAACTCATCAATTCAACCAAGAAGAAGATTGAATGGGGTTCGCAAATCCGTTCCTATACCATGCAGCCATACAAATTGGTGAAAGATGTCCGGACAGGTTTCGAATCGGGCAATGTTCAGGCAGTTATGGACGGCGATATCAACGGGTTCATCAAAGCCTTTCTGATGGAATTTAGCGACGAACTGAATTAGGAGAATATCAGAGTATTAGAATCTTGAATGATGAATGGGTTTCACTCAACATTTGAGATTCGTCGCTCTTAACTTTAAACTTTGAACCTTTAACTTTAAACCCATGCACCCAACCATTCGCCTTGCCGAACGAAATGATGTTCCCGGAATTCTGGAAATATATTCGCCGTTTATTCTGGAAACAGCCGTCACTTTTGAGGAAATTGTTCCTGATGAAGATTCATTCTGGAAACGGATTCAGGAAATTATGTCTGAATTGCCTTTTCTGGTTTGCGAAATCGATGGCCGGATTGCAGGATATGCTTATGCATCAGCTTACCGGAGCCGTGCATCCTACCGCTGGACCAAGGAAGTTTCGGCGTATGTTCATCCTGATTTTCACCGCAAAAGGGCGGCGCAGGCGCTTTATACCAGCCTGAACGAAATGGTGCGTTTCCAGGGAATTGCCGATTTGCTGGCCATTATTACCATGCCAAACGAATCGAGCGTGGCATTTCACGAGCAATTTGGTTACCGCAAATGTGGTGAATTCATGAAAGTTGGCTACAAACTTGGGCAATGGCAAAACGTTGGTTGGTTCGAATTGTTCCTTCAGGATGAAACACAGGCTCCCAAAGACAGAATTTTAAATTTGAACGAAATTATTGGGCTGCCAATATTTCAGGAAGCCGTTCAAAAAGGACTGGAAAAGCTGAATTTGTAGGAGGATTAAGAAAATCGCAGTAACTTACAGCCATAAATTTTGTCTCTCAATATTAAAGTAAAGAAAATGGGCACATCTGGGAAATATAACAACCGTGAAATTAGCTGGCTTTCGTTTAACGAGCGAGTGCTTCAGGAGGCCGAAGATCCCACCGTTCCTTTGTTTGAGCGAATCCGGTTCCTCGGTATTTTCTCCAATAACCTCGATGAGTTTTTTAGGGTGCGGGTGGCTGCGGTGCGCCGAATGCTCGAATTTGGCAAAGACGAAGAAGGTCTTTTAGGCAATTATACTGCAGCCGAACTGTACGATAAAATTCAGGAAACTGTTGTTCAACAACAGCAAAAAGCACAGGAAATATACCGGAATATTTGGGAGGAGATGGCCACTGAAAACATTTTCATGCTCGATGAAAAACAGTTGACACATGATCAGGGTATTTTTGTACGAAAGTATTTCAATATGAAAGTACTTCCGAATATCATCCCGATAATGCTCGGAAAGTCGATGAAGTTCCCTTATTTACGCGACAAATCAGTTTACCTGGCGGTTAAATTGTCAAAAATAAATGCTCCCGAAAAGTTTTCTTATGCACTCATCCGGATTCCCAGCCGTTCGGTTTCGCGGTTTCTGGTTTTACCCGATCAGGGAAATAAGAAATTTGTTATCATGGTTGACGATGTTATCCGCTTTTGCCTGAATGAAGTTTTTCCTATTTTCAATTATGATCATTTTGAAGCTTATACAATAAAAGTTACACGTGATGCCGAACTTGACATTGACGATGATATCTCGAAAAGCTTCATCGAAAAAATGGAAATCGGATTAAAAAAACGGAAAGTGGGTATTCCGGTGCGGTTAATTTACGACCGCGAAATGCCTTCAGATTTGCTCGAATTCATCATGAAAAAAATGAAACTCGACGGGGCTGACAAAACAGTGTCAGGAGGGCGTTACCACAACCACAAAGATTTTATGAATTTTCCTGAAATAGGGAAACATCATCATTATTACCAAAGCTTGCCATCTATTCCGCATAAGGATTTAATCCCACGCCAAAGTATCCTGAAGAAATTACGGAAGAAGGACATTTTGCTGCATTATCCTTATCAGAGCTTTTCTCATTTTATAGATTTCCTGCGCGAAGCGGCCATCGACCCGAAAGTCAGGGAAATCGGGATCACCATTTACCGTGTTTCCGAAACTTCCAAGGTTGTAAACGCTTTGCTGAATGCCATCCGCAACGGCAAAAAAGTAACGGTTGTAATCGAGTTGCAAGCCCGGTTCGACGAGGAAGCCAACATTTTCTGGTCGAACAAACTTCAGGAAGAAGGGGCACATGTGATCAACGGGATTCCGGGATTGAAAATACACAGTAAACTGGCTTGGATACAGCGAAAGGAGAAAAACGGCCTCCGAAATTACGCCTATATCGGAACCGGGAATTTCCATGAGGGTACGGCCCGCGTTTATGCTGATAAAGGACTGATGACCGCAGATCCGCAGATTGGAAATGATGTGGCCAACATGTTCGAATTCTTCAAGCATACTTACAATCACTTCAACTTCGAACAAATTATCGTCAGTCCTTTTTCGATGCGTAATTTCTTTATTCACAAAATTGATCAGGAAATTGTGAATGCCAGAAAAGGGAAAAAAGCGTACATGATATTGAAAATGAATAGCCTGATCGACAAGAAGATGATCGATAAATTGTATGAGGCCAGTCAGGCAGGTGTGAAAATACAACTCATTATTCGTGGAATATTCGGTATGAAAATCGATGATCCGATTCTGAGTAAAAACATTGAAGCAATCAGCATCGTCGATAAATTTTTGGAACATACCCGGGTTTTTCTTTTTGCCAATGGCGGAAAAGAAAATATTTATATCTCGTCGGCTGACTGGATGCCCCGCAATCTCGACCGTCGTATAGAAGTTGCCTGCCCGATAAATTCTCCGGAAATAAAATCAGAATTGAAAGAATTACTCCGGATTCAGCTTCGCGACAATACAAAGGCGCGCATTCTCGACAGTGAGCTGAGCAATAAGTACAACAACCAAAACAGTGGGACGCGTTACCGTGCACAGGAAGACTATTACAATTACATCAAAAAAAGACATCAGAATCTCATGAAAATATATCACAACCCACGCTGTTCAAAAAGTCGCGAAGGACTTTTATACCTAGAAGAAAAAGGCTGCGAATTTGAAGTTGTCAATTACATGAAAGACGGAATAACTGCCCCGGAAATAAAGGACTTTCTCGTTAAATCGGAGTTGAAAATTGAGGCAATTATTAGAACCGACGAAGATTTGTACAAATTGCAATACAAGGGAAAAGAGCTGACAGAAGAGGAATGGATAAAAATACTGGTTGAAAATCCGAAACTACTTCAGCGACCACTGGTTATAAAAGGATCACATGCTGTTCTGGCTCGTCCGGTTGAAGAGATTCAGAAGTTATTCTGAGAAATTTCAATTCACCTTCGATTGAAGTGCTTTTATTTCTTTCTCCAACTGGATTTTTAGCTTCAGGGAATTCGACAAAGCCAGTGCGTCTTTTACTGCCTGTTTGTCGTATTCCTCAAGCACAATGAAATACATACGTTTTCCCAGAAAAACCGCTTTCAGGTTGCGGTCGGCATTGTCGGCAATAAACTGGATCACACCGTTGTCCTTGCCGTTTGTGTATCTGACTTTTTCCCAATGGGTATTCATAAATTCGCTGTGATGATTGTTTGGGTCGTCCAGTAAAACCGAGTCGGTTTTGGCCTGAAATACACCATCGTAAACGCGCAGCCCCACATGGTCGAGCCATTGTTCTCCGTAATAATTGCTCGAAATGTACAATTCGCCGCGTTCGTCCAGGTGAAGTTGAATAAACGATTTGTTCCACCTGCGCTCGAAATTCTGCCTTTTGTGAATGTACTGTGTAAATCGGTCGTATTCAGTTTTTTCCTGATCAAACATCTTCTCGAGTTCCAATATCCGGGTACTCAGCTGGTCGAATTGATCCTGTTTCCGGTACAAAATTTCAGAGTTGATCTTTTTGCTGAATTCTTTTGCCTTGCCGATGGCATCAAAAGCTTCAGGATATAAAACCTGAATGGAATCCAATTGCTGCAATGCCAGCAGCGAATCGCCCTTTTCGCAAATGCCAATTGCAAGGTTCATCTTTTCCTCTGCCAGTTTCTTATGGCTTGGTCCACACGAAAAAAGAAGGAGTGTCACTATGATAATTTCAACATATTTCATCGCTTTCACTTTAGAACAGTTCATTTGTTCTTCAAAGAAAAAGATATTAAACGAACCATGAAAACAAAACCACTAACTTTTTATCTATATTTATCAGTTCAAAATAAAAACCATGATTACGTTAACCCAACTTGAATACATTGTTGCTGTTGATACCTTCCGTCATTTCGGAAGAGCAGCCGAAAATTGTTTTATAACCCAGCCCACGCTTAGCATGCAAATTAAAAAGCTGGAAGAAGATCTAGAAGTGATTATTTTCGACAGAAGCAAACAGCCCCTTATTCCTACTGATGTTGGCCGCAGGATCATTGATCAGGCGCGGATTGCGCTTCAGGAATCACAAAAAATTAACAGTATAATCAAGGAGCATAAGAATCTGATTTCCGGAGAATTGAAAATCGGGATCATTCCTACGTTGGCACCATATCTCCTGCCTTTGTTTATTGGCAGTTACAAACGGGCATATCCCAATATCAACATTCGGGTTGAAGAACTTACCACTTCGAATATTATCGATCGCCTGAACCGTGATTTACTCGATGTAGGAATTTTGGTTACTCCGCTCAACGAAGACCGGATCAATGAAAAGCCACTTTTTTATGAAGGAATGTTGTTGTATGTAAACGACGAACATCCGCTGGCAACAAAAGAAAACATCAAATTGAAAGACATCGCGACTCCGGATATCTGGCTTTTGAGCGACGGACACTGCTTCCGCGATCAGGTGGTCAACCTCTGTTCGTTCAAAGGAGCAGCCAACTCTGTATTGCCTTTTCATTTCGAAGCCGGATCATTGGAAACCATCATGAACATCGTCGATAAAGAAGGAGGTATGACCATTATTCCTGAATTGGCTACAATTGGGATGAGCGAAGCACGTTTCGAACATGTCCGTACTTTCAACGACATCAATCCGCTCAGGGAAGTCAGCTTGGTTTATTCACGGCATTTTGCCAAGTACAAACTCATCGAATTGCTTTGGAAAGAGATTGTTGCTTCGATGCCCGAAAAACTCCTTCAAAAAAACAGGGGAACAATCGTTGAATGGCGATAATTATTTTTCTCAATGTGCTTGTAGATTCAAAAAACTTAATTTCCTTTGCATCGCTAAAATAAAAAGCCTTCTGCTAAACGAAGTTGAAGGAATTTTGGTAAAAAATCCTGAAATAATTTGGTGACTAATAAAATTGGTTTATTTTTGCAGTCCCAAATCAGGGATATAACAAGTTGGCCCGTTCGTCTAGGGGTTAGGACGCCAGGTTTTCATCCTGGTAGCAGGGGTTCGAATCCCCTACGGGCTACAAATAAATTTTAACAATTTAGAAAATAAAAAGATGGCACATCATAAATCAACAAAGAAGAGAATCAAACAGGACGAGGTAAAAACTGTGCAGAATAAATACTATGCCAAAACAATGCGTAATGCCGTTAAAAAATTACGTCTTGAAACTGACAAAGAAGCTGCAGCAGTAAGCTATCCACAAGTTGTTTCGATGATTGACAGACTGGCGAAAAAGAATGTTATTCATGCAAACAAAGCTGCCAACCTGAAATCTTCACTCGCGCTGCACATCAACAAGATCTAAAAAAGATCATTATTCAAAATATAGAAAAAGCCGTCTTGTTTCAAGGCGGCTTTTTTCGTATGCGTATAGCCCATGGGTGCGGAAGTTTTCAACTTCCGGTTTTTAAAATACTCCGATAAAATATCGCATCACCCAAACTAAAATGAAATTGCATGCAAGTCATCGGCAAACCGATGCAAAGCTTTTTCCATTCTTTTCAATTGTTTTGGACCTGGCTTCTTTATTCCATTGGCATATTGTGAAACCAAACTTTCATTCATGTCGGCAATATCTGAAAGACCTTTCTGCGACATAACTTTCGATAACCACTCCATAAAAGTCTGAATATCAAATTTAAAGGCCAATTGATATTCTCCGGATAAAGTTTCAGGAAGGTTGTCTTAGCCACTTCCACAAAGGAATAAACTCTATTTCACCCTCGATCCCGAACCATTTATGTTCTTCTTTCTGCTCATAATCATTCGTGATAACAATCATGCGCTTACATTGCAATTCGGTACTGGCTTTCATTAAAGACCTGATCTCGCGTTCTTTTACTTTCTGTTCTGTGATTGAGTAGCAAACCTGGATCAGTTTTGTTATTTTCATTTCCTGTAGCACTACAAAATCGACCTCTTCCTGTTTTTGATTTTTAAAATAAAATATTTTCGATCCTCCTTCTAATTCTCTTCTTTTTAATTCAATTGCTACCGCATTTTCGAATAATTTCCCTGTATTTGGACTGAATTTAAAAGCTTTTGCCTGAAAATACCCATTGTCATAGCAATAGATTTTTATTCCTGCTTTCTTTTGTTCTGATATTTTATACGAAAACCTTGGAATACTAAATAGCAGGAAGGCTTCTTCAAGATAACCAAGGTATTTTGCAACGGTATGGATACTATTGAAATTTGCAATTTTCTGAATAGAAGTAGTAGAGAATTCTCCTGTGATATTGGTAATCAGGATTTGTGCAAGATCGGTAAGTGCATTTGGAAAACGCACATGATAGCGCTTCACAATATCTTTCAGGATAATCGAATCAAACAGTGCTGACAGATATTCACCAGGGTCGTAGTTTTTAATCCAAACTTCAGGAAATCCTCCTTTCATGACATACTCAAAACAACGCTGTTGACTGTCAAAGGAAGTTTCGCTGTGTGGAAACAGACTCATTATTTCAGGAAGGGAAAAAGGGAATACATAAGTGCAATAATGTCTTCCTGTCAAATGGGTTGCCAGATCGCTGCTTAACAAATGGGAGTTGCTTCCGGTAAGAAGTAGTTTATAACCATCGCGGTGCAAACGATTCACGATGATCTCCCATTGACTGACATTCTGGATTTCATCAAAAAAAAGGATCTTTGGATCAGAATACACTGCACGTACGGCTGAAATTATCTCATCGAAGTTATCGACTCTTAAAAGGCGTTCTTCATCAAAGTTCACATAACCGATTTCCGCTTTTTGTCCTGCAGAATGCATAGTGAAAAAAGATTTTCCAGCTCTTCTTGGTCCGATCACAACGCTTATCAGATCGGTATCAAATCCCTTTAGTTCAGTTTTCCTCGGAACGTACTTTTCCTGAAGTCTCCGTTCTAACTCCACCTTTTGACCTGCTATGATATTTTGTATCATTTGTGCACATTCTAATACATACTGCACAAAAATATATAAAAATTGCGCAGTTCGAGTACGAATGATGTCATTTTCTCCTAAAATGCGATTACAAATCGCATCACCCAGATTTCTTCACACAAAAAAAGCCTCACAGTTTCCTGCAAGGCTTTTCGTATTTGAATATGTATTTTCTAACTATTGCATTTGTATTCGCAGTCGTGGCAAACGCTGATTTCACCTTTCAGCCGTTTTTCAATCAGTTCATCAATCTGGTCGCGCAGCGGTTCAATGGTTATTTTCTGAACCACCTCGTGCGCAAAAGCATTCATCAGCATCATCCGGGCATCTTTTTCGCCGATTCCGCGCGCCCTCAGGAAAAACAATGCTTCTTCGTTAATCTGTCCAACCGTAGCGCCGTGGCTGCATTTTACGTCGTCAGCGTCAATAATCAGCTGTGGTTTGGTTTGCATCCGGGCTTTGTCCGAAAGCAGAATATTGTTGTTTCGCTGGAATGCATTTGTTTGCTGTGCATCGCGCGCAACATGTATCCTGCCTGAGAAAGCTCCTGTTGATTCATCGTCCAATACGTTTTTGTAAATCTGATTGCTCAAACAATTGGGCGAAGCATGTTCGATTAAAGTGAAATTATCGACATGCTGTTTTTTATCGGTGAACGACATCCCGTACATGCTGGCTTCCGAATGATCGCCGCTAAAAGTTATTTTCAGGTTATTCCTGATCAATCCGCCGTGCAGACTGATCGCGCCTGTCACCAGGGTTGAATTGCGCTGCTGTTTGTAAAACGAAGAATTGATCGTTGTGGATAAGTTGTGGTGATTTTGGAGGGTATAAACATCCACCATTGCATCTTCTCCAACAAAAACTTCAGAAACGGTATTGAATAATACTGAAGAAGTGGTAAGCGTATGATCGCAAACCAGAATTTTTACCTGACAGCCAGCTTCTGCAATGACAAGGTTTCGCTGGGTAGCCATCAGATTGTCATCAGAACTCAGCAGATTGATCACCTGAACCGGCTTTTCAATTGCCACACCTTTTGGGATATACAAGAAAAAACCATCTTTCGTGAATGCGCTGTTCAATGCAACAAAAGGATCGTTCGACAAACCAGCCTGACGGTTTAAATGGTTTTCAAGCAATTCGGGGCGTTCATTGGCAATCTGCTCCAGACTTCCCACAATGACTCCTGAAGGTAGCGCTGCGCCCGGATTGTTTCCGCTGTAAAACCAACCGTTCACAAGAAATACCAAATGAGTATCCAATTGCGGTACATTGCATTTGAAAATCTCATTCAGGTTAATTATACCTTTTTCCCTTACCAATTCCTGACGGTACGATTTTGCAAAAGCCGGTTTCAAATTGGTGTATTTGTAATCTTCATTCTTGAAATCAGGAATACCGGTTTGGGCAAATCGTTTGATCGATACTTCGCGCATTCGGTTTAGCAATGGCGAAGACCCTTGATTCAGCGTTTCCCTGCTTTGTTCAAACAGTGAAACCAACTGATCAGCCTGTGATATTTTTTCAGAAATAATACTCATGATTATTGATCGTTCCCGTTTTTAAGCCAGTCGTAGCCTTTTTCTTCCAATTCCAGTGCAAGTTCTTTTCCACCTGATTTTACGATCCTGCCATTGTGCAAAACATGCACAAAATCAGGGACAATATAATCGAGCAGACGCTGGTAGTGTGTTACAAGAATGGTCGCATTTTCCGGTGATTTCAAGGTGTTTACGCCTTCTGCAACAATACGCAGCGCATCAATGTCCAGACCTGAATCGGTTTCATCCAATATCGAAAGTTTTGGTTCGAGCATGGCCATCTGGAAAATTTCATTTTTCTTTTTCTCTCCTCCTGAAAATCCTTCGTTCACCGAACGGTTGGTCAATTCAGAATCTAGGTGAAGCATTTCCTTTTTAGCCCGCATCAGTTTCAGGAACTCTCCGGCAGTCAGTGGAGCAAGTCCTTTGAATTTGCGGTGCTCATTTACCGAAGCTTTCAGAAAATTAACCATTGGTACACCCGGAATTTCAACCGGATACTGAAAACTCAGGAACAATCCGCTGCGGGAGCGAACTTCAGGCGCCAATTCAAGCAAATTCTGTCCAAGATATGTTACTTCACCTTCCAGAATTTCATAATCCGGTTTTCCGGCCAACACATTGGCTAGTGTACTTTTTCCTGAACCATTTGGTCCCATGATGGCATGTACTTCGCCAGCTTTCACTTCCAGGTTAATTCCTTTCAGTATCTCTTTGCCTTCAACCGAGGCACGTAAATTTTTTATTGATAGCATTCTATAATAGTTTCAAGTTTCAAGTTCAAAGTTTCAAGTCGCTCCGCTTTTCTGAATCGACCTCGTTTCTTATTTATTATTCCTTATTCGATATTGGATATTCAATATTTTACATTGGATATTTCTTTTTTTTCAATTACCCAACGCTGCCTTCCAAGCTGATCGCCAGAAGCTTTTGTGCTTCCACTGCAAATTCCATCGGAAGCTTGTTCAGCACTTCGCGGGCATATCCGTTTACAATCATCCCGATGGCATCTTCCGTAGAAATACCGCGCTGATTGCAATAGAAAATCTGGTTCTCACCAATTTTTGAGGTGGTAGCCTCATGTTCAACAATCGACGATTTATTGCCGACTTCGATGTAAGGAAAAGTGTGTGCGCCGCAGGTAGAACCCAGCAACAAAGAGTCGCACTGCGAATAGTTGCGTGCATTGGTTGCTCCGGGCATCACTTTAACCAGTCCGCGATATGCATTGTCGCTTTTACCAGCCGAAATACCTTTCGATGTGATGGTACTTTTCGTGTTTTTGCCGATGTGAATCATTTTTGTTCCGGTATCGGCCTGCTGGTGGTGATTGGTCAATGCAACTGAGTTAAACTCACCTACTGAATTGTCGCCAATCAGCACACAACTTGGATATTTCCAGGTTATTGCAGAACCGGTTTCCACCTGCGTCCAGCTAATTTTTGACGATTCGCCACGGCAAATACCACGTTTTGTGACGAAATTATAAATTCCGCCCACACCGTTTTTATCGCCCGGATACCAGTTCTGAACCGTAGAATATTTCACTTCGGCGCGATCCATTGCAATAATTTCGACCACCGCGGCATGAAGCTGATTTTCGTCGCGCATCGGAGCCGTGCAACCTTCCAGATAACTGACGTAACTGTCGTCTTCAGCAATAATCAAAGTCCGCTCAAACTGGCCTGTTCCGGCAGTATTTATCCTGAAATACGTGGAAAGTTCCATCGGGCAGCGAACGCCTTTCGGGATGTAGCAAAATGATCCGTCGGAAAAAACAGCCGAATTGAGCGCTGCAAAGAAGTTATCCGTTGGCGGAACTGACATTCCAAGGTATTTGCGAACCAGTTCCGGATGTTCGATCAATGCTTCGCTGAACGAACAAAAAATAATTCCTTTTTCGGCCAGTACTTTTTTGAAAGTGGTGGTTACCGAAACACTGTCCATTACCACGTCAACCGCAACTCCGGCCAGGTGTTTTTGCTCCTCGATCGGAATTCCGAGCTTTTTAAATGTTTCCAGCAATTCCGGATCAACTTCGTCCAGACTTTCGTATTTTGGACTGGTTCGCGGAGCCGCATAATAGATTGTTTCCTGAAAATCGATCGGTGGAATTTTTAAATGGGCCCATTCCGGTGATTTCATTTTTAGCCATTCGCGGTATGCTTTCAGTCGGAATTCAAGCATAAATTCCGGCTCTTTTTTCTTGAAAGAAATCAGCCTGATTACATCCTCGCTCAATCCTTTGGGAATCACGTCAGTCTCAATGTCGGTAAAAAATCCGTATTGATATTCCTGCGTTGTTATGTCGTTTAATAATTTTTCCTGAGTTTCCATAATTTCTCTGTTTTCTGTCGCTTCTTTATTCAATACTTACAAACAAACTTACACGCTGACAGTTTAAAATAAATTGCAAAGATAAGGAAGTAAAGCTATTTTTGTCGAAACTTTGAAGCTAATAAATACCTTCAGGTCTTAAAATTTAAGATGAAACGAATCCCGATGTATCGGGGTGAGTTCCATACGACAATTAAAAAACAGATTACTTACGTATGAAAGATACAAAAAAACAGACGCAGCTTTCTGAAATCGGAGAGTTTGGGCTGATAAGCCGGTTGACAGAAAATATACAGTTGAAAAATGCAAGTTCATTGAAGGGTATTGGCGACGATGCCGCGGTACTTAGCTACCCCGACAAGAAAATTGTGGTTACAACCGATTTGTTAACTGAAGGAATTCATTTTAACCTGATGTATGTTCCGCTGAAGCACTTGGGTTATAAGGCCGTGGTGGTAAACCTTTCCGACGTTTTTGCAATGAATGCAGCACCCAGGCAAATCACAGTTTCTATAGCCATCTCCTCCAAATTTTCAATTGAAGCCGTTGAAGAACTGTATGCTGGAATTCACCTTGCCTGCGAAAAATATGGTGTTGACCTGATCGGTGGCGACACGACCAGTTCACTCACCGGAATGACCATCAGTATTACCGCAATCGGAGAGGCAAATGAAGATGAACTGGTTTACCGCAGCGGTGCAAAAGTGACTGATTTAGTGTGTGTATCGGGCGATTTGGGAGGTGCATACATGGGACTTCAACTGCTGGAGCGCGAAAACGAGGTATTCAAAGTGAACCCGAACCAGAAACCACAATTTGAAGGGTACGATTATATTTTGGAACGTCAGTTAAAACCGGAAGCACGCGGCGACATCAAAGAATTACTGAAAACATTGAATATCAAACCCACTTCGATGATCGACATTTCGGACGGGCTTTCGTCGGAAGCGTTGCATTTGTGCAAAGCCTCGAAAGTTGGTTGCAGCATTTACGAGGGAAAAATTCCGCTTGACAAACAAACCAAAGATTTTGCGGAAGAATTAAGCATCAATCCGCTGGTGGCCGCACTCAACGGAGGCGAAGATTACGAACTGCTGTTTACCGTTCCGCTTGCCAGCTACGACCTGATTAAAAAGGAATTCGACATCACCATTATCGGCCACATTACACCTGAAAGTGAAGGCGCCAACCTGATCACTTCCGGAGGTTCGGTTATTCCTTTGCAGGCACAGGGCTGGAACCCGTTGATGAATACGGAGGAATAAGGGTGCGGTCCCGAATTATCGGGATTAATCTCCGTTTTTTTTGAACAAAACACGGTGAAGGCTTTGCTTACTTTTTCCTAATTAAATCCTTTGCTTTAATTCTGACAATTTTGCCATTCCGTGAAACAACTAAATCCGAATCATCTTTTAGGTGTGCAGCTATTAGGCGTTCATAAGTTAAATCCAAACCTTTAATTATTTTTTCACGCAACTCTTTTACCTTTTCTGTATTCATTTTGATATTATTTGATTAAAAATTTCCGGCTTATACACCTCAATATCTTTATCGAGGAACCCCTCAGCAATAATTGAAGAAGGTGGATTTGAATTGTCATAAATCATCCAATAATCACAAATTGGTAAATATATTTTTGAGAGATTTTCCAAGCCGGATGCATATCTACGGCGTATAATTTCCTCCTGAATATTATGACCACCTTGTGAAACTCTGATTTTTACCCGTTCAATTGCTAAATCAACCGAATCAAGCCAAAAAAACAATAAGGTTACAAAGTATCCATTTGCTTTGGCTTCGGCTACCAGGTGCTTATATGTTTTGCTTGATAAAGTTGTTTCAAATGCAAAGTCAACATTTTGCTTCATCAGTTCCTTAATTCGACTCAGCATAATCCGACCAGCTGCAATGGCAACATTTTCGGGTTGAAAAGGGGACAAACCTTTCGCAATCTCATCAGCGTTTACAAACTCTTTACAGTCCAACATGTCAGGCAAAACCGAATAAGAAGCAGTTGTTTTTCCAGCTCCATTGCATCCTGATATTATGTATAACTTAGGCATGTTCTCTTTTGATCAAAGATATCTATTTCCGACAAATTAAATTACTATACAAAAGTATTTAGAATTCACCGGTTTCGATCATTTTTACCTCAACATTGGGGCTCCCGACTTCAACCGGTTTCATTTTTTATTCGCGAGGTTTCATTTTTACAAACGCATTGAGGTCGGCAACAAAGGTTTCGATCATTTTTACCTCAACATTGGGGCTCCCGACTTCAACCGGTTTCATTTTTTGTTCGATGGGTTTCATTTTTATAAACGCATTGATGTGTGG
>JAIBEZ010000035.1 GCA_019459485.1 Prolixibacteraceae bacterium
GATGATTCCCTATTATCAGGACAAACAATATTTCTCGAAAGGAACGGCAAAAGTGGGGCTGAAAGGCGAGAATATTTCGCCACTGGATTTCAATTACGATTTCGGTCTCAAATATCATTTTTTCAAAAGTAAAACCGGTCAGACAGAAAATCAAACAGTGTTGTCGGGAGATATGAGTAAAAAGTACGGTAAGACTTTTGGCTTGCTGAATACTTCGTTAACTTATTACCTTGCTGATGGCGTAATGAATAATTTCTCAAACAGTATTGGACCCAAACAACAGATTCTCATCAGGGTTAATCCATCGGTAATGTGGAAAACCGGTGCTGCAAAACTTCAGGCCGGATTGAATTCAACCATTGTTTTTGACGATGATACCGATGCTTCTTTGCTGATATGGCCAAAGGTGAAAGCCGAATGGTCGCCGGTACCGAATATTCTCACTTTGTTTGCCGGAGTTGACGGGCATTTGCAACACAATACCTATTCAAACATAGCAGCCGAAAATCCTTATGTCGATCCGTTTCACGATGTTTTAAATACGAATTATAAGTACATCGTTTCAGGAGGTTTAAAAGGAAAACTCAGTCCAAAAACCAATTATGTTGCCGAAGCTTCGTATTCAAAAGTGAAGGATCAGCATTTTTATATGCTTTATGGTCAGGATGTGCTTAATCTTTCTCCGATCGGGCCAATTAGCCTGAACAATACTTTTGACTGGGTTTATGATGATTTAAAAGTAGTGAAACTGTCGGCTGAAGTAATGCATTCTGTTTCTGAAAATTTTTCGCTTCGTCTTTTGGGAAACTATTATTCGTATGAATTGGAAACGATTGATGAAGCCTGGCAAATGCCGGATTTCGATGTCACATTTTCAGGAATTTATAAACCAACAGACCAGCTAAAATTTACCACTGACATTTTTGTGGTTGGAAAAAGGACAGCTCTTGTCAGAGAATCCCCGTCTTCGTTGTCTTCGACTGTACCATCGTTGATTGTTGAAATGGATCCGATTATCGACCTGAATGCAGGAGTAGAGTATCAATTCAACAACTCGCTAAACTTCTTTGTCAGGCTCAATAATTTTGGTTTTCAGAAGTACGAACAATGGCTGGGTTACACCAATAAAAGTTTCAACTGGATGGCCGGAATCAGTTATACTTTCTGACAGTAGGCCAATTTCACGATACTTTTTTTACTTCCTTTAATTTGATTCGAAGCCAATTGTAAATTGCTGTAAGTCAGAGCATAATTGGTTCATAAAATGTTAAAAAGTTTAACGTCTTGAAAGCCATTTTTAGCGTCGGTGGTAAGCGCATTTTTACTATATTTGCGACTTAGTATTTGAAGGTTTTATAACGTGAAGAATTTACCTGGAATCAATCGTCTTTTTTATTGCCAAATCCGGCAAATTTCAAAAAAAAGCAAAAAATTACTTGATTTTGTATGAAGGGTTTTAGCCTTTCAAAGAGGATTGTTTGGGTAAATTTTACAGAATAATTAAAAATTTTGATCGATGAGCGAAATAGAAGAAACCCAGAATTGGGGAATTCAGAATGACAATGGTGGCTACGATGCCGACAGCATTCAGGTATTGGAAGGTTTGGAAGCAGTTCGGAAACGTCCTGCGATGTATATTGGCGATGTGAATGAGAAAGGTTTGCATCATTTGGTTTATGAGGTTATTGATAATTCAATTGATGAAGCGCTTGCAGGATATTGTAAAAATATTGATGTTTTCATTAATGAAGACAATTCAATTACGGTAATCGACGATGGACGTGGTATTCCGGTTGAACTTCATACCAAGGAAAACCGTTCGGCACTCGAAGTCGTGATGACGGTTTTACATGCCGGTGGAAAATTCGACAAGGGAAGCTACAAAGTCTCAGGTGGACTTCACGGCGTGGGTGTATCGTGTGTGAACGCATTGTCAACTCCGATGCTTGTTCAGGTTCACCGCGACGGAAAAATATGGCAGCAGGAATACAGCAAGGGAAAACCACTATACAGTGTGAAGGAGGTTGGCGAAACCGATCATACCGGAACAACCGTAACTTTCAAACCTGATGATACCATCTTCCTGGTAACTGAATACAAATTCGAAATACTTGCTGCCCGTTTACGTGAGCTGGCTTTCCTGAATGCAGGTTTGCAACTGAATATTACCGACAGAAGGGTGAAACTTGAAAACGGTGATTTCAAACACGAAGAATTTTACTCGCAGGAAGGATTGAAAGAGTTTGTTGAGTTTCTTGACAATACACGCGAGCGCCTGATTGATGAAACGATTCACATTACTTCTGAAAAAGCTGGAGTACCTGTTGAAATTGCCCTTCATTACAATACTTCGTTTACCGAAAATATCCATTCATACGTAAACAATATCAATACAATTGAAGGTGGAACCCATCTAACCGGATTCCGCCGCGGACTCACACGTACTTTAAAAGCTTATGCAGAGAACAGTGGAATGCTCGCTAAAATGAAATTTGAAATCAGCGGCGATGACTTCCGTGAAGGTTTGACAGCAGTGGTTTCGGTAAAAGTAGCAGAACCTCAGTTTGAGGGACAAACCAAAACAAAATTGGGCAACTCAGAAATCAGCTTGCCGGTCGATCAGGCAGTAAGTGAAATGCTGGCCAATTATCTGGAAGAAAATCCACGATCGGCCCGTGCAATTGTGAACAAGGTGATTTTGGCAGCTCAGGCCCGCCACGCAGCCCGCAAAGCAAGGGAGCTGGTTCAGCGCAAGAATGTACTTTCAGGAGCAGGTTTGCCAGGTAAACTTGCTGACTGCTCTGAAAAAGATCCATCACTTTGTGAATTGTTTCTGGTGGAGGGAGATTCTGCAGGTGGTACCGCCAAACAGGGACGTAACCGTCATTTTCAGGCAATTTTGCCGCTTCGGGGTAAAATCCTGAACGTGGAAAAAGCGATGGTTCACCGGGTTTTCGACAATGAAGAAATCAGAAATATCTATACTGCACTCGGAATTACAATTGGAACTGATGAAGATTCTAAAGCAATTAACCTCGAAAAACTGAGGTACCACAAGGTAGTGATCATGACCGATGCCGACGTCGATGGTAGCCATATCGCGACATTGATTATGACTTTCTTTTTCCGCTTTATGCAGGAACTTATTACGCGTGGACATGTTTACATTGCAACTCCGCCGCTTTACCTGATTAAAAAAGGTAAACGCGAAGAATATTGCTGGACTGAACAACAAAGACTTCGCCTGATTGAAGAATGGGGTGAAGGAAAGGAATCAGGGATACATGTACAGCGCTACAAAGGTCTTGGAGAAATGAACGCCGAGCAGTTGTGGTCAACAACCATGAATCCTGAAGTGCGGACATTGCGTCAGGTGACCATCGAGAATATTGCCGAATCCGATCATATTTTCAGTATGCTGATGGGTGATGAAGTTCCGCCACGCAGGCAGTTTATCGAAGATCATGCAGTTTACGCCAATATTGACGTCTAAATAGATTTACAATTTGTTTATTTACGATTTACTATTTAGGGTGCGGGAGTAGCCGAAAATAGTAAATCGTAAATGTTTTAACTGTAAATATTTCATGTGATGAATATTTGTGTTTTTTCCTCTTCCAGCAATGCCATTCCCGATGTTTATGTGAATGATGCCATTGATTTGGCGCGTTTGATTGGTCAGGCAAAATTCTGTTTGATCAACGGAGGCTCAAATGTAGGGCTAATGGATGTGGTTACACGTGAGGCTGGTATTTGCGGAGCTAAAACCATTGGTATTATTCCTGAAAAATTACGCGACTTTAACCTTGCATCAATTCATGCCCACGAAATAATTGTTTCGGGCGATATGATGGAGCGAAAAGCAAAGATGAGGGATATGTCGGATGCATTTATTGCATTGGCCGGTGGGTTTGGTACACTCGAAGAAATTCTGGAAGTTATTACATTGAAACAACTGGGCTATCACGATAAAGCCATTGTTTTTATCAATACCAATGGTTTCTACGACGATCTTTTCCGTCAGTTCGAAAAATCGTTTGAAGAAAAATTTGCCAAAGAAAATTACCGGAAACTTTATTTTATTGCCCAAAATTCAGCGGAAGCAATGAGCTATCTGTCGAAGTACCAGCCTGAAAAAACGGTTGACAAATGGTTTGTGGTTCCAACACGATAAGGTTGAGTCCGTTCCTGTAAGTCATCCGATGAATGCTTTTGTAAAGAGTCTAAATATTATAGATTGATAATCATCTAATTAAAAATTCATCTCTTTCTGAGACTGAAAACTGAGACTGAATACTTAATTCGTCTGAATGCTGAAATAAAACTTCGATCCTTTCCCCAACTCCGATTCAACTCCGATGTTGCCTCCTAAAAGTTCAATCAGGTTTTTCGAGATGGCAAGACCCAAACCTGTTCCTCCGAAATTCATTTTATGGCCTTGGTTGGCTTGAATAAACCGCTCAAAAATGGAAGATTGCTGATCTTCAGGAATTCCGATGCCGGTATCTGTAACACTGAAATGAACCCTGTCCCCGTGAATATTTACTTCAACCGAAACCGATCCCTCGTGTGTAAATTTGATGGCGTTCCCGATCAGGTTGTCCAGAATTTGGCGAAGTCTGCTTTCGTCGGTCAGGATTGATACTGAATGATTCTCCGATGTGATCATCCGGAACTGAATTTTTTTATCTCTTTTCAAGGCCAGCGTTTCAGTATAATGTTCATTTATTTCGGTCAGAAATTTATTCAGAAAAACAGGTCTCTTCCTTACAGAAATAAGGTTGGCTTCAATTTTGGAAATATCAATGATATCATTGATCAGGTTCAGTAATATATCTCCATTTTTTTTTATTAGCGACACAAAAACGGCTCTGTCCGCTTCATCCTGTGATTCATCTTCGAGCAGCTCTGAGAAGCCAAGAATAGCATTCATCGGAGTCCTTATTTCGTGCGACATATTTGCCAGAAAAGCTGATTTCAGCCGATCCGATTCCATTGCCTTCTTTTGTTCCGCTATTAATTTATCCTGAATTTCTTCACGTAAAGCGATCATTTTATTCGCGGCGTCCCCGGCTTTTTTAAACTCATCGAAGTGAAAATTACTGATATTTAACTTGTTGAAGCTATGCTGCGATTGGAAGAAGAAATTAAAAAATCGTTCGAAATCAGCTTTGTAACGTTTATTGAAATGGTAAATAATTTTGGCCTCCAAAAACAGCAAACAAATGAAAATAAACACAATGATTATAATGCTTTTTTTCTGATCTTTTCGAAGTGAAGCTTGCTGATTTTTAATCGTATTTTCAATTTCGTCCATATAAAAACCAGCTCCGACAATCCAGCCATAATCCTTAAAAAGCTCGACGTATGAACATTTTTCAGATAGGGTTATTTCATTTATCTTATTCCATTCGTAATAAAAAAAACCACCATCAGTATTGGTTTTCAACAATTCAAGTTCTTTTTGAAAAATATTTTTTCTGTTGTCATCAGCGTTGTTAATTAGGTTTAGGCTGCCTTTATAGACTTTTCCGTCCATCACTATTGGAGTGCCGTTAATATCGTTTACGAATACATACCCACCGTGTTTGAACCTGACTGAACCAATCTTTTGGGCAATTTCATCCCTGAATTTTGGAAAAAAATCATCGACATATTGCTTTGATCCGAAATACCAGTTGTACTGACTGAATTTTTTTACGAATGTTATTTTTTTATTGGGCGATGTTTCTGAATTTACTCCTGAGTCGATGTCGTAATCGAGAAAGCCTTCTGTGCTTTTTTTTAGCAGGTTAATCTCTTCAAGTATTACAGACGAACCATTTGCATCTTTAAATTTTCGTAAATCTTTACCGGTAAATTCGGGTTTCCGTGGGTAGTAAACTCCTGATCCATCCATGGTCGAAATAAAAACTTCTTCAAATTCCATGTTAAACTTAAGCGATGAGACAGTAGCAATTATCAGAGATTTAATTTCATCATCCGATTTGATGCCGGAGTATTGCTTGTAGATCGATTCAGCAATGTTTATTGCCTGATAAACATTTGATTTAATTTTGCTGTTAATCCTTTGTTTAAAAGCGATGTTTTGAAGCCGGATATATTCCAGTTCATTTTTAACAATCTCCTGAATGTAAATTTTTTGGTCTTCAACATACTCCTTGCTTTTTTGTTCGCTAATCTTGCTAAAGAACAGTGTTTGCTGGATAATCAAAACGCCGCCGATTAATAAAGTTGTAGCTACTGTAATAATTACCAGCGACTGGCTCAGGTAAGTTGAAATATTTGAAGGGATGGCAAATCTCTTGAAAAGTTTTCTAGACATTGATTCTGTATTTTGATCTGGTTATGTGTGTTTTAACGACGTCGGACAAATATAACAGAATTGATTTTGTTAGAGGCATTATCAGTCAATTTATTGTCATGTATCGAAATTGAATAAGCACTTTTGCAGTATGGCAAAAAAACAGTAATTGACATCAAATTTTCAAAATTCAATGTCAAAATTTCAGTTGAAATGCTATTTCAATAGTGCGCTTATCTGCTGGTCTGAATTTTGAATAAATTGTACGTGTTTAAGTTGTTGTTAAAAACTGTTAAACAACTTGAACGAATTGCAAATGTTAAAACAGTTGTGAATGTTATGCGTTATCTTTAAATTACGATTAAAAAACTTAGAAATTATTAACCAAAAAAGTACAAGGCGATGATAAATTTTAAAAAAGTATTATTTACGTTGTTGGTTGCATTGGTTGGCGGTTTTGTAGCGCTTTGGTCATATACACGTTTTTTTGAAGGACCGAAAGTAGTGACTGTTCAGCAGGAACAACCAATGAGATATACCAATTTACCTGCAAACGATTCAGGAAATTTGCCTGATTTGACATTTTCAGCAGAAAACTCAATTCATGGGGTAGTGCACATCAAAGTGATGCAAAAGGGTGGATATTACAGTTCAAATAATCTGCTCGATTATCTTTTTGGTGATGGTGGATATCGTCAGCAGCAAACGCCCAGGCAAGGTGCCGGTTCAGGTGTGATTATTTCTTCCGATGGTTTTATCGTTACCAATAATCATGTGATCGACAATGCCGATGAGATTAGTGTGATATTGAATGACAAACGGGAATTTAAGGGCAAACTCATTGGTTCCGATCCATCGACCGATTTGGCCCTGGTTAAAATAGATGCCAGTAACATGCCGGTTTTAAAATTCAGCAACTCTGACAATTTGAAACTTGGCGAATGGGTTTTGGCTGTAGGTAATCCGTTTAATCTGACTTCAACAGTCACTGCCGGGATTGTTAGTGCAAAGGGGCGAGACATTGGGATTAGTCCCGATCAAATGCGTATTGAGTCATTTATTCAGACAGATGCAGCGGTAAATCCCGGAAATAGCGGAGGCGCTCTTGTAAACACCAGGGGCGAACTTGTAGGAATAAATACTGCAATTGCTTCACAAACCGGAAGTTTCACTGGATATTCCTTTGCGATTCCGTCGAATATCGTACAAAAAGTAGTTGCCGATTTAAAAGAGTACGGTGAAGTACAGCGGGCATTATTGAACGTTAGAATTCGGGATGTTGACGCTGACATCGCAAGATCAAACAATCTTGATAAAATTGAAGGAGTTTTTATTGCAGAAGTTCAGCCGGGAGGAGCTGCCGAATTAGCAGGGATAAAAGATAAAGACGTCATCGTCAGTGTGGATGGAGTAGCTATAAATTCAACTTCTGAACTTAATGAGCAAATAAGTAAACACCGTCCGGGAAATAAAGTTACAGTAGTCGTAAAAAGGGATAACAAAAGGAAACCATTTAACGTAACGCTTCGTAACAAACACGGAGATACAGCGATTGTGAAAGCTGATGGACCCGACGATATTTTTGGAGCGAAATTTGTTGCAATTTCCGACCGCGATAAAGAAAAATTGGGAATTCGTACTGGGGTGAAAATCACTGAACTCGGAAATAGTAAATTCAAGGATGCAGGAATTAAAGAAGGATTTATTATTATTCAGGTTAACAAAACAGCTGTTTCGGATGTTGATGAATTTAAACGCATTATTAAAAATTCAAGGGGTGGAATATTAGTAGAAGGAATTTATCCAAATGGAGAGGTCGCTTATTATGTTTTTGGAATCAATTCGTAATAATTTCAAGGCAAAGGTTATGAAAATATCAAAATAACCCATAATAAAAATACCATTTGAATTATTGACCCTAAAAGCCTATATTTGCACGCTATTTTTTTGAAGGGTATATGAGACAATTAAAGATTACAAAATCGATTACCAACCGTGAGAGCGCTTCTTTAGACAAGTATTTACAAGAAATTGGAAAAGAAGAACTTATTACCGTTGAAGAGGAAGTGGAGTTGGCGCAGCGGATTAAGAAAGGTGATCAGGCCGCATTGGAGAAATTGACAAGAGCAAATTTGCGTTTCGTTGTTTCTGTAGCTAAACAGTACCAAAATCAGGGGTTAAGTTTGCCCGACCTTATTAACGAAGGAAATTTGGGATTGATTAAAGCTGCTGAAAAGTTTGATGAAACCAGAGGTTTCAAGTTCATTTCATACGCAGTTTGGTGGATTCGTCAATCTATCCTGCAAGCATTGGCTGAGCAATCGAGAATTGTTCGTTTACCTTTGAATCAGGTTGGTTCTTTGAATAAAATCAACAAGGCATTTTCGAAATTCGAACAGGAACACGAGCGTAAACCATCGCCCGAAGAACTTGCCGAATCGTTGGAATTACCGGCTGAAAAGGTTGCAGATACGCTTCGTGTTTCAGGACGTCACATTTCGGTTGATGCCCCCTTTGTGGAAGGTGAGGACAACAGTCTTTTGGACGTTTTGATCAACAACGATTCGCCAAATGCCGACCGAGCCCTGATGATGGAATCACTGGCCAAAGAAATTGAACGTGCACTTGCTACTTTAACTGAACGTGAAAGCGACATTATCCGGATGTTCTTCGGAATCGGTTGTCAGGAAATGACACTCGAAGAAATTGGTGAACGTTTTGGCCTGACACGCGAACGTGTCCGTCAGATTAAAGAAAAAGCAATCCGCCGGCTTAGGCACACTTCAAGAAGTAAATTATTGAAAACATACTTGGGATAAAGCCCATAAAAGAACCGCTCTCAAGGCGGTTCTTTTATTTCTATCAATTCGGCTGCTGCTGTAGTGGCTTTGATAAATAAATGTAAAAGAAAAAGCCGACCCACTGGCCGGCTTTTCATACCACAAACAAGATCAACCAATTGAGAAGGTTGATAAAAACATAGCTATTTGCATAGCTAATCACGCCTCTTTATAATTTTTGGTTACCCAACTATATTAACTTGCAAAGTGCTGCAAAGAAACTATATTTTTTATTGCTTTTTTGCCGCACAATATTTTTTGTGAAAATATTAGTGTTTTTTTGACATTTTTTAACGTACAGATTTTTTTTGAAGTTTATTTCTTCAGTTTGATCACTTCGCTGCCTGCCAATAAAAATGCCCCTGTGCCATAAACTTCCCAGCTTTCAGCTGTGAAATTCTTTTTCGGATCGGCTCCAATTGGCTGGCACCAGCCTACGTGTCCATCGGGTTGAATCAATGTATTCATGCCTTTCCATGCTTTTTGAACAACCGGAAGATATTTGTCTTTGCTCAACAATCCGTTGTTGATTCCCCATGCCAGCGCATAAGTATAAAATCCGGAACCACTGGCTTCTCCACCAGGATAGGATTCAGGATCGAGTAAACTGGCTCTCCAAAGTCCGTCTTCCTGCTGAAGGGTGACAATTTTTTCAGCCATTTCCTTGTACAATTTCTCATAAAACGGACGTTCAGTGTAGTCTTTTGGTAGTTCGCTTAAAACCAGCACCAAGCCGCCCATTACCCAACCGTTTCCTCTTGACCAGAATATTTTTTTTCCATTGGCTTCACGGCGATCCGATGCATCACCTTTAATAACGTAGCCCAAATCTCTGGCAAACAAATGTTCTTCTTTATCATAGAGCAAATCGTAGCATTCATGGAAAAGCTTATCGCTATATTCCATATATTTTTTGTCGCCCGTAATCATTGAGAGCTTAACCATTGCCGGTGGAGCCATAAACAACGCATCGCACCACCACCATGTAATTTGCTGAATTCCTTTGGTCTGATAGGGAGTTACCAGGAACTTATCCATTTGTTCTGTAAACGGTGCAATCATTTTCTGATCCTTTTTGATCCGGTAAACATCCAGATAGGTCTGGCAAATGGCATGATCATCGGCATGTTCTAATCTTGGACCCGGTTTCCATTCGTTTTTGTCTCCCATTTCAATCATGGCATTCAGCAGATTTTTGTCTTTTGTAGTTTCGTATGCAGCTGAAATGCCTGCATAGAATGCGCCATTCGTCCAGTCCCATAACTTGTGTTTTGGATTGGCTAACTGCCACATGGCGGCAGTGGTCATAGCCTTTTTAATTTCTTTAGGCTTAAAACTTTTGTCTTTTTGATTTTTTGAAAATACGGTCATGCCAACAAGCATGATTACAAGAAGAAAAGAAAGTGGTTTTGTCATTTCAGTAGATTTTAGTTTAGTTTTGCAATCGATTGTACAAACATACACAATCCTTTCAAATTTCAAAACGGGTTATTTATAAACATTCAGACAGAGTTTTTAATATTACCAAAACGTAAATTCAATAAATCTGTAATTTAAAGACTTGTTTTAGTTTCAATTTATAACTATAATTGCACCTCAGAAAAGTAACAATGAACAACACAATTACGCATTACGGCCATCATCATGTGATTCTATCAGCAGGTAGGCAGTAATTGTTTTGATGTTTTTTAAAATATTAACCCAATAAGAAGGCTTACCACTATGGTAGGCCTTTTTTATTTAAACAGAAATCGAAGATGGAAGGACTTTTAAAAATTGCCATTCAAACCAAAGGCCGGTTAAATGAAGATTCGTTGAAACTGATCGACGAAGCTGGAATAAAGCTTCCTTTGAGTAGCCGAAAACTTATTTCGATCGCTTCCAATTTTCCGATGGAAGCTTTGTTTCTGCGCGATGACGATATTCCTCAGGCTGTAGCCATGGGTGTTGCCGACATTGGAGTTGTTGGCGAAAACGAAATGCTCGAAAAGAAGGAAAATGTTGTTGTTGCCAAACGTCTTGGTTTTAGTAAATGCAGGCTTTCTTTGGCCATCCCGAAAGATCATGAATACACTGGAATTGAATATTTTAACGGAAAGAAAATTGCAACTTCCTATCCTGAAATTCTGAAAGATTATTTCAGGACAAATAATATAAATGCTGAAATTCATGTAATTAACGGATCTGTTGAGATTGCCCCCGGAATTGGATTGGCAGATGCTATTTTCGACATTGTCAGTTCCGGCAGTACTTTGGTAAGCAACCGGCTGAAAGAAGTTGAAGTTGTGGTGAAGTCAGAAGCTGTTTTGGTTGCGAATCCGAATCTTTCAGAAACGAAAAAAGCGATCCTGGATGAATTGATTTTCCGAATGGAATCGGTTCAGCGTGCCGAAAAGAAAAAATACATTTTGCTGAATGCCCCCAACGATAAATTGGCTGAAATTGAATCCTATCTTCCCGGTATGAAAAGTCCGACCGTGATGCCATTGGCTGAGGAAGGCTGGAGTTCGGTGCATTCTGTGATTGAAGAAAAAGACTTCTGGGAAATTATCGGAAAGTTGAAAGCTGCCGGTGCCCAGGGAATTCTGGTTATTCCGATTGAAAAAATGATTTTATAATTGAAAAAATGAAAACCTATCAAAATCCACCGAAAAATAAATGGGACGAATTGCTTAAACGTCCATCGTTTAGTGTTGGTGAACTTCGGGATCAGGTTCAGGTAATATTAACCGAAATCAGAATCGATGGAATTGATGCGATACGGAAATACACCGAAAAATTTGACGGCGTTTTTATTGAAAACTTAACCGTGACCGCTGAAGAAATATCGGAAGCATCCGGTTTGGTTGACAACGCGCTCAAAGATGCAATTACAATAGCAGCTGCAAATGTCCGGAAATTCCACGAATCCCAGATTCCTGTATCCAAACGGATCGAAACAACTTCCGGAGTAACCTGCTGGCAGAAAGCCGTGGCGATTGATAAAGTTGGTTTGTACATTCCCGGAGGATCCGCTCCGCTCTTTTCAACGGTTTTGATGCTTGCCATCCCGGCGGTTATTGCCGGTTGCAAGGAAATCGTGTTGTGCACTCCACCCGGCAAAGACGGAAAAATTAATCCAGCGATATTGTTTGCCGCTCAACTGGTTGGAGTTTCCAAAATATATAAATTGGGAGGTATTCAGGCAATTGGCGCCATGGCTTACGGAGTGGATTGTGTGCCAAAAGTGTATAAGATTTTTGGTCCGGGGAATCAGTATGTGATGGCTGCCAAGCAATTGGTAAGTATCAGCGATGTGGCGATCGATATGCCTGCAGGCCCTTCGGAAGTCGCCATAATGGCGGATACGACCGCAAATCCTGCATTCATTGCTGCCGACTTGCTTTCGCAGGCTGAGCATGGCCCAGATAGCCAGGTCGTACTGGTAACAAACGATGCATCTCTGATTGAAAAAGTGGTTCAGGAATTGGCTGCTCAATTGACTGAGTTGCCCCGTAAGGCAATTGCCGAAAAAGCTTTGGCAAACAGTCAGGCAATTGTGCTGGAAAATGTGGCGGAAATGATTGAACTAATCAATGGTTATGCTCCTGAACATTTGATTGTTGCGATGGGAAATTACACAGAAGTGGCTGAAAAAATTACCAATGCAGGATCGGTATTTTTGGGGAATTACACTCCGGAAAGTGCAGGAGATTATGCCTCAGGAACCAATCATACCTTGCCGACCAATGGCTGGGCACGATCGTTCAGCGGTGTAAATATCGATAGTTTTATGAAGAAAATTACCTTTCAGGAAATTACGCCGGAAGGTATCCTGAATTTAGGTCCGACAATTGAAACAATGGCTGCGGCGGAACTTCTGGATGCGCATAAGAATGCCGTAACACTGAGGTTGAAGGAGTTGAAAAAATAACAATAACCACATAGACACATAGAACACATTAGGAAATTAAAACTATGTGACCTATGTGCCTATGCGGTTCAAAAATATAAGTATGAACTTAGACAAATTACTTCGAAACAATATAAAGGCTTTGAAACCTTATTCTTCGGCCCGAGACGAATTTTCGGGTGAGGCGGAGGTTTTTTTGGATGCCAACGAAAATCCATTCAATAAACCATACAACCGGTATCCAGATCCTATGCAATGGGCTGTTAAAGAGAAAATTGCAACCATAAAAAATATTGCTGTTGAAAAAATATTTTTGGGAAATGGAAGCGATGAACCGATCGACATTGTTTTTCGTGCATTTTGTGAGCCGGGAGTTGACAATGTGGTTTCCATCGATCCGAGCTACGGAATGTATCAGGTTGCGGCCGACATTAACAATGTTGAATTGCGGAAGGTGAAACTGAAAGACGACTTTGGTTTCAGCGCTCAGAAATTGCTGGATGCAGCCAATATTTACACCAAGGCTATTTTTATTTGTTCGCCCAACAATCCTACCGCCAACCTTTTGGACAAAGGTGAGATTGTGAAACTCTTGACCGGATTCGATGGCTTGGTGGTTGTTGATGAAGCATATATTGATTTTTCACCTGAAAGCAGTTTGCTTCCGGAGCTTGACGAATTCGAAAACCTGATTGTTTTGCAGACTTTATCGAAAGCCTGGGGTATGGCTGGAATTCGCCTGGGAATGGCTTTTGCCCATCCTGAAATTATCCTCATTTTCAACAAAATAAAATATCCGTATAACATCAATATGCTGACGCAGAAAAAGGCGATTGAGTTGTTGGATCATCTTCAGGAAAAAGAAGAATGGGTGAAAACAATTATTGCTGAACGGGATAAAATGGTTCGGAAGTTATTCAAACTATCTTTTGTTCAGGTTGTTTATCCTTCGGATGCCAATTTTTTATTGGTGAAGATGCACGATGCACGGGGCATTTACGAGCATCTGACCGATCAGAAAATCATTGTCCGCGACCGCTCAAAAATTACCCTTTGCGACGATTGTTTGAGAATTACAATTGGCTCGCCAAAAGAGAATAAGAAGTTGAGAAGGGCGCTAAAGTCCCTGATATAGAATTATAAAGAATATCGAAGTGGCGCCCGTTCTACATTCCTTATTTCTTGTTCGATATTCTATATTTAAAAAAAAATGAAAAAATAAGAAACGCCGAATAAGAAATAAGGAATATCGAAATGCCGCCCGTTCGACATTTCTTGTTTTTTGATCGCTATTCGCTATTTAAAATTTCAAAAATGGAAGAAAGACGATTTGATTTAGAAGATCGATTAATTGATTTTGCATTACGAGTTGATGAAATTGTTGAATCTTTGCCAAGCACAAAACTGGCTAATCATATAGGCAATCAATTAATTCGTTGTGGAACTGCTCCTGCACTAAACTATGGAGAAGCACAATCAGCCGAATCAACTGCCGATTTCATTCATAAATTGAAAATTATTTTAAAGGAATTACGTGAAAGTCGAATTTGTCTGAAAATCATTCAGAAAAAGCCGCTATTAAATCTGGAAAGATTGGTTGCCATTATTCAGGAAAATAATGAACTTATTGCGATATTTTTGAAAAGTATAGAAACTGCAAAAAAGAAAAAATAAGAAACACCGAATGAGAAATAAGGAACATCGAAGTGCCGCCCGTTCGACATTTCTTATTTCTTGTTCTTTATTCGATATTTATAAAACACATGAAAAAGGCTTTATTTATTGACCGTGACGGAACGCTGATTATCGAACCAGCAGACGAGCAGATTGATTCGCTCGAAAAGTTGGAGTATTTGCCAAAGGTCTTCAGGAACATGCATTTTATTGCCAAAAACCTGTCGTACGAACTGGTGATTGTAACCAATCAGGATGGTTTGGGAACTGCCAGTTATCCTGAAGAAACTTTTTGGCCGGCGCACAACAAAATGCTGAAGGCTTTTGAAAACGAAGGTGTTGTATTCCATGATATTTTGATCGATCGTCATTTTCCGCACGATAACGCGCCAACCCGCAAGCCTGGAGTTGGCATGATGGGAAAATACATGGATGGCAGTTACGATCTGGCAAACAGTTATGTAATCGGCGATCGGCTGACGGATATCCAACTTGCCAAAAACCTTGGTGCAAAAGGAATCCTGATCAACGATGGATCGTTGGAAAACGAACTTCAGGAAAAAGGATTGGCAGAATTTTGTGCCCTGATTACCAGCGATTGGGATGAGATTTATGCAAAAGTGGCTGCTCCGGAACGCACAAGTGTGGTGAAACGCGATACCAAAGAAACTAAAATCACGGTTGAACTGAATCTGGACGGAACCGGTAAAGGAAACATTCATACCGGTCTGGGATTTTTCGATCACATGCTCGATCAGATTGCCCGTCATTCAGGAGTTAATCTGACCATTCAAGTTGACGGAGACCTTGAAGTGGACGAACACCACACCATCGAAGATACAGGCCTCGCGTTGGGTGAAGCTTTCAAACTTGCGTTGGGCGACAAGCGTGGTGTGGAACGATACGGCTACTGTTTGCCAATGGACGATTGTCTGGCGCAGGTAGCCATCGACTTTGGCGGCCGTCCGTGGATTGTTTGGAAGGCCGACTTCCTGCGTGAAAAAGTGGGCGACATGCCAACCGAAATGTTTTTTCATTTCTTCAAGTCATTTTCAGATACTTCGCTGTCAAACCTGAACATTCAGGCGGAAGGCACAAACGAACACCATAAAATAGAAGGCATATTTAAAGCTCTGGCCCGCGCCATAAAAATGGCCATCCGGAAAGATGTGTTTAATTTTGAACTTCCAACCACTAAAGGAACCCTATAAAATGAAAAGTATCAAACCCCTAAGAGAAAAGAAAAATACAGCAATTTTGCTGATTCACTGCCCTGATCGACAGGGAATTCTGGCAACTGTTACCGAATTCCTGAACAAAAACAACGGGAATATCATTTACCTCGACCAATATGTTGACCGTGCAGAAATGATTTTCTACATGCGGGTTGAATGGGAATTGCATGGTTTTGCCATTCCTGAAGATAAAATCAATGAATATTTCTCTACTCTGATTGCCGATAAGCTCGAAATGAATTATTCGCTTCATTTTTCGAAGCAGATTCCGCGTATGGCCATTTTTGTATCAAAGATGTCACATTGTCTGTTCGATATGCTTTCGCGTTACACTGCGGGCGAATGGGATGTTGAAATACCGGTGATTATCAGTAACCACATGGATTTGGCACCTGTTGCACAGCGTTTCGACATTGAATTTGCCTTCGTGCCGGTTACCGCCGAAACCAAAGCAGAACAGGAAGCGCTTGAAGTTGAATTGTTGGAAAAACACAAGGTCGATTTTATTGTGCTTGCCCGTTACATGCAGGTACTTTCTCCTGAATTTGTTGCGAAGTTTCCGAACCGGATCATCAATATTCACCATTCGTTTTTGCCTGCATTTGCCGGAGCAAAACCTTATCATGCAGCCTATGAACGCGGTGTGAAAATTATCGGTGCAACCAGTCATTATGTGACCAGCGATCTGGATGGTGGCCCAATTATCGAACAGGATGTAACCCGTTGCAACCATACTGATACCGTTGAGCGTTTGGTACGTAAAGGCCGCGATCTGGAAAAGATAGTACTTTCACATGCCGTTTTTAAACATTTGCAGCGCAAAGTGCTGGTTTATAAGAATAAAACGGTGGTGTTTAACTAGTTTCAGGTTCCAAGTTTCAAGTTTCAAGTTGGGGTGCAACTTTGGATATTGAATATTGATTATTGAGCATTGGATATTTTTTCATTTTAAATTTTTTAGCGATGAGATATTTAACTTTCTTTCTATTTCTGCTTTCTATTTCTGCTCAGTCTCAAAACCCTTTAAAAGAAATTCCGGCAGATTACGGATACATCGTAAAAATAGGGCAACAAGTTCCTGATTTCGATTTGACCACAACCGACGGGAAAACTACCAGTATCGCCGATTTGAAAGGCAAAGTGGTGATGCTGCAATTTACTGCGAGTTGGTGTGGTGTGTGCCGGAAAGAAATGCCGCACATTGAGGCTGATATCTGGAAAAAATACAAAAACAATCCGAATTTTGCCTTGTATGGAATTGATTTGGACGAACCAAAAGACATTGTCGAAAAATTTGCGAAACAAATTCCGGTAACTTATCCACTGGCGCTTGACCCGAAAGGCAGTATTTTTTATCAATTTGCCGAAAAAGGCGCAGGTGTAACACGAAACGTTATTATTGACAAAACTGGCAAAATTGTTTTTATGACAAGACTTTACAAAAAGGAAGAATTTCAGGAAATGAAAAAAGCGATTGCCGATTTGCTGAAATAGAAAGTTAGTAGCGCGTAGCAGAATCGAACTGCCATCTCCGGATTGAGAAACCGGTTTCCTAACCGTTAGAAGAACGCGCCGGGATTTTATAAACACAGAATAAAATTACAATAACTTAGCTTTCGTTGTCATCGAAAAGTTTAGAAAAATTAAGATTATCAAGAATGAATATCGTAATCATTAAATATAATGCGGGGAATATTGAATCGGTCAACAATGCACTACAGCGCTTGGGAGTGAATGCCGAAATTACCGGAGACCATGAAAAAATCAGGGCAGCGGATAAAGTGATTTTTCCCGGAGTGGGAGAGGCCAGTACCACCATGGCTTTCCTGAAAAAAGAAGGGCTGGATCAACTCATTCCAGAGTTAAAACAACCGGTTTTGGGAATTTGCCTCGGTTTGCAGCTTATGTGCAGCCATTCCGAAGAAAATGATACTCTGTGTTTGGGCATTTTTGATGAACAAGTCAAAAGATTCATTCCTGAACCAGGAAAGGAATATATTACCAAAGTTCCGCACATGGGCTGGAACAGCATTGGCCAGTTGAAAAGCGGAATTTTCGATCTGTCGCTCGACCAGCAATATGTGTATTTTGTGCATTCGTATCATGCCGCGGTGGGCGAACATACAGCCGCCGTGTGCAATTACATCAATCCTTTCAGCGCGGCTTTGCACCGCGACAACTTTTACGCCACCCAGTTTCATCCTGAAAAAAGCGGAACTGTTGGCGCGAGAATATTAGAGAATTTTTTGAAGTTGTGAAATTGATTAACGATTGAAGATTAACGATCAACGATTTTAGATTTTAATTATGACACCACGTGAATTAGAAGATAGGCTCATTGTTTTTGCAGTAAATATTATCCGATTGTCGGATGGGATTAAACCATCAATTGGAGGGAAAAATCTGGCAGAACAAATTGTTCGATCCAGTTCATCAACAGCCTTGAATTATGGAGAAGCACAAAGTGCCGAATCTGGAAGAGATTTTGTCCATAAACTTGGTATTTGCCTCAAAGAGATGCGTGAAACATTTATTAATCTTCGGATTATTGATGGTGCAAAACTTCATGGGGATCATCAATTGATAAACCAGTTGAAATCGGAGTGTAATGAGCTTATCTCAATTTTTGTTAAAAGTATTGAAACTAGCAAGCGAAAGCAAGGTACCTTACCGCCCAAATAATTCGTTAATCCTCAATCGTTAGTCTCTAATCGTTAATCTTTTTTTTCTCATGATCAACATCCAACCGCTTTTTCATAATATCGTTAATCTTCAATCGTTAATCTCTAATCGTTAATCAAAATGATCACTATTATTCCCGCAATAGACCTTATCGACGCCAAATGTGTTCGTCTTTCGCAAGGCGACTACAACCAGAAAACAGTGTATAACGAGAATCCGCTCGAAGTGGCCAAAATGTTCGAAGACGCCGGAATCACCCGTTTGCATTTGGTTGATTTGGATGGCGCCAAAGCCAAACACATTGTCAACCACAAAGTATTGGAATTGATTGCCTCAAAAACCAAATTGGTGATCGACTTTGGAGGCGGCCTGAAATCGGACGAAGACTTGCGCGTTGCTTTTGAAAGTGGTGCACAAATGGTTACCGGAGGAAGCATTGCCGTGAAAGACCGCGACACTTTCCTGCATTGGATCGAAACATATGGCTCTGAAAAAATCATTCTTGGTGCCGATGCCAAAGACAAAATGATTGCTGTGAGCGGCTGGCAGGAAGTTTCAGAACTTTCCATTCTCGATTTTATTGAAAGCTATACCAGCAAAGGCATCCGGCAGGTAATTTCTACGGACATTGCCCGCGATGGAATGTTAACCGGTCCGAGCATCGATTTATACAAAGAAATCATGTCTCAGTTCCCTGAACTCGGACTGATTGCCAGTGGCGGCATTGCCACCATGAAAGACATTTACGAACTCGACGAAATGGGCATTCCAGGTGTTATTACCGGAAAAGCGATTTATGAAGGAAGAATTAGTATGGAAGAAATCAAACTATATAATCTTAATAATTTATAATTTAAAATATAACTTTCATGGGTTATATTTGTGTAATTAACCAATATGAGTTATATTTGAGCCATGAAACTAAATGAAGAAATAGCGGTACTTACTTGCGATATCATTGATTCGTCGCTGTTATCATCTGATGGATTAAAAAATTATCAACAGATTATAGAATCTTTGGGAGATGGGAAGGTTCTAATACATCCTCGATTTTACAGAGGCGATAGTTTTCAATTGGCAACAAAACCGGCTGAAGCACTTGAAATTGCTGTCAGGATTCGCATTGAAATGAAACGGCTCCACGAACAAAATGACGTACGTGTTTCAGTAGGAATTGGAAAGGTTTCAACTTTAAATGAAAATGTCTTGTTTTCGACAGGTCCAGCGTTTGAAATTTCCGGCAAAAATCTCGATCAATTGAAGGAAAAAAAATTGAACCTATTGATTCAGACTGAAAATACGCTACTGAATGACGAACTGGAAACGTATTGTTATTTCGCCGACGTAATTATTAACGGCTTTACGAAAATCCAATCCAACATTATCTATTATAAAATGCAGGGATTGGATCAGGCTGGAATTGCAAATATTATAGCTGTTAGTCAGCCAGCTGTAAGCAAATCGCTTAAAACAGCCAATTGGCAAACCATTGAAAGATTTATGAAGCGATATAAAACCCTGATTAGTCAAAATTATGGATCCAATGATTAGCTTATTTTTTCCAATGCTTGCAGGTCATTTGGTGGCCGATTTTTGGTTGCAACCGTCAAGTTGGGTTTCGCATAAAAAAGAAAATGGCTGGAAATCGAAAAAATTGATCCTTCATACAATAATTGCATCTGTTCTTCCGGTTGTATTCACTTTACAATTATCACTTTGGTGGTTTGTGCCGGTTATCTTTTTGACTCATTACCTGATTGATGTTGTAAAATCGAAAGTAAAACAAACCATGTGGTTTTTTTTAGCCGATCAGTTGTTGCACATTGGCATACTTTGGATATTGGCTACATTCTTCACCGAAATTACCATTCCTAAAAGTTTTATTCACTTCTGGATTTATGCATGCGGGTTTATCTTGATAACCAATCCATTGGGAATTTTGACCGGAATGTTTTTAAAATCAGTCACTAAGGCAGAAAGTAACACTGTCCAATTGAACGCCTCTGCATGGATTGGAATATTTGAACGGATACTCATCGTAATATTTGTAACCACCGGACAAATTCAGGCAATCGGATTTTTGGTGGCCGCCAAATCGGTTTTCCGCTTTAGCGAAATACAACAGGAAGGAAATCAAAAAGCCGAGTACTTTTTGTTGGGAACACTGGTGTCATTTACGGTGGCGATTGTTGTTGGATTGGGGATAAAATTATTGATGACAAACTGATGTTGAATCTTGTGATCTTAACTTTGAACTTTAAACTCGGAACTTTAAACTGATTGTATGCTTGCAAAACGAATTATACCATGCCTTGATATTAAAGACGGTCAGACCGTGAAAGGCATCAATTTTATCAATATTAAGAGCGTTGGCGACCCGGTTGAACTGGGCGCATTGTATGCTGAACAGGGTGCCGACGAATTGGTTTTCCTCGATATTACTGCCACGCACGAAGGCCGCAAAACCTTTGTTGAACTGGTGAAACGCATCGCCCGTGAAATCAATATTCCGTTTACTGTTGGTGGCGGAATCAGCGAGTTGAAAGATGCAGATGCGCTGTTGAGTGCCGGTGCCGATAAAATCAGCATCAACTCATCAGCAGTTCGCAACCCGAAACTAATCGACGATCTGGCTTTGAACTTTGGAAGCCAATTTGTGGTTTTGGCCATCGATGCGCGCGGCGAAAACGATTACTGGACGGTGACGGTGAATGGTGGTCGCATTCCGACAGAGAAAGAGCTTTTTTCATGGGCGAAAGAAGGCGAGAGCCGCGGTGCCGGAGAAATTTTGTTTACATCGATGAACCACGACGGAACCAAAGCCGGTTTTGCAAATAAGGAACTGGCTAAAATGTCGGATATGTTGCGCATTCCTATCATCGCTTCCGGAGGCGCCGGAAACATGGATCACTTTGTGGATGTGTTTACCGAAGGAAAAGCCGACGCCGGATTGGCTGCCAGCATTTTCCATTACAAGGAAATTGCGATACCCGATTTGAAAGCATATCTTCGGGCCAAAAATATTCCCATCCGATAATTACTCCATACCCAATGAAAAGAGTCGTTTTCTTTCTTGTGTTTTTTGTTTCGGCAGCAACTTTCGCTCAAAATAATATTGACAAAGAACTATTAACTCAAATTCCAAACTGTGAAAATGTTGCTTTCAATTCTTCAAGAATGATTGAACGTTTTTTTGGATTGAAAAATTATGATTCGATTGCTGTTGTTTCCAATCGGTGGGAAGATTTTTGCGGAACAACAGAACCTTTGTTTCGCTTAAAAGTTTTGAATCAGATTCAAGGCAGAACATTTAGCGATATTTGGATGGATAAGGAGTTTCTCATGAATTTTATATTTCTTTATCTGGATCGCCTTGATTACGCTAAAGAATCCAATGCAAAACAAGTTTATGAGCGTTATAAAATTCCATTCGGATATATTTCGTTGAATTCACCTTTCGATGATTTGACGGTAGTTTGGGCAAATTCACTATTGGAGAAGGCTGACTTGTTGCCAGTTGAAAGAGCATTTTGCCTGCTATATTCAAATCAAACAGATGCTTTCTGGCAAATGTTAAAAGATCAAAAAGTTTCAGATGCGAAACTTCAGGAGGTTTATAACGAGCAGCTCCGAAAAACAAAAAAAATGGTTGAAGGAAATCTAGGAATTCTGTCTGGTATTTTCTTACCTCAATCCAACCTGAATGAATTCATTGGAATAAAGCCAATTTTTGGATTTCAGGTAGGTGCTAAAATTAATAAAGTTCAGTACGACCTGACGCTTGCATTTCGACCTGGAAAACCTGCGAATCCTTACAACGTGGTTTTTAAAGATGAAATTGTTGAAACCAATTATCAGTTTGGCGGTTATGTTGGTTTGGATGGAGCGTATGAATTAACAAACAATTATAAAAAAGAATTGGATCTGCTTGGAGGAATCGGAGCAGAAATTATGGACGCCATTGAAGGCGATCCTGAAATAGAAAACGATAGTAAAACGCTCGCAAGTTTAAATCTTAACCTTGGTTTAGGATATAGAATCTATTCAAAAAGAATGAGTTTTGTTGGATTGCAAACCAAGTATAATTTCGTGAATTTAAATAATGAGAAGGGCACCAGTCTGAAAGGTAACTACATATCTCTGGTTCTCACCTATAATTATTTTGGAAATATCCAGAAAAATTCAATATTGAAAAGACTTAAAATAAAATAGATATGGAAAATACAAAATTAGATTACACCAAGCTTGGCAACGGACTCATTCCGGCCATTATTCAGGATAATACTACCAATGTTGTATTGATGTTGGGATTCATGAACGAAGAAGCGGTTGCAAAAACCGAAGAAACCGGTCAGGTTACTTTTTTTAGCCGTACCAAAAACCGGCTGTGGACCAAAGGTGAAGAATCGGGCAATTTCCTGAATGTCGTTTCCATCGCTCCCGATTGCGACAACGATACGCTTTTGATCAAGGTAAATCCGGTTGGCCCGGTTTGCCACACCGGCGACGATACTTGCTGGGGTGAAGAAAATGAGGAAAGCGATCTTCAGTTCCTGGAATATTTGCAGGATTTTATCGATCAGCGCAAACAGGAAATGCCTGAAGGTTCGTACACCACTTCGCTGTTTCAAAAAGGAACCCGCACAATTGCCCAGAAAGTGGGAGAGGAGGCGGTTGAAACCATTATCGGTGCAATGGCCGACGACGATGAGAATTTTCTATATGAAGGCGCCGATTTGTTGTACCACCTAATCGTTCTGTTGTCGCACAAAGGTTACCGCATTGAAGATTTAGCCAGAGAATTGAAGAAGCGACACAAATAATCGCTGTTTTGATTGTATAATATGATCCATATAAAGCGGAGTATTCTGTAAATAGAGTCCTCCGTTTTGCATTTTAATGTGCCTAAATTGTTAAAAGATCAGCATTTACAAAAACTTAATAGCTCACTTACCGTAAAACCAATTTCGATTGGATTATTAGGCTATCTTTGCGCCTTCATTTTTGAACCCTATGCAGAAGATTAGAAACATTGCGATTATTGCCCACGTTGACCACGGTAAAACGACATTGGTTGACAAGATGATTTACTATTGTAACATCATGAAAGAACACGAGAAGATGCAGGAGCTGATTCTCGACAGCAACGATTTGGAACGTGAAAGAGGTATTACCATTCTGGCAAAGAATGTATCGGTTATTTATAACGACATTAAAATCAATATAATAGATACTCCCGGTCACGCCGATTTTGGTGGTGAAGTTGAACGTGTACTGAACATGGCTGACGGTGTTTTATTGTTGGTGGATGCTTTTGAAGGCACCATGCCACAAACACGTTTCGTATTGTCAAAAGCACTGGCATTGGGCTTGAAACCCATTGTTGTGGTAAACAAAGTTGACAAACCAAACTGTCGTCCGGAAGAAGTTCACGAGCAGGTTTTCGACCTGATGTACAGCCTGAACGCAACCGAAGAACAATTAAATTTCCCTACAATTTACGGATCGGCCAAACAAGGTTGGATGTCGGATGACTGGAAAGTTCCTACTGACAATATCGAAGCATTGCTGAAATCGATCGTAAAGTACATTCCTGGTCCGGTTCCAAATCCGGGCACTCCGCAGGTTTTGATTACTTCACTTGATTATTCATCCTATGTTGGCCGTATTGCAATTGGCCGTATCCACCGGGGCGAAATCAGCGAAGGAATGAACGTTTCGCTTGTAAAACGCGATGGTTCAGTAAAACGCACGAAAATTAAAGAACTGCATACGTTTACAGGTCTTGGACGCCAGAAAGTTGAAAGTATGGTTTCCGGAGATATTTGCGCCATGGTTGGAATTGATGGTTTCGACATTGGCGATACCGTTTGCGATTGGGAAAATCCTGAACCGCTTGATCCGATTGCGGTGGATGAGCCAACCATGAGTATGACATTCATGATTAACAACTCGCCATTCTACGGAAAAGAGGGGAAATATGTGACTTCGCGCCACTTGAAAGACCGTCTGGAAAAGGAACTGGAGAAGAACCTTGCTTTGCGGGTACTTCCAACTGATTCAGCCGATTCTTACACTGTTTATGGACGTGGGGTACTGCATTTATCGGTGCTGATTGAAACCATGCGTCGCGAAGGATACGAGCTTCAGGTTGGACAACCTCAGGTTTTGTTTAAAGAAATTGATGGTGAGAAATGTGAACCAATCGAAGAATTGCACGTGGATGTACCTGAAGAATATTCAGGGAAAGTGGTTGAAATGGCCTCGCAGCGTAAAGGCGAAATGCAAATAATGGAGCGAAAAGGCGATCGCATTCACCTCGAATTCATTATTCCGTCACGCGGAATTATCGGCATGCGTACCAATATGTTGACTGCCACCGCCGGAGAAGCGGTTATGAACCACCGTTTTATTGAATATCAGCCGTATAAGGGAGCAATCGACATTAGGAATAACGGATCGCTGGTTGCCCTTGAAACCGGAACCGCATTTGCTTATTCGATCAGTAAACTTGCTGACCGGGGATCATTCTTTATCGATCCGCAACAGGAAATTTATGAAGGACAAGTGATTGGCGAAAATAACCGTGCTGATGATTTAACAATCAATGTAACCAAGCCAAAAAAATTGACCAACATGCGGGCCTCTGGTACCGACGAAAAAATGAGGTTGATTACTCCCATTCGATTTAGTTTGGAAGAGGCTTTGGAATATATAAAAGAAGATGAGTTGGTTGAGGTAACGCCTTTGTCAATCCGGATGCGTAAGATCTTCCTGAAAGAGCACGAACGAAAAAGATTGGCTAAAAACAGTCAATAGTAAGTTTGCACATCCAAATACAATATAGAAACCCTGATCGGAATAAATCCTGATCAGGGTTTTTCTTTGAGGTGTGAGGACCCATTTTATTTCTTGATTTTTCCTGAATGAGTATTGCTCTATAACACAAACAGTGGCGTTAAATAACATGCTTTTTTTAGTTAAAATGTTGTACTTTTTGCAGAACCAATAATTAAAACCTTTCATTATGAATGTCATATCCACTTGCCTTACGGGAACTGCAACTATTCTGTCTTGCAGAAAGATTGCACAGTCATTTAGTGAAAATATCTACGAACTCTCTTCTATCAGGCACAATTGGTCGCCTGAATATGCCGCTAATCTGAAGGAAAGAATTGACACGATTATGCACCAGTATTTTACAGAAGAATCGCTTTCAGAACACCTCGAAAAACATGGTCAGCTTTACGAATTAATGGTTGCCGCTTTAAAAGACGTTACCGTATTTCGTGCCGAATTGAAAGTTGATTTCAGTTACGACAAACCATTTCTGAAGGAGACTTTTGAGAAATTGGGATACGTTGATTATTACAGCGACGCAAAAAACGGCGATCATTTTAGTCTGTACAAAATGATGTCAACATTCAAACGCAACATGGACAGCGAATTACAGCAAGTGATTTTGGCGAGGGGAATCGATAAGCATTTGCTGACCCGGTTACTTACATACCGAGAAAAGCTGGCTGAATTAAGGAACTGTTTTGATATTTTACATGGCAAAGACGAATTGGGTGCCGAATTGAAACGGGAAATCAATGCCATTTATTCTGAAGTGAAAGACATCTGCCGCATAGCGACCGCTTATTACGAATTTGACCCTGTTCAACGTGACAGGTTCTGCTTCTACAAGGTCATGATCGGCCTTCGAAAATCGATGCTGGTAAACTGATCAAAAAAAATCCGGAGTTTTAAAACCTCCGGATTTTTTTGTCAATATAATTTTGTGTGATTTATTCCTGATCGTCAGTTTCTTCCAATTCGGTTTCTTCGTCTTCCTCGTCATCTGCCGAGTAAACAACATCCAAATCTTCATCTTCAAAAACAGGTTTTTTTGTAACCTCTTTCAACGGTTTCAGGTTTGAAGGGATTTTTGCATTCACTTTGTCTTCAAAATAAGGGAAAACATCAATGATATTGCATATTGCCAGTGAAGTTGTTTGATATGGAACCAGAACGTAAGCCAGTCCTTCTTCGAGGCGTTGGAGAGCCTGTTTCAGATCGTCGGCAGCAACCAGAAAATAGTTGTTTATTTTCTTCTCTTTTCCGGCTTTTTCGTCGATGGTTACAATACCAATTCTTGCCTTGTACCACCATTCGCCGTTTTCGTGCGGATATATTTCAACGATATTCGATTTTTTGATATTGTCAACCATAAATTCACCACGAACCATGGTTTCCATTTGCTGAATGATGCGTGTTTCGGCATCTGTAAACGATACGGCATCTACCAGATATACCTCGCTCACTTTGCGTTCGCGGCCGTCATCGTCAATTTTTACGTATTTTACTTTACACTCGAACCAGGTTTGCATACTTTATTTTTTTTGATCTGCAAAGATATTTTCTCTCTCCGGATATCCTTCGGAAAACGGAAATAGTTTTAAACAATTTACAGATTGTACCAAAAAGAAGGGGCTCTTTGTACTAAGGCAAACAGCCTACTATTCCCAGTTTTTATTATATGGTTCTACATGAAATATATTATTTAAAAAATATAAAACATGATTGTATTATGATTTAAAATTCAGTATTTTTAAACACTAAACAACTTAAAAGTTCAAACCATGAAAAAATTAAGCTTTAGAAGAATCATTCGTTTAGTCTTTGCTCTTTCAGTGGTATTATCTTTTGGCTCAACCTGTGCAGATAATGAAGAACCTACACCAGACTATGCAGGAAAATGGGAAACTGAAAAACCATATCCATCTACAAGTGGATTTGTTAAAGTTTTTTACTATTTGGAACTTTCAAATAGCGAATTTACAGAGACCTTTGTAAAGCCCACACTAGACGCTACTGTTACTCCAACTCAAGTGAAAATTGAAGGATTAGTTTCAATAACTGGAAATATTTTGGAATTAACACCGAATAAACTAAGCTTTTCATACTATAACAGGTCCACATCAACTGCTGCAGAACCTCATGAAAGCTATTCCAACGAAGATCAAAATTTTGATCTTCGACTTGACGGTTTGATATCACCAACTAGTAACCATAAAATGGAATACGACATTACTGATGGGAAGCTATATCTTAAAATAGACTATAACAAGGATGGCCTTTATTCAGAAAGCGAAAAATCAGTTTACACAAAGCAGTAAGAATTCTCATTAGTAGCCACAAAAAAGCCGCTCCCTTCGCGGAAAGCGGCTTTGGTATTTTTGTTTCAAACCAGACGGTTTCGAAAACCTAGGCAGGCGATTCCGATGTTTTGGCACAGCTCAACAACCTCCTTATTTTAGTTAGAAAGATGAATACATTACTGAAAAATGCAATTATCGTTATAGCTGTTTCAATAGGATTTAGTAGTTGTTCAACATTGAATTTCAATAACTTGAAATACGATAATAATTTAGAACTCTATAAATACCCAATTTTCCAAAACACCTCAATATTTGTTCGTAATGAAAATGATCGTTTAATCGACAAAAATAATATCGATAGTTTTTATGTAGAACTGGAAAAGAATGAATTTAAATATTCATTTAAAGAAAGTCTTGAGAATGACAAATATTTAAAATTTACTGATTTAAAAGTTGCAAAACTTTATGCTGAAATTAACCAACATATCGAATCAAAAGAGTTTAATTCTGCATTGTCAAAGCTCAACCAATTAGAAGCTGTCTATCCAGCCATTGTGAAATTTAGTGACGTTCATTTTCTTAGAGCGATAACATACGGGCAAACAGACAGTTTAGACAAGGCAAAAGAAAGTTATGCTGATTTCTTAAATTACTCTTCCGGCAAGTATTCTGCAAGATTCAGAGGAAATCGTGATTTAGATTTAAATGATAGTATTTGGGGATTACAGAGAAAATATGCCAGGGAAAAATTGTTCGATTTCACTACGAATAATTATTCACTATTCCTTTCAGATATGAAGCCAAAATATCATTACAATAGCTTTCAGCCAGGGTTTCTTTTAAATCCCGAGGACTATTCCAGAGGTGTAAAGTGGGTTACAATGTTGGTATTTGGCATGGATTATTCAAATAGATTTGGGTTAGGATATCAAGTGAATAGAAAGTTAAAAAGCAATCTGGATCTGAATTTGTGGGCAATGGCATCGGGAAACACAACAGGCTTAGGAGGTGGAGTTCCGATTCAGGTTTATAAATCCCCGGATGATAGATTTGGAATAAAATTAAGTCCGTTTGCAAGTTTTTCTTATACTGATAGCATTACGGTTGATGATACAAACTATCGGATACGGCAGGTTCTTGTCAATTTTGGTGCTAAGCTCTCCGGTGGATATTATCTGTTACCAAATTTAGCTTTTGGCGCATATTACAAGTATAATTTTCACAATACCAATAATCCGATTCTTACAAAAAATCACAATATCAACCTGTGGTGGCACAACGAATTGGACCTAAGTTTATATTATGACATTTCGAAAGGACTAAGTTTTAAAGCTGGACTTTATAATGGTGATGTAGTCAGTGGTCTGTTTTGGTCTGGATGGGAAATAGGTTATAATATTACAAATCAAAGTTTTATCGTAAGAATTGAGATGTATTAAAAGGCTTATTTTAGAAACGCAATCAGGGGTTGACAGAGTAAAGTTCATCGGGAAACTCGCGTCTTGCTTATATTTGAGAGACATTGGGGCAATTAAAAACCAGACTGCAATGAGATTAACAATATTGATCGTTATAAGTTTAGTAACACAGTTGATTTATGGTCAAGAGAAATCTGACTTGATAGGGTTAAGGTTAAAACTTCATCCATTTATGTTGCTAAATCCTGATAAGCCATACATTCAAGGTAGTACTGAAATAATAGTGAAAAATAAAATTGGATTAGAAATTGGATTTGGCAAAAGATACATTGATGATTGGTTACTTGATGGAATATTGACTGATAAAGAGCCTGATTCAGCAGTAGTGGATTTTAAAGGGACAAGTTTTATGGGTGAAATTAAATACTATGGATTAATCTCAAAGATCTCGACGAATTATTCTGATTATATTGGTATTACATATCGTTGGGTTGATGATTTGAGAAACAAGAGACTTGAATACTACCCATACGATAGAGGAAATACAATAAATTTAGGAAACGACTTGATTGAAGAGAATTGCGCAATTCAGAGAGGACTTAATATACTGGCAATTAAATATGGCGGAATATTAGAATATAATAAATTTGGATTTGAAGGATTTATTGAATTGGGAATAAAACATAAACATCAGTACTATATTGCAAATGAATTATATGAGGCAGGGTATGATGCTTTTTCTGATTTTCACAATCCAACTCCTAAGCCGATGAATAGATATAGACCGCATTTAGGAATAGGGTTTCGAATAAGCTATAAAATACTATAATTAACAGCTGCTTGCACCCTGATGACAAAATGGATAGAAAATAAATGTTGATATTTAAAACAATACAGAAACTAAAAAACACAACTATGAAAAGCATTAATTACTTAGGAATCATTATTCTCACTTTGACTTTGGCGTGTGAGGATACGAACAGCAACATTGACTCGAAGGTGGAAATAGGAAAAATTCAAGACAATGTTCTAATTAAAAAGTTTGATCTTCCCAAATTGGTAACAAGCTCAAATCCTGATTCTATTGACGTGGATGGAGACTTAAAGTATGACTTCACTTTTACGAAAACGGCAGTACCTCTGAAGACTGGATATGGTCTTGCTACTCAAATTAGCAAAAAATCAGGAACGCAAATAGCTCTTTCGGTGATTAACAATTATCCAGACACTTTGTCCTATTCAGCAATTGTCGATGATCAGGCCAATTGGTCAGATGACAAAAATGATAAACTTGTATTACAGGGATATAGCTGTCCTCAGACACAGACGTATTGCGTTTTGTCCGGAAATTTCATAAAATCTAAAGATCAATATCTGGGTTTTAAAATTTCGAAACGATATGGATGGATCAAATTAGTAAACGAAGAGTCTGGTGACTTGAAGATAGCAGAATTTGCAATTAGCAAGTAAAAAACACCCTAATAATTTGAAAAAGAACCTGATATATATTGACAATCTCTTTATTGTTTACGTCTTGTGCAACAATATTGAATTGCAATTGGGTTAATTCAACAAACAAAAAAGTTTGCAACATTATAAAAGACTCATGATCGTGAAAAGAATTGCAGCGATAATTGGATTATATTTTGTCCTCTTTGTAATGAATATCAGTTGCCGCCGTGAACACTTCCTGATAACCGGTATTCGATTTGAAAGCGCAACATTGGATAAAGAGAAAGCTGAAATGAGATTTAACGACTATGTCCCAACAAGTGTTTTTACAAAGGACATCGTATTTGTCATTTCATATGAAACCGTATTTGTTGCGCTTAATTCTTTCAATTTGAATTCTAATTGCCACGCATTAACTCTCGGCAAAATAATGGACAATAAACTATTAGATGAAACATTTTCAATCAGCCTTGACCATCCATTTATATACAATTCTGATACTGTCAAGACAAATCAAAATATCTTGGAGAATGCCAGTATAAAAAAGGAGATTGAAATTTTCGAGAGTAACCAAGCATTTCACAATTCAGGCGCTGACAAAGTATTTTCTTTTAGTGATTATTTTATGAAAAATGCAAAATTTGACACAATAAGCTATAATGTTGCATTTTACTGCAAGACATCTGACAACATAGAGTTTAACGAGCAAATAAGTGTAAAATTCAGAATAGAATAAAATGTAATAATCTCCAGCACAGTATGTAATGGAAAGATGAAAAACAACAAATGAAATACTATCTACTATTTGGACTGTTGACTGTTTACTTCATTTGGACATTGAGGTATGCAATAAAATTCAATAGGACTGATGCGTTTTTTAACAAACGACAAAAACTTATTCATAATGTTTTAATTTGGTTATTTCCGTTCATTTGGATAATGATTCTTGAGACGATATCAAAACCGACACCTGGGACAGCGAATAATAAAAAAGCAAAAGACAAGGGAAACTTTTATGAAAGTGAAATTGGAATTTGGGGCGACGGACCAGCATCAAATGCAGGTTAAGTTGGAGTTCGTTGAAACAAAAAAGGGAAACAGTCTGATTGTTTCCCTTTTCAATTGTGCCGCTGAAGTTTTATCCCAACAGTTTGTCTGCCATCGCATTTGCCAATTCAATACATTGAGCGAATTTTTCCTGTTTCAGCGCGCCTTTTTCCTCAACGGGCTGATAAACCAGTTCCCATTTGATGTTTTCAGCAAATTTCTGAAGATTTTTTACGCCGCCGCCATTCCAGCCAAACGAACCGAAAATTCCGAGCAGGTGGTTTTTAATCCCCATGTGCTCAATTTTGGTTACCAAACTTTCTACTGAAGGAAATAATTCGTTGTTGTACGCAGCACTTCCGATAATGAATGCCTTGTATTTAAAAATGTCGCTGATGATGTAGGAAGGATGGGTTTTTGAAGCATCGTAAACCCGAATGTTTTTTATACCGCGAACGGCAAGCTGTCTGGCAATCACATCGGCCATTTTAGCTGTGTTTCCGTACATCGAACCGTAAACAATTACAGCGCCGGTTTCGGTAGTGTAGGTACTCCATTGCTGGTAACGATCCAGAATATAGGAGAGGTTGCTTCGCCAAACAGGTCCGTGCGTTGCTGCCAGCATTTTTACATCTATACTTTCGATTTTCTTCAATGCCCGTTGGGTATGCGGACAATACTTCCCAACAATGTTGGTATAATACCGCATCAATTCTTCTTCATACATCAAGAGGTTAAGTTCATCGTCGAAAATTCCGCCGTCAAGTGTGCCGAAACTCCCAAAAGCATCACCTGTAAAAAGGATTTTGCTGGTCATTTCGTAACTCACCATGGTTTCCGGCCAGTGAACCATCGGAATGGTGGCAAATCTCAACTGGTGCTTTCCAAGTGGCAATTCCGAATCATCATACACTTCAAGCGTGTTTACTGTTACCATATAATAATTGGCAACCATGTCGAACGTTTTTTTATTGCCAACAAGCGTAATGTTCGGATATTTGGCCACCACTGCTTTCAATGCTCCTGAATGATCTGGTTCCATGTGGTTGATCACCAGATAATCGACCGGTCGTCCGTCGGTAAGAACTTCGATTTGTTCGAGGTAATCTTCGACAAAAGAATGCTCAACCGTGTCGATCAGCGCAATTTTTTCATCAACTATTAAGTATGAATTATAGGATACTCCGTTTGGAATGGGCCATAAATTTTCGAACAGATGCGTTCTTCTGTCGTTGAACCCGAGGTAATAAATATCTTCAGCTAAATTTACCTGATGCATATAGAAATGTTTTGATATCGTGTTTAATAGGCTACGAAAATAAGCAAATTAAGGCAAACCATGCAGCGCTTCATTTCTTTCATTCTGAATTTAAGATAAAGGTCATAAAAACAGGATATGACATTTTAAGCGGGATTTTGCGTTTCCCTTTTCCCTTTGTACTTTTGCCCCGAATTCAGGTACTTCAATTGAAATAACTATTTTTATCGAAAAAACCGGATTAATATGGATTTAATCAATAAATGCAGGATTATGTTGTTTCCCAGATTGAATAAATGGTTCGTTATTGTTTTTATTATTGCAATTGCAGGAGGCGGATTTCGCGGGTTTCAGTTGTATCGTTACATTTTTCATGCGAATATCCAAACACCCGGGAGTATCATCATTCCAATTGATGCAACTTATGAGCAGGTTATAGATAGCTTGAAAAAGCACAGGATTATTGCCAATTACAAGGCTTTTAACTGGGTGGCCAAGCAGAAAAAGTATGCAGCATCAATTAAGCCGGGTAAATATTTACTCGATAAAGGTTTGAATACAAATGAGATTTTGAATATGCTGAAATCAGGAAACCAGATACCGGTGCAGGTCACTTTTAATAACCTTCGGTTCCTGGAGGAGTTGGCAGGTGCGGTTTCTAAATACATCGAACCCGATTCGGCTGAGTTGATTGGGAAGTTTAACGATCCGGCCATTCATGAGAAATACGGATTCAATAAAAATACTTTTCATTGCATGTTTATCCCCAATACTTACGAGTTTTACTGGACTGCCACAGCCGATCAGTTTATGGAGCGGATGTCGATGGAATACAAACGCTTTTGGACAGAGGAAAGGATCCAGAAAGCCAACGATATGGGATTAACACGTGAGGAAGTTATGACCATTGCATCAATTGTTCAGGAAGAAACCAACAGAAGAGACGAAAAACCAATTGTTGCAGGCCTGTACCTGAACCGTATCAAACGTGGAATTCCTTTGCAGGCTGATCCAACGGTTAAATTTGCATTGGGTAACTTCCGTATTAAACGTGTTCTGCATAGTCATCTTGAGGTTGATTCGCCCTACAACACATATAGAAATCCAGGTTTACCACCGGGACCTATCAATTTTCCTGAATCGGGGAGTATTGATGCAGTGCTAAATGCGGCAGAGACACCCTACATTTATATGTGTGCACGCGAAGATTTTTCGGGGTATCATAATTTCTCGAAAACACTGGCAGGTCACAACGAAAATGCGCGGAAATACAAGGCAGCGCTCGATTCGTTAAAGATTTTTGAATAGTACAGACATAAAAAAAGCTACCGGAAAGCAGATTGTTATATCTGTCTTCCGGTAGCTTTTTATGTATTTCAGGGAAACCTCTATTCAAAAATATCTCTCACTTTTTCGAAGAAATTACGGTCCTGCTGATCCGGACCATCAATAAAGTTGGTCGAAGTTTGAAGTTTTTCGAGTAATTTGCGTTCTTCTGAATTTACCTTTTTCGGTATCCAAACATGAACGCGAACCAGCAAATCGCCTTTTCCGTAGCCATTTACATCGGGTAAGCCTTTTCCACGCAAGCGAAGTATTTTCTCGGGTTGCGTACCTGCTTCAATTTTAACTTTCACCTTGCTGTCAACAGTTGGAATCTCTTTGGTTGCTCCCAAAGTAATTTCAGGGAAAGTCACATAAAGGTCATAAATCAGGTTGTTTCCGTCCCTGAGCAGATCAGGATGTTCGTCTTCATGAATTACAACAAAAAGATCGCCGTTTACGCCGCTACGCCGTCCGGCATTTCCTTTTCCTGAAACATTTAGCTGCATGCCTTCGCCAACGCCTGCCGGAATTCTTATTGAAATGACTTCCTCATCGCGAACAACTCCTTCGCCCTGACAATGCACACATTTATTGGTGATGATTTGTCCTTCGCCATTGCAGGTTGGACAAGCTGAAGTGGTTTGCATTTGCCCAAGCAGTGTATTCTGAATACGGGTTACATGTCCGCTACCTTTACAGGTTGAACAATTTGAATACGAAGATCCGCCCTGTGCTCCGGTTCCGCTGCAATGCGTACATGGCACATATTTTTTTACCTTGATTTTTTTCTCAACGCCATTTAAAACCTCGCCTAAATTCAGTGTGACTTTTACCCGAAGATCAGAGCCGCGATGCTGGCGCGGGCCACGACTGCGCGAACCGCCTCCGAAACCGCTAAATCCGCCTCCGAATCCACCACCGCCAAAAACATCGCCAAACATCGAGAAAATATCGTCCATCGACATGTCGTGTCCGCCAAATCCCTGATTGTTGCCAACTCCTTTGTGTCCGTACTGATCGTACCGCTGACGTTTTTCCGGATTGCTTAATATCTCGTAAGCTTCGGCAGCTTCTTTGAATTTCTCTTCGGCTTCTTTATTTCCCGGGTTTTTGTCAGGATGAAACTGAATGGCTTTTTGTCGGTATGCCTTCTTTATTTCGTCAGCTGTTGCTGTTTTACTGACACCCAGAATTTCGTAAAAATCGCGTTTTGTCATTTTAAATCAAATATATCAGGCTTATTCGCCAATAACTACTTTAGAGAAACGTATCACTTTGTCGTTCAGGAAATAACCTTTTTGAATCACATCCACAATCTTCCCTTTTAATTCTTCCGTCGGTGCGGGTATTTTTGTGATCGCTTCGTGCAAATCAGTATCGAAATTCTGCTCTTTTGCCTCAATTTCTTTTACTCCGTTTTGTTTCAGAAATTCCTGGAATTTATTGTATATAAGTTGTACACCTTCTTTGATGTGACTGTTTTTTTCTTCCAGATTTACTGTCTGTATAGCACGGTCGAAATCGTCAATAACAGGCAATATGCTGATTAAGAGACTTTCGCTGGCTGTTTTCAATAATTCCATGCGCTCTTTTAATGTGCGTTTCCGGTAATTATCAAACTCTGCCTGTAAGCGGATGTGCCTGTCTTTCAACTCAAGTAATTCCAATTCGGTTTTTTCGAGTTGTTCTTCAGCCTTGGAATGTTTGTGTGCTTTCTCTTTTTTTGTTTCTTTTTTTTCTTCTTGTGCCGGTTCTTCCTGCTGTTCAATTAAATCCTGCGTTTCGTTTTCAAGTTCTGCGTTAACTTTGTCTTTATCTTCTGTCATTGTAACTGAATTTTAAAATTTAGTTTTTCGAATTGCAAATATACTGCCATTGGGTTACAATTGCCAATTTGGCATCTTAAATAATTGATAACTGACAACCTTGAAGGTACAAAGTAAAAAAGGGCAGTCCGAATAATACGGATTGCCCTTTTTACTATTACAGGAATGATGTTTCTATTTCAGTAAAGCTGCAATTGCTTGAGCGAGTGCCGGGCCACGTAAGTTTTTACCAACGATGATGCCGTCGCCGTCAATCAAAAAACTGGCTGGAATTCCGCGAACACCGTAAACTGCGGCATATTTTGAGTTCCATCCCTGAAGATCGCTTACATGGTTTTCCCAAATGAGCTTATCGGCATTGATGGCAGTTTGCCATGCCGATTTATCTTTGTCGAGCGAAACGCTGTAAACAGTGAATCCTTTGCCATTCTTGAAGTTCGAGTCTTTGAATTTTTCGTAGGTCGCTACCACGTTGGGGTTTTCATGCCGGCAAGGACCACACCATGCTGCCCAAAAATCTATCAGTACCAATTTGCCTTTTAATGATGACAATTTTATTTCCTTTCCATCAGGATTTTTTTCGCTGATCTCAGGCGCTTTGTTCCCAATGTTCAATCCGATGGTTGCCTCTTTTGTTTGGGTTGATCCGTTGCCCGGACTGGCTGCGTTTGTGATGGTTGCCAGAGTGAAAATCATGGCAAAAACAAGTGTTAATTTCATTTTCATATTGTATTTATTTCTAAGTAAATTTTTAATTGTGAATTACAAAAGTAACAAATCAACAATACGGTGGTTAAATCAGAAGTTTCTGTTTGAAAACTTTAACAAAACCGGAAATATTATCATTATCATATTTCATTTCTGAACAGACAAAAACTTCCTGATTTAAATTATTCGGTTCGGGTAATTCTTGCACCAATGGCATTTAAGCGGTCGTCAATATTTTCATAACCACGATCGATTTGCTCAATGTTGGAGATTTTACTGGTTCCCTGAGCCGATAAAGCGGCAATCAGCAAAGCAACTCCCGCCCTGATATCCGGCGAAGTCATGTTGGTGGCCCTGAGCATATATTTGTGGTCGAGGCCTATTACTGTTGCACGGTGCGGATCACAGAGAATAATCTGGGCTCCCATGTCAATCAGTTTATCGACAAAAAATAATCGGCTTTCGAACATTTTCTGGTGGATAAGTACGCTTCCCTTGGCCTGCGTGGCAATCACAAGGAAAATACTGAGCAAATCAGGAGTCAGCCCTGGCCATGGCGCATCGGCAATGTTCATGATCGAACCATCGATAAATGTTTCAATCTCGTAATGTTCCTGAGCGGGAATGTATAAATCGTCGTCGCGCTCTTCCACGTAAATTCCCATCCGTTTAAATTGTTCAGGAATGATGCCCAAATGCTGAATTCCTGCATTTCTGATGGTAATTTCAGAATTGGTCATTGCGGCAAGACCGATGAAACTGCCCACTTCAATCATGTCGGGAAGTATCTGGTGCGAGCATCCGGTTAAAGAACCAACTCCTTTTATTGTGAGCAGGTTTGAGCCGGTTCCTTCAATATTGGCGCCCATAGAAACGAGCATTTTGCAAAGTTGCTGAATGTATGGTTCGCAGGCGGCGTTATAAATGGTGGTGGTTCCTTCTGCCATCGAAGCTGCCATCACAATGTTGGCGGTTCCGGTAACCGAAGCTTCGTCGAGCAGCATGTAACTGCCTTTCAGTTTGGTTGCCTGAACACTGTAGAAATGCTGATCGGGATTGTAGGTGAATGTTGCGCCAAGTTTCTGAAGTCCGGTGAAATGAGTATCCAGCCGTCGTCTGCCGATTTTGTCGCCGCCCGGTTGTGGAATGTAACCAATTCCGAAACGTGTCAAAAGTGGTCCCAGAATCATGATCGAGCCACGGAGACTTGCGGCTTTGCGGGCAAAAAGTTCGGTTTTCAGGTAATCAAGTTTTATCTGATCTGCCTGAAATGTGTAATTTCCTTTGCTTACGCGTTCCGTTTTTACTCCCAGCTCGGTGAGGATTTCTATCAGCCTGATGACATCCTGTATTTCAGGAATATTTGAAATTTGAACTTTGGAGGACGTTAACAGGACTGCACAAATTACCTGAAGCGCTTCGTTTTTTGCCCCCTGTGGGAACAAATCGCCGCTTAACTGTTTGCCACCTTCGATTTTAAAAGTTGCCATTAAAAAAAGTCTCAGTATTCAGTCTCAGTATTCAGTCTCAGTGTTCAGTCTCAGTATTCAGTTGGCTTACTCCATGCTCCGTGCTCCATGCCCTACCGTTGCTGTTTGCTTCGGTCATCAGGTTTCTGAAATTTTCGTCTCTGAAGATTTTCCGGCACAGGGCTTTTTTTCTTGCTCCTGAATAAGATATCTTTGGTTTCGGCGAGTTGCATGTCGGAACATTGAATTTTACCTTTGGTCATTTCTTCAATATCCATTAATATTTTGTCGTCGGTTACCGAATCCTTGTTCCACATGATATAACTTTTTTTCATGTGGTTGGCAATCAATTTGATTAAGAGTTCACGGTCTTTCTCATCTTCATAAACAGCAGCCTTTTCAAGCAGTATTTCGATGGTTTTTCCGTAATGACGGTATTTAATCTTATTATTACTATACGGAATTCTTTCCGGAGGACTATTGAAAAATTCGGGTGCCGGCGGGGTATAAGGATAGTCGATGTCCAATGTAAAATTAGACATGATTGCCAGATGGTCCCAAAGCTTGTGTTTAAAATCGTTGATGTCCCGAAGGTACGGATACATTGTTCCCATTATGTCTATAATGGTTCTTGCTGCCCTGTTTCTCTCATCTCGGTCTTCAATGGTCATGATGTGGTTGACCATGTTTTGTAAGTTTCTGCCATACTCAGGCAAGGGCAACTTACTGCGATCAGAATTGTAATCCATGTAAATAAATAAAGTTTTTCTTAAAAATCAGGCTGTTATCTCAAATGGGTAATTGGTACAGATAATCAGGATGAAGATGAATCTTGTGCAAATAAAAGCAAAAAAGTTTTGATGACAAAAAAAAGGATCAAAAACTGTTTGAGTTGATTTCACTCTGCAAAACTAACTAATTATCCGCAATTTAGCGAATTTTAATAAAAGTTGTTTTTTTCCGGCGTTCTGAAAAAACACTGTCGCCTTCATATCCGGCATATTTCCTTCCATTTGCAACACTTTTCCCCGCCCGAAACGTTGATGTTCAACCAACATTCCCGCCTGAATTTCCTCCGGATTGCTGAAGTCGAACGCATCGGTTTCCTTTTTTGCTTCACGCAATTTGTTCAACTTTTGGAACATATCAGGCTGATTGGGCGAAATGGTTTTAAATCCCGGAATCTGGGCATTTTGCGGACGTGGTTTGGGCGCTGAAAATGGCAAATTAGAACTGTCGGAATAGAAATTCGGGTCTTTCTCAACCGGCATATCCAGGTACTGCGGATCAATTTCGTCGATAAACCGGCTTTTATTGCAGAACTCAGGTTTCCCCCATTTGTAGCGCTGACGGGCAAAGCTGATATAGGCGTGCTGCTCGGCGCGGGTAAGGGCAACATAAAACAAACGCCGTTCCTCTTCGAAATCCTCCAGCGTTTTTTGCCCCATTTGGCTCGATGGGAAAAGGTTTTCTTCCACACCAACAATAAATACATTTTTAAATTCGAGCCCTTTGGCCGAGTGGATGGTCATCATCGTTACACGGTCGTTGTCTTATTGCTTTTAGGAATCCTGATCGGTCAGCAAAGCAACATCTTCCATGTAATTGTTTAGCTGCATGGGTGTTCCTTCTTCTTTTGCTGAAATTGAAAACTCCTGAATACCGTTCAGCAGTTCCTGAATATTTTCGTACCGGCTGACACCTTCCGGAGTTTGATCCTGGTACAGATCTTTCATGATTTCGGTTCCGGTGGCAATTTCGGTGGCCAGCTCGAAAGCGCTGAGCAGTTCCAGTTTTTCCCTGAAAACTTCGATGAGCCGCGTAAATTCATGAATTTTTGCTGCAGTTCCTTTGTTGAATTCACCTAAAAGCAATGGTATGTTGGTGGCGAATTCCCAGATGCAAATGTTGTTTTCGGAGGCAAATTGTTCAAGTTTGGTAAGGCTGGTCTGCCCGATTCCGCGCGCCGGATAGTTGATGACCCGCTTAAATGCTTCGTTGTCTTTCGGGTTAATTACCATTCTGAAATAGGCGAGCAAATCCTTAATTTCTTTTCGCTGGTAAAAGGAGAGGCCACCATATATCCGGTAAGGAATATTCCGTTTCCGGAGCGCTTCCTCAAAAATACGCGACTGGGCGTTGGTGCGGTACAAAATGGCGTAATCCGAAAACATAAAATGCTCGCGCATCCGGGTGTCAATAATTTCGTTCGAAACCAGGTAGCCTTCTTCGTTGTCGGTAATGGCGCTCATTACTTTTATCAACGTACCAACTTCTTTTTCGGAAAATACATTTTTCCTGATTTGCCTTTTGTTTTTGGCAATGATGCTGTTTGCTGCGTCCACAATGGTTTGCGTTGACCGGTAATTCTGTTCGAGCTTAAAAACTTTGTGATCGGGATAATCTTTCTGAAAATTCAGGATATTTTCGATGCGTGCCCCGCGAAACGAATAAATACTCTGGGCATCGTCGCCAACCACGCAAATGTTGTTGTGTTTGGCGGCCAGTTTTTTAATGATCATGTATTGGGAATGGTTCGTATCCTGGTACTCGTCAACCAGAATATAACTGAAAATTCGTTGGTATTTGTCCAGAATTTCGGGATGGTTCCTGAACAGCACATTCGTTTTCATCAGCAAATCATCAAAATCCATGGCTCCGGCCAGAAAGCACCGTTTGGTGTATTCCTTATAAATTGTGGTGATGTAGGGCATTTTTATGCTTTGGTCGTATTCTACAGTTTCGGGCAATGTGGCGTACATTTCAGAAGAAACAAGGTTGTTTTTTGCTGCAGAAATACGACCTGCAACCACATTGGTTTTATAGGTTTTGTCGTCGAGTTTTAAATCTTTGATGATACTCTTTATCAGACTTTTCGAGTCAGAAGAATCGTAAATTGTAAAATTTGACGGGTATCCCAAAGTTTCGGATTCGGTTCTTAAAATACGCGCAAAAATGGCGTGGAACGTTCCCATCCAGAGGTAACGTGCAGTATTCGGGCCAACCATTTCCGAGATACGGCTTTTCATTTCTTTGGCGGCCTTGTTGGTAAAAGTAAGCGCCAAAACCGATCCGGGCTTTACCCCATTCTTTAATAAATGTGTAATCCGGTATGTTAAAACCCTTGTCTTTCCCGATCCTGCTCCTGCAATGATCAGTGATGCGCCGTTGATGTTTTCAACCGCAAGCCGCTGAGGCTCATTCAATCCTTCTAAATAATTCTGCACTTTTTCCTGTTCTAAAATGGAGTTCAAAAGTAAAACTGTTTTCTGGTTTATAAGGGCGGCAAGGTAAGTAGTTTTCAACAATAATTGTTTAGCGGAACTATCCTTTGCTTCTTTCGGACAGTTGATAACTGATTAACTGAAATTATCAATTTGGAAATTTTGTCGTACACGCACAAAAGATAAATCAATTTTTAGCGTTAATATTGTGAATTCTTAAAAGAAAAAGTAGAATGAACATTCAAAGTAGAGTTGCTGCATTCATTGTTTTGATCGTTTTTGCCCTTGTTCCAACCATGGCTTTTCCCCAGATCACTTCTGTTGCCAATGAAGTTGTGCCAACAGAATATTCAAGTGGAAGTCAGGATAATGTTCATGTTTTTTGTGGTGAGAAAGGAGATTTGAATGCTTCGTTGATTGCCACTTCTCCAAACAATGAAACGGCCAGCTTTGAGTGGCTGAAATACAATGAGGCGACCCGTAATTTTGATCCATTCCTGAATGATCAATCCGGAAATACGACCTCAACAATTTCTGATTTGGCGGATGGATGTTACCGGGTAAATATTACCGGCACTTCCGGAGTTACAACATATACTGCCTGGGCTTTTAATAATTACATTGAAGCGACGGCTGAAATTCCGGAGTCGGATTGTATTAAATTTATTCTAAAAGGAACTTTAATATCTCCAGCAACATTTACATATATTGATCTGCCAACCAGCCAGCCCAAACTATTGAATAAGGAGATTGAAGTTGAATGGTTGGAAAATGGCAGTGCGGTTGTTAGCCGGATTCTTACCTCTGAAATATTCGACCCGCCTACGAGTAATACCAATTATTTATTGTCGGTAACCGACCGCTTTGATTGTGTTGCCAGAATTAATATAGAGTATATTTCAATTGTCACCAAGGCATCATTTGAGGCAACAAAACCTGAACGTAAAAGTGATTCGAGATTTGACGAGGCGCCATTGAGGGTTACTTTCAACAATACTTCGGAAAACGGCGATGCGGGAAAATTCGAATGGTTTATTTTCAGGGACCTTGATGAAATTAAAAGAGAATCGGCAGCGAATGGGGGTATTGTAAAGGACAGTATTCTGATTAAAATTTTCACTGACAGTCCCGAATATACTTTTGAAAACTCCGGAAAATACATGGTCAAACTGGTATCAAAAAAAATATCTGAGTTTCATACCTGCACCGATACCTTTTACATGAGTGATTATATTGTTGCCGATACTGCGTTTATTGAAGCTCCCAATGTATTTACCCCGGGAAATGATGGTGTGAATGATAAGTTTGTAATTCGTTTTTTCTCGATGAAAACGGTTAAAATTTCAATTTTTAACCGTTGGGGAAAAGTGCTGCATGTTTGGGAGAGCAACAATGTTCAGGGATTTAGTCCGACAATTGATTCAACTCCTCAGGCTGTTTGGGATGGTAAAGTTGGAGGCAAAATAGCTACCCCCGGCGTTTATTATTATGTAGTTGAAGGTACAGGGCGAGATGGTGACAGAAAGCGAACTAGCGGATTTTTTCATTTGTTCAGGGGGAAATAGAAGTAAAGGGTAGATTCAATACTGGATTCATTGCCGGGCAAATTATTCGCCGGAATGGTAAATTAAAACCCGAACCATTCAATAATTTATTCAAAAACAAGGGTGTAAATTAAGTTCGTTTAGGTTCAACAATACATCGATCAGTTAAACAACCGCATTTTTTAGGTGTTTTGATTGATTGATCAGTTAAACAACCGCATTTTTTAGGTCTTTTGATTCATCGACCAGTTAAACAACCGCATTTTTTAGGTCTTTTATATCATCGATTGGCTATACAACCTAAAATATCCTATAAAATACCTAAACAACGCTCTTCGTCAGGTAAACAAAGTTTCGTCACAGAGCAAAAAAGCAAAGGCCATATCCCGTATAAAGAAGAATATGGCCTAAAAAAGTAACTTGTTTTCCTGTATTATTATGCCTCTGTTTCTGTTTTTCCTGAGGCAGCACGTAGGAAAAACTGTTTCATATCGTTATAAACAGTTACTGCATTGCTTACTTTTTCGCTGGCGCTGTAACGCACCGAGCGGTAAAATGCCAGTACATCCTGGTAGTTGTCGTAATCGAGCATGATTTTCATGTCAGTAAGCTTACGGAGCACATCTTCTGCCAGCATAATCATTTCTTCAGTCCCGATGCGGGCCTGATAGTCGCGTTCAAACTCTTCCCGGTCGATAAACGAAGGTACCAGCTCGGGGAATTGCCCCATATAGGTGCGGCCTTTGTTGATTTTTAATTTGTTTTGCTCGGACACAGAGCCATAGGTACGGCGGTCGTCGTTCGACAAAACCGGAGATTTGGGAGTAATAATTTCTAGCAAGGTTCTCAATGCCTGATTGGCAATCTCTTTTTCTTCTGCAGTAAAAACTACCTGAATTAAATCGTCGTTGATCATTGGTTTTTGATTTAAAGGTTTAACTATTGTAATTACCAGTTAATTCCGGAAAACCCTAAAAGGTAACCCAGTTTTTTCCTTTTTAACATTTCTTTTTATCGAGGGTTCATGATTCGTTATCAGTTTTATTTATAACGCCTTATGAAATGTCAGGCCGTGTATAGTCGGAGCAGAAAATTCAAGCAATCTTTTTCGATGCAATTTGCTTCTTTTAGAAATGAAATAATGTAGTTTTGAGCAATCATTTGACAATTTCAACTATAATTTTAAAAAGTGAAAAATAGAATCAAAGGCATTTTAAAGAACTACTTTCTTATACTAAAAATCAGGAATCGATTTTATCCATCAACACAAATTGCCCAGCGGCAACTCTTTCATTATTATCAGGATTGTGAGAGAAATAATACTCTTCCGAAGTTACGGGATACAGGTTTCCGGGTTTTCTCGCAATTTGAAGAAGATGGCATATTGTTGTTCATCTTTTCTGTTATTGGGATGGATAACAAGACGTTTGTTGAAATTGGCTCCGATGATGGGATAAACAGCAATAGTGCAAACCTTGTATTTAATTTTGGCTGGCACGGACTTTTTATTGATGGCAACAAACACAGCATAGAACGTGGCCGGAAATTTTACGGAAAATACCCGCATCCATGGGCTTATTCTCCAAAATTTGCGTGTGATTTAGTAAAGCGTGAAAACATCAATCAGATTATTCAAAAGGCTGGTTTTTCGGGAGAAATTGGATTGCTTTCAATTGATATTGATGGGAATGACTACTGGGTATGGGATGCGCTTGATGTGATTCAGCCTCAGGTGGTGATTATTGAAACTCACAATGAATTTGGATTTGAAGATATTGTTGTTCCGTACGACCCCAATTATTTTTATCCGGGGAAGCACCCGGTTTATCATGGTGCTTCTCCAATTGCAATGACCAAACTTGCAAAACAAAAGGGTTACAGGTTGGTAGGAGCAAATGAACTGGGATTCAATTTCATTTTCGTTAAAAACGGAATTGCTGAGGAATTTATTCCAGAGGTTAGTGTTGAATCTGTATTGCAACATCGATCCGTTGCTGAAGGAATGACTAAGTTTGAAGAAATAAAAAATTGGGAATACGAACGGAATAGGATAGAATAGGAACGCAATAACTGAAAAACCCGGTGGCATTCACGGGTTTTTCAGTTTTGGCGCGCCAAATTTATACCGAGGGAATATCAAGTTGTTTGCATATGTTTTTACACAACCGGTTATCAATTTCTTTATGCCTTACAACGGCTGATTGCTTCAAATTTGCTTTGTTTACCCAAATTGAATGATTCCCACCTTCTCGCAATAACTTACAGCCATGTTCAGTCAGGTGCTTTTCAAAATCCTTCAGTTTCATTGCGAAAAAATCAATCTTCGTTTTACAATTTTCCGTTTGGAATAATCCTTTTCAACCTGTTCTTTTTGCACTTCCAGAAAAAGTGTCAGTGCATCTTTCAGGTTCTCTTTTAATTCGTCGAGCGTTTTACCTTGAGACATAACTGGGGGATATTCTTGTATTTGGCCTATATAAAAACCATCTTCACCTTTTTCTACCAATATGGTTAAATCCATCCGTTTCATATAACACTGATTAAAATTGAATTGTAAAGGTATGAATTTCCCAATAATTGTACACAATGAAAAACCCGGGTGATCTTCCCGGGTTTTCTTATTTTTTTAAGTATTGAGCGGGTGACTTAAAGTCACCCGCTCAATATACAACAAGTTTTTATTCGTCTTTCTCTTCAGCGGCATAAGCTGCCAAAAGTTCTTCCTGAACTTCCTGCGGCACTTTTTCGTAAGCGGCAAATTTCATGTTGAAAACACCACGTCCACCGGTTAGCGAACTCAACGAAGTAGAGTATTTGTTCATTTCTTTCAGCGGAACGCGTGCGGTGATTTTTTCATAACCTTTTTCGCTGCCCATTCCCATTATCAATGCGCGGCGGCCCTGCAGATCACTCATTACATCGCCCATTCGTTCGCCTTGCACCCAAACATCCAGATCGTAAATAGGCTCCAGAATTTTTGGTCCTGCATTTTTAAACGCGGTACTGAATGCATTTCGTCCAGCCAAACGGAAGGAGATTTCGTTTGAGTCAACCGGGTGCATTTTCCCGTCGTAAATGTAAACGCGAATGTCGCGGGCATACGAACCGGTAAGCGGTCCTTCTTCCATTTTCTCCATGATGCCTTTCAGGATGGCAGGCAAAAACCTTGTGTCGATTGAACCTCCGACAATACAATTGTGGAAAACCAGTTTCCCGCCCCATGGAAGTGGAGTTTCCTGTGTATCGCGAACCGAAATTTTCATTTCCTTTCCGCCATAAATAAACATGTTTTTTGGTGCGCTTCCTTCTTCAAAAGGTTCAATAATCATATGAACTTCGCCAAACTGACCTGAACCTCCCGATTGTTTTTTGTGACGGTAATCGGCCTGCGCAAACTTGGTAATTGTTTCGCGGTAAGGAATTTTCGGCGATTTAAATTCGATGTTTATTTTGTGGGTATGGTCGAAGTACCATTTTAAGGTATTCAGGTGGTATTCACCCATTCCTTCAACGATCAGTTGTTTTAATTCTTTTGAATATTTTACAAGATAAGTTGGATCCTCTTCTTTTACTTTGTGCAGAATTTCACCCACTTTTTCATCATCAGTTTCCGACAACGCTTTTATTGCTATCCTGTATTTTGGATCAGGAAATACAATCGGGGCAAATTTCAGGTCCATTTCTTTTTCACAAAGCGTTTGGTTGAATTTGGTGTCTTTTAGTTTTACGGTGCAGCCAATATCGCCGGCTACCAATTCTGTGACGGCGGTGCGGTTTTTTCCGGCAGTTACAAACAATTGCGAAAGCCTTTCTTTTCCGTTGTTAAAAGTGTTGTATAAATCTTTTCCTTCGGTTACTTTTCCCGACATTACTTTAAAATACGTTACCTCGCCAACATGTGGTTCCAGCGCAGTTTTAAAAACGAACAGTGAAGTCGGGCTGTTTTCGTTCAATACGGGTGCTTTCCCCTGAATGACTTCACGCATTGGAACCTGACTTGGTGACGGAGCGATGTTGCAAACAAATTCAAGCAAGCGTCCAACGCCCATATTCCGTTTGGCCGAAACGCAGAAAACAGGGAATAAATCGCGTTTGGTCATCCCGATCCTAATCCCCCTGCGCATGTCTTCTTCCGAGAGCGAACCCTGCTCAAAATACAGTTCCATCAATGATTCTTCATTTTCAGCAGCCATTTCAGCCAGGTCGTTGTGCAATTTATCGGCGCGTTCTTTTTCCGAATCAGGAATTTCAAGTACTTCCGGTTTTCCTCCATCGGGTCCGTATTTGTACAATTTCATTTTTAACACGTCAACAATCGAGTTGAACCCTATGCCAGTTTCAACGGGATATTGCACGATGGTTACTTTGTTGCCGAATTTGTTTTTTAGATTGTCGACGTCCTGATCGTAGTTGGCATTTTCGTTGTCCAGGTGATTCAGAACAAAAATCAGTTTGTTATTGGCTGCTTCGGCATGGCGAAAGGCCGATTCTGTTCCGGCGCCAATTCCGGTTGAAGCATCAATGACCATCAGGGCAAGGGGTGCAACCTGAAGAGAAGAAACTACGCCACCGCAAAAATCATCCATCCCGGGAGTGTCGAGGATGTTTATTTTTTTGCCGTTGACTTCGACGTACATGAGCGATGAAAATACAGAGTTGCCGTATTCCTGCTCAATCAGATGGTAGTCGGATACAGTATTTTTACTTCCGACATCCCCTCTGCGGTTGATTACTCCACCCTCGAATAGCATAGCTTCTGCGAGGGTGGTTTTCCCACTGCCAGCATTACCAATCAGTGTAATGTTGCGAACTTCATCTGTTTTATAGACTTTCATAATTAGATAGTTATATTGGTTTTTTAATCATTCAATATCGACATCAACATACTTTTATCAACAGAGCCGACCAAAATTAGTAATAATTAATTAACAACCAAGATAGAGTTGGTTAACCTGAAAATGCTATAAAAACAGATGTTGTAAGCGATTATTAAAGGTTAAGAAAATCAGGGAATTGTGTTTTTTAAGTATTATTAACTTATGGTTGTAAATGTCTCAATAATAGATTTATAGTTTCCCGATATGTTGTTTAATACTTTTTGCGACAATAAATTCTAATTGAAATTAGAAAGTTATTATAAAACCACTATTTTTAGAGCATCATTGAATACTTTATGGCTAAATTCCCTTTCTTCCAACAATATGATGCAATGGATTGCGGGCCTTCGTGTTTACGCATGATTGCCGCATTCTATGGAAAGACCTACTCATTACAAAAACTTCGTAATCTGTCCCACATTTCCCGTGAGGGAGTTTCGCTGCTTGGGCTGAGCGAAGCTGCCGACGCCATCGGCTTTCGTACCATTGGCGCCCGGATTACCATCGAACAGTTATTGGAAGTACCAAAACCATGTGTGGTTCATTGGGATCAGGCTCATTTTGTAGTGGTTTATAAATACCGGAAAGGGATAATTTACGTTGCAGATCCCGGTTTTGGGCTGGTGGAGTATTCTGAAACCGAATTTAAAAAACATTGGCTGGCCACCGTCCGGCAAGGTGAGCAAAAGGGAATTTGCCTGATGTTTGATCCAACGCCTGCTTTTTTTGACCTCGAAGGCGAAGAATCTAAACGAAGTGATTTTCGTTTTCTGCTGAAATATCTGAAGCCTCACCGGAAACTGATCATTCAGCTGGTTCTTGGCTTTCTGGCAGGAAGTCTGCTGCAACTTATTTTTCCGTTCCTGACCCAAAGTATTGTTGATGTCGGTATCAATACACAAGATATCAATTTCATATATCTGATACTTGCTGCCCAGATGATGCTTTTCATGAGCCGGATGACCGTCGATTTTATCAGGTCGTGGATTCTGCTCCACATCAGCACACGTATTAATATAAGTATCATTTCTGATTTCCTGATCAAGCTGATGAAGTTGCCGATTGGTTTCTTCGATACCAAAATGATTGGCGATTTGCTCCAACGCATTGGCGACCACCGCCGCATCGAACGATTTCTGACTTCGCAATCGCTCAATGTCGTGTTTTCAGTATTTAATATTGTGATATTTAGTATTGTGCTGGCGTTTTACAGCTGGCTGATCTTTTTTGTGTTTCTGTTTGGTTCAGCATTGTATATAGGTTGGATTTTTTTGTTCCTGAAAAAAAGGCGTGTACTCGATTTCAAACGGTTTGCCCAGTTGGCCGACAACCAGAGTAAATTGATTCAGCTCATCAACGGGATGCAGGAGATCAAGCTGAATAATTACGAACGGCAGAAACGGTGGGAGTGGGAGCGTATTCAGGCAAGGTTGTTTAAAGTGAACATCGGAAGTCTTTCATTGCAGCAATACCAGCAGGCCGGATCGGTTTTTATCAACGAAACCAAAAACATTTTCATTACGGTTCTTGCGGCCACTGCGGTGGTTCATGGCGAAATGACTTTGGGTATGATGCTGGCCGTACAATATATAATAGGACAGATGAACAGCCCGCTCGATCAGATGATCGAATTTATGCAGGTTTCGCAGGATGCGAAAATCAGTTTGGAAAGATTGAGCGAAATTCACGATAACAAAGATGAAGAGCAGGTCCAGGAAGGAAAACTGGATTCATTGCCGTCATTAGCTGACATTAAGATTTCTGATTTGATATTTCAATACGAAGGGCCGCATTCGCCCAAAGTGCTCGATAATCTCACTCTCACCATTCCGCACGGAAAAGTAACCGCCATTGTCGGCACCAGCGGAAGTGGAAAAACGACATTGGTAAAACTGTTGCTTGGGTTTTATCCTCCGGTGTCCGGATCGGTAAAAGTGGGAGAAAGCGATTTGGCGAATTACCGGCAATCATGGTGGCGAAGCAAGTGCGGCGCAGTGATGCAGGATGGGTTTATTTTTTCGGATACGATTGCAACCAACATTGCCATTGGTGACGAAGAAATCAACAAGGATCGCCTGAATTATGCTGTGCGAATGGCGAACATTAAAGAATTTATTGAGGGATTGCCTTTGAGCTACAATACAAAAATTGGTCCTGAAGGAGTTGGACTTAGTCAGGGGCAGAAACAACGTATATTAATAGCCCGGGCCATTTATAAAAATCCTGAATTTATTTTCTTCGACGAGGCGACCAATGCTTTGGATGCGAACAACGAAAAGGTGATTCTGGAAAACCTGAATGAATTTTTTACCGGAAAAACAGTGATTGTGGTAGCACACCGTTTAAGTACGGTAAAAAATGCAGATCAAATCATTGTTCTTGAAAAAGGAAAAATTGTGGAGATTGGTAATCACGAAGAATTGACAGCCAGGAGAGGCGCTTATTACGAACTGGTAAAAAATCAGTTGGAATTGGGAAACTGATAGTTGCCAGTGGTCAGTCGCAGTTTGCAGTAACCCCTGCTGAACACTGAGACTGAACACTAAATAAGATGGAAATTGGGAAACTGATAATTTGCAGTGGTCAGTTGCAGTTGGCAGTAACCCCAATTGAACACTGAGACTGAACACTGAGACTTTTTGTAATGGGAAAAGAGAAAATTGACATAGAACTGAGAAGCGACGAATTTCAGGAAATCGTGCAGCAATCGCCCCGATGGATGATTCGCTCCGGCATTTCCCTGATATTTGGGATTCTGATACTATTGCTTGCCGGTAGTTATTTTTTCCGTTATCCTGATGTGATCAATACGAATATCGTCGTTCTGTCGGAAAATCCGCCTGCATACCTGGCTGCCCGGACCACCGCCCGCATCGACTCGCTGATGGCTGTTGATCAGCAATTGGTTTCCCAAAATCAGATCATTGCCATTCTGGAAAATACAGCCGATTTTGAAGATGCGATGACACTTAAAGAACAGCTTCTGCAATTGGAATCTTTTATGCTCACATTTGACACCTTGTCAGCAATTACTCCTGATTTTGGTCTGCAATTGGGTGATATTCAATCGGATTATTCGAGTTTCGTACGAATGTACAACGATTACTTTTCATTTCTTAGGCTAAAACTTCATCCTAAAAAGATCAGATCACTGAAGCAACAGGTAGCAATGAACCGGATTTTTTACGATCGCCTGTGGGCGCAAAAGCAGGACATGGAAGCTGATTTGCGCATTGTGAACAGCCAATTCAGGCGCGATTCCTTGTTGCAGATTAAAGGTGTGCTTTCTGATCTGGATTTGGAGAAATCGAAAGGATTGCTTTTGCAAAAGAAATTTAATGCCAATGGAGCCCGCACAAAACTTGCGGAAACTCAAAGCTCCATTATTAAGCTTGAACAGGATGTTGTGGATGCTGAGATGGAATTTGCCGATCAGAAAAAGAAAGCGCAAAACTCCCTGATCGAAGCCATGAATGTTTTGAAAAGCCGTCTAGCATATTGGGAACAGGCATTCATCATCCGAAGCCCGATTGCCGGGAAAGTGAGTTTTACCAATTTCTACAATAAAAATCAGCAGGTAAAAAAAGACGAAATCGTTTTTGCGGTTATTCCTGAAATTCAATCGCAGATAATCGGTCGTATCAGTTTGCCCTTAAAAGGCGCAGGAAAAGTTGCTGCCGGACAAAAAGTAAATATCCGGTTCGATAATTTTCCATACATGGAATACGGTTTTCTGAGAGGTACAATTAAAAGTATATCGTTGATGCCCAACAACGAAAATTATGTGGTGGAAGTTCAGCTTCCACAGGATATGAAGACCAATTACAATGTTCAGTTAAAGTTCAGTCAGGAAATGAAAGGTTCGGCTGAAATTATTACCGAGGATTTGCGGCTTATACAGCGGTTTTTCAATCCAGTCAGATCAGTGCTGAAACACCGTGTTTCTACTTCAGATTAAAGCCAATTTTTACCCTTCCGGTTTATTATTTCTTAACAATCGAAAAAAGTTCATTTATTTTTCAGGTTTTATTGTGTTTTCTATTGGTAATTAGTACTTTTGCAAGCCGTTTTAAGGGAAAAAACCAGACAACGGATTGTAAAGACTTGGAATTCTGCGGAATTGCAATACCTTTGCAGACCAAATTTTTGCGTAAGTTTTATTAAAATTAAGAGTAGCTATATGCCAACGATTCAGCAATTAGTTCGTAAAGGAAGACAAAGTAATGCGGAGAAAAGTAAATCTCCGGCATTGGATTCTTGCCCACAGAGAAGAGGAGTATGTGTTCGTGTTTATACCACCACTCCTAAAAAACCAAACTCAGCAATGCGTAAGGTAGCCAGGGTTAGGTTAACCAATGGCAAAGAAGTAAACGCTTACATTCCCGGAGAAGGACACAATCTTCAGGAACACTCTATTGTATTGGTACGCGGAGGTAGGGTAAAAGACCTTCCGGGAGTTCGTTACCATTTAATTCGTGGTGCTCTGGATACAGCCGGTGTTGAAGGCCGTACTCAAAGACGGTCGAAATACGGTACGAAGAGACCAAAAGTGAAAAAGTAATTTTTCAGTAATTTTTTATTAATTGACGTTCTAGCTTAGTGGTTTGAGTTGAGTAAAGAGGCCTGAGAGCCGATTGAAGCCCACAAATCGACAGCGAATTTAAGTAACACTAAAGCATTTTATAATGAGAAAATCGAAACCAAAGAAGCGGATCATTCTGCCTGATCCAAAGTTCAACGACGTTCTGGTTACCCGTTTCGTAAACGACTTAATGTACGACGGAAAGAAATCAATCGCCTATCAAATCTTCTACGATGCGATGGACATTGTTGGCACGAAAATGAAGGACTCTGAAGTTAGTCCACTGGATGTTTTCAAAAAAGCCCTCGAAAAAATTACCCCACACGTTGAAGTAAAAAGCAGACGAGTTGGTGGAGCAAATTTCCAGGTTCCTATGGAAATCCGCCCTGAAAGAAAAACTTCAATCTCAGTAAAAAACCTTATTTTATATTCACGCAAGCGTTCAGGCCGTTCAATGGCTGATAAACTTGCTGCTGAAATCGTTGCTGCGTACAACGAAGAAGGTGGTGCATTCAAAAAGAAGGAAGATACCCACCGTATGGCCGAAGCAAACCGTGCTTTCGCCCATTTCCGCTTTTAGTTTTTTAAGAATAGATATTGGTACAAAATGGCTAAGGATTTAAGATATACAAGAAACATTGGCATCATGGCACACATCGATGCCGGCAAAACGACCACCTCGGAGCGTATCCTGTTTTATACAGGTATCACTCACAGAATTGGCGAAGTGCACGATGGTGCCGCCACAATGGACTGGATGGAACAGGAGCAGGAACGTGGTATTACAATTACCTCCGCTGCAACTACAACATTCTGGACATACGAAGATATTGAGCATAAAATTAACATCATCGATACACCGGGACACGTTGACTTTACTGTTGAGGTAGAACGCTCATTGCGTGTTCTCGACGGTGCTGTTGCACTTTTCTGCGCTGTTGGAGGTGTTGAGGCCCAATCGGAAACGGTTTGGCGTCAGGCTGAAAAATATGGCGTTCCACGTATCGGTTTCGTTAATAAAATGGACCGTTCGGGCGCCGATTTCTACAATGTGGTTTCTGAAGTAAGAGAAAAATTGGGCGCAAACCCAATTCCGATTACTATTCCAATCGGCGCTGAAGAGAAATTTGAGGGAGTGGTTGATTTGATTGAAATGAAAGCCATTCGCTGGAAAGACGACGCAACATTGGGAACTACCTATTATATGGAAGAAATTCCTGCTGATATGGTTGAAATCTCAAACGAAAACCGTGCAAAACTAGTTGAAGCAGTTGCTGAATTTGACGATGAACTTCTGGAAAAATTCTTCGAAGATCCGGAATCAATTACTGTTGAACAGATGTTGACTGTTATCCGTAAGGCTACCATCAGCGGCGCAATCATTCCAATGATGTGCGGTTCAGCATTTAAAAACAAAGGTGTTCAGCGTTTGCTCGATGCCGTTTGTTCATTCCTTCCAAGCCCGCTTGACAAAGGTGATATTGTAGGAATTGAATACAACGATACAGAAGAAGTTATTCGTCATGCTGATGTTAACGAGCCGCTTGCTGCACTTGCATTCAAAATTGCAACCGATCCTTATGTTGGACGTTTGTGTTTCATTCGTGTTTATTCAGGAAAAATTACCGCCGGCGATACTGTGTTCAATTCAAGAACCGGTAAGAAAGAACGTATTTCCCGAATTTACCAGATGCACTCAAACAAACAAAATGCGATTGATGTGATTGAAGCTGGTGATATTTGTGCTGCCGTTGGATTCAAAGATATCCGCACAGGCGATACCTTATCTGATCTTAATCACCCAATTGTTCTCGAAAGCATGGACTTTCCTGAACCGGTTATCGGGATTGCCATTGAGCCTAAAACTCAGAAGGATCTTGACAAATTGAACATGGGTTTATATAAACTTGCTGAAGAAGATCCAACTTTTAAAGTAAATACTGATCCTGATTCAGGACAGACTGTTATCCGTGGAATGGGTGAACTTCACCTTGAAATCATTGTTGACCGTCTTCGCCGCGAATTCAAGGTTGAATGTAACCAGGGAGCTCCCCAGGTTGCCTATAAAGAATGCATCACCAAATCGGTTGAACTTCGCGAAGTATTCAAGAAACAATCCGGAGGTCGTGGTAAATTCGCTGACATCAGTGTTCGTGTTGAACCTGCTGATGAAGGCAAACTTGGACTTCAGTTCATTGATGCAGTAAAAGGTGGTAATATTCCACGCGAATACATTCCTTCAGTACAAAAAGGTTTTGAATCTGCTTTGCTGAACGGACCGTTGGCCGGTTTCAATATCGACAGCTTAAAAGTTACATTGCTTGATGGAAGTTTCCACGCAGTTGACTCCGATCAGCTTTCATTTGAAATCTGCGCACGCCAGGCATTTAAAAATGCTGCCGGAAAAGCAGGTCCACGTTTGCTCGAACCTATCATGAAATGCGAAATTGTTACTCCTGAAGAATACATGGGTGACATCATCGGTGACTTAAACCGTCGTCGCGGACAAATCGAAGGTATGGAAGAAAAAGCAGGTGCCCGTGTAATTAAAGCATTGGTTCCACTCTCTGAATTATTCGGATATGTAACTACACTCCGGACATTGTCTTCAGGCCGTGCAACATCATCGATGGAATTCGCCAAATATGTTGAGTTACCAAAATTACTCGCGGTTAAAGTTCTCGACGATTTAAAAGGAAGAACAGACTTATTATAATTATAAACTGTATTATTATTTCTCATTATGAGTCAAAAGATCAGAATTAAGCTGAAATCGTATGATCACAACTTAGTTGACAAGTCGGCTGAAAAGATCGTAAAAACAGTAAAGACTACAGGTGCAGTAGTAAGCGGACCAATTCCGCTTCCAACTCACAAACGTATTTTCACTGTATTGCGTTCGACCTTTGTTAATAAAAAATCAAGGGAACAATTCGAGCTGTCATCTTACAAACGTTTGATCGACATTTACAGTTCAACAGCAAAAACAATCGACGCCTTAATGAAGCTTGAATTACCAAGTGGTGTTGAAGTAGAAATCAAAGTTTGATAACCTGTAAAAAACAAAAAAATGGCAGGATTAATCGGTAAAAAAATCGGAATGACTTCCGTATTCAGTGTTGAGGGGAAAAACATCCCATGCACTGTAATCCAGGCCGGACCTTGTGTGGTTACACAAGTGAAATCGGTGGAAACTGACGGCTATGTAGCTGTTCAGTTGGGGTATGATGACAAAAAGGAAAAGCATACCAACAAATGTGAATTGGGTCATTTCAAAAAGGCTGGAACAGAACCAAAACGCAGACTTGTAGAGTTTAAAGAACTTGAAGGTGAGTACAAAACTGGTGACATCGTCGGTGTTGATTCATTCAACGAAGAAGGTTGGGTTGATGTTCAGGGAGTAACCAAAGGTAAAGGTTTCCAGGGTGTTGTAAAACGTCATGGATTTGCCGGGGTTGGCGATGCCACACATGGTCAGCACAACCGCCTCAGAGCTCCTGGTTCTGTGGGTGCATCTTCTTATCCTTCACGTGTATTCCCCGGAATGCGCATGGCTGGTCGCGATGGCAATGACAACGTAACGATTCAGAACCTGAAAGTTTTGAAAGTAATTCCGGAGTCAAATTTATTGATAGTTAAAGGATCAATTCCTGGTGCTAAAGGTTCATACGTAATTATTTATCAGTAATGGAAATAAAAGTAATAAATACAGCAGGACAGGAAACCGGAAGAACTGTTACTTTAGACGAGCAAATTTTCGGTATTGAGCCCAATGACCACGCCATTTATTTGGATGTGAAACAAATCCTGGCCAATAAAAGACAAGGAACCCACAGTTCGAAAGAACGTGCTGATATTTCTGGTAGTACCAGAAAGCTGAAAAAACAAAAGGGAACCGGTACAGCCAGAGCAGGTAGTGTAAAATCACCTGTATTCCGCGGTGGAGGCCGTGTATTCGGACCACGTCCGAGAAGCTATGATTTCAAATTGAACAAGAAGGTGAAAGCCCTTGCGCGCAAATCAGCTTTAAGCTACAAAGCCCTTGAGGAATCTATTCTGGTAGTTGAGGATTTCAGTTTTGAAACTCCAAAAACACGCGAAATGGTACAAATCAGTAATAATCTGAAAATTAATGATAATAAGTCCCTTTTCGTACTCGCAGAAGAAAATAAAAATATATATTTGTCCTCCAGAAATTTAGAGCGCATTTCTGTTACAACTGCCTCAGAATTAAATACATATCAAATTCTGAACGCAAAAAAAGTAATCGTTTTGGAAAGTTCTATTAGTAAGATTGAAGAATTGTTTAAGATTTAAAAGGCTTGAAAATGGAAATTTTAATTAAACCGATCGTTACCGAGAAAATGACAGGTCAGGCCGAAGGTCTTAACCGCTACGGCTTTATCGTCAATCGGAGCGCCAATAAATTGCAAATTCGAAAAGCCATTGAAGGTTTATACAATGTTTCAGTGGAATCAGTAAACACATTGATTAACGGTGGTAAACGTAAATCACGTTTTACCAAAGCCGGTGTAATCTCTGGAAGTACTGGAATGAGCAAAAAAGCTATTGTAACAATAGCAAAAGGTCAGAGTATTGATTTTTACAGTAATATATAATAGAAAATGGCAGTAAGAAAATTAAATCCAGTTACTCCGGGTCAAAGGCACAAGATTATCGGTGCGTTTGATACTATTACTGCATCTACACCTGAGAAGTCATTGTTGAAGCCTATGACGAGATCTGGCGGTCGTAACAGCCAGGGTCGCATGACAATGAGGTATATAGGTGGTGGCCACAAACGCAAATACCGTTTTATCGACTTTAAAAGAGATAAAGATGGCATTGCCGCTGTTGTAGATTCTATTCAGTATGATCCAAACCGTACCTCTCGTATCGCATTGTTGGTTTATCCCGACGGTGAGAAAAGGTATATGCTTGCTCCCAACGGATTAAAAGTTGGTCAGAAAGTTGAGACGGGTACAGGTGTGGCACCTGAAATAGGGAATACATTACCACTATCAGATATTCCTCTTGGAACATTGGTTCACAACATTGAGCTTCATCCCAGTCAGGGAGGTGTGATGGCTCGTAGTGCCGGAACGTACGCTCAGTTAACTTCGAGAGAAGGAAAGTATGCTATCGTGAAATTGCCTTCAGGCGAATCCAGAATGGTGCTTGTAACTTGTCGTGCTACAGTAGGTATCGTTGGTAATACCGAACACAACCTTGAAAGATCGGGTAAAGCAGGTCGTTCAAGATGGTTAGGTAGAAGACCTCGTGTAAGAGGTGTAGCTATGAACCCGGTCGATCACCCGATGGGTGGTGGCGAAGGTCGTTCTTCAGGTGGACATCCACGTTCACGCAAAGGCTTGTTGGCAAAAGGCTTCAAGACCCGTTCACTGAAGAAAGCTTCTAACAGGTATATTGTAGAAAAACGCAAGAAATAATTAAAAGGAGAACAATATGAGTCGTTCATTAAAAAAAGGGCCTTTTATCGATTTCAAACTGGAACGTAAAGTTTTAGTTCTGAATGAAACCAACAAAAAGTCTGTTATCAAGACTTGGGCCAGAGCATCAGTAATTTCTCCTGACTTTGTAGGGCATACCATCGCAGTTCACAACGGAAATAAATTCATTCCCGTTTATGTAACTGAAAACATGGTGGGTCATAAATTTGGTGAATTTGCACCTACAAGAACCTTCAGGGGTCATTCCAAAGGTAAAAAATAAGGCTAAGATTTAAAGAAATTCACGATGGGTGCTAGAAAAAGAAATAGTGCAAACGAACTAAAGGAAGCTAAGAAACAGCTGTATTTCGCTGTTTTGAAGAATTGTCCTACTTCACCGCGAAAAATGAGGCTTGTTGCCGATATGGTACGCGGAATGGAAGTGAACAGAGCTCTTGATGTACTTAAGTTTTCCTCCAAGGAATCTTCGCGCAGACTAGAAAAATTAGTCATGTCGGCCATTGCAAACTGGCAGGCAAAAAACGAAGGAAGCCGCTTGGAAGAAAGCAATTTGTATGTGAAAAATATTTCTGTTGATTCAGGAAGAATACTTAAAAGACTGCGCCCTGCACCACAGGGACGTGCACACAGGATCAAAAAAAGATCCAATCATGTGACTGTTAGTCTTGATAGTTTAACCATAGTTAAAGAAACTGAATAAATAATAATACATGGGACAAAAAGTTAATCCAATCGCTAATCGTTTAGGGATCATCAAAGGATGGGATTCCAATTGGTTCGGTGGAAACAACTATGGTGATAAGCTCGTGGAAGACTTCAAAATCAGGGAATACCTGAATGCCCGTCTGGCAAAAGCAAGTATTTCCAAGATTATCATTGAACGTACACTTAAACTTATTACCATCACTGTTCACACCTCAAGACCCGGTATTATTATTGGCAAAGGTGGTCAGGAAGTTGATAAGCTGAAAGAAGAGTTGAAAAAGATCACCAACAAAGAAGTTCAGATCAATATTTTTGAAATTAAACGTCCGGAACTGGATGCCCAGATTGTAGCCGTTAACATTGCACGTCAGATTGAAGGTAAAATTGCCTACCGTCGTGCAACCAAAATGGCTATTGCTTCAACCATGAGAATGGGAGCACAAGGGATCAAGATTCAGGTATCAGGCCGTTTGAACGGCGCCGAAATGGCACGTTCAGAAATGTACAAAGATGGTCGTACTCCTTTGCATACTCTGAGAGCTGATATAGATTATGCGCTTGCAGAAGCCCTTACCAAAACCGGCTTGCTCGGTGTAAAGGTTTGGATCTGTAAAGGCGAAATTTATGGAAAGCGTGACCTTTCACCAAACCTTGGCCAGAAACCTGGTCGTCCGGCAGTTGGTGCACCAAAAGGGAACGGATTTAAGAAAAGAAAAAAATAAAGTGTAAACCTTTCAGAAGTAAAGAAGGATGTTACAACCGAAAAAGACAAAATTCAGAAGAGTACAAAAGGGAAAAATGAAAGGACTGGCCCAAAGGGGTAACCAGTTGGCATTTGGATCTTTCGGTATAAAATCGTTGGAAGAGACTTGGTTAACCGGGCGCCAGATTGAGGCTGCCAGGGTTGCGGTAACCCGTCACATGCAACGTCAGGGTCAAATTTGGATCCGGATTTTTCCCGACAAACCGATTACTAAAAAACCCGCTGAGGTACGTATGGGTAAAGGTAAAGGTGCCCCGGAAGCATTTGTTGCTCCGATCACACCAGGTAGAATATTGATTGAAGCAGATGGAGTTCCCTATGAGGTTGCAAAGGAAGCACTTCGTTTAGCTGCACAAAAACTACCGGTTACTACTAAGTTTATTGTAAGACGTGATTATGTCGAAACTGAAATCGCAGAATAATGAAAACATCAGAAATTAAAGAGTTATCAAACGCGGAGGTCGTGGAAAGAATCCAGACCGATCAGGATTCCTTATTACGTATGAAAATGAACCATGCAATTTCTCCACTCGATAATCCACAGGTAATCGTGGGTGTGAGAAGGAATATTGCACGACTAAAAACCATTCTACGTCAAAGGGAAATTAACGCAAAACAGAGTTCGTAATGGAATCAAGAAATCTAAGGAAGGAGCGTGTTGGAGTTGTTGTGAGTAACAAAATGGAATGCACAATCGTTGTTGCCGAAAAGCGCAAGGAAAAACATCCCATTTATGGAAAATTCGTCAACAAAACTTCAAAGTTTTACGCCCACGATGAAAAGAACAGCTGTAACATTGGCGATACTGTAAAGATCATGGAAACACGTCCGATCAGTAAGCAAAAATGTTGGAGATTAGTGGAAATCATAGAAAGAGCTAAGTAATCATGATACAACAAGAATCAAGATGTACCGTTGCCGATAATAGTGGAGCAAAAGAAGTGCTTTGTATTCGTGTATTAGGCGGAACAAGAAAGCGCTATGCATCATTAGGCGATACCATTGTAGTTACAGTAAAAAGTGCTATAGCAGGTAGTGAAATGAAAAAAGGTGCCGTATCAAAAGCCATCATTGTTCGTACCACGAAAGAGGTTCGACGCCAGGACGGAACTTACATCCGTTTTGACGACAACGCTGTCGTTTTACTGAACAACAATGCTGAAATGCGCGGAACCCGTATATTTGGGCCCGTAGCAAGAGAACTTCGTGATAAAAATATGAAGATCATTTCACTTGCTCCTGAAGTACTTTAATGTATAAAATCAGAACAATGCAGAGAAAATTACACATTAAAAAAAGCGACACTGTATTTGTAACGACCGGCAATTACAAAGGCAAGGAAGGCAAAGTGCTCGAAGTAATAAGAGCTACAGGTAAAGCTATTGTAGAAGGTGTTAACATGGTAAAGAAACATACCAAACCCAACGCAGCACATCCGCAGGGTGGTATTATCGAAAAGGAAGCACCAATTCATATTTCTAACCTCATGATCAAGGATCCAAAAACAGGAAAACCTACCCGTGTTGGAAGAAAGCTGAATGATAAAGGTAAATTAGTTCGTTATTCTAAAAAATCAGGAGAGGAGATTAAGTAATGGCTTACGTACCAACACTTAAGAAAAAATACTTGGACGAAGTGATTCCTGCGTTAGTGAAGGATTTTTCCTACACCAATACAATGCAGGCGCCAAGGTTAGAGAAAATTGTCATCAATCAGGGAGTTGGAGCTGCTATTGCAGATAAAAAGTTAATCGAAGTCGCAACAGACGAGATTACAACTATCGCAGGTCAGAAGGCAGTCCAAACCAAATCAAAAAGAGACATCTCTAATTTCAAACTAAGGAAGAAAATGCCGATCGGCGTACGTGTTACACTTCGCAAAGATCGCATGTATGAATTCCTTGATCGTCTAATCAGTGTGTCTCTTCCCCGTATTCGCGATTTCAAAGGAATCGAAAGCAAAATGGATGGCCAAGGAAATTACACCCTTGGAATTCCTGAGCAAATCATTTTTCCTGAAATTGTAATGGACAAAGTTACCCGGATCAACGGTATGAATATTACTTTCGTAACGACTGCCGATTCAGATGAAGAAGGCTATGCTTTGCTGAAAGAGTTAGGTTTACCTTTTAAAAATGCTAAAAAGAATTAAGATATGGCTAAGGAATCAATGAAAGCCCGGGAAGTAAAAAGGGCAAAACTTGTTGAAAAATATGCCGCAAAAAGGGCCATTCTTAAGGCTGAAGGTGATTCAGCTGGTCTTCAAAAGCTGCCTAAAAACTCTTCCCGTGTTCGGATGCACAACAGGTGCAAATTAACCGGGCGCCCGAAAGGGTATATGCGTCAATTCGGTATCAGTAGGATCAATTTCAGAGAAATGGCTTCTTCTGGTTTAATTCCGGGTGTTAAAAAAGCAAGTTGGTAATTTATAATTAAGAAGTAATGAGCAAAATTACAGATCCAATAGCAGATTATCTGACACGAATCAGAAATGCCCAAAAGGCAAAACATCGTGTGGTCGATATTCCTGCATCCAATATCAAGAAAGAAATTACCAAAATTTTGAAAGATAAAGGATATATCCTCAACTATAAGTTTGAAGACGAAATCAACTTTCAGGGCAACATTAAAATTGCCTTGAAATATCATCCTGAATCTCACATTCCTGCGATCAAAGCAATCAGAAGAATCAGTAAACCTGGTTTGAGGAAATATTGTCATACCGACAGTATTCCACGAGTGCTCAACGGTTTGGGAATTGCAGTAATTTCGACCTCCAAAGGCGTAATTACCGACAAAGAAGCTCGGGAATTAGGTGTTGGCGGTGAGGTTTTATGTTACGTTTATTAATCTAAGGAGGAATAATAACAATGTCAAGGATAGGTAAACTTCCCATAGAAATACCGGCTGGAGTAAAATTTTCTGTAAGCGATTCAAATCTGGTTACAGTAAAAGGTCCGCTGGGCGAACTAACACAACAAGTAGATCCTGATATTTCATTTGAATTGGAAGGAAGCACTCTTACAGTAAATCGTCCTTCAGATGAGAAAAAACACCGCGCCATTCATGGCTTATACCGTTCACTTATTAACAACATGGTGGAAGGTGTATCAAAAGGCTTCGAAATAAAACTCGAGCTTGTGGGTGTTGGATATCGTGCTGAAAACGATGGTCAGGTACTCGATTTGGTTTTAGGTTATTCACACCATACCTACTTACAACTTCCTTCAGAAGTTTCGGTAGAGGCAAAAAGTGATAAACGCAGTAACCCGATTGTAACGCTGAAAAGCTGTGATAAACAACTTATCGGGCATATTGCTGCTAAAATCAGATCCTTCAGAAAACCTGAGCCTTACAAAGGAAAAGGTGTTAAGTTTGTTGGTGAAATTATTAGGCGCAAGGCCGGAAAATCAGCTGGTGCTAAATAATAAAAATTAAAAACCATGGCTTTAACGAAGCAAGAAAGAAGATATAGAATTAAGAAGAGAATCCGGAAAATCGTTTCCGGAACTGCCGAAAGACCACGTTTGAATGTATTCAGAAGCAACAAGCAGATTTATGCCCAGTTGATTGATGATTTAAATGGAAAAACGTTGGTGGCGGTTTCCTCACTTAATAAAGATTTCGTAGGTACCGAGGGTACCAAAATCGAAATGGCTGCGATAATTGGTAAAGCAATTGCTGAAAAGGCTATAGCTGCCGGAATCTCCGCTGTTGTATTTGATCGTAATGGTTATTTGTATCACGGTAGAGTTAAACAATTAGCTGATGCTGCCCGTGAAGGTGGCCTTAAATTTTAATAGTTATGTCAGGAGATATCAGAAAAGTAAAAACCAGTGATCTGGAACTGAAGGATCGGTTGGTAGCTATTAACCGCGTTACAAAAGTAACCAAAGGGGGTCGTACATTTAGCTTCTCAGCAATTGTAGTAGTAGGCAACGAAGACGGTATCGTAGGCTGGGGCCTCGGTAAAGCCAGCGAAGTTACCACTGCAATTTCAAAAGGTGTTGATGCAGCAAAGAAAAACCTTGTAAAAGTTCCGATTCACAAAGGAACAATTCCTCACGAACAGGAAGCTAAATTTGGTGGCGCCCGCGTATTTTTAAAACCGGCAACATCAGGAACCGGGGTTAAGGCCGGAGGTGCTATGCGTTCTGTATTGGAAAGTGTTGGAATTCACAATATCCTTGCAAAATCAAAAGGATCTTCGAACCCGCACAATCTTGTAAAGGCAACTATGGCCGCACTTCTCGAATTGAGAGATGCACACACGGTAGCCGATCAACGCGGTGTAACATTGGATAAAGTATTTAATGGATAAGGAGTTATGGCTAAGATAAAAATTACACAGGTAAGAAGTAAAATTGGTTCCGACTGGACGCAGGTAGCAACACTTACAGCGTTGGGAATCAAAAAACTTAATCGTGCAGTAATACACGAAGTAACTCCACAGATTATCGGGATGGTCAACAAAGTGAAGCATCTTGTTAAAGTTGAAGAAGTTTAAACTTATTAAGATCAAGAAATATGGATTTAAGTAATCTTAAACCTGCGGAAGGTTCAACCAAGAGCGAAAAGCGAATTGGACGTGGCCAGGGTTCAGGTCATGGCGGTACCTCTACAAGAGGTCATAAAGGAGCCAAATCAAGATCTGGTTACAAAACACGTCGTGGTTTCGAAGGAGGTCAAATGCCTTTACAGCGTGTTGTACCAAAATTTGGCTTCACAAACATTAACAGAAAAGAGTTTAAAGCAATCAATCTTGATGTAGTTCAGGAGTTGGCTGAAAATTTAAAACTCACAACTATTGATGTTGAAACTTTGGTTGAAGCTGGTATGGCTTCCAAAAGGGATAAAATAAAGATTTTAGGAGACGGAGTATTAAACCTTAAATTGGAAGTTAAAGCACACGCTTTTTCTAAAAGAGCAAAAGAAATCATTGAGAAACTAGAAGGAACCACCGAAATACTCTAACTCTGATGAAAAAGTTTTTTGAAACCCTAAAGAATATTTATAAGATTGAAGACTTACGGTCCCGGTTGGGGATCACATTGTTTTTGCTTTTAATATATCGTTTAGGTTCTTATGTTTCTTTACCAGGAGTTGATCCGGCACAGTTGGATCAACTTAAAGATCAAACATCTGAGGGGTTGCTCGGATTGTTGGATATGTTCTCAGGAGGAGCATTTTCCCAGGCATCTATTTTTGCATTGGGAATTATGCCCTATATTTCGGCTTCTATTGTAATTCAGCTGATGGGTATTGCGGTACCTTATTTTCAGCGGTTACAAAAAGAAGGTGAATCAGGACGTCGCAAAATCAATCAGCTAACCCGTTATCTGACTGTTGTCATCCTGATCTTCCAGGCACCTGCATATTTAGTTAATTTGCACGCCCAATTACCCGAATCAGCTTTTGCAATCACCGGAACACTGTTTACGATATCATCAACTGTAATATTAACTGCAGGGTCGATGTTTGTAATGTGGCTTGGTGAACGTATTACCGATAAAGGAATTGGAAATGGTATATCACTGATCATCATGATCGGAATTATTGCACGACTTCCTCACTCTGTAGTTGCCGAATTTGCTTCGCGCATCGAGCAGCAAGGTGGTGGTATGGTAATGTTCCTTTTAGAGTTTGTAGTTCTGTTCTTCATATTTATGGGATCTATTTTACTGGTTCAGGGAACCCGCAAAATACCTGTACAATACGCTAAAAGAATTGTAGGCAACAAACAATATGGTGGTGTTCGTCAGTACATACCTTTGAAAGTTAACGCCGCAGGGGTTATGCCTATCATTTTTGCCCAGGCAATCATGTTTATACCGATTAGTCTTGCCGGTTTTGCCAATTCAGATGGTTTGAGTGGCTTTGCAGCTGCATTTTCAAACCATACCGGTTTTTGGTACAACCTGACCCAATTTTTGCTTGTAATTATTTTTACCTATTTCTATACAGCAATTACTGTTAACCCAATGCAAATGGCTGAAGATATGAAGAAGAATGGCGGATTCATTCCCGGTGTTAAGCCCGGAAAGAAAACAGTCGAATTTCTTGATACCATCATGTCCAGAATTACACTTCCAGGATCTATTTTTCTTGGAATTATAACTATTTTGCCTGCGTTTGCAATGATGGCCGGAGTCAACAATCAGTTCGCTTATTTCTTTGGCGGAACATCACTGTTGATTCTTGTGGGAGTTGTTTTGGATACACTGCAACAAATTGAAAGTCATCTTTTGATGCGTCACTACGATGGTTTGATGAAATCAGGCCGGATCAAGGGACGTACCGGAGGTAGCGGGTACTAGTTAATCTATCTGGACATTTAGGTGTCCTGGATTGATGAGAAGTTCTAAACTTGTTAAATTAATTTATTTTTATGGCAAAACAGTCTTCTATACAACAAGACGGAACAATCATTGAATCATTATCAAATGCAATGTTCAGGGTTGAATTGGAAAATGGGCATACCATTACTGCACATATTTCCGGAAAGATGAGGATGCACTACATCAAAATCTTACCCGGCGATAAAGTAAAGGTTGAAATGTCACCATACGACCTGACCAAAGGAAGAATTACTTTTAGATACAAAAACTAAAGCACAAAATAATGAAAGTAAGAGCATCCATTAAAAAACGTAGCGCCGAATGCAAAATTGTACGCAGAAAAGGCCGTTTGTACGTGATTAACAAAAAGAATCCTAAGTACAAACAACGTCAGGGATAATTAATTAACTTTGTAAAAATTTTATTTATGGCTCGTATAAGTGGTGTTGACATCCCTAACAATAAGAGAGGCGAGATAGCATTAACCTATATCTATGGTATTGGGCGCAATCTTTCTGTAACGCTCCTCGAAAAAGCCGGCGTTGACAAAAACATCAAAGTCCAGGATTGGACGGATGAACATTTGGCTGCTATTCGTGCAGCAATCAGTGGAAACATTAAGGTAGAAGGCGAATTGCGTTCTGAAACCCAAATGAATATTAAACGATTAATGGATATCGGATGTTATCGCGGTATTCGTCATCGTGTAGGCTTACCGCTTCGTGGACAAAGCACAAAAAATAATGCACGTACACGTAAGGGTAAGAGAAAAACTGTTGCTAATAAGAAAAAAGCCACTAAATAATTGATATTTGAATTATGGCAAAAAAGACTGGTTCTACAAAAAAACGAGTTGTTATCGTTGAAGCAATCGGGCAGGCACACATTCATTCTTCATTCAACAACATCATTGTGTCGTTGACCAATGGTAATGGTGAAGTAATTTCGTGGTCGTCAGCCGGTAAAAAAGGATTCAGAGGTTCTAAAAAGAATACTCCGTATGCCGCTCAGGTAGCATCTGAAGAATGTTCCAAGACCGCATATGATCTTGGACTCAGAAAAGTAAAAGTATATGTAAAAGGTCCGGGTAATGGTCGCGAGTCTGCTATTCGCGCTATGAGCAGTGTGGGCATTCAGGTAAGTGAAATTGTTGACGTAACTCCACTACCGCACAACGGATGTCGTCCTGCAAAAAGAAGACGTGTATAATCTAATTAATTAAGACAGTAATGGCAAGATATATTGGACCAAAATCTAGAATTGCCCGAAAATTTGGTGAAGCAATTTTCGGACCTGATAAAGTGCTTGAAAAGAAAAATTACCCACCGGGAGTTCATGGTTTGGCAAGTCGCCGCCGTAAAAAATCGGAATACGGTACGCAATTAAAAGAAAAACAAAAAGCCAAATACATGTATGGTGTATTGGAAAAACAATTTTCTAATTTGTTTAAAAAAGCGTCAGCATCAAAAGGTGTAACAGGAGAAGTCCTTTTACAGTTGCTTGAAGCTCGTTTAGACAATGTTGTATTCCGTTTGGGAATTGCGCCAACCCGTGCTGCTGCACGCCAGTTGGTTTCTCACAAGCACATCGTAGTTAATGGCGAGGTTGTAAACATACCTTCGTATCATTTACGTCCCGGCGAATCTGTTGGCGTTCGTGAAAAATCAAAATCACTCGAAGCAATTACAGCCTCTTTGAATTCACATCGTTTTAATAAATTTGCATGGTTGGAATGGGATAGTACTGAAATGGCAGGTAAGTTTTTAAACCGTCCTGACAGAGCAGATATTCCTGAAAACATTAAAGAACAACTTATTGTAGAGTTGTATTCTAAATAATCAATTACTCAGTATTATGGCAATATTAGCGTTCCAGAAACCCGACAAAGTTATAATGGTTGAAACCGATGATAAGTACGGAAAATTTGAATTCCGTCCATTGGAACCTGGCTATGGTATTACAATTGGTAATGCCTTGCGTAGAATCCTTTTATCCTCTTTGGAAGGTTATGCAATCACCTCTATCAAAATTGACAAAGTTGACCATGAATTTGCGACCATAAAAGGTGTGATGGAAGATGTTACCGAAATCATCCTTAACATGAAGCAAATCAGGTTTAAACGTGAAGTTGAAGATTCTGACAGCGAAAAGGTTTCAATCTCATTTTCAGGACAGGACGTATTCACCGCTGGAGATATTAATAAATTTATGACCGGCTTCCGTGTTCTAAATCCAGAATTAGTTATTTGCCGGATGGAACCTGAAGTTAAATTGCAGATGGAACTTTCCATCAACAAAGGTCGTGGATATGTTCCAAGCGCTGAAAATAAGCCTATCGATGCTGAGTTTGGAGTTATACCGATTGATTCAATTTTCACACCGATTAAAAATGTGAAATATGCAATCGAAAATTATCGCGTTGAGCAAAAAACCGACTACGAAAAGCTGGTTTTTGAAATCACAACCGATGGTTCTATTCATCCAAAAGATGCATTGAAAGAAGCAGCAAAAATTCTGATTTATCACTTCATGCTATTTTCTGACGAAAAGATTACAATCGATTCTGACGAGAAATTTGCAAACGAAGAGTTTGATGAAGAAGTATTGCACATGCGCCAATTGTTGAAAACAAAACTGGTTGACATGGATCTTTCTGTTCGTGCATTGAATTGCCTTAAAGCAGCAGATGTTGAAACATTGGGCGAACTGGTTACCTATAACCGGAATGATTTGCTCAAATTCCGTAATTTCGGAAAAAAATCACTTACAGAACTTGATGATTTGTTGGTGAGTTTGAGTCTGACTTTCGGGATGGATATCAGTAAATATAAACTTGATAAGGAATAAGTAAAAATGAGACATAGTAAAAAATTCAACCATTTAGGTAGAACTAGCTCACACAGAAAAGCTATGTTGGCCAATATGGCTAATTCATTGATTTTTCACAAACGTATTGCAACGACTTTAGCGAAAGCAAAAGCCTTAAGAGTATATGTTGAGCCACTTATCACAAAAGCAAAAGACGATTCAACTCATTCACGCAGAACTGTATTTGAATATCTTCAAAGCAAAACTGCAGTTGCTGTTTTGTTCAGGGATGTTGCTGAAAAAGTTGGCGATCGTCCGGGTGGTTATACCAGGATTCTGAAAACAGGAAATCGGTTGGGTGATGATGCTTCAATGTGTATCATCGAATTGGTTGACTTTAACGAAAGCATGTTGGCTGCTAAAGAAGGCAAAGCTAAACCAGTTAAATCGCGCCGCGGTGGAAAGAAAAAGCCTGCCGGTGTAACTAAAACTGCAAAGAAGGTTGCCCCAAAAGAAGCAAGCAAACCTGCAGCGGCTGAAGAAGCTGCACCAGAATTACCAACTCAGGAATAAGAAATATATTCGATGAATAAAAAAAGGCTGATGAACAATCAGCCTTTTTTATTACCCTTGATTCACTACCGGATAACCATACAAAATTGGTGATGTAAAGGTTATCCTGTTTCTTTGTTTTATATTGAAGTTTGTTCTTTTTGTTTCAGATGAAAGTCGATGGTCGCCAGTAACTTTTCAACATCAATAGGCTTGATTAAATAATCATCGGCCCCGTTTCCCATGCACCTGACCCGTTCGTGGTCGAAATCGTTGGTGGTTACAAAAATGATTGGAATATTTTTATTGCGGTGGTTAATTGATTCTCTGATCAGCAATGTCGCTTCGGCGCCATCCATTACCGGCATCGACAAATCCATCAATACAACATCAAAAAGGTCCTTTTCCAACATGTTTACAGCTTCAAGTCCGTTATTGGCAGTTTCTATATCGTAATACTTCTTTAAAGAGTAGAACAAAAACTTTTGATTAATGGGATTGTCGTCAACAACTAATAATTTCACAGTGGTTATTTAAATTGTATCATTTTACTTTTGTTAAAACTACAGAATTTGCTAATGAAAAAGAACTAATTTTGGTAACTCAAAAGCGCTCTTAGATAACCCAACAGACAAATTCGATTAGAAACAGTTAAATAAAAAATTTATGGCAGACGATAAAAAGATTATTTTCTCGATGCATCGGGTAAATAAAACATACCCGCCGCAGAAACAAGTATTGAAAGATATTTCTTTGTCATTTTACCTTGGTGCCAAAATCGGGATCATCGGGCTAAACGGTTCAGGAAAATCTACCTTGCTTAAAATTATTGCCGGACTTGAAAGTTCTTACCAGGGAGATGTTGTTTTTGCTCCGGGATACACTGTCGATTACCTCGAACAGGACCCACAGCTCGACGAGACGAAAACAGTTAAGGAAATTGTTCAGGAAGGAGTTCAGGAAATAGTGGATGTTTTGAAGGCTTTCGAAGACATCAACCTGAAGTTTGGCGATCCTGATGTGTATGAAAATGCTGATTTAATGGACAAAATGATCGCAGAACAGGCGGTCCTTCAGGACAAAATTGATCATCTGGATGCATGGAACCTCGATGCCAAACTCGAACGCGCGATGGATGCATTGCAATGTCCGCCGGACGACCAATTGGTAGGTGAACTTTCAGGAGGCGAACGGCGCAGGGTAGCTTTGTGCCGCCTGCTGCTGAAAGAACCTGATGTATTGCTGCTCGATGAGCCAACCAACCATTTGGATGCTGAATCGATTCAATGGCTCGAATTGCATCTTCAGCAATACAAGGGAACTGTGATCTGCATTACTCACGACAGATACTTCCTTGACAATGTTGCCGGATGGATCTTGGAACTCGACCGTGGAGAAGGAATTCCATGGAAAGGTAATTATTCATCGTGGCTCGACCAGAAATCGAAACGCATGGAGCAGGAAGAAAAGGTTGCTTCGAAACGCCGCAAATCTCTGGAGAGAGAGCTCGAATGGATACGTATGGCGCCCAAAGCCCGTCAGGCCAAATCGAAAGCCCGTTTAGGAGCCTACGATCGCTTGGTGAATGAAGATGTGAAATCAAAGGAAGAAAAACTCGAAATTTTTATCCCGAACGGACCGCGTTTGGGCGAACGGGTGATTTCCGCGCAAGGTGTTTCAAAAGGTTACGGCGACCGCATATTGTTCGAGAACCTTGATTTTGTGCTTCCTCCAAACGGAATTGTTGGTGTTATAGGTCCAAATGGTGCCGGTAAAACTACCCTGTTTAAACTGATCATGGAATTGGAAAAGGCCGACAAAGGAACTTTCGAAGTAGGGGAGACCGTGAAACTTGCTTATGTCGATCAAACGCATAAAGCCATTGATCCTGAAAAGACTGTTTTTCAGGTGATTACCGGCGGAAGTGATTTGATTTCGATAGGAGGGAAGCAACTGAATGCACGTGCGTACGTTTCCAGGTTCAATTTTGGCGGTGCCGATCAGGAAAAGAAATGCGGATATCTCTCCGGTGGAGAAAAGAACCGCTTGCACCTTGCTTTGGCCTTGAAGGAAGAGGGAAATGTACTGCTGCTCGATGAGCCTACCAACGATATTGACATCAATACCTTGCGTGCTTTGGAAGAAGGCCTTGATAACTTTGCCGGTTGTGCCGTGGTAATTTCGCATGATCGCTGGTTTCTCGACCGCATTGCCACTCATATTCTGGCATTCGAAGGTGATTCGAAAGTGGTATTCTTCGAAGGTGGATTTACCGATTACGAAGAAAACCGCAAAAAACGAATGGGCGATGTTGGCCCAAAACGTGTGAAATATAAAAAACTGGTGAAAGATTAGGTTATTCAGCGGGTGACTCAAAGGTGCTGAGTTGATGAAAAGTTTACAAAGTCCGGGGCGGGTAATCGCTTCGGACTTTGTTGTTTTTAGATGTTTGTGTTGCAATTATTGTTTATAACTTCATGTAAAGTGGTTTTGAATGTTTGAAGGAATGGGTTAACTTTGATAAGTTCCATTTATTGAAAAATACAATTGTTTCATCCTAATATATGGCCAACGATTTAGACAACCAGTTAATTGATCAAAATAGATTCGCTTTGCCATGTATAACGAACCAGAATAGTGGTGTTTTTTACTTTTAAAAGAATAGAATCATGAGCAACATTAAACTTTTCGAAAGCAGACAAATACGGTCGGTTTGGAATGAAGAAGACCAAAAGTGGTATTTTTCTGTTCAGGATGTAATAGAAGTTCTAACAGATAGTACAGATATTAAGCAATATATTAAAAGGGTGTTAAGCCGTGACGAAATGCTTAAAAGCAACTGGGGTACAATTTGTACCCCAGTTGAAATGATAGCTGCTGATGGCAAAAGACGAAAGATACAAGCTTCCGATACCAAAGGACTTTTACGCATCATTCAATCCATCCCATCGCCAAAGGCAGAACCTTTTAAGCAATGGTTGGCGCAGGTTGGTTCCGACCGATTGGATGAAATAGAAAACCCGGAACTGGCTGCACAGCGTACCCGGGAGCTGTATAAACTAAAAGGCTATTCCGAAGATTGGATTGAAAAGCGGATGCGTAGCATTGCCATTCGGGAGGAATTAACCGAGGAATGGAAAAATCGTGGAGTTAAGGAGAAAATAGAGTACGCCATTTTAACGGCTGAAATATCGAAGGCAACTTTTGGATTAACACCTTCAGAATACAAAGAGGTAAAAGGCTTGAAAAGTCAAAATCTACGCGATCACATGATTGATCTGGAGCTTATTTTCTCTATGTTAGGCGAAGCATCTACGAAGGAAATCGCTGTGAATACCGATACTCAGGGGTTTGAGCAAAATAAGCGGGCAGCAAGAACCGGTGGAAAGATTGCCGGAGATGCTCGGAAGCAGCTTGAAATCAAATCAGGAAAGAAGGTAGTGACCAGCGAAAACTATTTATTGACAGAGAACAAAAAGAAGGGATTAGCCTCTAAATTGAAAAAATAGAAAGTATGGTAAGTAAAATATCTCACGTATGCTAAAAATTGTTACCTCAAAATTACTCGATGAACTAAGCCAAAAGGCAAAGATTTCACCACGCAAACGCATAAACCACAACTTCCACGACGATTTGGCTGATCCGATCAACCGGATGTTGAATGCTTTTGAACCCGGAACGTATATTCAGCCGCACAAACATGAAAATCCGGACAAACGTGAAGTTTTTATCATTTTGCGCGGAAGCCTGGTGGTGGTGATTTTTGATGATTCAGGCAATCCGGATGATTTTGTTTTGCTTGATCCTGGGAAGGGAAACTACGCCATTGAAGTGCCGCCGGGAGTTTGGCACAATGTTGTTTCACTCGAATCGGGAACGGTTGTTTATGAGATCAAAGATGGTCCCTACATTCAAATTTCTGATAAGAATTTCGCTTCTTGGGCTCCTAAAGAAGGTCATCCTGATTGCGATCAATACCTTTCAAAATTAACTGATCTGTTTATTCGCAGCCAATGCGTATAAAATCCTGATTTTAGATTAAATCTCTATGCTTTTTGCGGAGCTTTTTTTAAAGCGCATGATACGGTTAAATACTTCTTTTTTATTCTTACGTTCTTCTTCGAGATCATAGTCATTCTGAAGGCCTAGCCAAAATGTTGGGGTTGTGCCAAAATAGATACTAAGCCTCAGCGCCGTGTCAGCAGTGATACTTCTTTTCCCTTTAATGATCTGTGAAATTCTTGACTGAGGAATTTCTGTTTCATTGGCTAATTTGTATGCCGAAACATTTAAGGCTTTTAAAAATTCTTCGTTTAGAATTTCTCCCGGGTGTATATTTTCCAGCAATTCCATATTCCGTTTTTTTTTATTAGTGATAATCTGTTATTTCCACTTCTTTAGCCTGATTATTCTCCCATTTAAAAACAATTCTCCATTGATCGTTGATCCTTATACTGTAGAATTCTTTCATGGTTCCTGCTAATTTTTCCAACCGATTGGAAGGTGGAATTGTTAGGTCGGAGAGGTTTTGAGAGTTGTTCAGCATCCTTAGCTTTCGCCTTCCGATTTGTTGGATTTCAGGAGGTAACTTCTTCGATCTTTCTCCATTCCAGATCTTTTCAGTTTCTTTAGAGCCAAAAGAAACAATCATTGTTTAAAGTTTGTGTTAGTAACGTCAAAAGTAAGTATTTATTTTGAAAACCAAAGATGAATTTGGCGTTGAAAAAACTTAATGCGGGATTGTGTACTTTACAAAGAATGATTTGGCCAACATTTCGATGTGAAAGCTTTTTGGCTAACTTTGCGCCTTCAGAAAAAATTGAACTCATGGCACAGAAACCTTCGATTCCAAAAGGAACACGCGATTTTTCACCGGTTGAAATGACAAACCGGAACTATATTTTCGACTCGATTAAAAGTATTTTCAGATTGTACGGATTTCAACCCATTGAAACTCCGGCAATGGAAAACCTATCGACCTTGATGGGAAAATACGGTGAAGAAGGTGACAAGCTGCTGTTCAAAATTCTGAATTCGGGCGATTTTGCCGCTGCCCCAACCGAACAGGAATTGCTTGAAAGAAACAGCATCCGGCTTACCAATAAAATTTCGGAAAAGGGTTTGCGCTATGACCTGACTGTACCTTTTGCCCGTTATGTGGTTCAGTATAGAAATGACATTTCATTTCCGTTTAAACGGTACCAGATTCAACCCGTTTGGCGCGCTGATCGTCCGCAGAAAGGCCGGTACCGCGAGTTTTACCAGTGCGACGTTGACATTGTTGGCAGCGATTCGTTGCTCAACGAAATGGAACTGGTGCAGATTGTTGATGCGGTTTTTACCAAGCTGAAAATCAATACAGTTGTAAAAATCAATAATCGTAAAATTCTCGCCGGAATTGCCGAAGTAATCGGCGAAAAAGACCGGATTGTAGATATCACCGTTGCAATCGACAAGTTGGATAAGATCGGTCTGGAGAAAGTAAATGAGGAATTGCTCGAAAAAGGTATTCCGCAGGTCGCTGTCGATAAACTTCAGCCGATACTGCATTTGTCGGGCTCTGTTTCTGAAAAATTAGAGCAACTGGAATCGGCAATTGGTCAATCTGAAAGCGGTGCAAAAGGAATCGCCGAAATGCGCACTTTGTTCGCCTACCTCGCACCTTTCAAATTAAATACTGAAGTTGAACTGGATTTGACGCTTGCCCGTGGACTGAATTATTATACCGGAGCTATTTTCGAGGTAAAAGCAAAAGATGTTGCAATGGGCAGCATCTGCGGAGGTGGCCGTTACGACGATTTGACCGGAATTTTTGGTATGCCGGGCGTTTCAGGAGTTGGCATTTCATTCGGCGCCGACCGTATTTACGATGTACTCACACAATTGCAATTGTTCCCTGCTGCGACGGTCGATTCAACCAAACTGTTGTTTGTAAACCTTGGTGTTGCCGAAGAAGCTTTCTGTTTGCCGGTTTTGGCAGAGGTTAGGAAAGCCGGAATCAACGCGGAAATTTTCCCTGATCAGAGCAAAATGAAAAAGCAAATGACCTGGGCAAATAATAAAAATATCCCGTTTGTGGCAATTGTTGGCGAAGATGAACTTGCACAAGGCAAAATAAACCTGAAAAACATGCTTTCGGGCGACCAGCAATTGGTCGATGCACAGGAACTGATAAAAATCCTTTCAGCATAAAAATCGTTTGCTTTACTTCCTGAAAATTTTCAGGAATGATCTTTTTACTTAAAGAATACAGGTTTTCAAAATCCATTGGGGGCGACATCCGTTGTCCCTGAAATCTCATTAGTTCCAAGTTTCAGGTTCCAAGTTTCAAGTTGTGCCTTGAAAGTACGTAATCTGAATTCTGGATAGTTTTCTTATTTCTTATTTTTTCTTCGATATTCAATATTGGTTATTGAATATTGGAAATTTAATATCCAATACACAAAAACTTCATTTCCATTTAATAACAATTATCTCATGACCAGAGAAATTCATTATATATCACCTGAACAGCTTACTTATCCAATTATTGAGCAAATTCTGGAATGCCGGAAAATGCTGGTGCTTTCGGACGAGTCAGTCGCGCTGATTGAAAAAAGCAAAGCGTATCTCGACCGGAAAATGAGCGAAACCGATGGCCCTTTGTATGGCATTAATACTGGTTTTGGAGCATTGTGCAACATCGAAGTATCAAAAGACGATTTAAGTAAATTGCAGGAAAACCTTGTGATTTCACATGCCTGCAATCTCGGCCCCGAAATTCCGCAGGATGTGGTTCGTTTAATGCTTTTACTAAAAGCACACGCACTTGCAAAGGGAAATTCTGCTGTTCAGTTGATCACTGTTCAGCGAATTCTGGATTTGTACAACGACGATATTTTATCGATTGTGTGTGAACAAGGTTCGCTCGGGGCAAGCGGAGATTTAGCCCCGTTGGCGAAACTGTTTCTGCCCTTGCTTGGTTTGGGCGAGGTTTATCACCACGGAATAAAAAAATCAGCATCAGAAGTATTGCTGGAAATGGGGTGGGAGCCAATCCGGCTTCAGGCAAAAGAAGGATTGGCATTGCTGAACGGGACTCAGTTTATGAGCGCCCATGCCGTTTTTACACTCCTGAAATCTTTCCGGTTGCTCGATTATGCAGATATCATTGGCGCTTTGTCGCTCGATAGTTTCGATGGACTGATCGAACCATTTATGGCCCAGGTTCAGGAAATCAGGCCGCATGCGGGGCAGATAAAAACTGCTGCCAATTTTAGAGATTTGCTTGAGGGCAGCGAATTGATCAGCCGAAAAAAGAAGCATGTTCAGGATCCGTATTCATTCCGGTGTATTCCGCAGGTTCACGGTGCGGTTAAAGATGCGGTGAATTACGTGGCCGGCGTGGTCGAAACTGAAATCAATTCGGTAACTGATAATCCAACTGTATTTCCGGATGATGACCTGATAATTTCAGGAGGAAATTTCCATGGCGAACCGCTGGCTTTATCGTTGGACTTTCTGGCAATTGCGTTGTCCGAAATTGGAAGTATTTCCGAAAGGCGCACCTACCGGCTCATTTCCGGTGATCATCAGCTTCCGGAGTTTTTGGTTGCCAATCCGGGATTGAATTCAGGATTTATGATTCCACAGTATGCTGCGGCATCCATTGTCAGTCAGAATAAACAGTTGAGTACGCCTGCATCGGTTGATTCCATTCCATCGTCAAACGAGCAGGAGGACCATGTGAGCATGGGCGGAAATGCTGCCACAAAAGTATTGAAAGTGGCAACGAATATTTACAGTATTTTAGCCATCGAACTGTACAATGCGGCGCAGGCCATGGAATTCAGACGACCTGCAAAATCCTCAGTTTATCTTGAAAGTTTTTTGGCCGATTACCGAAAGGTAGTTTCGTTTGTTGAAGAAGATACGCTGATGTATGTTGGAATCAATAAAACCATTGAGTTTCTGGAGAAGGGAAAATATTCTTTGTAAATAGAAAAAAAGCCGGAATTTCCGGCTTTTTTCTATTCTCCCTTTTTTCCCCTTCTATATTCCCTGATCAGATGCGACCTGAATTCATTTTCGGTCCGGTACATCATCAGTACTTTTTTCTTTGGCAATATTTTCAGAAACTGTTTGTTGTATTCTTTGAGCAAAAGTGCATCTTTCTCGAATGAGCCAATATAATTGTTGGTCAGTTTTTCGATTTCTGAATCCGATAATTTTGCAAAATCTTCATCCGACATCCGTTCAAATTCGTGGATTTGCCGTTTAATGTCAAATCTTTTCTTTTCAAATTCATTGTAAACCGGCCAGAATGCCTGTGCTTCGGCTGGCTTTAAATCGAGTTTGCTGGTGAAAAATGATATTTTTTCGGCTTTTATTTTTTCGAACATTTCAGGATTTCCACCTCTTCTTTCCTGGGCATTAAGGCCCGTAAAGCAGAAGATCGCGAGAATAATAACAGTATATAACTTTTTCATGGCATTTTAATTTTGTATTTCAGAATAAATTTCAAGATCGTTCATGTCAGTAGAAAGATAGGCTAGTATTTCATCCGGTTTTATTTCAGAAAGAGCGTTCGTTTCATCTCCCAATATTGTATTGAACAAAGAGTTTTCGTCAAATAATGAAAAATTGAGGGCGTAAGCATCCATAGTGTCAAAAGAGCTTGAATCAGTTGTCTCAGATTTGACAAGGTTGTTTGGCGAAAAGTATTTTATCGGGTAATAAGCGAGCAAATAAACAATTGCAAAGCTTGCAGCAAGTCCCAGAACTGGCTTAAGTAATTGGAATATTTTACCTGATTTTGAAGTCGTCTTATTTTTTGCCTCATGTTCAATTGCACCCATCACCCTGTCTTCGATTGAATCGAAATAGTGATCGGGAGTTCGAAACGGGTTCGCTTTTGGCCGTTTCAGAAATTCTGGTTCTATGTTTTCGTCTTCGTACATGATTTTTTATTTATATGGCTTTGACATCATTAGTTCAAAATAGTTTAATCCGTATTGTTTTTATGCCTGAATATCTTATTAATAGCAGTCACCATCAGTTCGAATTATAAAATTAGGAACCTATGCCGGGTTCGTGTGTCTTTACGAATTCCTCCACTTTCTTTACCGCGTGATGGTAGGAGGCTTTTAGCGCTCCAACAGATGTTTCAAGAATCGCCGACATATCTTCGTATTTTATTTCTTCAAAATATTTCATATTAAAAACCAGCCGCTGTTTGTCAGGCAATGTTGCAATTGCTTTCTGTAAAAGTAACTGCCATTCATCGCCATCGAAATAGGTGTCACTTTCAAGGTTTTCCAGCAAATATTCGTTAACATCGGTTAATCCCGGCATCATTCTGCGTTTACGCTGATTCAGAAAAGTAATTGATTCGTTGGTCGCAATTCGGTATAGCCATGTGAATATGCTCGATTCAGCCCTGAACGTGTCAATTCCATTCCAAACTTTTATCAGTGTGTTTTGCAGTACATCATCGGCATCGTCGTGGTTCAATACCATTTTTCGTATGTGCCAGTATAACCGCTCCTTGTATTTAGAAACGAGATGCCTGAAAGCAAGTTCCCTTGTTGAAGGATCTTTCAGACTCTCTAATATTTGCAAGTCATCGGTCATACTTTAAAATTGTTGCTAATCTGACATTAAAAAAGGAGAATGGTTTAATATGGCAAGACACAGTGTCCAGTCTCAGTGAAATGCAAACCCTGGCTGAATACTGACAACTTTTCTATTCAATCCTGAAATTCAGTCCTTCCTCTTTCAGTTTTTCATAAACCTGAATGTCGAACTGATATAATTTGGCGGCACGGTGGGCGACATTTTGCTGTTTTTTTCCTGAATCGATCAGTAATTCCATTTTTGCCAGCTTTTTCCTGAAGTTTCGGGTATCCATTTTTTTATTCAGGATCACTTCGTATAAAGATTGTATTTCGGTCAATGTAAAATTTTCAGGAAGAAGATGAAAGCCAACCGGATGGTACATTACTTCCTGTCTTAATTTTATGAGCGCCTGTTCGATGATTTTGTCATGATCGAAACATAATGGAGGCAACTCGTTCAGGTTAAACCATTGCAACGATTTTGCCAGGCCCGATTGTTTCAGATGGTAATAATCTGGATTTATCAGCGCATAATATCCAATGGTAATTACCCTCGTATAGGGCACTCTTTCGAGTGAACCAAAAGTGTGAATTTGTTGCAGAAAAACATTGTTTACACCTGTTGCCTGAAAAAGCAATGCTTTGGCAAATTCATCAAGATCTTGATTCTCCGGTACGTGGCTGCCAAAAAGGCTCCAGTAATGGTCGCTGGTTAATACCGGATGCTGTTCGTATAGCTTTTTGATTTGATCTGTAGTAACCTGTTCCGGAAGTGATCGTTTGAGTGCATCTTTATCAATCTGATTGAGTAAAACACGCAAACCTGAATTGTCAAATCCAAAAATGACACAATCTACAGAAATGGAATTTAAAATCATGATGAATTACATTTTTTGCAAAAGTACTAAACATGAATATATTATCTCTCTTTATAATAATTTTATTGGTGGCTATTTTAACATTGCTGATAAATGAGTTATAAAAAACACGTATCAAATTATTAATGCTACGAAATTTGCTGATTAGATTATCTTTGCACGAAATTTAAAAAATAAGAATTCATGGCTTTACAGTGTGGGATAGTAGGAATGCCCAATGTCGGAAAATCGACACTTTTTAATTGTTTATCGAATGCAAAGGCGCAGTCTGCGAACTTCCCGTTTTGCACCATTGAACCCAATTTGGGCGTAATAACCGTGCCCGACGACCGTTTGATCAAACTTGAAGAATTGGTTCATCCTGAAAGGGTGGTTCCAACCACCGTAGAGATTGTTGACATTGCAGGTTTGGTAAAAGGGGCAAGTAAGGGCGAAGGACTTGGCAATAAGTTTCTTGCAAATATCAGGGAAACAGATGCCATCATTCATGTATTAAGGTGTTTTGACAATGATAACATTACCCATGTTGATCATACTATCAATCCCGTTCGCGATAAAGAGACCATTGATATTGAACTTCAGTTGAAGGACCTTGAAACTGTTGAAACTCGTCTTTCGAAAGTTGAAAGGCAAGCGAAGACAGGGAACGACCCGGAAGCAAAACGGCTGTTTAAAGTTTTGAACATGTACAAAGATGCACTTGTTCAGGGAAAATCGGCCCGTACAGTTGAGATGGATGAAGCGGATACAAAGGTGGCAAAAGATCTCCAATTGCTTACAAATAAACCTATCCTGTATGTTTGTAATATCGATGAAGCTTCAGTTGTAACCGGAAACGCTTATGTGGATGCAGTAAAAGAAGCCATTAAGGACGAAAACGCCGAAATGCTGATGATTGCAGCCGCAACAGAAGCAGATATAGCAGAACTGGAGAGCTTTGAAGAACGTCAGATGTTCCTTGAAGATCTGGGATTAAAGGAATCCGGTGTGCATAAACTAATTAAAACCGCGTATAAACTGCTTCAACTCGAAACTTATTTCACTGCCGGAGTAAAAGAGGTTCGCGCATGGACCTACAAACGTGGGTTTAAAGCGCCGCAAGCTGCCGGAGTAATTCATACCGATTTTGAAAAAGGGTTTATCAGGGCTGAAGTAATCAAATACAATGATTTCATTGCCCTTAAATCGGAGCAGGCTTGTAAGGAAGCCGGAAAAATGGCTGTCGAAGGCAAGGAATATGTGGTGCAGGATGGCGATATCATGCATTTCAGGTTCAATGTTTAGGAATAATTTTACACAAATATTAAAAAGGCAGTCATTTTTGGCTGCCTTTTGTGTTTTTTTCAGGTTTTCTAATTGAAATTTCAAAAATAGCAACGCGATAAAAAATACATACTTTTTTCTGAACCTGGTGGTTTCATCACGGGGGTATCTTCAATAAATTTAAATAAATTCCAAAAGTAGTTCTGAAATGAATGGGGTGGCGGCTGAAAGAATCGTATTTTCTGAATTTCATGATTTTTATTTAAGTGTCAAAAATGTTATATAATGTCAATAAAACAAGAAAAAAGACAGTAAATGTTTTAAAAATAAATCAAAAAGACTATTTTTGGGCACTATATTGACAAAAGAAAGAAAACATTTAAAACTTAAAATATGTGTGGATTTGTTGGTGTGTTTGATTTGAAAGAAAAATCAGAGGAATTGCGTCCTCAGGTTTTGAAGATGTCGAAGAAAATTCGTCATCGCGGACCAGATTGGTCTGGCGTTTTTTCGTGTGATAAAGCCATTCTCTCGCACGAACGTTTGTCGATTGTTGATCCTGAATCAGGTGGTCAACCTTTGAAAAGCAGAGATGGAAAACTGATATTGGCTGTAAACGGCGAGATTTATAATCATCAGGAAATCAGAAACCGGATGGGCGATTCCTACGATTTTATGACCCAATCGGACTGTGAAGTTATTTTAGCATTGTACCGCGAAAAAGGCATTGATTTTCTGGAAGATTTGAATGGAATTTTTGCTTTCGCATTGTACGATCAGGAGAAAGATGTGTATTTGGTTGCCCGCGACCATATCGGCATCATTCCTTTGTACCAGGGATGGGATAAATCAGGAAATTACTACGTAGCTTCCGAACTAAAATCGCTGGAAGGCATTTGCAACAATATCGAGGAATTTTTACCGGGCAAATATCTTTACAGTCCCGATGGCGAAATCAAAACATGGTACGAACGCGAATGGACATCGTTTGATGCAGTGAAAGACAACGGTTTTGACATCGCTGTTTTGCGAAAAGCGCTGGAAGATGCGGTTCACCGTCAGTTGATGTCGGATGTTCCTTATGGGGTGTTGCTTTCCGGAGGGCTCGATTCATCTGTTATTTCGGCAATTGCCAAAAAATATGCAGCCTACCGTATCGAATCTCAGGACTCAGAGCAGGCATACTGGCCCCAGTTGCATTCGTTTGCAGTAGGTCTGATCGGTTCTCCCGATCTGATAGCTGCTAAAAAAGTGGCAGATCATATCGGAACCATTCATCATGAAATTCATTTTACCGTGCAGGATGGAATGGATGCCTTGCGCGATGTGATTTATCACCTTGAAACGTATGATGTTACGACTGTTCGTGCCTCAACTCCAATGTATTTGCTTGCGCGTGTCATAAAATCGACTGGCGTAAAGATGGTGCTTTCGGGCGAAGGCGCCGATGAAATATTTGGTGGTTATCTGTATTTCCACAAAGCGCCCAATGCACAGGCATTTCATGAAGAAACGGTTCGTAAACTTGGTAAACTCCATTTGTACGATTGTTTACGTGCCAACAAATCGCTGGCAGCCTGGGGGGTTGAAGGTCGTGTTCCCTTCCTCGATAAAGAATTTCTGGATGTGGCCATGCGGATCAATCCTGAAGAAAAGATGGCCAAAAATGGCCGCATGGAAAAATGGATTGTGCGCAAAGCATTTGAAGATTATTTGCCGGAGAGTGTTGCATGGCGACAGAAGGAGCAATTCTCGGATGGTGTTGGCTACAACTGGATCGATTCGCTGAAAGCCATGGTGGCCGAAAAAGTTACCGATGAACAAATGGCAACTGCAAAATTCAGGTTTCCAATCAATACACCACCATCGAAAGAAGAGTATTATTACCGCTCTATCTTTACCGAGCATTTCCCGTCAGATTCGGCTGCAAGTTGTGTTCCTTCGGTTCCATCAATTGCCTGCAGTACGCCAACTGCTCTTGAATGGGATGCCAGCTTTAAGAACAATGCCGATCCTTCAGGCCGCTCGGTAGGCAGTGTCCATCTTGAAGGTTATGTGGCTAAATAAAAATGTTTTAGGTTTCAGTATAAATTTTCTCAGATTTCTGTTGAAACAGAAGAACCGGGCTTTTAGTCCGGTTTTTTTTGTTAAAAGCAAGTAATCCTTGATTAAATTCTTTTATTTTGCAGACGATTGAAAGTCTAAAAAATATTAAAAAATCAATTATGAAAAATATCCTACTGATTGCTTTCTTGTTTGGTCTGTTTTCCTGCAGCCAAACACCTGCGTACAAAGTCAATGTGAAATTAGATTCAGCTGAAGGAACCGCCTATTTGAGCCAACGCATCAAAGGCGACTGGATTAATCTTGATTCTGCGGTCATCGAAAATGGTGCTTGTCAGTTTAATGGGGTTGTTAAGAATCCTGAAATCTATTATTTAAGTGTCAGTACTAAAAAGGAAAAACTACCATTTTTTATTGAAAATTCAGTCATTTCAATTTCCGGTAAAGTTGACTCACTGATGATTGCTAAAGTTGAAGGATCCACGGTTCACAATGAATACCAGAATCTTCAGGATAAGCTGGACGAACTGGACGAGCAGGGAATGACATTTTTTGAACAGTCAAAAGTGGCAGAAAAGTCAGGAGAAAAAGCAAAGGCCGACAGTTTAATGACATTGGCTGAAAATGTTTTTGATTCGATTGATGATCAGCAAAAAGACTATATCAAAGCAAATCCGGCCTCGTGGATTTCGCCGTATTTGCTGAGCAGGGTTTATTACGGAATGGAAGCCGAAGAATTGGATGGTTACCTGTCAGGATTTGATACTATCCTTGATTCGGTTTCCACCATTGTTTCCATGAAAGAACGGGTTGCAAAACTGAAAACAGTCGCGATCGGTCAAATTGCTCCCGATTTTACAATGAATGATGAAAACGGAAATCCGGTAAAGCTGAGTGATATTTATTCGAAAAACGAATATACCCTGATTGACTTTTGGGCTTCGTGGTGCGGCCCTTGCCGACGCGAGAACCCGAATGTTGTGGAAACCTTTAACAACTTCAAGTCAAAAGGATTTGGTGTGTTTGGTGTGTCGCTTGATGCGGATAAGGAAAAATGGTTGCAAGCCGTTGCCGACGATCAGCTCACCTGGCCGCATGTATCTGATTTGAAAGGCTGGAAAAACGAAGCTGCCGCAATGTATTCGGTGAACTCGATACCAGCCAATCTGTTGGTTGACAAAACCGGCAAAATAATTGGCCGCAACCTTCGAGAAGAAAAACTTCCAGAAGCGATTGCAGAATTATTGAAATAATAGAAAAAGTTTGAAGTGCCTAAAGGTCGGAGTGCCTAAAGTTTATCACTCCAACTTTAGGCACTTTAGCTCATTTTAAATATTTTTAGCACTTTTTTTATGGAACAATTAACACTTACCACGCCTGCGTTGCTTTTTTCTGCAGTCTCACTGATTTTACTTGCCTACACCAATCGGTTTCTGGCTTATGCCTCGGTTGTCCGGGGGCTCCATGCTACATTCAAGGAAAACCCAAACATATTGCTTCTCGGACAAATTCAGAATTTGAGAAAACGCCTGCGGTTAACCCAAACCATGCAGGTTTTGGGCATTTCCAGCCTTTTGCTGTGTGTAATCTGTATGTTCCTGATTTATGTTCATTTTTCGGCACTGGCCGAAATTACATTTGGTATTGCCTTGGTTCTGTTGATCCTTTCACTTGCTTTATCTGTTCGTGAAATTCAAATCTCGGTAAAAGCACTGGATCTTCAGCTAAGCGATATGGAGTAGGTAAATTTGGAGTGCCTAAAGTTCGGAGTGCCTAAAGTTAACTGCAACGAAAATACTTTAGGCACTTAAAGTACTTTAGCTCACTTTAGGCACTTCTTTTTTTATCTTCGCGCCGTCCTAAAAAGAAAAAACCAATGGTGATGTATTTTGGTGAGATTGCTGCTCTTCTTACGGCCGTTTTCTGGACGGTTACGAGCATGTCGTTTGAGTCGGCAGGTAAAAAAGTAGGGTCACTTTCTGTTAATTTAATCCGTCTGGTTGCAGCCTTTTTTATCTACGGTGTTGTTAATTATTTCCGACGAGGATTGTTTCTTCCGCTTGATGCTTCTACTGAAAGCTGGCTGTGGCTGGCACTTTCGGGATTGGTCGGTTTTGTAATAGGCGATTTGTTGCTTTTTCAGGCGTTTGTTGTGATTGGCGCACGCATTTCGATGCTGATAATGGCACTGACACCCCCGATTACCGCATTTGTAAGTTGGATGATTTTGGGAGAAGTGCTGAGTCCGATGAATTGGGTCGGAATGATTGTGACCCTGACCGGAATTTCAATCGTAATTCTGAAGCGTGAAAAGAAAGAGGAAAACTCAAAGAAGAGGCGGAAAATATCAGCCAATTACAGTATCTCCGGAATATTGCTTGCATTTGGAGGGGCAGTGGGACAGGGCGTCGGGCTGGTGCTCAGTAAAAAAGGAATGGGCGAATACGATGCTTTTGCCGCTTCTCACATTCGTGTAATTACCGGAATGATTGGGTTCGCCATTCTGATACTGATTGCCCGAAAATATGGAAAAGTATGGATCGCGCTGCAACACAAATCAGCCATGAAACGAGTTGCTTTGGGTTCGTTTTTTGGTCCGTTTCTGGGCGTTTCGTTTTCGCTGCTGGCCATTCAGCACACACAGGCCGGTATTGCTGCAACCATTATGTCAATTGTTCCGGTACTGATTATTCCTCCCGCAATTCTGTTCTTTCATGAAAAGGTGAATTGGAAGGAAAGTATTGGCGCTGTTATTACTGTCGGAGGTGTTGCCATTTTCTTTTTATAAAATGCAATCAAAAACTATCTCTCTATGGATCCAAAACTAAAATCGATGTTGGCTCATCTTACTCCGGTTGGCTGGCTTCTTGCCTTTTTGCTGAACAGCATAAAAAAAGATGCGTTGACCAATTTTTATCTTCGTCAGTTGTTGGGTCTCTACCTCTGCTTTTTTTTATCGTCGTTTATTCCTGATTATTACATTATTGCGTGGGGATTTCTTTTCGTTTTATGGACGTACAGTTTTGTTGGCACCGTTAAATCAGCAGAACATCTGATTCCTTTCATCGGTGCATTGTTTCAGAAATGGTTTCAGAAAATTGCCCAATGAAGAGTATTTATAAATGGTTAGCAAAACCGAATTTTTATTTTTTAGCCGGAATTGTGTTTATGTTTTCGGTTATCATGATAGCCCGAACAAATCAATTTTATTTATGCTATTTACCGTTGGTTTTTGCGGCAATTTTCACTTCAGCCAATTCTGTTCCTGAAAATGGAATTCTGTTACCCATGAAAAAAATCCGTTTATTCGCATTTCTTACAGGTATGATTTTTAGCGAATTTATTTTCAGCATCATCCTTTTACTGCAAAACAAATTGTCTTTTCAGCAAAATTCATTTCAAACTGAATGGGTAATAGTTGCCATTGAGTTACTGCTTGGAATGATTGTTTTCTCTATGTTTTTCGGAATATCATTGGGTTTCAGATACCTGCTTCCCCGAATCATAAACCGGTAGAATCGGGACTAAAAAAACATCTTAACTTTCTGTAATTGAATAGTTTATTGCTTGGTTTTTAATGGTTTTTCCGATTCATCGAAAAACTGTTTCTGAAGTGCCGGTGTTACTTCATCTTTTTTTACAGCCCGAATCATTTTTACCAGTTGGTCAACCGTCGATTTTATCAGCAGTTCTCCAGCCTGCGCATTTGCTTTTGTGCCGTCTCCTGAATAATGGTTCGGGTATTTGGCGTACCACCATATTCCTGTGTAAACATTGGAAAGGTTTTTCAACCTGTCCTGATCAATTCCTGATTGCTGGCCTGCCCGATCCAAATGGACAAATTCAGGAATAAGCGCTTTCATTACAGATGATTCTTCGTTTCCTGCATGTTGGTTGTACGGATCGTGTTGTGTGAGTTCTTCCGCTTTTTTCATGACTTCGGGGTCATCGGTTGGCTGAAACCAATACAAACTGTACGAACGTCGTTCAGACAATTGAGCCATTCCGAAATAATTTAAAAATGCATTGTTGCCGCCATGTCCGTTCACAATGATTATTTTATCAAACCCGTTGCGGGCAAGTTCATCCAATGTTTCCTGAAGTACTTTCCAAATCAGTTCGGGACTGTATGCGATTGTTCCGGGTTGCTGTTTTGCCTCGTTTATCTGGCTGAAATAATACCAGGGAAATACTACGGTATATTCTTTTTCGGCTGCGCGGATGGCAAATTCACGGGCAGCATACAAATCGGTTCCAAGTGGCAGATGTGGCCCGTGTTTTTCGAAAACGCCTATTGGAAGGATGCAGGTTTTCGACGATTTTTCAACTGCTTTGATGTAATCAGGAGCGGTCAGTTCTTCGAGACGGAAAGGAAGTTGCTGTGCCTGAAGCACTAGAACGACAAAAAGCATCGGTACAATAGCCAGAAGTTTTTTCATGGTTGAAAGTTTAGTGGTTGAGTGGGTTAAAAATAGCAAATTGGAATTCAACGACCTACAATTTTCCCATGATTAATCGCCCTGGCAAAAAATAAGTTTGCGGTATATTTCTGAATAGAAAATTACTCGGATTTCAGTTTCCGAAATTTTTCAGGATTAATGTACATTTCGTTGGCAAAAGGTTTGAAATCACGGCTATCTGCCACTTTCCTAAATCTAATTTGGGCTGATTTTACAGTTTTTGCAATTACTGGTATTCCTGCGATGTCGGCAAGCGCTGCACTAAGTAATTTCTCGTTTCTATCGCCGAAAGGCAAAATATTAGTTAACTCATCGGTTGTAATTCCATCTTCCGAAAACTCTCTTGCAACAATGCTCGGGGTCAAACCATCAATAAAATCAGGATCTTCCCTCGAATTCGTAAATCTTACGACAATGGGTTGCATAGCCCATTTGTGGTTTGGATTGACAGTCCCTCGTTCATTCCAGTCTCTTACAGTCATCGAACCGGTATATTTCCCGTTTGTATTGATGCCAACAACGGTCACATTCATGTAGGGTCTCAGTCCGTTTATAAGCATTTCGCTGGCTGAAGCGGTATTGTCGGAAACAATGATGTGTATTTTGTTAAGGTTAAGGGTATTGATTGTAGTTACCGGATTTTTGTCAGTTTTATCAATGTAAGTGGTAAAATTATCGTTGAGCGATGCAAGTCCGTATTCGCTCACCATGTACGATTGCAATCCGCTGTTGTACTTCGCTTTGGCAAATACTTTAGTGACATCAGTCCCGTAAATCATACTGGCCAGGTAAATGCTGCTCTGAACCGAACCGCCGCCGTTGTATCGGAGATCCAAAATCAACCGGTCGATATTGGCATCCTTAAACTTTTTGAAAACATCATTCAACTGAATGTCGAAATCAGAATTAAATCCGTTGTAAACCAGGTAGCCGATTTTTTGATTGTCGAAAACAAAAATGGTGTCCTTGTTGATCGGATTTTCCTGCATTTCTATTGCCGTCATGGTTACTGTTCTGTCACTCGGTGCAATTACATCATTTGTAATACTTGCAAAGCCAAGTTTGTAGTTATCTGTTGCAAACAGTAATGTTTCGTAGTTGTTAATTGTTAATTGCAGATCATTTACCTTCATAAATAGATCACCACGTTTTAATCCAGCCTTTTCCGCTGGCGAATTTTTGAATACGTAACGTACATAACCCAAAAGATTTCCTGCATTATCAAGTCTGACAAGCCTTAGGTCATACCCCATTGTTTTGGATGTTCCGCTAATCCAATCGTCGATTTCCTTTGAGTCATCAACCAGAAACGACCATTTGTCAACTTCTTCATACTTGTACAGCAAGCTGGTAAACAATTCCTGAGGGTCAGTATAGGTATTCAGGAAGGCATTTAGACTGTCTTTATTTGCATATTTGGAATTCGTTAATCCGGCAACCTGACTGTTCCATAAATAATAGTCAGATAATCCGTTCCAGATAAATGAATTTACTTCGGTGGCTTCCGGGATAACTTCCGGAATTATTGGTTCCTCTTCTTTCACACATCCTGAAATCAATGCAACGGCAATCATAAGATATGGGAGGAAACTTTTGTATAATGTTTTTTTCATTGTGCGATTTGCTAAAATTGAATTATTTATTTCTCTGACATTCATAACGCTAGAGTAGATAAAATATTATCGACAGTAGCAATCCTGAAACGATCAGTATTGAAAAGTTCAAAAGTAAGCTTTTGCGGATACTTTTGTCACTCAGTGCGACGGAATAAATCATTTTTAACAGGTTGTTGCTGTTGGTCGCATTTAGTATTGCCAAAACGATTGTCATCTGGGCGATTTCTGATTTTTGCTGAAGCAGGTTCAGAAGGAACGGATCAATATCGGTTACACCCACTGCGAATGCAAGGTTTGTTACTCCGGCACTTCCATAAGTTTTCAGTACAAAGTCGGTCACAAGTGCGAAAACTACGAACAAAACCCCGAAAATAGCTGCTGTTCTAAATTCCAGCGGATTTTTATTTGATTCAAATTTGGTTTCCTCGTTCTCTGTTGTGACGGTTTTTTGATTTTTTCGGTCAATTAATTTCGAAAGCAAAAAAGTTACAAGGAACATTGCAATAAACGGAATGGCCAGCATTCCGGCGACCTCCCGATTAAAAATAAATGCCAGAAAAAGAATTCGCAAATACATCATTCCGTTGGCAATCATTATGGCCGAAACAGTCTGCAAACCTGATGATTCTAGTTTGTTCTGCCGTGCCAGGATAATGGTGGTGGCGGTGCTACTGTAAATTCCTCCTAAAAGTCCGGTCACGAAAATTCCTGAATTAGGAAATACAAATTTCTTCAACAAATAACTGCAATACGAAATACCGGAAACCACCATGATAGCCAGCCACAAATGATAGGGAGAAATAGGAACCTGTTCCGAAATATTGGTTTCAGGAAGCAGTGGAAGTATGATGCCGGCAAGCGCGATAAATTTGGCCAGGGTAATAAACTCTTCTTCTGAGGCTTTTTTCGACAAAGTAATAAAGTGGCTTTTAAGTTCTGTAACAATCAGCAGAGCAACAATAAAAGAAAGTACCAACCATACAGGTTGGGTGAAAACCATGATTGGGATGCAATAAGTAAGCAGGGCCAGAATGGTGCTGGTCAATCCGTATTTGCGGTTTTGCCCGATTTTATGGTAATACTGAATGCTCAGCAAAATGCCAATCATGGCAAATCCAAACAGAAAAGGGATATATTTGACTGTATCGGCTATGAACAATACGTAAGCAAGCAATCCGATAAACGTGAAAGTACGATCAGTACCGAAGAGCAGGTCGTCGTTTTCGTTGATATGGTGCCTTCGTTGTTCCAGGCCGATCAGCAATGAAAAGATCAGCACCAAAAAGAAATTGATGAATCCTTCAGGAATAAAATTCAGGATCTCCATATTTTAAAATTTGCTTTCCAACAAAGATAATTAACTTTAAATACTCCGTCCTATTCTTTGCTAATGCCAAACAAACTATTACTTTTGTCGCCGATTCGATCTGTAGCTCAGTTGGTAGAGCATCCCGATTTTATCGGGAGGAACCAGGGACGAATCACAGTAGAAAAATTAAAAGATAATTTTGAATTAAAACATTCGGTCTGTAGCTCAGTTGGTAGAGCAGCTGACTCTTAATCAGCGGGCCCAGGGTTCGAATCCCTGCAGACCGACAGAAATAAAAAGAAATCCTGTGAATCAATCGATTTGCAGGATTTTCTGTTTTCGGACTATTGATTTCTGTCTTCAATTGTGCTCCGCAATTCGCATTTGTCAATCGGTACCCAAACCCGATAAATAGAGCACTTGCAAATCAGATCCGGAAAAAGAATTGATACGGGCTTTTTTATGTGTCATTCTCACAGGTATGCCCTTAAACAGACGCATTTCAGTTAGAATATCTCCAATAAAAAAAGAACTTGGTTATGATGTAAGTATTACTACATTTAAGCCTCAGAAAATGAGAAAACAGAACCTGTTAAGTCTGCGCAACTACATTTTAATATTTAAGAGAAACGCTATGAGGGTGAACGAATTAATCAAAGATGAAAATTTTCAGATTGTAATTGTTGACGACACAGTGGAATACCTTAAATTCTTATCTGATATACTTACCAATGAAGGATATTTGGTTCGTCCGTTTAACAGTGGCGAATTGGCTTTGCGCAGCATAAAAGAAAATCGGCCATCGCTTGTTTTACTTGATTTTGTGATGCCTGTGATGGATGGTTACGAAGTGTGCCGAGCGTTGAAAGCCGATGAAAACACCCGCGATATTCCGGTTATCTTCATCAGCGGATCGGGCGACAAGGAATTGATGTTGACCGGATTCCAGGTTGGAGGCGTAGATTTTATCAACAAACCTTTCAGAAAGGAAGAAGTTTTGGCCAGGGTAAAAACACATATCAGTCTGTACCATTTTCAGTTGGATTTAAAAGCCAAAAATGAGATGCTTCAGGATGAAATAATTAAGCGGAAGCAAGCCGAACTAGCCATCGAAAAAAGGATGACTGCAATAACGCAACCGGTAGGAAAGTCAATGGCGGTTGACTTTGGCGATCTGTTTAACATTGCCGAACTGCAAAAGCTTCAGGATCAGTTTGCAAGTGCTTTTGGTGTGGCTTCCATTATCACACAGCCCGATGGCAAGCCCATTACCAGCCCAAGTAATTTTAGCCGGTTGTGTCAGAATATTATCCGCTGTACAGAGAAAGGATTGCTCAATTGCATGTATTCCGATTCAGTAATTGGTCGTAATAATCCTGAAGGTCCCGTTGTTCAGACTTGCCTGAGTGGCGGTTTGTGGGATGCAGGCGCAAGTATTTCTGTAGGGGGGAAACATGTAGCAAACTGGTTGGTTGGTCAGGTTCGGAGTGAGGTTCAGCAAGAAGGTAAAATGACAGAATACGCCAGAGAAATTGGGGCAGATGAAGCTGATTTCATGCAGGCATTCGGTGAAATCACCTCCATGTCGCGGGAGCAGTTTCAGAAAATTTCGGAAGTATTGTTTACCATGGCCGGGCAATTGTCAACGATGGCCTATCAAAATATGCAGCAGAACAGGTTTATAAACGAACGAAAAGAGGCAGAAGCAGCTTTGGTCGCAAGTGAAGCGAGGTTCCGCACTACTTTGTACAGTATTGGCGACGGGGTAATCACTACCGATTCGGACGGAAAAGTGAGTATGATGAATCCGGTTGCAGAACAACTTACCGGATGGTTGCAGGCAGATGCAGCGGGTAAAATACTGGAAGAAGTTTTTCCGATTATCAATGAAGAAACAAGGGAGCAGGTTGAAATTCCGGTAAGGAAAGTACTTCGAGAAGGAGTAATAGTAGGACTTGCCAACCATACGCTGTTGATTGCAAAAGATGGCACTGAAAGGCCAATTGCCGACAGTGGCGCACCCATCCGGAACAAAAACGGAGAAATTGTTGGGGTGGTTTTGGTATTTCGCGATCAGACCGAGGAGCGGCGTGCAGAAAAAGTATTGATAGAGACCAAAAAACGGTTCAGGCTGTTGTACGAAAATGCCCCATTAAGTTACCAGTCACTCGACCCGCAGGCAAGGTTAATTGATGTGAACCCTGTCTGGTTGCGAACAATGGGCTATTCAGGAAAAGATGAAGTCATTGGCCATCATTTTGGTGAATTTATGACTGCGGAATCTGCTGAACTTATCAAAAACAGGTTTAGCGATTTTGTTGCTGCCGGCGAAATCCACAATTACGAGTTTGATATGGTACGCAAAGATGGTACAATCATTACCGTATCGTACGAAGGCAAAATTGGATATGACGAATTGGGACATTTTAAGCAAACCCATTGCATTTTTACTGATATTACCGAACAAAGAAAGGCAGAACTGGCTCTGAAAGAAAGCGAAGAGAAATTCAGGAATATTGTCGAATCAAGTCCCATCGGAAAATATTTTTATCATTTGGAAGAGGATGGAAACTTGATTTTTATGGGTTCAAATCCTTCGGCTGACAAAATTATTGGGGTCGATCATCAAACACTTATCGGAAAGACAATTCAGGAGGCATTCCCCAATCTTGCACAAACGCAGGTTCCTGAGATATATGCACAGATCGCCAGAGGAGAAATTGGAACCCAATTCTTTGAAATAGAATATTTTGAAAATCAGATCAATGGATTTTTTCAGGTCACCGTTTTCAGAATTGGAAATAATTCGATTGCCGTAGATTTTATGGATATTTCGGATCGTAAGAAAACTGAAATTGCACTCAGGCAAAATGAAGAAAAATTCAGGAGCCTGTTTGAAAATGCTGCGATTGGCATTTCAATTACCAGTATGGACGGCACCATGCAAATCAATCCTGTTTTACACGAAATGCTCGGATATTCCGAATCAGAATTCAGGAATAAAAAATGGCAGGAAATAACACACCCAGATGATATTCAGAAAAGTTTGGATTTTATTAATGCGCTGGTTGAGGGTAAAGCAGAACGGCTTCACTTCGAAAAACGGTATTTGCACAAGAGTGGAAACACCATATGGACAGATGTTAGCGCAACTTTAAATCGTGACCTAAACAATAATCCACTCTATTTTATAACAAGTATCAATGATGTAACCAAACGTAAAGAGGCCGAAGAAAGCTTACGCCGGAACGAACGGAAATTCCGCGCCCTGATTGAGAACAGTTCCGATGCTATTTCGCTCGTTGATTCAAATGGAATTGAATTTTATCACAGCTCTTCGTGCCAGCATATACTGGGTTATTCGGATGTGGAAAGAAAAGGACGTAGTATGATGGAGTTGATTCATCCGGATGACAGAGAATCCATGATAAATATGTTTACAGACATCCTTAAAAATCCGGGGATACTTACGTTATTGCCAACACGGGTTAAGCACAGCAATGGTTCGTGGATCTGGATTGAAGGTGTCGCCAATAATTTGCTCACCGATTCTGACATCCAGGCGATTGTTATCAATTTCCGGGATGTAACTGAACGCAAACAATTTGAACTAAAATTGCAAAGGAGTGAGCAGGAACTCAAAAGAGCACAACAAATTACACACATCGGAAGTTGGTACCTGAATTTGGCAGATAATGATGTGTATTGGTCCGAAGAACTTTATAAAATGTACGGGCTCGACCCCAATCTGCCCGTACCTCCCTTCACGGAACACATGAAACTTTTTACTCCTGAAAGCTGGGAGTTGCTGTCGACATCGTTGGCAAACACTGCCGAAACCGGAATTCCATACGAATTGGAGTTAAAAACAGTGCGCGAAGATGGCAGCAATGGCTGGATGTGGGCGCGCGGTGAAACAGTAAAGGATTCTACCGGAAAGACTGTTGGCCTCTGGGGCGCAGCTCAGGACATTTCGGCACGCAAACAAGCAGAGCAAGCGTTGTTTGAAAGCGAAGAAATGATGCGCAATTCGCAATCTGTGGCACATTCATGTTCCTATTCAACAAATCTGAATGAAAATGAACTAGGAGCAAGCCCATGGATATGCTCGCCTGAATTTTATAAAATATTTGGAATTGACAAAACATATCCTCATACATTAGAAGGTTGGGCAGGCTTTATTCATCCTGACTACCGTGAAGAAATGGTTGCTTATCATGAATATGTTATAAAGGAAAGATTACCGTTTGAACATGAATATAAAATAGTCCGCATCAGCGATGGCGTTGAGCGCTGGGTTTATGGTACAGGAAAACTTGAATTTGATGAAAAAGGGAATCCCGTTAGAATGCATGGGGCGATACAGGACATCACCGAACGCAAACAGGATCTGGAAGCCATTCAGAATGAACGACAATTACTTCGTACACTGATCGATCATTTGCCTGATCCGATCTATGTGAAAGACAACGAGGGCCGCAAATTGCTTGCAAACCGGGCCGATCTTGAAAATATTGGTGTCTTGGACGAAAGTGAAGTTTTGGGTAAATCTGCTTTGGAAATCTTTAATACTGAAATTGGTTACCGCGATTATGAAGATGATTTGATTGTGATTGAAAAGGGTGAGGCGGTAATTAACCGGGAAGAAATATTCGTTGATAAAAATGGTAAAAAACGCTGGTTGTTAACCACCAAAGTTCCGATTTTAAATAAAAGCGGTAAACCATCAGGACTTGTTGGCATTGGTCGTGATATCACTGAACAAAAAAAAGCAAACGAAACGATTCAGAAACTTTCAAAGAGTATTGAACAAAGCCCTTCCACCATCGTAATTGCCGATGTTTTGGGCAACATCGAATATGTAAATCCTAAATTCATAGAGATTACCGGATATACTTTGGAAGAGGTAATCGGTCAAAATCCGCGCATATTGCAATCAGGCGAAACGCCTCCTGAAAAGTACAGGGAACTATGGAATAAAATTACTTCGGGGGAGGTTTGGCGCGGTGAATTTCTTAACCGGAAAAAGGACGGCGACTTATTCTGGGAATGGGTAACCATGACATCAATCAAGGATAACCATGGAGAGATTACCAACTATATTGCAATTAAAGAAGACATTAGTTCCCGAAAACAAATGGAAGTTGATTTGATTGTTGCAAAAGAGAAGGCAGAGGAAAACGACCGCCTGAAATCTGCGTTCCTTGCAAATATGAGTCACGAAATACGTACACCGCTCAACAGCATCATCGGATTTGCCGAATTATTATCCGATCCTGATTTTGAACTGGATGAACGTTACGAATTCGCTTCGTTGATTAGTGCATCGGGAAACAACCTGCTTGCAATTATTACCGACATTATGGACATCTCGAAAATTGAAGCGGGTCAGGTGGCGGTGAATAGGAGTGTTTTCAATGCCCGGAAATTGGTAAATGATGTTCACAATGAATACAGATTCAGGGCACATGATAAAGGAATTGAACTGAGAATTGCTTCGGAAACGCCCGATGAAGAATGTCCCATTTATAGTGACCAGATAAAAACGAAACAGGTACTGATCAACTTTGTGGGCAATGCGCTCAAATTCACCGAGAATGGATTCATCGAAATTGGCCTGAAAGTCAGGAACGAGTCGGTCGAATTTTTCGTAAGAGATACGGGATTAGGAATTTCTGTTGCACATCGCGAAGAAATATTTGAACGCTTCAGGCAGGTAGAAGATTCCTCAACCCGAAAATACGGAGGCAATGGCCTTGGGCTGGCAATTTCGAAAAGCCTGATCGAAATGATGGACGGTACGATCGGGATGGAATCGGAACCTGGCAAAGGGAGTACGTTTTATTTTACCTTACCCACATCAGTTTTAGAGGTTTAAAATTAAATCATGGCACCCATGCAATATAAACCGATTCTGGTTCAGGAATATATGCAAAACCTGCTGAAAGGAAACCGTGCAGGCTGTTCGTCTGTTGCCCGGCAATACCTTGCAAAAAATCCTTCCATCAAAGACTTGTACGAAGAGGTTTTCAAAGTTTCGTTGTATGAAATTGGACGTTTGTGGGAAACCAACCAGATAACGGTAGCCACGGAACACATGGCTACAGCAATTACTGAAGGCATTTTAAACGAGTTGTTTGAGCAAATAATTCCGGAAAAAAGGTACAACAAAAAAGTGGTGGTGGCTTGTGTCGAAAATGAAAAGCATCAGGTGGGTATTAAAATGGTGGCCGATGTTTTCGAAATGAAAGGATGGGAAAGTTTTTTTCTCGGGACTGGAATTCCTACTTCAGAACTGGTAAAGTTTATTCGCGAAACTCAACCCGATATTCTGGCAATTTCGCTGAGCGTTTATTTCAATTTCGCTAAGCTGCTGAAAATGTTGCAAATATTGAGAAGTGAATTCCCATATTTGCAGATCATTCTTGGAGGACAGGCATTTACAAGGGTTCCTGATGACGTTTTTCAACGACTCGGAAATGTTGTTCTTTTAACTGATTTATATCTGCTTGAGAAGTACATTGACTCGATAAATGCAAATCTTAAAACTTAAGTGATGGATAGAAATGATTTAATCAAAACTGCTGAAAAACTGAAACAAGTAAGTGAAAAGAGTGCCGGCGAGTTTGGTTTAAAAAAAGAAGCATTGGTTGCAATGATGAATCAGAAAATGGAAAGCCGTCCTGATTTGCCGGACATGGTGGGTGCCGGAAATATTGAAATGATGAAGGACAATCATGCCAATCATGCCCGTTTTCTCGAATCCATTTTTAACCAGCATTCACCCGAAATATTGACAGACACGGTTCTTTGGGTTTTCCGGGCTTATCGTTCACGCAATTTCAGTTCAACTTATTGGGCTTCTCAGTTAAATATGTGGATCGAAATTTATAAAAAGGAGCTTTCGCCCGAATGCTTTCAGGAAGTGTATCCGTATTACAACTGGATGCAAATCAACATCCCGACATTTAATAAATTGGCCGAAGACGAGCTCGATGCTCCGCTTTCGGCACATTGATAATTTCTCTGTGAACCTCTGTGTCTGCTCCGCGGATACGATTAAACCAACCCGGAAGGGGTTGAATGGAGGAGGGAATCCGCCTGCTTCCTGCCTCTTCCCGCCTCTTCCCGTCGCTTCGCCAACGGTAATGGCTTTCTTTTCGGCAGCCCCCTGAGTCTCACGAAGGCTTTCCGGTTTCTCACCGGGTCTTCACGCCTTCTCACGAAGGGTTCACGTGCACGTTATTCGTTCGTGAGAAGGCGCGCATCGTTCGTGAGAAGGCGCGCATCGTTAGCGAGCGGAGGTTAAGCCCTGGTGATGAAGCGGTAGCCGTCAGAAATTCAATTTGTATTTGTCTTTTGAAACGAGCAAAACTAAAGAAAAGAAAAATGTCGTACACCAAAACACAAGAGAACCACAGAGGTTGAAACTCATTTTTATATATTTCAGTTTTGGATATAAATGAATGTAATGGAACAGCAATCTAAGAACAACCTCATCTCCGATTGGGCCGGTCTGATTTGTGAACTTTCGCATCAGGGATACTCAGTAGCTATTGGCATTTTTGATACAAATGGCCAGTTGCTCGATGCCAACCAGGCAATGTGTTATTTTTTGGATACGAATCGTTCAGAACTAAAACCTGGAAACCTGTTTATTAATCCTGACTTTTCTTTCTTTTTATCTGAGGAACACAACGAACTTGTTTTCGAAGGTCTAATGACGATCGGAAATTATACTGATGTCAGTTTTGTGCTTCAATCCAGGGTATTCAGGAGAAACAACCGTATTTTGGTTTATGCAGAAGCCGATGTGCCCGATTTGTTCGAAGAAAACAAAAAAATGAGTGTTTTAAATCAGGAGGTTAATAACCTGCAAAGGCAACTCATTAAAGAGAAAAAGAACTTGCAGGCCACCCTTGCTGAATTAAAGGAAACCCAGCAATTGCTGATTCATTCAGAAAAAATGAATGCAATGGGCAAATTGGTGGCCGGTGTTGCGCACGAGTTGAATAACCCGATTGCTTTTGTTTACAGCAACCTGTTTTCGCTCGAAAAATATGTGGCTGAAGTGTTCGATGCCATCAGGCAAATTGAAAAACAGGTTGAGCAGACTGGCAATCAGGAGTTATTGGAAACAATTGCCCAACTGAAGGAAAAGAACGAACTGAATTATCTGGAAGAAGATATTTCGGAAATGACCAAAGAATCGAAAGTAGGGATTGAACGGGTGAAAACCATTGTGGAAGATCTTCGCCGTTTTTCAAGGCTCGACGAATCAGACATCAAACAGGTTGATCTGGTTGAAAATATCCGTTCAACCGAATCAATTGTAAGGGCCGAAATCGCCAAAAAGAATATTCATTATCAGTATGTTGGTCCTTTGAAGCTTCAGTTGGAATGTTTTCCCGGGCAACTCAACCAGGCAATATTGAATGTATTAATTAATGCCATCGATGCTGTTCAACCGGGTGGCCATATTTCTTTAATTGTAACTGACGAAAAAGACAAGATAAATATCGAAGTAACCGATGATGGCCAAGGAATTCCGGAAAAGATAAAAAATCGTATTTTTGAGCCGTTCTTTACCACCAAACCAGTTGGGAGCGGAACCGGTTTGGGATTGAGCATCACCTACAAGATTATTCATGATTTACACAAGGGAACAATTGAGGTCGAATCAATAGTACAACAAGAAACAAAAATAAAATTGACGATACCAAAAAAATAGAACTGCATGGATGTTAATTTATTGAATGAGAAAGATCACAATCTCTTAATCATTGACGACGAAGTTGAGATCACGAAAGCTTTGGTCAGACAATTCAGGAGAAAATACAATGTATTTGCCACAACCGATGCCGCCGATGCCCTTAAAATTATGGAGAAGGAAAAAATACAGGTTGTTCTTTCGGATCAGCGGATGCCCGGAATGACAGGTGTTGATTTTTTTGCTCAGATTAAAGACAAGTATCCTGATGCACTGAAACTTATTTTAACCGGATACAGCGATATAGAAGCAGTGATCGGTGCAATTAACGAAGGACAGGTCTTCAGGTATGTTAAAAAACCGTGGAACCCGGATGAGTTGGAATCGATTATTCGTGAAGCGTTTGAAAAATACGAGTTGATAACGAACAATCGTAAATTAATGTCCAGCCTTCAGGAAGCCAACCAAAACCTGGAGGCGAAAGTGAAGGCCCGCACGCTGGAACTTGAAAGGGTAAATGCCAGCCTCTCGGAGTTGAACCTCGAGAAAAACAGGTACATCGGAATGGTAGCACACGATTTAAGAAATCCAATTGGCGTGGCATCCTCATTTTCAGAAATTTTAATTGATGATTTAGACACGATACCCAAAGAAACTCAGCTCGAATATTTGGGACACATCAGCTACAGTTGCGACTTTTCATTGAAACTTATCCACGATTTTCTCGATGTGTCAAAAATAGAATCCGGAGTATTCAATCTGAACCTGACGGAATTGGAATACCTTTCTTTTATTAAGAAAAGTATTGTTCATGAAGAGATACTGGCAAAAAATAAATCGCAGGAAATAATCATCAGAACCGAATTGAGTAGCATCACAGTTACCTTTGATAGCAACAAAATACAGCAGGTATTGAATAACCTGTTGAGCAATGCGATCAAATATTCGTTTCCTGATACAAAAATTGTGATAGATATTTCGGAATCTGCTGATGAAATTGTAACCAAAATCATTGATCAGGGGCAGGGTATTCCTGAGGTTGAGCTTCAGAAATTATTTAATCCTTTTCAAACCACCTCGGTTAAGGCTACTGCCAGCGAAAAATCCACCGGACTCGGTTTGGCCATTGTGAAAAAGATAATAGAAGCCCATCATGGCTGGGTAAAAGTGGAAAGCGAAGTAGGCAAAGGTTCGGTGTTTTCTTTTGGTTTGTCAAAGCAAATCGAAAGAAGTAGCCCCGATTTTTCGCTTTAGTTGCTTAAAAAAGAAAGGTTTCCTTATAGTTCTTCAGACAAACAAGTATTTTACTTTCAAATTAATTTTGGAAGTTCAAATTAATTTCTACATTTGCCCTCATTAAACGACAGCAGTAAATGAAAAATATCAGCATTATATCTCTAGTCATTGTCAGCGTGGTGGTCCTCCTTCGTGCACAGTGAGATTGGTATAATGTAAGCTATAAGACTTAGAAGCCTTT
>JAIBEZ010000027.1 GCA_019459485.1 Prolixibacteraceae bacterium
TTTTCTTTTGATATTTGCCGGCAAGATAATTTGATTGTGCATATAAAACAAATAACGATGGTTGATCAGAATTTAGTTTCGGACCTGAACAAACAGGCAGATGCAGTAAACTTGGTAGAAATGCTGAAAAATGTGGCAAAACAATTTCCGGGGAAAGCAGTTTTTACGACAAGTTTAGGGATTGAAGATCAGGTGATAACCGACATGATTTTCAGTAATAATCTGGAGATTAAAGTGGTAACCCTTGATACTGGCCGCCTGTTTGAGGAAACCTACAAAGTACTTAACCGAACAAAAGAAAAATACGGGAAACAGATTCACGCCTATTTTCCCAAAAACGAATCGGTTGAAAAGATGGTCACAGAAAAAGGGCCTTTGAGTTTCTATTTGTCGGTTGAAAACAGGAAAGAATGTTGCCACATCCGCAAAGTTGAACCACTTGGTCGCGCTTTGGACGGAATGGAATGCTGGATTACCGGTCTGCGTGCTTCGCAATCGGAAAACCGCCACGATCTTGATTTTTTCGTTTGGGATGCTGGATTTAAGCTGATAAAATGCAATCCTCTGTTAAATTGGTCACTCGAAGATTGCCAAAAATATGGGAAGGAAAACAATGTTCCATACAACGTTTTGCACGACCGCGGTTTTGTTAGTATCGGTTGCGCTCCCTGTACGCGCGCCATTCAGCCCGGAGAAGATTTCCGTGCCGGTCGCTGGTGGTGGGAAGACAATTCGAAGAAGGAATGCGGACTGCATACACATCAGGAGTAGGATAGAAATAGTTATCATTGTTCTCACGTTGTCATTGTTGTCAGGTTTTAAGCAAAGTTACAACATGACAACTTGAGAACAAGGACAACCAAATCAACATTCACTTTAATTCTCCCGAATCTCCCGTCCAAACGGGGTCAGCGCGAGCGATACCAATTTAAAATGTTGTTTGGCCCATGGAATTCCGATGATGGTGATGCCGAGTAACAATCCGAAAATTAAATGGGTCAGTGCAATCCAGATTCCACCAATTAGAAGCCAGATAATATTCATGATGGTGGAAAGACAACCTGGCGAGCCCGGGCTTAAACCGATGGTTTTTCCGAATGGCCACAAAGCTAAAAAAGCCAGTTTGAAGGATTGAATTCCAAAAGGAATCCCGATGATGGTGATACACAGCAAAAAGCCCGCAACCATGTATTCCAGAAAAACCAGAAAACCACCAAAAACCAGCCAGATTAAATTTCCAAGTGTGCCCATGTTGTATTGTGTTAAATTTCGATTTTAAAAGTACGACTTTTGAATCAATCAGTTTGCCTGTTTTTCCGAAGAATAGAGCATCGAAAGTATTTTACCGGTAAATGGAATAACTATCAGTGCCGCCGACTTCCTCGTTTCTTATTTCATGTTCGATATTTCTGATTTAGTTATTTTTCAATTTTAAATCTTCGTCAGCTTCCATTTTCCTTTCCTGAAAAAATACCAGGCCGTCAGGGTGAGAGCCGATTCGGCGGCAACAATGGCAATACAAATTCCTTCAATATTCATATCGAGCACAATAGCAAGCAGGTAGGCCAATGGTATTTCGAATAGCCAAAAGCAAAAAAGGTTGATTTTTGTTGGAGTCACCGTATCGCCGCTCCCATTAAATCCCTGTACCAGCACCATGCCAAGCGCATAAAATACGAACCCATAGCTGATAATTTGCAAACTCTTTGCCCCGCTTGCAACTACAGCCGGATCTTCGATAAAAATCCTGATAAAAGGTTCAGGCCAGAAGACGAAGATAAGACCTATCGATCCGAGCAATACCATATTTGCAATTGCAGTCATCCAAACAGTTCTTTCGGCCCTTTCGGGTTGTTTGGCGCCTAAATTTTGGCCAACCAAAGTTGATGCAGCGTTGCTCAATCCCCAGGAGGGCAGCAGGGCAAAAACCACCACTCGGATGGCGATGGTATAACCTGCCAAAACTTCAGAACCCAATTCAGAAATAATTCTAAAAAGTGCAATCCAGCTGGAGGTTGCGATGATGTTTTGCAAAATTCCGCCGGTTGAAAGCCGAAACAACTGAAACATTACACTTAGTTTTATCCGGAGGTGATGCAGTTCGAGCCTGATACGTTTATGACCTTTAAACAACAGATAAAACTGATAGCAAACTGCCAATCCACGGCCTATGGTAGTTGCAACGGCAGCGCCCATCAATCCCAGTTCGGGAAATGGTCCGATGCCAAAAATCAGCAGCGGATCGAGTATGATGTTGAAAAGGTTGGCCAGCAGCAAAACACGCATCGAAACAGCGGCATCGCCCGAACTGCGAAAAACGGCATTGATGATAAACAACAACATAACAACCGCATTTCCGCCAAACATGATTGTTGGATACATGTAACCGGCTTCGGCCATTTCTTCGGAGGCGCCCATCAGCAATAGAAAATCTTTGGCGTAAATTATACCCGGAACCGTGATTAGCAAGGAAACAGAAAAGCCTGCAACAATTGCCTGAAAAGCAGCCATTCCGGCTTTTCCTGATTTTTTCTCTCCAACCCGGCGGGCAACCAAAGCGGTGGTTGCGGTGCTCAATCCCATTCCGATGGCATAAACAATCGTCATGCTCGATTCTGTGATTCCGACAGTTGCAACGGCATCTGCACCTAATTTCGAAACAAAAAAGATATCGACCACAGCAAATATCGATTCCATGATCATCTCCAAAACCATTGGTATGGAAAGAATTAGCAGCGCTTTTCCAATGCTGTCGCTGGTGAAATCGCGGTCGCTACCGGCGATTGATTCTTTTATATCGGTCCACAACGACTTAAGTCGAATGGATTTTATCTGTCCAAATAATGAGTTGGTTTTTTTACCAATCATGATAAAATGAATTAATTGATAAATGAAAGATTGGGTAATTAAAATTGAATCCGCTTTCTTGTTCAGAGAAATTAGAATATTGCGGAATAACAGACCGCCGGAATTGATGTGAGTTTCATAATTCGGTCTTTTTTTGATTTGTTACAAATGTAAGAAATTTTATATTTTATTTTTGAACCAGTTAATGATAAAAATGTTTCAGTTTAAAAAATTGTAATGAAGCTCACACGTCTATTCTTTGCCATCGCGATGGTTTTTGTTTTTTCTTCCTGCGGAAATGATCCAAACCAACTTTCATTAATTAATTCGAAATCGTTTCATGAAACGCAAATACAGCTTCAATTGCAGCCTGTGGAACCTTTGTTAGCGTTGGATTCATTAAGCGGAGATTCTGTTCTGAAAGCAGAACAGCACTTTGTGACCGATCAGCTTGACGAATTGCTTTCGATGACTGAAAACATTCGCAAATCGGGTTCCGATAGTATTTGGATTTCTTTGCTGCAGAAGTGGAATGATTTTAATACTATTATCGCTAGCCAACCTAATTCGTCAACCCACAAATTATTTCCTGAAGCAATTCAGAAATGGGTTGAACTGAATATCGCGTTGGTCAAACTTTCAGGAGAAGTGAGGTTTGGCGATGCAATCGGGAAGATAATCAGTGGGACTGAAAATATATTTATTCCGGAGAAACTGCTAAAATCAGCTTTTTATACGCATGTTGACGATAAGATTTTTATCAACCTTATAGGTTCTTCGTCGATTGAATATCAGCACACAACCGGTGGAAATGTCAAATTTATTCAGGAAACAAATTATCCTGAAGGAGATGTAATGACCTTGAAAAGTGAATGTAGCGATAAACGTTTTGTTGAAATCTTTATTCGGATTCCTTCGTGGGCAATAAATCCAACGGTTACTTATGGCAATGTGAAATATGTTGCCCGACCCGGTGAATATTGCCAGATTTCGAGAAAATGGAAAACAGGTGATGAGATAAGGGTTGCGCTGAAAAATTAAAAAATAGAATGGCGATTTGCTGCTGGCTACTGGCAGCTGGCAAAAATCATTTCAGCCAGCAGCGAGCAGCCCTTTTTTTATTCCATCGAATGCAGCGAAATATGGTTTCCTTCGGTATCTTCAAAAACTGCATAATATCCAAATTCGTCGTTGATTTGGGTTTTTGGGAGAATAATTTCTCCACCGGCAGCAATTACCCGTTTTAAAACAGTCATCAAATCTTTGCCGCCATTCAGGTAAACTTTTGTTCCGAGTGCAGTTGGCACAAATCCATCGCCTTGAACAATTGCCCCGCCGACACCCTGCGAGTCAGGATCCATTGGCAAAAAACCCATTCTCAACGGTCCCATCATCATTTCATGCATTTCATAGTCGTAAATGCGGGAATAAAATTCCTTCGCACGATCGAAATTCAGCACCGGAATTTCAACCCAATTGATTGAATTTGTCATCTTTTCCATGGTCATTGATTTTAAAATGTAATCTTATTAACAATTACGTGGTCGCCTTGGTTTTGTTCATCCTAAATTACTCAATGTCATAAAAGTCATTCAATTGTCATTTGGTAGTCATTAAGTAACCAGTAAATGACAACCAAATAACAATAAATGAACTGTGTTAAAATCCAAATTTAAATTGCAAAATCTTTCGC
>JAIBEZ010000007.1 GCA_019459485.1 Prolixibacteraceae bacterium
TGAACGGATTGAAAAACTGTTTGCCTTGGTGATAGTCGCCTTCACCTGGGCGTTTTTGGTCGGAGATTATCTGCACAAATACATTAAACCAATCAAGGTCAAAAATCATGGGAAAAAAGCCAAAAGTTTGTTCAAATATGGATTAACTTATATAGCTTCAGTGCTGTTAAACGCTTTGTTCCAAGATGATATAGGAATTTTTAAATTTTTGTCATGTACTTAGATTCTCAATATATACCTTTACTGTTAAGTTTTACTGCACTAAATTGTTACAAAGCAGGTGATGGATAAAAAAGAGTTTGAACCGATTTTGGAATTGAAAATTAGCGATATAATGGCGTTAATAATCGACCGGGAACAGCTAAACTTCGAAGAAGCGATCCAATATTTGTACGAATCGAAGTTATATGCCGCGCTGACCAACGAAAGCACAAAACTTTGGCATCTGAGCGCTATAAAGCTCTTCGAAATGCTACATGACGAAAAGCAAACCAACGAATTGATTTTTCCTGATTATGTATAAGCAGATTAAAAAATTAGATCAGATAGAACATTTCCAATTGTTTTGTCTGGAGAGTTACCGGAACTCGGAAGGGATTACCGGTATGGATGCATTGCGCGATTTTAAACGTGCCGAGGTATTCCGTTTTTTATCTTCCGGTTACGAGGTTTTGCATAGCATGGGCAAAAATTATCTGACTTCATTAATAACCGATTATATTAAGCGACGAAAATGAAGCTTTATCACGGAAGTACAGCCATTGTTGAACAACCCCAAATACTCGAAACGCAACGCTTACTCGACTTTGGCAAAGGATTTTATACCACCACAAATCGGGAACAGGCAGAAAGGTGGTCAATCATTAAACAAAAACGATTAGGTGAAACTGCAAAATCTATTGTCACAGTGTACGAATTTAATGACCTCCTACTCACAAGCCAATCATTAACTGTTAGGAGATTTAATCAAGCCAGCGAAGAGTGGTTGGATTTCGTAGTTCAAAATCGAAACGAAGATATTAATCATGGATATGATATAGTAATTGGCCCTGTGGCAAACGACACCTTATATCAAACATTCACCTTATACGAAGCTGGTATTTTAACAAAACCGGAAACCATTGCCCGCTTAAAAGTTCATCCCCTTTTCGACCAGGTTTCGTTTCATAGTCACAAAGCGCTTGACCATTTAAAATTTATTGATGCCTACCCTGTTAAGGCTAATTAAATAGGTTCCGATAACGATCAACTTTTTACAACTGACAACCTTTTCAACAACTGACAACCTTTTTAACAACTGCCAACCCATTGATACCAATATGCTGAAACCTGCGGTTGTATTCGATGGAAGAAATATTCCGGATGCTGAAAAGCAAAAAGGAGATCGGGTTTGAATATAAAAGCATTGGGTCGCATTCGACCAGAGCTACTTTATCATTATCTTTGTTTTCAGTTTACTAACTTAAGCAACACCCAAAAAAGTGTGAAAACCATTTAGGAGGATCCAGATAAACGAATTTTCCAAACAACGGAAAATAAAAACCCCAGGTCATCCAAAACATTGAAAACGAATACATCTTGTTTCTCTTTTTTTAATTAATTGCAAATATTTTTGATATGAAAACACAGGAATACAACAAAACTTACAATATTCCCTTCTATTTTAACGACCTTATAAAACTAATTAAAACCCTTCCAATTCAGGATAAATTAAAAATTGAAAAGGAGCTGGAAAAAGAAACATTGATATACCGATCCAATCTGCTTTCAAAAAGTATTAAAGAAAATCAGATTGACATGGAAAGTATTGTTGCCGAAGTTTCAGAATACAGAACTGAAAGGAAATGACGCGGGATATTATTATTCTCGACACAAATATCTGGATAAGTTACCTCCTGTCACGAAGATTTCATATCCTAACCAAACTAATTTTAGATAATGAACTCGACATCGTGACGTGTAACAATCTTACAAATGAAATTAGCGAGGTGCTTCAAAGGGAAAAGTTCAGTAGATACATAAACAAAAAAGATATTAATGAAGCTATTAAAATCCATCTTAAACTTTGCCGTTTCATTGAAATTCAAATAAAAACTAACTATCTGACAGACAAAAAGGATAATTATTTACTTGACCTTTATCAAGCTGCATGTGCAACAGTATTGGTAACTGGCGACAAACAAATATTAGAACAAGCACCGAAATTTGGATTTAATGCGATAACACTCAAACAATTTGAAGATCAGACACTATAAACTCCTTAAACCGACATAATCCAAAATTGCGTAATTCATATTAATTCGTGTAATCTATGCGGATAACATGCAAAAACCAACGTTCCCTGTTCTACTAACAAAACATCCCCGATGCAAAAGCCTTGACAGAAATCGGCTTCGAATACAAAAGTATTGGGAAAAGCCAATCCGCGTAATTCGTTGATTCCTGAGCGCGAAGCAGTCGAAGGAAATTCGCGTAATTCGCATTTTCCTGTAATCCGTAATTTAAAACCAAAAATCACAATAAAATATACAAATGAATCACTCTGAACTCCTATTACAAAAAATTGCTGCCAATACCGAAGTAGTTGGTATTATTGGCCTTGGTTATGTTGGCTTGCCTCTTGCCGTTGGCTTTGCACAGGCAGGCATTAATGTCATTGGTTTCGACAAATCACAAAACAAAGTAGATCAGATTAACTCCGGTGAAAATTACATCAAAGATATTCGTGATGCTGTTTTACGCGAAGTTGTTGACAACATTAAGCTTGTTGCTACCACCGATTTTACGAGAATAAAAGAATGCGATGCCCTGCTCATTTGCGTGCCTACCCCGCTTGATAAATTCCGCAAGCCTGATATGTCGTACATCGAATCTGCATGTATGGCCATCGGACAAAACATGAAGCCCGGCACCTTTATTAGTTTGGAAAGCACTACCTACCCCACCACCACCGAAGATCTGATGCTTCCCATCATCGAAAAGGAATCTGGATTAGAGAGTGAGGTTGACTTTTGGCTGGCTTATTCTCCGGAACGTGTTGATCCGGGCAATGCCTCTTTCCATACCAAAAATACACCAAAGGTATTGGGAGCCATTACCAAAGAAGGTTTGGAAATTGGTGAAAAGATATACTCCAAAGCCATTGACACCCTTCATTTGGTAAGCTCACCCAAGGTAGCCGAAATGGTAAAGATATTGGAGAACACGTATCGTTTGGTAAACATTAGCCTGATTAACGAACTGGCCTTGTTATCCGGGAAAATGGGAATAGACATTTGGGAAGTGATTGAAGCCGCCAAGACCAAACCTTTTGGCTTCCAGGCTTTTTATCCCGGACCGGGCATTGGCGGGCATTGTATTCCTTTAGATCCCTTTTACCTCGAACACATTGCCAAAAAATTTGATTTTGACCTAAGCATGATCCATGCAGCAGGGCATATCAACATGCGGATGCCGCATTACATGTATATAAAAATTGCAACGGCTCTAAACAGCCAACAAAAAGCAGTAAATGGTAGCAAAATTCTGTTCCTGGGCGTAGCTTATAAACCAAACATTGATGATGCACGCGAATCTCCTGCATTGGAAATCATGGACATTACAGCACACAAAGGCGGATTGGTAAGCTACCACGACCCGTATATACCTTCGGTAGAGACGCACCATGGTGCGTCTCTACAATCCGTTCCATTAACACCGGAAACCCTACACGCTGCCGATTGTGTTGTATTGACTACTAATCACCAGGTGTTTAATCCTGAAATGATAAAAGGACATGCAAGATTGATTGTCGATTTAAGAAATGTTATCAAAGAATCCTCCGATAATATCTTTAAACTTTAATTCATAAAGAGTAAATTACCTTATTTAATGTCTAGACGACGAACAAATTTATTCTTACATCCCTGAAATCTTGATGAATCAAATCAAATAATCTTCCTGAAGACGTTTTTTTCATTCACCAGTACTATCAAGGCCAAAAACCTAATGAATATATTAAAATTAGCATAACATTTACAATTCAAAAAATCATTCCTACTCACATTTTTATCAATGTCACTCAAACAAAAAACAATAAATGGTATAATTTGGAGTGCCATTGATAGCCTTGGGGGTCAAGGTATCCTATTTGTTGTTGGAATAATACTTGCACGATTACTTTCTCCTAGAGAATTCGGATTAATCGGGATGATTACAGTTTTTATAGCTGTCTCTGAAACGTTTATAAATAGTGGATTTTCAAGTGCCTTAATCCGTAAAAGAGATTGTACACAAACAGACTATTCTACTGTTTTCTTTTTCAACCTGGCAGTGGGTATATTTTTTTTTATTCTTCTATTTTTCTCTGCTCCTGCAATAGCCAACTTTTTTGAAGAACCAGAGTTAACAAATATTGTAAAGGTTTTAGGAATTGTTTTGATTATTGATTCATTGACGATCATACAACGTACCATCCTCGCCAAACGAATTGATTTTAAATTACAGGCACGTATCTCAGTAATTGCTTCCATCGGTTCAGGAGCTATTGCCATTACGATGGCTTACAGCGGATTTGGCATTTGGTGTCTTGTTGCCCTTCAGCTAAGCAAACAAGCCCTTAACTCAATTTTTCTATGGTTATGGAACCGTTGGAAACCCATGCTTGTTTTTAGCAAACAATCATTTCTGGAACTCTTTCATTTTGGGGGGAAGCTTCTTTTAAGCGGACTGATTGATACTCTTTATAGAAATATCTATTACTTAATTATTGGCAAATATTTTTCAGCTCAGGATTTGGGTTTTTATACCCGTGCAACTCAATTCAAAGATCTTCCTGCTAAAAATCTAAACACTATTATTGCCAAGGTCAGCTACCCGGTACTTTCGACCATCCAAGACGATATCCCACGGCTAAGAGCAAATTACCAAATTCTTATTCGTAGTACGATGTTTATCACTTTTATTCTGAACATGGGCTTGGTTGCAGTGGCAAAACCTATGGTACTTACCCTAATTGGCGCTAAATGGGAACCAAGTATCATTTATTTGCAAATGCTTTGTTTTGTTGGTATGTTTTACCCACTTCATGCATTAAACTTAAATATGTTACAAGTACAAGGGCGCTCCGATTTGTTCCTAAAACTAGAAGTTATTAAAAAGATATTGGCTGTACCGACCATTATAATAGGAATATTCTGGGGAATCAAAATAATGATTCTGGGAATGATGGTAAATACCATTATCGCATATTACCTCAACAGTTACTGGTCAGGTAAAATGATTGGATATTCTTTTAAACAACAGGTGAAGGATATTATGCCTTCGTTTATGCTTGCATTAATCGTTAGCGGCTTTATTTACAGCTTAGGTTTTCTGCCTATTGACTCTTATTTGATCCTTTTAATCCTCCAGATTGCCATCGGAGCGTTTTTAACTATTTTGATTTGCGAAGTCATTAAATTCAAAGACTATATCTATATAAAAAACATTGCATTTTCGAAAATATTAAAGAAAAAATTAAAATGAATAAATTAGAAAACCCAATTTATGTTACACAACCAGCCTTGCCTCCCCTGGAAGAATTCACGGAATTACTCAAGCAAATCTGGGACAATAAAATATTGACCAACAACGGTCCGTTTCACCAACAATTTGAAAAGGAGTTGGCAGCATACCTCGGTGTAAAATACATTTCGGTATTCTCGAATGGCACTTTAGCCCTAATCACAGCCTTGCAAGCCCTTCGTATTACAGGCGAAGTAATTACAACCCCCTTTAGTTTTGTAGCTACCACCCATTCGTTGTGGTGGAACAACATAAAACCGGTATTTGCCGATATTGAACCCAACACATTTAATCTCGACCCGGAAAAAGTAGAAGCGGCAATTACTCCTCAAACAACCGCAATTATGCCGGTACATGTTTACGGGAATCCTTGTAACTTAAAAGAATTTCAACGGATTGCTGATACTTATGGATTAAAATTGATTTATGATGCTGCACATGCTTTTGGAGTAAAGGTAAATGGCGATTCAGTCTTGAATTTTGGTGATCTTTCCATATTAAGTTTTCATGCTACCAAAGTTTTTAATACCATTGAAGGTGGTGCGATTATTTGCCAGGATGAGAAAACCAAACAACGGATAGATTACCTGAAGAATTTTGGCTTTGCCGGTGAAACCACGGTAATAGCGCCTGGTATAAACGCTAAGATGAACGAAGTACAAGCAGCGTATGGCTTATTACAACTGAAATATGTAGATGAAAACATAGCCAAACGCAAAGCAATTACCGAAAACTACCGGAAACAATTAGCAAATATTCCGGGAATAAAATACATGGAAGACATGGCAGAAGTAGAACATACTTACTCCTATTTCCCAATTTTTATTGATGCAAAAGTGTATGGAAAAACCAGGGATGAACTCTATAATGAGCTGAAGAAAAATAATATTTACGGGCGGAGATATTTCTACCCATTAATAAGTGAGTTTCCTTCCTACCGCGGACTTACTTCTGCAAATCCTGCAAATCTGCCAGTAGCAGAGGCAGTAGCGGAACAGGTAATTTGTTTGCCGATATACCCAAATTTAGATTTAGAATCTATCAATAAAATTATTGAAACAATAAAGTCATATTCTATAAATATCTGAAAAATATTAGACCAAATATGAAAAATTTAGTGATTTTAGGAGGAAGTGGAATTGGAATGATTGCTGCTTCTATAGCAAATGAATTAGGATTTTATAAAGTTCTGGGTTTTTTAAATGATGTCTTGCCCGTTGGCACCTTGATTGGAAAATTCAATACAATCCCGGTAATTGGTGCAACAACTGATTTATCCAAATACCTTCAGGATGAAAACACATTGGTTTTTATTGCCTATGTGGGTATGCAAAATGAAAAACAAGTATTTGAAAAAATTGAGGAATTTAACATTCCATCTTCAAAATTTGCTACACTAATACACCCTACTGCTATTATTCCAAAAGGTTTTTGCCATATAGGAAATGGAGTATTGATGGCTCCATTATCTCAATTATCACCTGACACTACAATTGAAGATAATTGTATTCTACTGCCAAACTCATTTGTAGGACATGATAGTACTTTGAAAAAGTTTGCTCATATAGCAACCAACGCTGTTGTGGGAGCAAATGTTACAGTCGGTAGAGCCTGTCATATTGGAAGTAATGCAACTATCAGAGAAAGAATAACCATAGGCGATTTTTCATTAGTTGGAGCTGGTTCAGTTGTATTGCATGATGTGCCGGATAATTCAATTGTAGTGGGCAATCCGGCAAAATTATTAAGAACTAAGGAATAATAAATATGAATCCATCCATCTTAGGTTTATACTTCGAAGAACTCGAGGTTGGTGCTGAAATATCTCATTCATTGTCAAAAACAATTTTTGAAAGTGATAATAATTTTTTCAGTCTATTGACTATGAATCATCATCCCTTACATACCAATTTGGACTATGCAAAAAAGAGTCAACAAGGACAAATACTTGTTGTTGGCACTTTAGTATTTAGCTTAGCGGTAGGAATGACAGTTCCAGATATTAGCGGAAAAGCCATTGCGAATTTGGGCTACGAGGATGTTAAACACCTGAATCCTGTTTTCATTGGCGACACAATTTATGTAAAAACAAAAGTACTTGACAAGATAGAATCGAAAACAAAACCCGATAGAGGGATTGTTTATGTTGAAACAATGGCTTACAATCAACATGGAGAAAATGTACTTTCGTTCCGAAGAAAAGTATTAATAAAAAAACAATTTGTATTATGAATATAGATTATTTAACCCGAAGTCTCATGTTTGTGCCTGCACACAATGAACGATTGATGGAAAGCGCAACAAGGGTAAATGCCGATGTTTTATTGCTAGATCTTGAAGATTCAGTACAACCCATCGAAAATAAGCAAATCGCAAGAGACAATATTATAAAGTATATTTCCGAAGGTCGCTTTAAGGGTCGTCCGGTTTTCCCAAGGGTTAATGACAGGGAAAGTGGTCAACTGCTAAAAGATGTTTATCAATTAACAATTGATGGAGTTACCGGATTTATGTATCCAAAGGCGAAAAAAGGCGAAGATATTTATTTCTTTGGAAAGCTTTTGGAAACAATTGAATTTGAAAAAGGAATTCCCATAGGGACCTTTAAAATTATCGCTCTGATAGAAACATCTGGCGCTGTAATGAACATACAGGAAATTTGTACTGCTTGTCCATCACGTTTAGTCGCTGTAGCTTTTGGTTGCGAAGATTTTGTAACCGATTTAGGAGGAAAACACGATGGGCAAGGTCAGAGTATTTTTACGGCTCGTTCAATGATTGCCATGGGTGCAAAAGCAAATAAAGTTATTCCAATAGATACGGTACACATTAAAGTGCATGATTTAGAAGATTTGGAGAAAAATATTATAATAGCAAAGAATCTTGGATTTGAAGGAATGATGATACTTAATCCAAAAGAATTACCTCTTGCTCATCAATATTTCTCGCCCTCCAAAGAAGAGATCGATTGGGCCAATGAAATGCTCCAGTTATCAAAAGAAGCAGAAGCCATGGGCAAAGGTGTAGCAGTAAAGGATAACAAATTCATTGGACCACCCATGGTTAAAATGGCAAATGGAATATTGAAACGACAAGAGTTAATTGAAAAAAATAAATGATACCTATACAAGGACCTTTAGTAAGTATCTGCTGCCTTACATTTAATCACGAATTCTATATACGCGAATGTATTATTGGATTTATTTCGCAAAAAACGAGCTTTACTTTTGAAGTTTTAATCCACGATGACGCATCATCTGATAATACAGCAAACATTATTCGTGAATACGAGGCAAAATACCCGGATATTATCAAACCGATCTATCAAACAGAAAACCAGTATTCAAAAGGGGTAGGGGTCACAAGAACCTATCAGTTTCCTAGAGCTAAAGGAAAATATATAGCCCTGTGCGAGGGAGACGATTATTGGACTGACCCCCTTAAATTGCAGAAACAAATTAATTTTTTGGAAGAAAATTCAACTTTTTCAGGGTGTTACCATGCATGTAAAATCGAATATCAAGAAAGTGCAAAAAAAACTATTGTAAGACATAAAGGGAATTCAGAAATTGATTTGGGGTATTTTCTAAAAAATTCAATTTTTGTTGCTACTCATTCATTGGTTTTTAAAAAGGAAATTATAAAGAATATTCCTGTAAGGGAAAAGTCACTTTTTGCTGGAGATTTTGAGCTTCGTTATCATATTCTTGCAGATGGGAACCTTAAATATTTAGATGATGTGATGGGCGTGTACAGAAAAGGTGTACCAGGCTCTTGGTCAAAAAATAAAATAACATTTGAAAAAGTTGAAAAGGAATACTTTGATAATCTCCTTGTTCTATTTGAAATAAATAGATTAACAAACTACAAATATCAAATTGGAATAATGAAAAAAGTTGAGAAATTATATAGTAGGTATGTAGCGAGAAATTTAAAACTATTAAGATATAAGGAAAAATTGGTTTTTTTCATAAGTAATTTATCAATTTTTAGGCTACAAGATTATAAAACAATAATAAAAGGGGTGCTTAAATAGCCCATTAAACCTACGAACTAAATACACTTTTGCCGAGTTTAAAAATCTAAGGTCATACTTTATGCTGAGTATTTGCAATAGAAACGATCGTCAAAAAGCCAACCCCTTCCATTTTTTAGCCAAACTATATGCACTAAATTAATAATGAAACAGAAAATATTATTTTTCATCTCATTTGTTTCCTTTATAGGTTATTTTTGCGGGTTAACATTACTAATATCTTTTGGCTATAGTGATTTAAGTCGTTACTATTCAATTCCTATAAGAATTATACTATCCGGGCTGATGTTTTATATAATGGTTAAAATATCTTTTAAACATTTGCCAGAAAATAGGTTGAATTATTTGCTCTTTTGGATTTTTTGGCTTTTCTATTTTCTAGCAATAGCAAAAGCCATGTTGAATTCTAAAATTGATTATTACATTCCGCCATTTGAATTTATGGCCTATTCGATCATCTATAGCATTATTCCTTTTATATTCTTTTCATTAAGACACAGTAATGATACTTTAAACGTATTTAAAAATGCAATAATTGCTTCAGGAGTTCTCTTAGCAGCAACAACATATTATTTGTATAGCTCTTTATTGTTTTCTGGTGTAGGGCGAATTTCCATGGCCAAATATATGGTAGGAAAAGATTTTGCAGCTATTTCACCTTTGTCATTATCTTATGCCAGCAGTTTGGTAATAGCCATTTGTTTATATTATCTGGCCGTTACCAAGCTTACAAAAAAAGTTAAGCTATATTATATGATTGCAATTATCTTATCAATGGTCCCATTTTTTTTGGGCGCCTCTCGTGGTAGTGTTTTTGCTCTGTTGATAACATTTGCCTTTGTGGTTTTCTATCAAGGTTCGATTAAAACTAAAGTAAAATCAATTGTTGTATTTATTATTTTAGGAATAGGCGTCATGTTCATGGCAAACTATATTGGCAGTTCTGTTATTACACGTGTATTAAGTATTTCTGAAAATATAGATTCCCAAAGCAGTTCTACAATACGATTAGATATGTGGAGAAGCGCATGGTCCCAATTTCTCTATTCTCCGATTTGGGGCGATAGTATTCAAAGTAAAATTCCTCCACATCCACATAATATCATCTTAGAAGTTCTCATGTCAGTAGGCCTATTAGGCTTTATCCCATTTGTATTTCTACTTGTGGCTGCTTTTAAGAAAAGTATCCAAATCATTAAATATTGTCCAGAACAGGTTTGGGTGTTTATCCTGTTTATTCAAGGGTTCATCCTAAACATGTTTAGTGGATCTTTGTCTACAGCGATTTTCTTTTGGGCAGGGATGGGCTTGGTCTTTTCGGTCAAAATTGAAAATGAGGACCAATACCAAAAAGTTAAGATTCATTCTATAGATGACGATAATATGGTCGTGTCGCATCCTATATAAATGTTAACATTAGAGTGATTAGAATAAAAATAAATTGAGTGACATGAATATATTCAAGACGATAAATTTAAGAGTACGAAAAATTAGAAATATCAGAATAATATTTTTATTGGGGTTAACAATGTTTAATTTCTCTGCCCAGGGGCAAGGAAAGGATTCATTTCACATATATGTTTTAGAAAAAAGATATGATGAAAATGGAGAACACTTCATTAAAAACAATGGGTTGCTAAAAAAGATTGATTTAATTGGCGGTTATATGATCGATCCTAAAGAAAGAGGGCTTATTGATTTGGAAAGTATCAAAATATATTTAAATAAATTATATCCACAAGCCGATGATGAAGGTGTTTTATGTTTAAATATTGAAAATAGATTATATAATAACCTGAAAAAACATGATTCCGGAACCAAAGAATTTAATGAAGCAATTCTAGGTTTATCCAAAATGGTAGAATATGTAAAAGGCTATAGACCTAATTTAAAGGTAGGGATCTACGGACTACCATTTAGATTTTATTACCCCTCACAAAAAACCTGGGACAAAGGAGCAAAATTGGATTCATTATTATCCAAAACTGATTATATTTTTCCTTCTTTATATGTGCTTTATCCTGACAAGCAAAAAGGGATTGAGGCCAATAATAAGTATTGGAAGGAAAATTTAGATAGCGCCTTTGATTATGCAGATCGTTTAAAAAAACCGGTCATCCCATTCATTTGGTATATTGTAACCATAGGAAATAAAAAATTTGGTGGAGAATTATTAGGGCAAAACGAAATGGTCAGGTATTTGAATTTTATTAAGGAATATAAATCAAAAAATTACAATACAGTTAAAGGGGTTGTTTGGTGGGAATCCTCTAAAAATATTTTTGTCGAAAATGTAAAACAGGCAAGTCATCTAAAAGAAAATATAGAATTAAATAGCTCAAAAATATTGTCTACATATATTGGATCTTTTATAAGGGATTAAATTTTCATGGTCCAATTGAATAAAAATAAATCAAACGAATAATATTTCTAAAATAATGACGAAGGTTTTATTTATTACAGGAAAACTCCAGGAATATCGAATTCCCATATTTAATATCATTGGCAAAACGGAAAATATTGAATTGTCTGTTGCTCATGCTGGAAAACCATTAAATATTGCATCTGACAGCTTTACGGAGATCATCCTGAAAGAAAGGCATTTTGGAGGTTTTACTCTACATGATAAAACTTTAAAAAGTTTATGTGATAAATATGATGTTGTTGTTGCAATGTTTTATGTGCAAAAATTATCCTTTCTAAAACTTGCATTTATAAAAAGAAATTTCAAACTTATTTATTGGGGTATTGGTGTAAAAGCTTCACAAAAAAGTAAATATGACTCACCTGGTTTATCAAATTTATTAAGGTATATGCTAATAAAGAGAGCTGATGCTATGATTTTTTATTCTGATTATCCAATTGCTAAATATATCGGTAAGGGGATGGGAAGTGAAAATTTATTTGTCATGAATAATACTGTAAAAATAAGTGAAACGATTTCAAAAGATTTAGTACGTGATAAGCTTATATTTGTGGGTACATTAAATAAATCAAAAAAAATATTTCAACTTCTCGAAAGTTATTACGCTGCTTTTAATCAAAATCAATCTCTCCCTAAATTAGATGTAATTGGTGACGGTGCCGACTTTGTAACAGCAAAAGAATGGGTGAAGCAGCATAATATGGAAAATCAAATTTTTCTTTATGGATCTATTTTTAATGAGCAACTTTTGGAAAAACATTTTCGTCAAGCTATCGCATGTATTTCCCCGGGTCAGGCAGGGTTATCTGTTTTGAAAAGTATGGGATATGGCGTTCCATTTATTACGAAATTTGATGCAATAACTGGGGGTGAACGCTTTAATATTCAAAATGATTTTAATGGCATTCTTTATAAAAGTGAGGAAGATTTAACCAATATATTGCTAAATATCGCATCTAATATAGACAAATACCTGAAAATGGGTGTAAACGCCAAAGAGTATTACAATTCCAATAGAACACCCAAGCACATGGCACAAGGATTCATTGACGCAGTAAAGTATGTAATTCAAAAAAAATAAATCAGGTTATTATGAAACAATATTTGTATTCTTTCCTAACTTTTAAAAAATATCTATACTCCAGGGTTTCATTTTTTGCATTATGGGATAAAAAAACTCGATTTACCAAGTATTCTGAGATTAGACGTTTTGCAAAATTAAAAAATTGTAATATCGGAAAATATAGTAGGGTTAATCCTAATTGCAAGTTATCAAATACAACTGTTGGAAAGTTTTCCGCGATTGGTCATAGTAGTGAAATTGGTTTAGGAAGGCATCCTTTAAACTATGTATCCTCACAAAATATTTTTTACAAAAATAATAATTTAAATAATCGTTGGGTTAAATCAATTGATTTTCCAATACTTCCAATTAAGATTGGCAATGATGTTTGGATAGGAATTCATAGTCTAATTATGGATGGAGTTTCAATTGGTGATGGGGCCGTTGTAGGTGCCTGTTCTGTTGTAACAAAAGATGTACCTCCATATGCTATTGTTGTTGGTTCTCCATCAAGGATCATTAAATATCGGTTTGAAAAAGCCGTGATCGATAGACTACTTGAAATAGAATGGTGGAATTTTTCAGATGACGAAATCTCAGGATGTATTGATTTTTTCAGAGAACCTGAAATAAATTTGGAAATATTAAACAAATACTTTCCAAAACATTAATAATTTGAATTATCATGAAACAACTCATACAAGACCTTAAAAACGGTAATACCTTATTGGAACAAGTACCTGCCCCACAAGTAAAGGGTGGTTCTGTTTTAATAAAGACCACACACAGTTTGGTATCCTTAGGAACCGAGCGCATGTTGGTGGAGTTTGGCAAAGCCAGTTTAATTGACAAAGCCCGCCAACAACCAGACCGGGTAAAGGAAGTTTTGAATAAAATGAAGACGGATGGCATCATGCCAACGTTGGAAGCCGTATTCAATAAATTGAACCAGCCATTGCCCCTGGGTTATTGCAATGTAGGTATTGTGGAAGAAGTAGGCAAAGGCGTACATGGGTTTCAGGTAGGCGATCGCGTGGCTTCCAATGGCAACCATGCCGAATATGTATGTGTGCCGGAAAACCTGGCAGCAAAAATACCAGAGAATGTAAGTGATGAAGAAGCATCATTTACAGTGATCGGCTCCATCGGACTGGAAGGAATTCGCTTGTGTAATCCTACTTTTGGAGAAACGATTGTGGTGATTGGCTTGGGTTTGATTGGTTTGGTAACGGCTGAATTACTAAAAGCCAATGGCTGCAAGGTCATCGGTTACGATTTCGATCAGCAAAAAGTAGAGTTGGCTTTGAGTAAAGGCATTGTTGCTTTTAATCCGTCACAGGGAAACAATCCGGTCAAGTTTGTACTGCAAGCCACCAATGAAATTGGCGCCGATGGAGTTATAATTACTGCCTCGAACAAAGGAGATGAAATTATTCATCAGGCTGCCGAAATGAGCCGTCAACGAGGCCGGATTATATTGGTAGGAGTGATTGGTTTAAACATCCTCCGCGATGATTTCTATAAAAAGGAATTGACCTTCCAGGTTTCCTGTTCGTATGGTCCCGGCCGCTATGACGAAAACTACGAACTAAAAGGACAGGATTATCCTATTGGTTATGTGCGCTGGACCGAAAAACGGAATTTTGAAACCGTACTGAATGCCATCTCAACTGGCCAACTCGATGTAAAACCATTGATAACCGAAAGAGTTTCGTTGGAGAATTTCGATCAGATTTATGGGGATATGCGCAAATCAGGTTCTATTGCTTCTATATTGGTTTATCCAACCGATTCAAAAAGAATAAATACGGTAAGTTTGAATAACCAAACATTTGAAGGAAAGAAAGGCGTGTTTGGCATTATCGGAGCAGGTAACTTTACATCTGCCACTATCATACCCGGAATGAAAGCGGCCAATGCCAATATGAAATACATTGCCAGCGCCGGAGGATTGACAGCAAAGATCATGGCAAAGAAAGGAAACATCTCGAAAGCCACTTCTGATTACAAGGAGATTCTGAATGATCAGGAGGTTGATACCATCATGATCACCACCCGCCATAACCTTCATGCCAAAATGGTGTTGGAAGCGCTAAAGGCTGGCAAAAATGTTTTTGTTGAAAAACCGTTGTGCCTCACAGAGGATGAACTTCAACGGATCGTCATTGCGAGCGGAGCGAAGCAAACTGTCCTTGACGAGCAGATTGCCGCGCTCCCCTCGGTCGCTCGCAATGACGCACCCATGATCGTTGTTGGTTTCAACCGTCGTTTTGCTCCCCTTGCTCAAAAAATGAAACAACTGTTGGGTGAAGGCCCTAAGAATATCAATGCAACCATGAATGCAGGTTTTATCCCTGCCAATGTATGGATACACGATTTGGAAGTGGGAGGTGGCCGCATTATCGGAGAAGCATGTCACTACATTGATTTATGTACTTTTCTGGCAGGCAGCAAAGTGAAATCGGTTTGTATGAACAGCATGGGAACCAATCCGGAAGAGAATACAGACAATGCCAGTATCCTTTTAAAATATGAAAACGGCACCAACGCGGTGATCAACTATTTTGCCAATGGCAGCAAAGCCTATTCAAAAGAACGGATTGAAGCCTTCAACCAGGAAAAAACATTGATCATTGACAACTGGCGGGTTTTATCGGGTTATGGAACCAAGGGTTTTTCGAAAATGAAAACCAAACTGGACAAGGGACACAAAGAACAATTCCGCTTGTTGGTCGAATCGGTCAAAACCGGAAAGCCAATTATTCCATTCGATGAAATTGTGAATACCACCAAAGCAAGCTTCGCAGCCATCCAATCCTTAAAAGAAGGTAGATGGGTCGAAGTTTCGTGAAATTCGTTCTAATTCGTGAAATACGTGTTTACAAAATACTATCATACACTTATCCATCTCAAACCAATACAAATCCGCTACCAGCTTTGGTACCGGATTCGTCGGTCGTGGAGAAAAATGAGCGGATTTAAGTATCCATTATCAACAAAAAGAGATGGCTATCCGTTAGTTTTGAAACCTTTTATTCCAAAGAATAACAGTTTTGACAATTTCAGGTTTACGTTTCTCAACCAACCCAATGCTTTCGCAGAAAATGCCATAGACTGGAACTTTAACAAGAATGGTAAACTGTGGACCTATAATCTGAATTACTTTGACTTCCTTCTTCAGCCGGGAATAAAAGTTGAAGAGGGGCAAACTTTGATAGAAGATTTCATTTTGAAATTGAAAAATAACTCCACCGCATTAGAGCCCTACCCTATTGCCCTGCGCGGAATCAACTGGATTAAATTCATAGCTCAATGCTCATCTTCAAATTCTCAAATTCTCAAATTCTCAAATTCATTATTCGCCCAATATCAAATCCTTTTAGACAACATCGAATATCACCTTTTGGGCAATCATCTACTCGAAGATGGATTCAGCCTGTTGTTTGGTGCCTTCTATTTCAGGGATGAAAAATTTTACCGGAAAGCAGTTGAAATAATCAAACCGGAATTGGATGAACAAATACTGGAGGATGGCGCCCATTTTGAATTAAGCCCCATGTACCATCAAATTATTCTTGATCGCTTACTTGATTGTATTAACCTGGTTCAAAACAACCAACGATTCGCTAATCAGGAATCCATACTCATCTTTCTCAAAGAGAAGGCTGTCAGAATGTTGCAATGGCTCAATGGAATGACCTTCTCCAATGGGCAAATCCCATTATTAAACGACTCTACTACCGGAATCGCTGCCACAACGGACCAATTAAATCAATATGCAATACGCTTAGAAATACTTACACAAAGCGCCATTAATGTAATTCGTAATAATTCGTGTAATTTGAATGAATCGGGTTACCGCAGATTTAACAGCACTTTTTATGAATGCATTTTTGACATCGGTCACATTGGTCCATCATACCAAACTGGTCATGCACATGCCGATACTTTCAATTTTGTGTTAAATGTAAACAACCTGCCTTTTATTGTTGATACCGGCATTTCTACCTATGAAGACAATGATACAAGATTAAATGAACGCGGAACAGCTGCTCATAACACCAGTACAATTCAGGATAAAAATTCATCACAAATTTGGTCTTCGTTCCGGGTTGCTAAAAGAGCCAAAGTCAAAATAATTACCCGGGAACCAACTGAAATTGTGGCAATACACAATGGTTATCAATCAATTGGTCTTACCCACCAACGATCTTTTCAGTTTGAAAAGAAGAGTATTCTTATAATAGATTCACTCTTAGGCAAATCAAGTGCCGAAGGAACGGTTCATTTACATTTTCATCCCGATGTTCACATTTCCCAGGCTAAAAGTGAATTGATTGTAGATAATAAATATTGCATAAAGTTTAATAACTACCTTGATTTAAAAATAATTGACTACCAGTATCCATTGGGATATAATAAATACATTTCAGCAAAAAAATGTTTAGCAACGTTTCATTCAACAATGAGTTTTAAAATTATACTGTATGAAGATTGATTTAATAGCAGGCGCCCGTCCCAATTTCATGAAAATCGCTCCCATCATAGACGCCATTCATAAAGCCCAAAAAGAAAATAAACCAATCACCTACCGTCTTATTCACACAGGTCAGCATTATGACAGAAATATGAGCGGTAGTTTTTTTGAGGAACTTGGAATCCCTGATCCAAATGTAAATTTAGGCGCTGGAGGTGGCACTCAGGCTGAACAAACAGCAGCAATCATGATTGGTTATGAGAAGTTGTTGTCAGAAGAAAAATCAGATCTCTGTTTGGTAGTTGGTGATGTTACTTCTACGATGGCTTGTGCAATCAGTGCCCAAAAAATGCATGTTAAAGTAGCCCATGTAGAGGGTGGAATTCGATCAGGTGACTGGTCAATGCCAGAAGAGATCAATCGTATGGTGACTGACAGCATTACCAACTATTTTTTCACAACTACTGAAATTGCCGACAACAATCTACGGAAGTTGGACATTACTGACGATCGTATTTTCCGGGTTGGGAATACCATGATCGATACCCTTATCAGGCACCGTCCGCGTTTTAAAAAGCCTGCAGTTTGGGATAAGATAGGACTTGAAGAACACAAATATATAGTGATGACACTTCATCGACCCGCCAATGTTGACGAAGAAGGCACTCTAAAGGAATTATTAAATGAAATTATTTCGCATTCACACAACGTTCCGCTTGTATTTCCGGTGCATCCACGTACTGCTAAAATCCTCATCAATATGGGAATATCCCATCAACGTCTTCATATGATTGAACCCTTGAGTTATCTTGAATTCAACTATTTGGTTGAACGAAGTTTGGCTGTAATTACGGATTCTGGTGGCATCACAGAAGAAACGACCGTTATGGGCATCCCATGTATGACCTTAAGAGACAATACGGAACGCCCTGAAACAATTACGCTCGGGACCAATGAATTACTTGGCACCGATCCGAAATCCATAAAGCCAGCAATGGAACAACTTTTTACAGGCAAATGGAAAGAAGGCAGTATCCCTGAATTTTGGGATGGCAAGACAGCAGAAAGAATTGTTGATATTTTATTGCAATTAAAAATTTAATGGGTTTTATTGTGTTGGTCGAATTACGTTTGCTTTAGCAAATTGATAAAGCATAAGCATATTAATAGATATCAACAACATTGCAATTAAGACTTATAAATTATTGCAAATTTAACTGAGCCTAAGCTTATAGAAAAAAATAGCCTTATTATAATGAATATATTATTACTTACTTTTTATTTTGAACCTGATTTGTGTGCCGGATCGTTCAGAAACAGTCCATTATTTAAAGAATTATTAAGCCAGACAAAAGAAGGCGATTTTATTCATGTAATTACTACCCAACCTAATCGATACAAATCATATAATACTGTAGTTGAAAAGGTTGAAAATGGAATCAATTTTAAAATAGACAGAATTAAAATACCAGATCATAATAGCGGTCTTTTTGATCAGGCAACCTCATTTTTGGTATTTTATAAAGAGGCATTCAAATTAGCCAGAAAAAATAAATATGATTTGGTTTATGCCTCATCTTCCCGCTTGTTCACTGCATTTCTGGGAAGAAGAATTTCGTATAAACAAAAACTCCCTTTATATCTTGATATTCGGGATATTTTTGTTGATACCATGAAGGATGTATTTAAACATCGGAAAATCATTCAAATTCCAGCAGTCGCTTTTTTAAAGATTATTGAAAAATATACATTTTCGAGAGCTAATCATATTAACCTGGTTTCTGAAGGTTTTAAAGACTATTTTCTCGGATATCCAAAGCCAGCATATACATTTTTTACGAATGGAATTGATGACATCTTTCTGGAAGATCATCAGACTTATAATTCCCGAAAATCAGATGTTAAGATAATTACATATACGGGGAACATAGGAAGTGGTCAGGGTCTTGAAAAAATCATTCCACAGGCGGCTAAAATTTTGGGAAACAAATATCTCTTTAAAATCATTGGAGATGGTGGAACCAAAGTTTTACTAAAAAACAAAGTTGAGGAATTGTGTCTGACAAATGTTGAGCTAATCAATCCGGTATCAAGAGATGAATTAATTGCATACTATAAGGAGGCTGATTTTTTATTTTTACACCTGAATGATTTAGCTGCATTTAAAAATGTCTTACCTTCAAAGATATTTGAATATGCAACATTTAATAAACCTATAATTGCAGGAGTTAGTGGATATGCTAATAAATTTATCAAAGATAATCTGGATAATTATATATTATTTAATCCAACAGATGTGAACGGATTCGTAAGTCAATTAAAACTATTCCGCCCCGGAAATATGGACCGAACTAAATTTATTGAAAAATTTGCGAGAAAAAATATCATGAAAAACATGGCTGGAAGTATCTTAAATGTAAGGAATTAAACAATTTTGAATTCATGCAATTTTTTTTTAGTCACCGGAATCCACGGATTTGTTGGAAGCAATATCGTTTCTGCCCTTGAAAAACAGCATACCATTTATGGTTTGGATATTTGAACCTTAACAGAACCAAAAGGCGAAAGAGCGTTTAACCTTATTACCTTATTGATTTACAGTTAGATTTATATGGCTAAAACAAGGTAGATGAAGCTTTTTTTTATGTAACTTCATTTGCGATTGCGATTTCCCTGCCTGCCGACAGGCAGGCATTCCGTCCGAAAGTGGGCAATCGCTTTAATCATCCTTTTAGCGCGGACGGGTTTCACTTTTTCATTGGCTTATTCTGCAAAGAGGTCGCTGCGATGCAGCTTTTCACTGGTACGGAATTTACATCGTGACCGCCCCTATTTCTTGCCTTTTGTTCATGGCCTACATATACCATAATGAATTATAGATTAATCCAATAACTTTGATGGTATAATGCCGATGGAAAGAAATGTTTAGGCTAATCGAGTTTGCGAAGATTGGACTATTACTTTTTTCAAATCGGTATTAAAAATTCCAATATTTCGGACGCCTGCCTGCCGCAGGCAGGGAAAAGCATTCGTCCCCCTTTTAAAATTAAAATTTGAATTCTTTTTCACAGACCTCTGCAACATTGGGTGTACGACAAAATTTATTCCTATTGAAGAATGGCAAACGTTGAAAACAAAATACACCGATCTTCAAAAAGAGGAAGCAAAAAACTTCATTGAACCCAATAGCCGGCAAAAGAAAATTTTGGATGACAGGTTATCCGATTATTACCAAAACCCCAGCGATGTAGCCGACTTTAATAAAACCATCGATGATATTGAAATATCAATTGGTTAATCGGCTCAATTTTAATCTCCATATCAAATTCATTACCTAATCGACGACTTGCACCAAAATATTATTATCCTGGCAATAATACACGCGTATAAAAATCCAATGGATTATTCAAACAGGTAGATATACATGAATATACTAATTACCGGCATCCACGGTTTCGTTGGAAGTAACTTAGTTGCTGCCCTTAAACAACATCACACGATTTACGGCTTGGACATTGTTTCACCACAAAAGGATGGAGTTACCAAAACTTATGGGTGGAATGAATTACATGATATTCCACCCATTGATTGTATGATTCATTTGGCAGGGAAAGCACATGATACAAAAAAACAAGCCAATGCACAGGTTTATTTTGATATCAATACCGGATTGACCCAAAAGATATTTGATTGGTTTTTAACCACCAATGCCAGCAAGTTTATTTATTTTAGTTCGGCCAAAGCTGCAGCCGATCAGGTAGATGGCGAAATACTCACCGAAGATGTAATCCCCAAACCCAAAGGACCTTACGGCGAAAGTAAGATAGCGGCGGAGGAGTACATACTTAGTTCGCAGTCACAGAACAAGGTACAAGAAAAAAGAATTCAGGGAGCAGGGAGCAGGGAGCAGGGGGCATGGGAGCAGTCTTCCAACAAAAAAGTCTTCATCCTTCGCCCTTGTATGATTCATGGTCCGGGGAACAAAGGCAATTTAAACCTGCTGTACAAGTTGGTTCAAAAAGGAATTCCCTGGCCTTTAGGTGCTTTTGAAAACAAACGATCGTTCACATCAATTGATAACCTGACATTTGTAATCAATCAAATCATTGAAAAAGACATTGAACCGGGCATCTACAACATGGCCGATGATACGCCCATTTCAACCAATCACCTGATTGAAATCATAGCAGCTTCAAAAGGTAAAAAAGTCAGGATATGGAGAATCAATCAGAAATTAATTTCAATCGCCGCCCGGATTGGAGATATCTTCCATCTTCCTTTAAACTCAGAACGCTTAAAAAAACTAACAGAATCTTATGTGGTATCAAACCAGAAACTAAAAAAAGCATTGGGAATAGAAAAGATGCCGGTGAGTGCAGAAGAAGGAATGAAAAAAACACTTGAGTCGTTCAGGAGATAAGCACCTTCTTCATTGCCTGCCAAGGCTTGTCGGGCGGGCGAGGAGTTGGAGTGAAACGGAAACGATGAAGCAATCTGCCGGAAGATCGCCACAAATCTGGCTACTGACGGACTCGCGATGACGGTTGACACGGGCATCATTGACTATCCAATAAACCAGAGCTTTGAACTTTAAACTTTGAACAATTAACATTAAACTCGCACATGCAAACAAACTTCAATCTCGACAGATTCATATCAACCTACGTTACCAAACGTGCAAAAAGCCTTTTGGCTGATGATTTCATAAAATACAATGCAGAGCTCAATAAGCGCATCAATGGTAAAAAAGTATTAGTAATTGGCGGTGCAGGAACCATTGGCTCATCTTACATTAAAGCCATTTTAAAATTCAACATTGCCAAGCTGGTGGTAGTTGATATCAATGAAAATGGCCTGACCGAACTGGTACGCGACTTAAGAAGTTCTAAAGGATACAATATCCCAAATGATTTTATCACCTATCCGGTTAATTTCGGAGAACGTGTATTTGAAAAGATCTTTCAGCAACACGGTCCCTTTGAGATCGTTGCCAATTTCGCGGCCCACAAACATGTACGCAGCGAGAAAGACATCTTCTCCATTGAGGCCATGATTGAAAACAATGTGTTGCGTGCCCGTAAACTTCTCGATCTTTTATTGCAATACCCGCCGGAACATTTCTTTTGCGTTTCAACCGACAAAGCAGCAAACCCTGTAAACATTATGGGCGCCAGCAAAAAGCTGATGGAAGAAATGATTATGGCTTATTCTGATCGGTTACCCATTAAAACAGCAAGGTTCGCCAATGTAGCCTTCTCAAACGGAAGTTTACCATTGGGCTTTCTTGAAAGATTAAACAAGCAACAACCCTGGTCATGTCCGTTAGGCATTCGCAGGTTCTTTGTTTCACCACAGGAATCCGGAGAACTGTGTTTAATGGCTTCCATCATGGGAGAATCGGGAGATATTTTCTTCCCAAAACTGGATGAAGACCGCGACATGATTCCATTTGATGAAATTGCTTTGAACCTGCTGAAAGAACTTGGATTGGAAGCGGATATTTGCGTGTCAGAAGACGAAGCCAAACAAAAAGCAACGTTTCGACAAGCTCAACGAGCGAATCAGGACCCTGAGCTTGTGGAAGGAGTGGCCCCTGAGCTCGTCGAAAGGTATCCTATTTATTTCTTTGGTTCCGATACTTCAGGTGAAAAATCCTTTGAAGAGTTTTTCACTGAACAGGAAGAACTGGACAATGATTCGTTTATCAATTTGGGAGTAGTTAAAAATTCAAAGAAACGCAGTATTCAGGAAATAGATACCATATTTGATCAGCTTCATTCCCTTTTCGAATCAAAAGAAGTGACCAAAGCTGCCATTGTGAATATCCTGAAAGTCTATTTACCCAACTTCGAACACATTGAGACGGGTAAAGGATTAGATTCGAAGATGTAAGCGGATTGCTTCGTCGTACCTAAAAATACAAAGCAGGCAAACATTACTGGGGATTGCTTCGTCGTGCCTCCTCGCAATGACGAAGCCTTCGTGCGAAATGGTATGGGGGGAAATATGGCGGCTTCGCCGCAATATTTCCCCCCATACCATCCAACCATGCCCGTCATTGCGAGGAGACGGAGTGAAACGGAGTCGACAAAGCAATCCTTTTGCGTCTTCCCCGCCCGTCATTGCGAGGAATTTTTCTGAGGAACGAAGAAAAATGACGAAGCAATCCCCTCACTTATAAACAAAATTTCTTATGCTCAAAGGAGGTTTTATATACATCTTGACTAATCACCAACATATGGTACTTTATACCGGGGTAACAAGCAATTTAGTCAACAGGATACACCAACATAAAACCCACGCTTTCAAGAATTCATTTACCAGCAAATACAACACAAACATTCTTGTTTACTTCGAAATGTTTGATCAAATAGAACAAGCAATCCTTAGAGAGAAACAACTAAAAGCTGGGTCCCGACAAAAGAAAATCGATTTGATCAACAAGTTCAATCCTGAATGGAAAGAACTTACACCACCACAACTATTTTAGAATGCAATAGATAACTAAAAACACAGATAAATGTACAAACATTTCCTCAAACGGCTTTTCGATTTCCTCCTTGCTCTTATTGCATTGATCATTCTTTCACCTATTCTGATTCCTGTTATTATTGGGTTGTTATTAACCGGGGAGCATTACGTATTCTACTTCCAAAAACGTATTGGGTACAAAAACAAACCATTCAATATCTGGAAATTTGCTACCATGCTTAAAAATAGTCCAAATCTGGCAGGAGGCTTTCACACAACCAGAAAAGATCCGCGCGTTCTTCCCATGGGAGGCTTCTTGCGCAAAACAAAGATCAATGAACTGCCACAAATTATAAATATCCTTATTGGAGATATGAGCATCATTGGTCCGCGGCCATTGGTCGATAAAACATTTGATCCATATCCGGAACATGTAAAAGCCAGCATCTACAATGTAAAACCAGGGCTTGCTGGTATTGGGTCCATTGTGTTTCGTGATGAAGAAAGACTGCTGTCAGAAACAACATTACCACCACAGGAATTTTATGCTAAACATATTTCACCCTACAAAGGAGAATTGGAATTGTGGTATCAAAAACATCTTTCTTTTTATACCGATTTCATGCTGATTTTTCTTACTGCATGGGTAATTATCTCGCCAAAAAGCAATTTGGTGTATCTGGTGTTTAAAGATTTACCGGAGTGTCCAAAAGAGTTGAAATAATCTGAACAAGAAAGGGTTTCACTCGAAGTGAAGCCCTTTCTTGGCAATTAACAAAATGCCCTTCCCATTATGGATTTTGCTGGCGAAGAACGTTTCAAAATCCCGCAATTGTTTTTTAGGAAAAGATGAACAGAAAGGATGAGGTTGTTTTTGAGTCGGAATAACCCCATTTAGTAGAGTTTCACTTGAAACCTGCCCGCCCATACTTGCCAAAAAGTGGGAGCGCGACTTCGAGTCGCACCCCCACTGATTCGTGTAATTCGTTTAGCTGGGAATGTGTGTATTTTAAAATTTTAATGCGCAACGCAAAGGCCTTAAAATTGAATTAGCTAACTTTGTAAAAAAAATAAAGCAAAATGGAAGCGATAAATTTCAAAGTGTATCCTCATAACAGGGAACAAATAGAAGCGATTAAAACAGTCTTTAAAGCCTTTAAAATCAAGTTTGAAGTTGAAGAAGAAAAATCATACAACCCTGAGTTTGTAAAGCGGGTTCTTTTAGCCAAAGAAGAAATCAAACAGGGTAAAGGTGTTAAAATAGCCACCAAAGATTTATGAAAATAATTTATTCGCTGAAAGCTCTTGAGGATATAAGCTACTGGAAAAAAAGTGGCAATAAAGCAGTGTAGGAGAAAATTTCGGCATTGATTAACGATATCGTAAAGCATCCTTTTACGGGTATAGGCAAGCCGGAAGCATTAAAATATCATCTGTCAGGTTCCTGGTCCCGAAGAATAACACTCACTGACCGACTTGTTTACAGCGTAAATATTGAAAATAACAGCATAGAAATTGAAACTGCCAGAGGACACTATTGATTCGCAACCAATAAAAAAGCGTTATTACAACCCGGCAATCTGCCGTCTGCAATAACGCTTTACATACCAAATAACTTCAGGCAAAGCTCACCATACAGTTCTTACAGGCTTTATCGAACTACATTTAAAACTTGCCGGAAATTGAACAATCAGTTCACTCATCCTTTCGGCCCATTGCCTTAGTCAGTTGGAGGATCAGGAGGATCAGCAGGTCCCCGTCCGGAATAGTTAACAATGATCCGGGCATTTTTGTACGCTTTGTAAAAATCGGGCTGGCTTTCTTCGAAAAGACGCATCAGCACATCAATTTCCCCTTTAAGCAGTTTGCTTATGCTTACAATCACCTCGCCGATATTTCCGGTTGAGACTTTTGTAACCGAATTGGCCGCTCTCTTCTGAGGAATGGCCAGATTAAAATCAGAGAGCAAAGCATTCAGTTCAGCGATTTTTTCTTCGCTTACAAAATACTTGTTCAGTTCACCAAGTATTGGACTGGCCAGATTGACCATTAAAATTCCAATATCATACAAAACCGGATCAGGCGATTGTGTGAGATCTGACTTGCTGTAGTTGGCTTTTGCCTTCAAATCCTTATCATTCACAGAATTGGCATGAGACATTAATGCTGCAGACAAGAAACCAATCCGGTTAATCAGGTTCGTTCGAAAATCAGTCTTGGTCTCAGTAAGACCCGAGTTGTCGGCTTCCTGCACCTGTCGGTTTTGCCCCAAAAGCAGAAGACCATCCTGTAAGCGCTGATGTGCGAAAACCAGGTCTGCCAACTGGGCAAAAAGCTCAGAATGATTTTTAAGTACCAAATCAACAGAACCAAACATCCGGAGCTTATTAATTTGCTTTTTTTCCATTTGTAAAGTAATTATTGAGTGTTCAAAAAATAACATATCACCGGTACCATGAATAGTCTGAACTGATAGAATCAGTTTCATTTTCAATACGCACAATACTGGTCTGAAAGATCCTCCCCGTCTATCTCCCGGCCTGATGAAACGTTGTAAAAACAACGAATCCGAAGAAAATAAAAAGCGATAAATCAAGAGTATGCGCTGTTTAAATACAGCAGTTTCAATTTCATGCAAAAGGTACAAAATAATTTACACATAATATAGTATACTTTAATTTTGTTTAATGTTATTTTTATTAATTTTTACAAATAAAATTTAATAAAGGAAGAATTTCAGGCCACTCTCACTTGCTATGATCAACTACCGGACTATTATTTTCAATTGCCGGTGCATGTTTAGCTACTTACGGTTAACCTTAACCGATCGACGATGCGCATTTATCACCTGCCGACTGACATTACTACAGCTTCGTTATTCATCTACCCAATGCCGGCTGACAACATTGCACCGCCGATGCACATATAGTAACTGCCGGTGCACATTATTTCACTGACGATGTCCATCTATCAACTGACGATGCATATCATTTCGCTGACGACTAAATTTCAGGACAAAACACTTACCATTTCCTATTTGCCCGAGGTCATTACAAAAATGCGCATGGGAGGAATGAGTACCCGGGGGAATTCAAAACCAACTCAATAAAAAGAAGGAAGATTATTGGGTATTGAAGAATAATAAAATGCCCTTCCCATTGTGGATTTTGCTTGCAAAAAATGTTTCAAAAATTCCGCAATTGTTTTTCAGGAAAAGATTATAACGAAAGAAACGCTTAAGAAAAACATTTGAATTGCATCAAATTTTGTAGCTGAAGAATATCACTACATTTGTAGCAGATGAATTTCTGTGATAAAAGTAAATTTCAGAATATCCTATTATGAGAACAAAAGAAACAAAAGAGACTAAAAATCTACAGACTCCCGGAGAACAACTACCAGATAAAGTATTGGCTAAGCTGGTTAAAGATGCAGAAAAGGGTCCATTTATAACATTTGAAGAGCATCATAAAAAAATGGATAAATGGATACAAGAAAACTACAGTAATCTTATCTGATCATCTATCGCATTGCTCCTGTTCGAATAGAAGTTCTCCGGGTATTCCATTCGAGTATTTGTACTACCTCCCGGATTCGATCGGTACGAAAAATTAAAGTTTAGCTCCCGCAATTGGCAACAATACAGCTCAGCAAAGTGGGAGCGCGACTTTAAGTCGCACCCCCACTAATTTAAAGAAAAGGTGTCGTCCAATCATTTTGAGCAAGCAAATTCTTTTGATACCTTTGAAAAAAAGAAAAAGATGGAAAAGATTATTAGCTTACATATTGAGAAACTTCCGGAAGGATATTATTTGGCTACTTCTGATGATGTTCAGGGCTTGGTTGCCCAAGGCAGGACAATTGCCGAAACCATTGAAATAGCCAGAGATATTGCAAAAAAACTGATTGAAGCCAGTGAAGGACAAATTGCAATGTTGCCCGGATTATCAGATAACTTTGATTATCCAATTTTAATAGGAGTTTAAAAATGGGTCGGCTATCAGGTTTTAGGTATCGCGATATCATTAAAAAACTTAAAAGAGCTGGGTTTGAATTTTACCGGCAAGCTGCAGGCAGCCATGAAATTTGGTACAATCCATTAACGAACAAATATACCACCATTCCAAATCATTCAGGCGATATGCCTGAAGGTACACTAAAGGCTATTTTAACCCAGGCGAATATTTCAATTTCTGATTTTCTGGAAAAATTGTAATTCCAACCTTTTCTGTTTTCCATTTCTGGTTCCTATGGTATTCGTTGTAAAAATCGGCATGTGCGAACTGGTAAGGCATCAGCAAAACATCCATCTCATTCTTTAACAAGGCATCAATCGTATTAAAAGTATCGTTTATATTTCCGGTCGATACTTTTGATGTACCAGTTGCTACCCGCTTTTGAGGAATAGAAGCTTTAAAATTGGTTAATACAATACCCATTGCCTCGTATTCTGCAGCTATTTCATGTCGTTGCAAGTGGGAGCGCGACTTTAAGTCGCACCCCCACTGAGATTACGCAATTCGCTGGCGTTTGAATCTTCCGAGTGAGACTTCGAACGCTCAGTCAAACGCCTGTCGAAATTGGGTAACTGAGCCTGTCGACGTTATAGATTACAGAAAAGCATGAAGTAGTTTTTGAGTCGAAATAAACTATGAACACAGCCTGCCCCGAGTATCTGGGGTTTTAAAAAAGGAACACGGATAAAATTTATAAAATCAGTGACTATCCGTTTAATCAGTGTCATCTGTGTTCCAAAGGCTGAACTCAAGTGTAATTTACACATCGGATTTATTATCTTTGCTAATGAGTATTGAAAAAGTACAAATAAAAGTTTAATATCTCTAATAATGAATAGAATGGATACAATAACAATAAAAATCGAAGGCCGTGAAAATGTTTCTTTCTTCATTAGCCTTCTTGAAAAATTCAATTTTATAAAGGAAATAACTGTCAATAAGAAAAAGGCATTGCACAATAAAAGCGTTGAAGAGGCTCCCATTGAATGGGCCGAGAAGCACCCTTCAATTGATGATTTTACCGGAATCTGGAGTGATCATTCCATTACACTCAATGATATAAGAACCAAAGGATGGAAAAGGAATTAATCCTTTGCGATACAAATATTTTTATTTCCTGGTTTAGGGGTGATTTAGAAACACTTACAAGGATTAAACTCATTGGTCTCGAAAATATTTTAATTCCATCAGTTACGGTAATGGAATTGTTGCAAGGAACCCGGAACAAGACCGAATCAATGCAATTAAAGAAAAAACTTAAAGCATATCACGTCATACATTTCAATGAGATAACGTCGAAGCTCACCATTGAGTTAATTGAACAATTCAGATTAAGTCATGGATTGCTTATACCTGATGCAATAATTGCTGCAACAGCTATTACATTCAATCTCAAACTTTTCACATACAATCTAAAAGACTTTAAGTTCATTCCAGGTATTCAGTTATACCAATATGATGGTTCAAATTATCCTATTGATTGAAAAAGTACTGTGAATCCCCTACCCTGCGAAGCCCTCAAAAATACAGCACTGTGGTGATGAATTATGTATGGATTCTGCTTACACAAAATGTTTCAAAAATTCTGCAACTGTTTTTCAGGAAAAAGATGAACACAGCCTGCCCGCCTTTGAAAAGGATAAGAATTTAATCAGAATTAGTAAGGTTTTCACTCAAAGTGAAGCCCTTACTTGCCAATTAACCAAATGCAATTAATCTGCCTCTGGGTCATCCGTTTTTGCCTTGCGGTTTCCTCCCGTGTCAACAATCGGTATTCGTTGTAAAAATCGGCATGTGTAAACTGGTAAGGCATCAGCAAAACATCCATCTCATTCTTTAACAAGGCATCAATCGTATTAAAAGTATCGTTTATATTTCCGGTCGATACTTCCCAACAAGTGGGAGCGCGACTTTAAGTCGCACCCCCACTGATTTGAAGTGGGTAAAATGAAGCAAGTATTTTCAGGTGCAGAGCACCGTTAAAATTTGTAGTATATAGGTTACAATACACACAAAAGGTGCAGAGCACCGGAATATAGGCACCATCTGTAGCGTAAGATATAACTTACACAAAAAACAATACTAAACAAAAATTTATTTTCACTGTTACCTTGGTCATTGGACTAATTTTAAGAGGCAATAATTATATTTACAATACTCAAAACAAACTTACATGACACAAAAAACTGCCCTTATTACCGGTGTTACCGGACAAGATGGTGCTTACCTAAGTGAGTACCTGCTGAAGAAAGGATACATGGTTCACGGTATCAAACGTCGTTCATCCATGTTCAACACTGAAAGGATCGATCATATCTACGAAGATCCGCATGTTGAAAACCGACATTTCAAACTTCATTACGGCGATCTGACCGACAGTATGAACCTGACCCGCATCATTCAGGAGACACAGCCGGACGAAATATACAACCTTGCTGCCATGAGCCACGTGGCGGTTAGTTTCGAAACTCCTGAATATACAGGAAATGCCGACGGACTTGGAACACTGCGTATTCTTGAAGCAGTGCGTTTGCTCGGATTGATCCAGAAAACCCGCATCTACCAGGCCTCTACTTCCGAACTCTACGGAATGGTTCAGGAAGTTCCGCAAACAGAAAGAACACCTTTTTACCCGCGCTCGCCTTATGCTGTTGCAAAAATGTACGCCTACTGGATCACTGTAAACTACCGCGAAGCATATAAGATGCACGCCAGCAACGGTATTTTATTCAACCACGAATCGCCCATCCGCGGTGAAACCTTTGTAACCCGTAAGATTACCAGAGCCCTTAGCCGTATTGCATTGGGCATGCAGGAACAGGTATTTTTAGGCAACCTTTCATCGAAACGCGACTGGGGTCATGCCAAAGACTATGTGAAAGCCATGTACCTGATCCTTCAGCAAGATCAACCGGACGACTATGTGATTGCAACGGGTATCACTACCACTATCCGCGACTTTATTAAATTGTCGTGTGCCGAAATAGGACTTGAAATGAGCTTTACCGGAGAAGGCGCCGACGAAAAAGGAACCATCACTGCAATCGATGAAAAACTATTCATTGAAAAAGTGGGCGAACGATACCTGGGAGGCATAAAATCCCGCATGGCTTCTTCAACAATTGTTGCAGTTGACCCCAAATATTTCCGCCCAACAGAAGTCGATCTGCTAATCGGCGATCCTACCAAATCAAAAACAAAATTGGGATGGGAACCACAGTACGATCTTCAGGGATTGGTGACCGACATGATGCAATCAGACATCAAACTGATGAAAAAAGATGCATGGCTGCGTGAAGGCGGGTATAGAACGCTGAATTATTTCGAATAAAAAATAATTTCACGGATGTCGAGCGGGCGACAAGGCGATTTGGCGACGAGGAGAATGGGAGACGAGGAGACAGGGAGACGAGGAGACGAGGAGAAATAGAGATAAAACATCATTATCACTTCATAATTTCAATAATCAATTCACCCGAAAAATGGTATCATTAACCCGCACCATCGCCCTGTCGCCTTGTCGCCTTTTCGCCTTTTCGCCCTGTCGAAACACCCCAGATAATCATAAATAATACAAATAATGAAACACTCTAGTAAGATATATATCGCTGGTCATCGCGGCCTCGTGGGCTCTGCCCTATGGAAAAACCTTCAATCGAAAGGATACATCAATCTGATTGGAAGAACACTCGATGAATTAGATCTGATGGACACCAAAGCAGTCAACAGTTTCTTTGAAACGGAAAAGCCTGAATATGTTATTCTCGCGGCTGCCAAAGTAGGCGGTATTGTTGCCAACAACACCTATCGCGGACAGTTCATCTACGAAAATCTGATGATTCAGAACAACGTAATACATGCAGCTTACCTGAACAAAGTTACGAAACTGCTTTTTCTCGGCAGCACCTGCATCTACCCGCGTGACGCGCCGCAACCCATGCCCGAAGATTGTTTACTGACTGGTCCGCTCGAATACACCAACGAGCCTTATGCAATTGCCAAAATCGCCGGAATAAAACTGTGCGAAAGCTACAACCTGCAATACGGCACCAATTTCATTTCGGTGATGCCTACCAACCTTTACGGACCAAATGACAATTTCGATCTTGAAAAATCGCATGTATTGCCAGCCATGGTTCGAAAAATGCACCTGGGCAAATGTCTGGAAGAAAACAACTGGGATGCCATTCGCGAAGATCTGAACAAACGCCCAATCGAAGGAATCAATGGAGACGAGGCGACAGGGAGAAAAGGAGACGGGGCGAATGGTAATGAAGAAATACTCAATATTCTTGAAAAATATGGAATTCGCCTCACCAATTCGCCCACTCGCCCACTCGCCCACTCGCCCAGTCTCCCACTCGCCCAGTCGGTTTCGGTCGAGCTATGGGGAACCGGTGCTCCTTTCCGCGAGTTTCTGTGGAGCGAAGAAATGGCCGATGCCTGCGTCTTCCTGATGGAGAACGTTGACTTTCAGGATGCAATTCGTGAAAATTCGTCTTCAATTCGTGAAATTCGTAATTCACACATCAACATCGGCACCGGCATTGAAATTACCATTCGTGATCTGGCCAATCTCATCAAAGAAAAAGTCGGATTCAGGGGTGAACTGGTATTCAACACCTCAAAACCCGATGGCACCATGCGCAAACTGACCGATCCGTCCAAACTACATTCACTTGGCTGGCACCATCAGATCGAAATTGATGAAGGAATTAGCCGGTTATACGACTGGTATCTTAATCAGAAATAATTTCACGGATTACATAGCGACTGGGAGACAGAGAGATTGGGCGACTTGGAGACGGGGCGAAAGAGAGATAAAACATCAATATCACTTCATAATTTTCAACCATCATGGGAAATATTAAGACTCACAAAGATCTTCAGGTTTATCAGGCAGCGTTTAAGGCAGCAACACAAATACACCAAATTTCGATGTTCTTTCCTCCTGAGGAAAAATACTCATTGACAGATCAGGTCAGGAGAAGTTCACGATCTGTTTGTGCAAACATCGGGGAAGCATTCAGAAAAAGAAGATATCCTAAATCATTCATTGTCAAACTATCTGATTCGGAAGCAGAAGCAGCAGAAACACAGATATGGCTGGATTTTGCATTGGAATTCGGCTATATTGACAATGAAAAACACGCGTTACTCTACGACAAATACGATCATATCCTTTCCCAACTAGTCATCATGATCAATTCTCCGGAAAAATGGTGCATTTAACCCGGTCGCCCTTTCTCCCCATCGCCTTGTCGCCCTTTCGCCTTGTCGCCTTGTCGCCCCGTCGCACTAATCCGTGCAATCGACTTTTATTCTTGTAATTCGTAAAAATTCGCGATAATTCGTATTCCTATGCACCTAATATCCGTTCCACCAAATACTATCCCGCATTTTCACCGGATTTCGGGTTTGCCGGAGTCCAGTTGGTTTGTAACGTCCGATCCTGAAGGCCAGAGAATTGGTTCAGGTGGCGGAACCGCACACGTGCTGACGGAAAAGTTTCATCAGGAAGAAGGCGAAAATTTCGAGTCATGGTTGGGCAACGAGAAACGGATGATTATTCATGCCGGTGGGCAAAGTCGTCGTTTGCCGGCGTATGCGCCTGTAGGTAAAAGCTTGCTGCCCATGCCGGTGTTTCGCTGGTCGCGCGGACAGCAACTCAACCAACGGCTCATCCATCTGCAGGTGCCATTGTTCGACCGGATACTCGACAAAGCACCTGAAAAACTCAACACACTCGTTGCCAGTGGCGATACTTTGATATTTTCAGGCAAAAATATTCCCGAAATTCCTGAAGCCGACATCGTTTGTTTCGGACTTTGGCTCGAACCCGAAAAAGCCACCAATCATGGCGTTTTCTTTGCCAAACACGAATCGCCCGGCCAAATGCAGTTCATGCTGCAGAAACCTTCCATCCAAACCATCAAGGAACTGATTCACCAGTATTATTTCCTGATGGACATTGGCATCTGGTTGCTGAGCGAAAAAGCGGTGAACCTGCTGATGAAACGTTGCGGCTGGAATGGAGAAACTTACGAGAATCATGTTCCCGGGTATTACGATTTATATACCGATTTCGGCATGGCGCTCGGAGAATCGCCCGTTGAAAAAGACAATGACATCAGCGATCTGACAGTCGCTTTGGTGAATCTTGAAGGAGGAGAATTTTACCACCTGGGCAATACTTCCGAGTTGATTTCATCCAACCTTGCGATCCAGAACAGAATTACCGATCAGCGGGAAATCTGGCACCGGCAAATCAAACCACATCCTTCCATTTTTGTGCTGAATGCTGATGTTCAGACGAAGTTAAATTCACAGCACAACAACATCTGGATAGAAAATTCATGCATCTCTTCAGGCTGGGAACTAAAAAACAACCATGCATTAACCGGAATACCTGAAAATGAATGGAACCTGAAGCTACATTCAGGAAACTGCCTCGACCTGATACCTGTCAGCACACAAGAAATCGTGATTCGTAATTACGGCTTTACCGATCCGTTCCGGGGAATACTTGCTGATAAAACCACTAAGTTTATGGACATATCACTGTCCGAATGGCTTGAAAAGCATGGTTTTTCGAATGCGTTTAATAATTTTCCGGAGAATACTGACATTCAATTTTTGCCTCTTTTCCCGATCATTCAAAAGGATCAGCTCAGCGAATCATTTATACAATGGCTGATTGATCCTCAACCGGAACATCAACCTGCATTCACCGAACTTTGGCTGCAATCGCAAAGAGTTAGCGCCGATCAGATCAGCCAAATATGCAACATTCAGCGACTCGACGAACAAAGTATCAACAATCGGTTGAAGTCAATCCCTGCACTGGCCGGCAATTACAGCAATTCGGTATTTTACCAGCTCGATCTGGACAAACTGGCCAACGATTACATCAGTCATAATTTAATTCTTCCTGAAACGCTGCCAACAAAAAGCAACGATTGGCTCCCGATTCATTTACACATGTTTAGGGCTACCGTTTTGCGAAAGACAGAAAAAGAGTGGCAGCACGAAGAAAAGAAAGCTTTTGATTACCTGCGCGATTCGGTGCTGGAGCATTTTCAGCAAAGACCTGTCGATCCCGGAATTCATCTGTTACCCGATCAGATTGCATGGGGTCGGAGTCCCATCAGGCTCGATCTGGCAGGCGGCTGGACAGACACTCCACCTTATTGTTTCCTTTACGGCGGGAAAGTGGTCAATCTTGCTGTTGAACTGAACCAGCAACCACCGCTGCATTGTTACATCAAATCCACCGATAAATTGGAGATCGTTTTGCGATCTATTGATCTGGGCGCACAGGAAACCATTACAACTTTCGAAGAATTAAGGGCATTCTACAACGTAGGTTCTCCATTCTCAATCCCAAAAGCAGCTTTGGCGCTTGCCGGTTTTATTCCTGAATATGCCTTCAGAAAATATTCAACCCTCCGGAAACAACTTTCCGACATGGAAGGAGGCCTCGAAATCTCCATTCTTTCGGCAGTACCGAAAGGTTCAGGATTGGGCACCAGTTCCATTCTGGCTGCAACGGTACTTGGTACCATTTCAGAAGTTTGCGGCCTTGGATGGGACAAAATGGAAACAGGAAAGCGCTCGCTGGCTCTCGAACAGCTGCTAACAACAGGAGGAGGGTGGCAAGATCAGTTCGGTGGAATACTGGAAGGCATCAAGCTGTTGGAAACCAATCCCGGAAAACTTCAAAGTCCAACGATCAAATGGCTTCCCGAATCGCTTTTCACCGATGTAAGCTATAAAAACCGGATGTTGCTTTATTACACCGGCATCACAAGAGTTGCAAAGAATATTCTGGCAGACATCGTGCGGGGAATGTTCCTGAATTCGTCCACACACCTGGCCTTGCTGGAGGAACTGAAACAACATGCTGTCAGCACCAGCGAAACGCTGTTGGTCAAAGACTTTAATGGTCTTGGCAGGAATATCCATACCAGTTGGCAACTCAATCAGAAACTGGATGCCGGAACCAATACTCCGGAAATACAAAAGATCATCGATCGCATTTCGCCCTGGGTCATCGGGCAAAAACTATTGGGTGCCGGAGGTGGTGGATTTATGCTCATCATTGCCAAAGACGAAGAAGCTGCCGCACATATCAGGAACGAACTGACTACAAATCCAATTAACAAAAGAGCCAGACTGGTAGATTTCAGTGTTTCACAATCAGGATTACAGGTAACAAAAAGCTAAATTATTTTGCAATAACTGATGATTTCTGCCAATTCAAAACACAACTGTCTTATTCGTTTAACTGATGAACGAATGACTCATATCATAACCAATCATCCGGAAACAAAAGATTCTATTTCGTGGATTATTGAAACCATTGAAAATCCTGATTTTATTCTTGCCGGTGATTTTGATGAATTACTTGCTGTTAAATTATATGAGAAAACTCCGGTCACGCATGATAAGTATCTTTCAGTAGTGTATAAGGAAACCAGCAAACTTGACGGTTTCATATTAACTGCCTATTTTAGCAGAAGTTTTAATAAAAAAAGAAAAATGATATGGCAACCTTAAATATATCTGAAAAGAAAGAAAAAATAAAATGGGATTACGATGCTGAATCAGATGTTCTCTATATATCTTATGGAAATCCCCAGAATGCAGAAGGTGTTGATATTGGCGATGGTACAATTATCAGGATAGAACCTGAGTCAAAAGAAATAATCGGCATTACTATTCTTAATCCATTGCAGAGAACATTGTCTTCACTTATGGGAAAGCAATCTACGACCCGTAAAAGAAAGACCACTTCTGTCACAAAATAGAATACCGACAACATAACCCCTTCCCCGAACTTCCGTCTTCTACCTCTCGCCCCATCGCCCTTTCCTACATCTCCACCACAATCCCCAAACTTCCGGTAAATAAATTCTTGCTTGCCGGTGCAGCTACCTCGCTGGCATTGCTTTTCCACCAGGTATTCGAATAGCCCAAACTTCCCACCAGACGATAATAATTCAATTTTCCTGCATTACGCATTTTCAGGTCAAACTTCAATTCCGACTGAATCGTCCAGTCATAAATTCCATCTTTCGTAAAATCCAACAGCGGATACTGATAGATATCTTTATCCGGCCCCTCAATCTGATGGCGATACACATCGCCATAAATCTGGTAAACATTCGTGCTCGCCAAATCGTTGGTGCCGTGCATAATCAGACGGTTATCAAGCGTTAAAATCAAATCAGGAACAGCAACATTCACCAAAGTCCAGTTCAATTCTCCGGAATTGGGAGGAAGATAAAATCCCAGGTTAAACTCATCGTGCGTATAGGTCATGTCCAACGGACGATCGCTTCCAAAAGTGTTGAAATCAGTTTCAGGATAATGGGTATAGACAAATGGTGTTAGACGTGTATATTTCAGTGTGGAAGTGGTAGCAGGAAGAATTCCCGACAACAGGGAGGTTTTCCAACCCAACTGCCACCCGTATCGGTTTCGTGGCATTTTCAACAATTCTCCTGAAGTAGTAAAACTGAACTCGTCCACAAAAAAGCTGAACCACGTTTTACCGATTTGGGGAATTTGAGTGGCCACATCAAAATAAAGTGAAAGATTATCGTGGTCGCCCACATCAATCTGGGTAAAATGAGGAAGAACGAAAGGAACCAGATAGGCAAGTTCGAGGCGTTTCGACCAGATATTGCCGCCCGCAGCAGTCACCTGAAGCCATTTGGCCGGCATAAACTCGAGCATGTGCAAGGTGAAATTCTTCTGTACCTGGCCCAAATCGTATCCATAAATATCCTGCCGGTAGCTCGCTCTTTGGTTGGCATACGAAAACAGGGAGCCGGTCAAATTCGAATACCTGATCCAGCTTGCCGGCTGAATTTTAAATTCCACTCCCGGAAACCTTCTGGCAGTGGACGAAAGCATCAGATTGTGCTCATCATGGCCCCACGACCTTCGCTGATTGTTGATACTCACCTGCAAAGCGCCGTCAAACCATGAACCGCTCAGTTCTGTATGATAAATCATTCCGGCGGTAAGTTCGTCTTTTACAGGCGGTCCTTCCCCACTTTCGGCTGATGCCAGCACATGTGCCCACATGGTTTCAAAACTAAACTGATAGGGATGATAAGCATAGCCAATGTTCTGGTTCGGGAAATTGACTTTTCCATCGCGGCTGTACGATTGATAAAACAAGTCAGGAGCAAGCCGTTCAACCGCCAAACCCATCCCTGCATGAAAAGTTAAGTGCTCACCCAAATCTCCTGAAAGGAATGGCTCTCCGATCAGGCTCACTGACCACGTTCCGTCATCGCCGGCACCAGCTCTGACAGAAGTTTCAGCCGCAAAACCTGCAAGTGCGAAGGTACTTTTGGATGCCTGTTTGTAAACAGTCACGCCATTGTTGTCAAAGGAAAAATCAGTCAGGTATTGGTTCACAATTTTCTTTTCCCTTGCCGACAAGTTCTCGTTTACCGACAGTTTTTGTAACAACTCCACGATAACAACCTTTGTGTAAGGCTTCGCCTGCGGTAAAAATCCCAATTCACCTTTTGTTTCGAAATAATCAAGAATCTGATAGACTTGGTTTGACAACGGAACTATCTTGTGTTTTAACCGAAGGTTGGGTTGAACCTGCTGAGCAGTTTTTAAGCTATCCGAAGCATCTGAATTCAGTGGGAAAACGGCCAGACACAAAACAGCCACTGGCAATAAACAGATCAGGCGTTTGATACTCATTTCAGGGATTTTAATATTAACCAATAATATTTCAGTATTCAGGCACTTCAGCCTTTTAGAAAAAATACTTTATCAGCACGAATCCGCCTATCAGGAAAACCGTAAAACCAAGTGCCAGCCAGTTAAAATATTTGTCGATAAAGCCTTTGATGCTTGGTCCATACTTCCAGATAAGCCATGCTACCAGGAAAAAACGGGCGCTCCGGCTGATAACGGACGCAATGATAAACATGAAGAAATTTACCTGAAAAACACCGGCAGTAATGGTAAACACTTTGTATGGAATTGGTGTAAAACCTGCAGTGAAGATGACCCAGAAATTCCATTTCTCAAATAGCAATGCAATTTTTTCGTACAATTCAACGGTAAACCCAGGTATATTGTGAAAGAAAAAATTGGCGAATCCTGTAAATTCCCCGGAGGATGCAACCCAGGCATAATAACCCAGTGAATATCCAATTATTGCACCAAGTACCGAACCCACTGAACAATTCAGCGCAAACCTGAATGATTTTTTAGAATTTCCGAGGGCTAAAGCAATCAGCAGGATATCCGGTGGTATTGGAAAAAAAATTGATTCTATAAATGCCAATACAAAAAGTGCAATCGGCCCGTAAGGCGACTCTGCCCACGCCAGCACCCAGTCATACAATTTTTTAACCCAATTCATTCAATAAAATTTAGTGCTTTTCTGAATTTATTTTCAGGCGGCCAAATATAGGAAGAAACACAGATGTTTCAATGTTAAATTTGGAAGGTAAATTTGAATTTTAAACAACCCAATTTGTACTGAATTGTTAATTCAGAAACAGAGCCAAGGTATTATTTCCAATCCTGTTGAAAAAAAGGATACTTTTGTGACCTTAAAACTGTTTCTTATTTAAAACGATTATAAATTATGGCAACGCATAAAAAAGCACTTTTAATGATCCTCGATGGCTGGGGAATTGGTGACGGGTCGGAAAAGGACGTGATTTCAACTGCACCAACGCCTTTCATTGATTACCTTACAGCCACCTATCCACACTCGCAATTGCTTACCAGCGGCGAAAATGTTGGTTTGCCCGACGGTCAAATGGGCAACTCAGAAGTGGGTCACCTCAACATTGGCGCCGGACGCGTAATGTATCAGGACATGGTTAAAATTACCAAGTCTATCCGCGACAAAGCACTTTGGAACGAGCCACAAATTGTGAAAGCCTTCACTTTTGCAAAAGAGAACAACAAAAACGTTCACCTGATTGGGTTGATCGGTCCCGGCGGTGTTCATGCATTGAGCGCCCACATGGTTGCCCTTTGCCAGATCGGAACCGATATGGGACTTAAGAATACTTTCATCCACGGACTGACCGATGGCCGCGATACAGATCCTCGCTCGGGTTTGGGATTTCTGGAAGAAGATTTGAAAAACCTTGAAGGAACCAACGGAAAATTTGCATCGTTGATTGGCCGCTATTTTGGGATGGATCGCGATAAAAATTACGACCGCCTGAAATTGGCATACGATCTTTACACCGAAGGAAAAGGAACTCCATCAACCGATTTGCTGAAGACAGTTAAGGAATCATACGAAGCTGGTGTAACCGATGAATTTTTACAACCAATTGTAATGGTTGACGCAGACGGAAAACCGTTGGCAACGATTCAGGACAACGATGTGGTCATCTGTTTTAATTTCCGCACCGACCGCCTGAGACAAACCACCATCGCATTCACCCAGAAAGACCTTCCGGAGTTTGGCATGAAAACAATGCCTCTGCAATGGTTCACCATGACCAATTACAAGGCCGACTTCAAAAACGTACATGTAATTTTCGACAAGCCAAACCTGAACAACACAATGGGCGAAATCGTTTCGAAAGCCGGACTGAAACAAATCAGAATAGCCGAAACCGAAAAATATGCGCATGTTACTTTCTTTTTCAGCGGTGGCCGCGAAGAAGAATTTCCAGGTGAAAAACGACTGATGGCTCCATCTCCAAAGGTTCCGACCTACGATTTTCAACCAGAAATGTCAGCGCCACTGGTACGCGACCTCATTGTCCCTGAATTGCTGAACCAAACAGCTGATTTCGTTTGCCTGAACTTTGCAAATGGCGACATGGTTGGTCATACCGGCGTTTACGAAGCCATTGTTAAAGCAGTTTCGGCTGTTGACAGTTGTGCCCGGGCGGTGGTTGAAGCAGCTCAAAAAAGTGGTTACGAAATCATAATTATTGCCGACCACGGAAATGCCGACAATGCTTTGAACGAAGACGGATCGGCCAACACAGCCCATTCGCTGAACCCGGTTCCATGCATCTACGTTTCCGAAAATAAAAATGCAAAAATTAAAAACGGTATCCTGGCTGATGTGGCTCCTACCCTGCTTTCAATCATGGGTCTGGAAATTCCTTCAGAAATGACAGGAAACGTTTTAATTGAAAAATAAATCAAGTTGTTTAATGTTCAGAGTTTAATGTTCAAAGTTGATGCCTGACGTTGAACTTTAAACTTTGAACTTTAAAACCTTTAACTTTCCCTTGTATGCTCGAAATCGGACGCACCATTGTCAGCATGGATATTATTGAGAAACAATTCCTTTGTGATTTGCTGAAATGCAAAGGTGCTTGCTGCGTGGAAGGCGATTCGGGTGCTCCTGTTACTCATGAAGAGGCAGAAGCGATTAAAGAGGCTTATCCTGAAGTTCGTTCATACATCTCGAAAGCCCATCAGGATGAAATCAGTAAACAAGGTTTTGCGGTGATCGATCTCGATGGAGATTTGGTTACACCATTGGTGAACAACCGCCAGTGTGCCTATACTTTCGAGGAAAAAGGAATCCTGAAATGTGGTATCGAAAAAGCTTTTCTGGATGGCAAAATCAAGTTTCGCAAGCCGGTTTCATGTCATCTTTTCCCCATCCGGATTACTGAATACAAACGTTTTGATGCAGTAAACTATCAACAAATTGACATTTGCAAACCGGGTCGCCAATGTGGCAAAAGCGAAAAACTGCCATTGTATGTATTCCTGAAAGAACCGCTGATCCGCAAATATGGTGAAGAATGGTACGAACAACTAAGTTATGCAGCAGAAAATTATCATGGGTAATTTAGTGAGGGCTTCACTTTAAGTGAAACCCTCACTATAAAACCTATGCCACAATTTCAATACGGTTTTTCTCGGGATCAAAAACGGAACTTTCATAATAACCGTCACCTGTCATTCTTCCCGGACTAATAATTTCGAATCCGTCCTCTCGCAATTTGTCGGTAATTTCGTCCACCTTTTCGCGTGTGCCTACTTTAAATGCAAAATGCGTAATTCCAAAATAATGTTTCCGGTAATCGTTTTTATTTCCGGCAACGGCAGGCATTTCCATCAGTTCGAGTCGGCAATCGCCTTCGAACGAAAGAAAATATGACCTGAATTCTTTGGAATGATTGAAGTAACAAGCACCCGAAACTGCATCAAAATAATGGGTATAGAAGTTACGCATTCCTTCCAGATCGCGGGTCCAAATGGCAATGTGTTCAATTTTCATAGTCATGGCAATTGTAGTTATTTTTTATCCCTTAGCTTCCCATTCATCAAAAAAATGCTGAAGATAATTCTCCATAAACAGATGCCTTTGTGCTGCCATCTGTTTTGCGGTCTTGGTATTCATCCGGTCTTTCAGGAGCAAAAGCTTTTCATAGAAATGGTTGATAGTTGGAGCGGTACTGCTTTTATACGACTGAAAATCATCGTGCATTTCAGGTACAATTTCAGGATCGTAAATGAGACGGTTTTTATGCCCTCCGTATGCAAATGTACGCGCTATTCCGATGGCGCCAATGGCATCCAAGCGGTCAGCATCCTGAACCACTGCCGACTCAACCGAACTAACCGGAGTTTCAACGTCCGAACCTTTGTACGACACCTCTTCAATTACCTGCAGAATGAGGGAAGCAACTTCAGCCTCCACGTTTTGGGAAGAAAGCCAGCCTTTTGCTTTCTCCGGAACATGTGATTCCAATCCGGTAATTTTGTAATCGTCCAGATCGTGCAGCAATGCAGCCATTTCAATAACAAAAAGGTCTCCTCCTTCTGCTTTACCAATTCTGAGAGCCATTCTGCGCACACGATCAATGTGAAACCAGTCGTGTCCGCTGCCTTCAGAAGCAAATTCGCCTGCCACAAAAGTTGCTGTTGATTGTATGATTTCCGGTCTTTCCATTACCTGCCAAATTTATATCATTTAAAGGCTATTTCAAGCGAACTTTCAGAATTTTATTTATCATTCGTTGAACAAAAATAATATTTACCTGGAGCCAATAATCCAGAGATTTTTTGTACAAATGGCATTAAAATTCTTTTTTAGACCCTGATGAATAACGATATTGACGGAAATATTCAGGAATTCGAAAAAAGAATTGGAGAACCCTTAAATAAAATGGCTTAAAGCTTAATTGTTGTTAATAATTTAAACCCTTATAGAACATTTATATACTTTTGTCAGGTTTAATTTTTAATTGAAAAATAATCGTTTGATAAAACATTGAATTATGGGAAGGATGGACTTTTTGACGATTCCTGCTATGCTGCAAGCAAGTTTCAGAGACTTTGCATCAAACCTGTCACTGGTATTTGTCGGTGAAGAAAACAGAACCTATGCACAACTTGAGGTTGAAGTAAAAAAGGCTGCACTTCAACTTCAGGCAATTGGAGTAAAGAAAGGTGACAAGGTTGGTATTTTGAGCCTGAATATGCCACAATGGGGAATTGCATTTTTTGCCGCCAGCATTACAGGCGCAGTTGTTGTTCCTATCCTGCCTGATTTTCACCCCAACGAAATAAAAAACATTCTTGACCATTCAGAGGTATCTGTAGTTTATGTTTCAGAATCGCTGAGCAGCAAATTGGAACCTGTTCCGGGGATGACAGTTATTCAGATTGAAAAATTCGAGGTTGTATCAGCGACTTCCGGACCTGTTTTCGGTGAGATGGATGCAGAACAGTTCATCTATGAAAAAATTGAAGAACAGGACCTGGCTTCTATCATTTATACTTCGGGCACAACCGGCAAGTCAAAAGGCGTGATGCTGACTCACAAAAATATTGTGTGGACTGCTCAGCAATGCTGGTTACTTCAGAATATATTCCCGACCGACCGCTTTCTTTCTATACTTCCGCTTTCGCATACACTCGAAAATACCCTGGTTCTTATGCTGCCTTTAAAGTATGGCGCTTCGGTTCATTATCTGCAAAAGCCACCTGTCGCATCGGTTTTGCTTACAGCACTGAAAGTGGTTCGTCCGACTATCATGCTAATTGTACCATTGATTATTGAAAAGATATACAAAACCAAAATACTACCTCAAATCAACAGCAAATTTATTACACGAGCCTTGTACAAGGTTCCACCTTTCAGAAAATTACTGAACAAAGTGGCAGGTAAAAAGCTGTACGAAACCTTTGGTGGCCAACTGAAGTTTTTTGGGGTTGGAGGTGCAAAACTCGACGACAACGTTGAACGCTTCCTTATGGAGGGCGGATTTCCTCTTGCGATTGGTTACGGAATGACCGAATCGTCGCCATTGCTGGCAGGAGCAGGTGTAGGCAAAACCGAATTTTTGTCAACCGGACCAGCCATGCCAGGCGTACAATTGCGCATTGCCAAAGCTGATAAAAAAACCGGACAGGGAGAAATTCAGGCAAAGGGTGAAAACGTAATGCTTGGCTACTACAAAGAACCTGAAATAACAAAAGAAACTTTTACCGATGACGGATGGCTAAAAACCGGCGATCTGGGTTACTTCGACAAAAAAGGCAACCTTTTTATAAAAGGCCGGATAAAAAACATGATTGTTGGCGCCAGTGGCGAAAACATCTATCCTGAAGAAATTGAATCGGTGATAAACCGCATGGAATATGTACTTGAATCGCTGGTGGTTCAGCAAAAAGGCCGGTTGGTAGCGATGGTATATCTGAACATGGAAGAGCTCGAAAAGAAATACCTGGACATGAAATCTGAGGCAGTATCTTTCCTTCAGCTGAAAGCAGAAGAAATTCTGAAGGAAATTCAAAGCAAGGTTAACGAGGAAGTGAATAATTTCTCAAAAATTCAACGCATTGTATTGCAACCAATTCCGTTTGAAAAAACACCAACACAGAAAATTAAGCGATTTCTTTATTACGCCTGACAGAACCTTCAGATATTATGCAATGTTTGAATAACAAATAAGGTGTTGCCGGAACTTTACAACATAACAAAATAACGCTGGTGAAAATATATTGGAAAAAGCCGTTAGGTACTATGGTTGTAACACTTTAATTTATTATTTTTAAGGTACATTAACAACATAAGCTGATATGTTTCCTCAAAACCAAAATACAGAATATACTTCAGGCTACATAAAAATCGACGAACAGCTGAAAGTTTTGGAGATTTCGGGTGAAATAAATCAAATTCTTCAAATTGATGAATTTGATCCGGATGAAAGTTTTCTTCATATCATTGAGGTTCTGAAGAAAAATACCCGTTCGTTTTTCAAACAGGAAGTTTTACCGGCTATAAAAGCCCGGAAAATCAGAAATTTTTCGCTCAACCGAAAAAAAACAATCCTTAACGTCACTGTAACTTCCATCCCATCCGGATTGACAATCATAAGCCTGGAGGAAAAGCTGGCAGCAATAAGCATTGACTACCAATCGCTTCCTGAAAAAATACAGGATTTAATTATCCGGATAAATCCCGATCTTCAAGTAAGCTATATTTCGAAAAAAAGCTATTCAAAACTTGGCATTAAAGCCGCCAATGTAAAAGGAAAATCAGTTGAAGAAATCGGTTTGTTTGGTGATCAAACTGCAAATGTTGTCCAACTGATCAATCAGGCATTCCAGCTTCAAAAAAAGATCAAAGAAAATATCAGTTTTAAAAAGGCTGATGGAACAACCTGGTGGAATATGACTTTCATTCCTGAAATTGACCCGGCTGACAATCAGCAATCTGTACTTGTCATTCTGAAAAATGTAAGTCGTTTAGTAAAAACCGAAGAAAAACTTCAGGATAGCGAACAGCGTTTCCTGCTGGCCACCGAAGCAGCCGACATGGGAATCTGGGACTACATGGTTGGTACGGGAAAAACCTACTATTCAAGAAGATGGAAATCAATGCTCGGATATTACCCTGACGAAATTTCCGATAATTACTCTGCCTGGCTTGACATGATCCATCCGCTGGACAAAGACAGAATGATTTATTTTATGAATAACTTTATAAATAGCGATTCGCTTATTTATGAAGCAGAATTCAGAATGTTGCACAAAAAAGGGAACTATATCTGGATTAAAAGCCGTGCTTCAGTAATACGCGACGAAAATGGCAAAGCCGTCCGGATGTTTGGTGTTCATCGGGATATCACGGAAGAAAAAAAATCAGCCAGCGAATATAAAAAACTTCATCAGGCCATACTTCAGAGTCCGATTGCAGTTATAATTACCGATACTGAAGGATACATCGAATTCTTTAACCCCGCCTTTTGCAAAATTACAGGCTGGAGCGATCAGGAAATACTTGGTAAAAAACCAAATATCCTGAAATCGGGATTTCAACCACCAAGCTTTTACGAAAAACTTTGGAAAACCGTCAGCTCTGGTAACGAATGGCAGGGCGAGTTTAAAAACAGAAAAAAAACAGGCGAATATTACTGGGAATTGGCAAGCATTTCGCCCATCAGAAACAGCTTTGGCAACATTACGCATTATGTGAAAATTGCAGAAAACATTACCTATCTGAAGAAAATCGAGCGGGACCTGAAAAAAGCAAAACAAGATGCCGAGATTGCCAATAACTACAAGAATCATTTCTTGTCTAATATGAGTCACGAAATCAGGACACCGATCAACACGATTATTGGATTCAGTGAATTGATGAAAAACGATGAGCTGCCGATACAAAAGCGAAATAAATATTCGGAAATTATTGAAGAAAACAGCCAGGCATTGCTTCGGCTGATTGACGACATTATCGACGTTGCAAAAATTGAGGCCAACGAACTGAAAATTAAAAAGGAAGCTTGTTCTCTGGGTGATTTGTTTGCTGAACTTGAAATGACTTATAACAATTATCTGAGGCGTAAACAAAAAAGAAACATGGAACTGATTTTTCAGCTTCCTGAAGAAGCGCATCACGATGTAATTTTTACCGACCCTTACCGGTTAAAACAAATATTAAACAATTTATACCTTAATGCCTTAAAATACACCGAAACAGGGAACATTGAAATAGGCTACAACATACTCGCCGATAACAAACTGAGATTTTTTGTTTCGGACACTGGAGAAGGAATTCCGGCTGAACGGCTTAAAAACATTTTTAAACGTTTCAATTATTCTGAAGAAACAAGTCCATCCGAAGCAGGATCAGGACTGGGTCTGTCGATTTGCAAAGATCTTGCATTGTTGCTTGGCGGAAGCGTCAATGTAAAATCGGTGCCGGGGGAAGGAAGTGTCTTTTATTTGACTTTACCCTACGATAAAATAAAGATTCCAATGGTTCGATCAGCGGCCAAATCACAAACGCAGCGGAAATACAATTTCAGCAATTACACCATCATGATTGCAGAAGACACTCCATACAACTATGAATACCTGAATAGCATACTCGAAAAAACCGGTGCCAATGTTGTCTGGGCAAAAGACGGAATAGATGTTTTGAATATTTTCAACGCTACAAAAATTGATCTTATCCTGATGGACATTCAATTGCCCGAAATAAGCGGGTACGAAGCAACTTCCCAAATCAGGCTGAAAGATATGGCTGTTCCGATCATCGCCCAAACAGCCTATGCAATGGCCGACGACAAACAGAAATGTCTTGATTCAGGATGCAACGATGTGCTTGTAAAACCCATCAGAATGGACGATGTATTGACCACGGTTGCTAAATACCTGAATAAATAATCCCTTAAAATTGAGCGTAGATTCTGTTTATTAAAATTCGCTGATTAAATTTGAGGCTTACAAAAGAAATGGAATATGCACCTCGACCGGTTTCCCTCCAGATTATTGGAAAATGCAGTGAACGAATTCGCCAAACTTCCGGGTATTGGCCGGAAATCGGCGCTGCGATTGGTTCTCCACATCCTGAAACAAGAAGTTCATGAGGTGGAGATTTTCGCCAACAGCCTGCTGCAGTTGCGTTCCGAAGTAAAACACTGCCGCGTTTGCCACAACATTTCGGATACTGATGTTTGCAATATCTGTTCAAATCCATCGCGAAACAATTCTTTTATCTGTGTAGTCGAAAACATAAAAGACGTGATGGCCATCGAAAACACCCATCAGTTTAACGGATTGTACCACGTTTTGGGAGGGATTATCTCGCCAATGGATGGGATCGGCCCTTCTGACCTCGAAGTTGATTCGCTGGTTGGCCGTGTAAACGAAGGTGGAATTGATGAGATTATTTTAGCCCTGAGTACCACCATGGAAGGCGATACCACCAACTTTTTCATTTTCAAAAAGCTTAAAAACCTGAATGTGAAAATATCGACCCTCGCCCGTGGCGTCTCGATTGGCGACGAACTGGAATATACCGACGAAGTTACGCTTGGACGTTCGATCGTAAACCGGATGAACTTTGAAGATTCCATTATTCAATAAGAAAAAGGAAAAAAGGAAAAAAGGAAAAAACCACATAGACACATAGAAAGCATAGAAAATGAATTTTAAAAAACTAGGTGCCCTATGTGTCTATGTGGTTCTAAAATAAAATAGAGACCTGATGAAATTAACCGTGATCATTGTCAATTACAACGTTAAATATTTTCTGGAGCAATGTCTTTATGCAGCTTATAAAGCAGCATCGAAAACAAGTTCCGAAATTATCGTGGTTGACAACGATTCTGTTGATGGTTCCTGTCAAATGGTTACCGAAAAATTTCCGGAGGCAACATTGATAGCCAACAAAGAAAATGTTGGTTTTTCAAAAGCCAACAATCAAGCCATCCGAATCGCGCAGGGTGAATACATTTTACTTCTGAACCCTGATACTGTAGTCGAAGAAGACTGCTTTCTGAAGATCGTTCAATTTATGGACAAAACGCCTGCTGCCGGTGGATTGGGTGTAAAAATGATTGATGGCAAAGGCCGTTTCTTGCCTGAATCGAAACGCGGGTTACCAACTCCTGAAGTTGCATTCTGGAAAATGTTTGGATTTTCAAGCCTTTTCCCTCATTCAAAACGTTTTGGCCGATACCACTTGGGCTATCTCGACAACGAGCAGATTCATGAAGTTGAAGTGCTGGCAGGCGCTTTTATGCTGCTCCGCCGCGAAACACTCGATAAAGTTGGCTTACTCGACGAAGATTATTTTATGTACGGCGAAGACATCGACCTTTCTTACCGAATCACGAAAGGCGGTTACAAAAACTACTACTTCCCGGAAACAACTATCATTCATTATAAGGGAGAAAGCACCAAAAAGGGCAGCATCAACTACGTAAAAGTGTTTTACAATGCGATGATCATCTTTGCAAAAAAACATTTTTCGAAAGGGAATGCCCGAAAATATGCCATTTTGATCAATCTGGCCATATACTTCCGGGCTATTTTAACACTAACCGGACAATTCACAAAATCAGCTATTTTACCGGCAATCGATGCCCTGATGATTTACATTGGTTTTGCAGTTTTATTGCCAAATTGGGAAGCTTACAAATACGAACGGGGTTACTATCCCCCCGAATATCTGCACTTTGCTGTTCCTATCTATATCCTGATATGGATTTGCTGCATCTGGTTTAACGGTGGTTACCGGAAAAACATTCAGTTCGCGCGAATCTTTAAAGGATTGCTTTGGGGAACACTTTCCATCCTTATTTTTTATTCTCTGGTTGATGAAAGTATGCGTTACTCAAGGGCATTGCTTCTTTTGGGTTCCGGCTGGGCATTTCTGGCGTTGCCTACTTATCGGTATTTATTATATAAACTGCGTGTATCCGGATTGGAACTTGAACTCGATCATCAAAAACGCATTGCTGTGGTGGCTGCGCTGGAAGAATCAAAACGAATATCGGAACTGATTACACAGTCAGGATTAAATATTGACGTGGTTGGATTTGTTTCACCCAATGATTCGGTTCACCAGCAATTTTATCTGGGAAATATTCACCAGTTGCCCGAAATTATCCGCATCAATAAAATTGACGAACTAATTTTTTCATCCGGAGATATTCCTTCGCAGGAAATCATCAGGATTATGCTCGAATTAAGCGAGCTGAACATCGACTATAAAATTGCTCCACCCGAAAGCCTTTCAATTATTGGCAGCAACTCAATTTCTACTGCGGGCGATTTATATGTGGTTCACATCAACTCAATCGCAAAGGAAAACAACAAACAAAACAAACGTGCTTTCGACCTTGCAATGGCAATTGCCCTGCTTTTTCTTTCTCCTTTTATAATTTGGCTCACCCATTCCCAAACAGGGTTCCTCCGGAGTATTTTCGAAGTTTTCGCCGGAAATAAAAGTTGGGTTGGATACTGTGCCGGAAATAAAGATCACTTGCCGCCGATAAAAAAAGGCATCCTCTCCCCTGCTTCAATTTATCCTGAAAACATTCAGGAGAAAAAGAAGGATGAACTGAACATTGTTTACGCCAAAGATTACAAGCTGATGAACGATATGGAAATCGTGCTGAAAGCCTGGAGAAATATAGGGAAACCATGATCCGCCACAAACTTGAATTTGGGAAAGTTCGTTTCAGGGCTTTGGAACCCGACGACATTGACCTGTTGTACGATTGGGAAAACGATGCAAAAATCTGGGAAGTGAGCAACACTTATGAGCCATTCTCAAAATACATTCTGGCAAAATACATCAAGGATTCGCAGCGCGACATATACGAAAGCAAACAGGTACGCATGATTATTGAAACGCTGGAAGGAAACGCTGTCGGCGCCATCGACCTGTTCGATTTTGATCCATTCCATTTCAGGGCAGGCGTTGGTATTCTGATTCATGATGAAAAAGACCGCAAAATGGGTTATGCCAACGATGCGCTTCAACTGCTTTGCAGCTATGCCGCCAATTACCTCCGTTTACACCAATTGTTTGCCAACATTACCGCAGACAACCTGGCAAGTATTCAATTGTTCAAAAACAACGGATTTGAACTTTCCGGTACAAAAAAAGACTGGCGCCGAACTTTGGATGGCTGGAAAACGGAACTCTTTTTTCAGAAGATATTGTAACTGTTCAATCACCAGACAATAGTCCCGGAACAGCAAGCAAGTGTGTCGGAATATCAAACAATTGCGTCCGAGCATCAAGCAAGTGTGTCGGAATATCAAGCAATTGCGTCCGAGCATCAAACATTCGCGTCGGAACATCAAGCAATCATGATAAATTATCAAACATTTGCTTCGGTTCATCAAACAATTGTGTCGGACCATTAAGCAATAACCCCGCAGCATCAAACAATTCATTCTGATCGTTAATCAGTAACATCTCAACATTGATAACTTGTATCTGAGCGGCAATCACCCGATTCACAACAACGTTTAATCCAAACTGATTTCAGCTCATTGGCTTTGGTCAGGTAATTAATATTACCGAAAATAAGAATAGTTAAACTGCTGACAGTAAAATGAATGTACAATCGTCCAACAAAACAAAAAATAAATAAAAGATTACGCAAAAAGAACATGAAATTATTTTTTTGTTTAGTTGATATTCCGTAAATTAGCTCGGGTTGTTTATTCTTATCCATGCAATTATGAAATCAATTTGTTTTTATGACCCAAAATCAGGAAAATAAAATTAATTCACTTGAAACTCTTATTTTGTTTTGCGAGGAGAAAGCCGACACTACTGCAAATCTTCCGGAATTTGATCAAAATCTGGCGGAATTAAAAAGTACTGTAGCTGAAATAAAATTGACAGGCGAAAAACAAAAAAAAGGTTTGACCGGAATAGCTGCTACTAAAAAACAGCTACGAACCAAATTAATTGACCTGGGCTCTGACAGCGCCCGGAAATTAACCTCTTATGCCACATTAAAAGAGCAATTCACCTTGCTTGGCACCATCGATTTTACAATTACTGATTTCAATCGTTTTTCAGACCTTGAACTCAGAGACAATTGCCAGATCGTTTACAACGCAGCCCAGGAAATCCTCGAAGATCTGGGCAGTTATTTCATTAACGAGGAAACGCAGGCCATTTTGCAGGGAGCAATTAACGATTTTAACAGTTCGATGAGTGCCCCGCGCCTCGGAGCGACTGCAAAAAGTCAGCTGACCAAGCAACTGGTTGTGTTATTCAAACGTGCTGAAGTTGCTGAAACCCGTATGAATGCTTCGGTTGAACTGATCAGAAATTCGAATGCTGATTTTTACAACGGATACCAGGCAGCGGGCAAAGTAATTAAACGCGGAAAGGCAAGTTTATCGGTTAGAGGAGTGGTTACAGAAGCTCAAACGAGCAACCCGCTTAAGGGGGTAACCGTGACTTTTATTCCGGTAAACGGAACCGCAAAACTGATACAGGCATCGGGCAATGGTGCCGGTTTGGTTAAGAAAACTGCGGCCAAAGGTGGTTTTAATATTAAATCGCTCGAAGGCGGAACTTACCAGGTACTGTTTCAGAAACCTGGATATGCCGAATCAACCCAAGAAGTGAATGTAAACAATGGCGAACTATGTGTTGTGAACGCAACACTGGAAAAGAAATAAGCCAATCCACACATTCCATCCACCCAAAAGAAAGAGACCTGTGCATGGAGGGTCTCTTTTTTTATGAACAAACCATACAAAAACCAAATGAAAAAAAAGGACAAGGGCAAAAATGCACAGCAACAAAAGCAGGAAGAAATTCATCAGAAGAATTGCTACCTGAAACGGATAAAAGCAATGATGGGAATCATTGGAGATGAATCGGCTTTTGATCTTTTGGGAACGAAAGGGGTTGAATCTTTGTATTTTTTTCGGTTGCGTCCCGTGAAACTAATAAGCGCCGAAAATTCAGATTTAAAGGCTACAAAACAAGACTTAATTGCGATGAACAAAGTCCTAAACTGGATGCTTCGAGATTCATTGGTTAATATTGGTTCGGATAAAAAACAAATAAGCCTGTACGATTATTTTTGTTACCCCGAAACTATACTATTATACTGGCGAAATGTTGATAAAGATAACTGCCTAAACCCGGAAGCTTTTAAAAATAAATTTCCAGTCTTCAATGATTTTGATTCTATAAGACTTGAAGCCTATCGAAAAAAAGAAGAATCTATGCAATTAATTTCATTGTTCTTTACTCAGCTAGGACGTTTCACCATTCGGTTTGAGTTAGAAGCTTCAAAACTTGATACATCTTCATATCACCCAAAAGCCTTCTATAACAATTACCTCGTTTACTTTGAGAAACCGGAAACCGAATTATTTGAAATTGATGGACACAAACGCACTATTTTCAGGATAAACATATACAATGAAAATAAGGTTACAGGAATAACTATAAAACCCGAACAGCTTGGAATAAATGGGCTATTAAAAGATCTTCCCCTAAAAGTTTACATACAAAAACATGCGCTCGACCGGATAAATGAGCGGATTGGGGATCATTTTACCGATTTAAATTATTCTGAAGTTATTGATATGGTCTTGAAGCATCAGACTTTTCCGACGGATGATGGTGGCTACTTGTTTCCATATACCTACATGAACAAAAGGCTGGGATACCTGAAAGCAAATATCTTTGGTGACCGATTGATTTTTCGTACTTTTTTATTTCTCACCAATAACGGTACTCCTGAAGGAAATAAACTGGCTAAATTATTGGGTATTCAGAAAGCTGATAAGAAATACCTGGGCATTGATAACCTAAAAACGTTTATCAATTCGGATATCGAATCGAACGAAAATCTAAAACGGATTTTTTGTCAGACTGGGTGCGGTGAATTGTTTGAGTTGATAAAAATTATGAGGATAAATCCATCTCCAACCATTCATTGCGCCGATTTTTTGGAAAAATACCTTGGATTAAAGCGGGAAGAACAGTTAAATAAGTAGTAACTTTCGTTGGACAAATTTGACAATCATAACACTTTAACCGTCCACGAAGTCATAATTGTACAGCGAATGAAAAAAAACAAAAGCCAATGGATAAACAATACAACCACGATGGTTTTATTCCCAAACATGGTGGTTACGAACGTTTGATAACCTACCAAAAAGCCGAAATTATTTACGATGGCACCTACTATTTCTGCAAAAAATATTTTCAACTTTATGACAGAACCATTGACCAAATGATACAAGCTGCCCGTTCGGGCAAACAAAATATTGTTGAAGGGAGCATGGCGTCAGGGACTTCAAAAGAAATGGAAATCAAACTCACCAACGTTGCCCGGGCTTCGCTCGAAGAACTTTTAGTCGATTACAAAGACTTTTTGCGTATCCGCAAACTTCAAATCTGGGACAAGAAGCACTTCTATTATCCCCATCTCACAAAACTACTTACGACTCCTAACGCTACTTACGAAACTTACCAGAAAGGTATTGAAAGCTCCAATCCAGAGGTATCAGCCAATGTAATGATTGGCTTAATCAAAATAACTTCCTACTTACTCGCCAAGCAGTTAAAAACTTTGGAAAAAGAATTTTTGCAGGAGGGTGGGCTGCGGGAACGAATGTCGCAGGCTTGAATTGATGTAAGGCGGAAACAAAAATAAAAACAACTTTGAAAATCATCAACTTGTATATAAACTCCCTTTTTAGATTTCTCGTTTTCGCGTCAAATCCAGCAACCCATTTATAATTGTAAGCGGATGAGCCGGATTTCCCGGAATGTAAAGATCGATGGGATGTTTTACTTCAATAAGTTCAGAAACTCATCCAGTTCCATGTCCAAATCTTCACGGATTATTTTACGCATCAATCCTTAGGAAGGTCTTAAACAATTGTCACCTGCATTTCTCTAAAACCCACAAAACGATTAAATCCTGAAACATTTGTTGTTTCTTCATCCATGCAAATATCGATCACCTCTTTGATGTTTCCCATGGCTTCATCAATGGTTTTGCCATAAGAGTAACAGCCTTTGAAAACAGGGCAACTAACGATGTAAACATTGTCTTCGTCTTGCTCGACGAGGATAGGAAGGTGTAACATCTTGTCTTTTGGCATCATAATAGTTCTTTAAACGTCTGGTAATCTTATTAGTGCCTTGTAATTTACAAGGTAAAGATAACAAAAAAGAGTTGGCCAAAACAACTCACATTCTAAACGCTGCAGGGATTTGAACTTAAGTATTACCGGCGATTTGCTTTCCATTATTCCTTTATTCCGATCATCTGAAGTGCCAGATTTCTAAACTCCTGTGCAATATTGATTGACAGTTCTAATTCTTCTTTTGTCAAATAAACGTTTTTATTCGGATATCTGATCTGAACACTGAACCCATTTAATAAGATTGCCTGATCATAGATATCTTCTGACAACGCTATTTTTTGAGATAACAGATCCAGCAGGTAAACTAAATTATGGGTGCGTTGAAAATCAATCCCATAATAGACAAGCGAAGCTTTTAAGTATTTTTCAGTTGCCTGTTGACAATGAAATGCAATGGTGTCAAAATATTCAGGAATATGAAGAAAAATCAATTTAGCGGAACCCAAATCATGGTCAGCTTTATCAATCCACTCTCTGATCAACTGACTATCTGCGCTCATAAAGAATCTTTGATGTTTTCACGACATTACTTAAAAAAGAATTTTTCTCTGTTTGCCCGTGTTCAAATTCCTGATTGGTATAAACGAGTATATCCATAGGAACCATTGAGCCGATCAGCAATTTCTGAATATCAAAACTTCTCCGATGAGGTGGCAAATCGGTATCTTGAATAATCAAAAGATCTATATCACTATCCATATTTGGAGTGCCTGCTGCATAGGAACCAAATAAAATAATTTTATCAGGATTGAATTTAGCGGCAATCCTATTAACGATATCGTATATCTTTGATGTTTCAATCATGCCATTTATTAAATCAAACGCAAGTTACCATTTTTTCTTTCTGGTCAAATCCAGTAATCCATTAATAATTGTAAGCGGATGCGCCGGGTTTCCCGGAATGTACAGATCAACCGGATATTTGTCCAAAAAACTGCGGTTAAGGGCTGAACTGCCTGCATGAATTCCGCCACTGATGGCATCGGTTCCGACCAAAACAATTATTTTGGGTTCGGGAACGGCATCATAACAAATCTGTAAGGCTTCGGCCATATTTTCGGTAATCGGACCGGTAATCACAATTCCATCGGCATGACGGGGCGATGCCACAAATTCGATCCCGTAACGCCCCATATCAAACTGTACATTATTCGAAGCATTCAATTCCCACTCGCAGCTGTTATCGCCACCGGCACTTACCTGCCTCAGCTTTAATGAACTTCCAAACACACGATGAATGTCGCTTCTGACCGTTTCCGGATTCACTTCGACCAACTTGTCTTCGCCTTCTTTAACGATGAGACGTTCGCGTTCGTTGGTCGATATTTTATACTCGCTGGTAAACCTGATTTTGTTGGGAAATTGTTTGGCACATTCACCACAGTATGTACATTTGCCCATATCGATGCTCACCGGATTGGACGCAATCGCATTAACCGGACACAAATCAATCAATTCAGTTTCATTTACCTTTTCGGTAGTAATAACAGGACGACCCCTGAAAATGCCGGGAACTTTTGTGGTCGCAGTATTCCGAATATATTGTTTCCCCTGATGATAGACTATCCTTAAGTTATTGAACATGATGTGTCGCTTTATGAATTATATCTAATGAAACTACATTTTTAAAGGTCTTTCACTTCCGTCCGAAAAGAGGTATTGCATTGAACAACAATCTTGCGCGGACGGTTTCACTTTTTACTCTTCATCCGTTGGCTGAAGCCAACGGCAAAGGATATCGTTCTAATCATTTTTTTCGCGATATCCTTTACCGCTAAATGAATGTGATGGTCTGTATCCTAAACCAGAATCCCAAGGCTTTCCCCTAACTTAAGGGGAACTGGAAGGGGGCTTCTTTCCTATAAATCGTGGCCCGAATACGACAAGCTAAAACTCTTGTTGCAGATCGGAAAATCGGAAATTTCGTTGTTACGCACAGCCAGCGCCAAAGCCAGCCAATTGTGAAATGACGGATCCTTTATTTTATACAAAATCAATTCTCCTGAATTGTCAGTAATGGCGCAATGGCAAATCTCACCTCTCCAACCTTCAACCAATGAAAGTGTAAAAGAATTGGGTTTCGGACTGCCAATCATCGGCTCTTTTTCAACATATTCCGGAACGTTTGCAATCATATCGCGGATGTATTGCATCGACTGCATTACTTCCTGCCTGCGTATCTGCACGCGCGAATAAACGTCTCCGTGATGTTTTACAATTGGTTCGTGCGTAATTTCAGGATAAAGACTGTATGGATGCGATGAACGAATATCGCGGCTTAATCCACTCATGCGAGCCGCCATTCCAACCGTACCAATCGACAAAACATCGTCGTACGAAACCACGCCGGTTCGTTCAAACCTGGAAAGGGCGCTGGGAAGCTGGAACAATTGTTTGTTCATTTCCACAAAATCGGGCTCATAGGCTTCCAATACCTCAGTGAGCCGTTTTGCCAATTCCGGAGTAAATGGAAACTGGTTGCGTCCCGGCCTGATCAATCCTTTCGACAACCGGTTTCCGCCCCATTCCTGCATGAAATTAATAAGCGGCGTCCTCAAACGACCAAGGACAGAATTGCCCAACTGATAGGCAATGTCGGCACAAACCGCGCTCAAATCGCCGGTATGAATTGCCATTCGCTCCATCTCCAATGCAAGCGTTCTCGAAAATTCAATATCGCGTGAGGGCTGAATTCCGCAAAGGCTTTCCCAAACATGCGAGAAAGTGGTGGTATGCCCGACAACCGTATCGCCGGCAATTGATTCGGCAAGGGTTGAACGTTGGAGCAGATTTTTCTTATCCAGAAATTGTTGCTCGATTCCGCGGTGCTGATATCCCAATTGGATTTCTAGATGCAAAATTTGTTCGCCGTTGCATATAAACCGGAAATGTCCGGGTTCAATAATTCCGGCGTGTATTGGACCAACAGCGACTTCGTGCAATTCATCGCTGTCGATGGAGTAAAAAGGGTAATTGGCAATGGTTTTTGACTGATCGAAGCGTTTTTTGGAATACCTGACGGGTTTCAGCCACGGATGATCTTTATAGCCAACACCAAAGTTCTCATGAATTTCGCGTTCAAATTTTTCGAAGCAATGGTGCCGGGCGGTAAATGAATCAAGCGCATCCGCTGAATTCACCAAACAGGACGATACATGTATATTGTGGGTATTGTCGTCAGCAATGCAGCAAATCAGTTTAATCTGATTTCCAACCGGATATCCGAAATAGTTTACACAATGCCTTTCCGGAGAACTGAGAATGAAACCAGTATTCATTTCCAGAAACGTCGCATAGTTTACTTCAGGAATATCGGCCACCGGAATGGTCTGATTGTTTAATATCGTTGTGAAGTTTTCCATTTTTTAAATTTGTAGCAAAATGACACTTTCCCTGATCAGGTCAACAAATATTTCAGGAGGATTTAAGCCCAGCCAAACAGCGGCAAACAGCAATACATATTGGGTTAGTGATTCCCAAGGATTTATTCTAGGAACATTGCTGTCATCAAACCCTTCAACCGGAGAAAACAGTATTTTGAAGATATTTTTTGCAAATGCCCAGATAATGATCGTCAGGAGTAAAAGCACCAGCAACAGCACAAAAATATATTGACCTTCGAACAACGCCCTGAAAATCAGGAATTCGCTTACAAACAATCCTGAAGGCGGCATTGCAGTGGCACTGATAAATGCAATCAGCAACACAATTGCACCGGTTGGGTTGTATTTAAAATAATTGCCCACGTATGCAACGCTTTTGCTCTGAAAAACATTGTACAACTGGTTGAACTGAAAAAACATGCTCGACTTAACCAACGCATGTAAAACAAGATGCAGAATGGCTGCATAATAGCCAATTCCTCCGGCAGCAACACCCAACATCACCAAACCCATGTGCTCGATACTCGAATAGGCAAACATACGCTTGATATTTATAACCTTCGTCATGTAAACAGTGGCTACAAATATGGAGAGTATGGCCGAAACAAAAATAACAATGTTGGCCCAGTGATGCAAAGGCGTATGGGCAATTACAATATAAAACCTGAAAATGCCGATAAAACCCATGTTCATTAAAGCACTCGATAACAGCGCGCCAGCTGGTGCGGGAGCTTTGTCTTTGGCATCAACTCCGGCGGTGTACATCGGGACTAATCCGAGCTTGGCAGTAAATCCGGTGAAAATAAACAGGAAAGCAAGCCTCAGCCAAAAAGGATTTAACTGGTCGCTTTTTGCCATTAAGTTGGAGTACGACAAATCTTCAGAACCGGTTCCCTGAAGCGAAAGACTTAGAAACAGGATACCAATGAAAACAAATGTGATACTGATGGCACAAATAAACACGTATTTCCACGTGCCTTCAAGCGCCAATTTGTTTCGGTGATGGTAAATCAAAGCTGAAGCGCTCAGGGTTGTCAATTCAGTAAAAATCCAGACAACGGCAATGTGGTTGGCCAAATAGGCAGCACTGATTGATGTAATTAGCAGAACAAGCGCCGCGAAATAAATACTTCTTGAATGGTGCGATGTTTCGGGACTGCGCTTTATGTATAAGTAACTGTGCATCAAAGCCGGAAGACTAACGACAGTTAAGGTGATTAAAAATAACAATCCCAAAGAATCGGAGGTGAAATACTCCAATTCAGTTCCCCTGTAATTTGAACATTGATAGATCGTAAAAATAGTTTGCAATAAGCCAAAGAGGATGATCAATACATTGTTAATGATTACATTCCGATTTGCGAATAGCAAACCTGCTATGAGAATACCTCCTGTTAAATAAATTCCGGTCATGTAGTTGTATTTTAATAATCCTTCAAATTGCTTAACTGGTTAACATCGACGTCTTTGAAAACATCGCCAATTTTATTCAGAAATATCCCCAAAATTAAAACACTCGCAAAAATATCGAGCATAACGCCAAGGTTTACGAGCATTGGCATTTCGTTTCCAACTGCCAGCGACAATACGAAAACACCATTTTCAATGATCAGGTATCCCATTACGTGTGTGATTATTTTCTTTCGCGAAGCGATGAAATACAAACCTGTAAACAGTGTTGAAAGCGCTACAATGAAAAATATCTTGTCCAGATTATCATCCTTTACCGAATTGGCCAGCAATATGGTTACCACAATAATGATGGTCGTGATTACGAGTGACAGGAAGTTGGGAATGTATGGTTCTGCTTCGCGGGTGATGTTGTTCCTTTTGATGAGATGATCTAAAAACAAGGGAACCGCTATTGCTTTAAAAATAATGGTTTCAAGAAGAATGAGCACCAGGTTTAAGGTATTGATTTCCTGCAACTGCATAAAAGTTACCCCAAAGAGTATAAATCCCTGAAGCGCCAAGACCTTCACGTACGTGATGATCCGGTTTGCGATGGAAACATACAAAAGGGTGATAATGAAAACTATTAAAAGTACGTCAATCATTTTCGTAAGTATTAAACAAATTTTCCCAGGACAAGCAATACGCCTAAAAAGATCAGCAAACTGACCGATGAAAGTGCAAAAATAAACTGCGGGTTATGGCTCATCCTGTAACGGGCCATGAAAGATTCTATCAATCCGACTGATACTGCAAAAGCAAATTGAGTTATGAAAAAGATCGGAATTGCATAAGCCATTGACAGTTCTCCAATGTATAGGTTGGTAATGAGGGTTCCGTACATGGCGAATTTCAGATATCCGGTCGAAAGGATCAAACCCAGATCGAAACCGCTGTTGTCGAGTATCATTACTTCGTGAACCATTGTCAGTTCAAGGTGCGTTTTTGGATCATCGATTGGCATCCGGCTGTTTTCGATCATGGCAATCATTACCAGAACAAAAGTGGCCATAATTCCCAACGCATAAGTTATATATGATCCCAAATGCAAAGTCGAAAAGATTTCGAAGAATGAAGTGTGTCCTGTCAGCAAAGCAAACGAACCCATTAAAATGAAGAACGCTGGCTCGGCAAACATTGAATACAATGCTTCGCGGCTGGCACCCATGCCTTCGAAACTGCTTCCGGTATCCATTGCCGAAATAATGCTGAAGAATTTACCCAGTGCCAAAACGTAGGCAAAAAAGATAAAGTCGCCATCGAAACTTATAATTCCTTTGGTTGAACCGAACGGAACCACCAAAATTGCCATCACTACCGATGAAAAATAGACTACCGGGGCAATCTGGAATACAAAGCTGGTAGTTTCGCTGTAAACTGAACCTTTTTTAAATAGCCTCCACACATCTTTAACAGGCTGAAAGATGCCTGGCCCTTTTCTTCCTGAAGCAATACTTTTTGTCCGAATTATAATTCCGGTGAAGAAAAGGCTTGCGATAAGTATGAGTACCAAACTTAGCATATTATAAGTGGTTTAAGAATTGTAAAATTATTAAAAAACTATCGATCAGAACCGGGATAATTATTACTGAAGCGATGAAGACGATGCCATAAAGAATGTACCGCTGCAAATGGCCATTCTGTAAAAATACGAACCATTCCCTAATCGATGCAATCTTCTTTAGCGGAAAATCTATGAGAATCCGTTCAATATTATCGTACGGATGCGTTTCATAATGCCTCTTCGAAGGGAAGATTCCGGTGATTTCAGTTTCATCTTTTTCGATAAAAAGCATTGGTTTGGCAAGTTTGGTATAAGTCCGCACAAATGAATTCGCTGTGTATTGTATTTTAGACGATGGTACAGTGTATCCACAACCCCAGGTTGGCTCAATCGTTATTATTTTCGATCGGGTAACGAGTTTCCGGATTCCCCAAACGGCCAAAATAAACAAGATAAATCCGGCACTCACCCAATTGATTGTTTGCAAAGAATCGAACACTCTCATTTGAGGCAGATTGGGATTAAACACAATATCCCCGGTAAAAAGCGCAACTGGCTTTATTAACAGATTTAAAAATACCGAAGGAAACAAGCCAATAAGTATCATCAATGCCGCAGCCAGATACATGGGAAACAATTGCCAGAAACTCATTTCGGAAGTATGTATTTCTGGGTTGCTGCGATTGGTTCCTAAAAACACAATGCTGAATGCTTTGGTAAAACAGAAAATTGCCAATCCGCCAATCGCCACCAGTCCGAGTATTGAAAACGTAATAATGATAAGTGAAATCAGATCTGCAGAAAATAGCCAGTCGTAGATTCCTCCGTAGATTAAAAATTCAGAAATGAAACCATTTAACGGCGGCAATCCACAAATAGCCAATGCGCCAATCAGAAACAAGAAAGCCGTATGTGGCATTTTTTTAATTAAGCCGCCCAACCGTTCAACATTCATGGTATGTGCCGACTGATATACGTTTCCGGCGCTGTAAAAAAGCAACGATTTAAACAGCGAATGGTTGAGTGTATGCAACAGCGCTCCCATAAATCCCAGGGTCGCCATCAGTTCATTGCCGGTTCCCAGACCGATGCACCCAATGCCGATGCCAATGCCGATAATGCCAATATTTTCGATGCTGTGGTAGGCGAGTAATTTTTTCAGATTGTGCTGAATAATGGCAAGCGCAACTCCGTAAACTCCTGAAATTATTGAGATGAACAGAATGATGTAACCAATCGTTGCGTAATCTGCATTGATCAGCAAAATCATCCGGAGAATGCCATAAATACCAATCTTGATCACAACGCCTGACATTACTCCGGAGACATGAGATGGAGCAACCGGATGGGCATGAGGAAGCCAGGTGTGAAACGGCACGAACCCGGCTTTAATGGCAAATCCGATAAAAAAGCTTAGGAAAAGTACCGTTCCGGCCATTGCAGGTTGCTGATGCGAGAATTCGGCAATGGCATCAAAATCATAGCTGCCCGTTTTAACTGCCACATAAATAAATCCGAGCATTAAAAACAGGATGGAAACATGCGATTGAATCAGGTAATTAATGCCCGCCTTTAAAGTGTCCGCTTTGTAACTCTCAAAAATAACCAGTATAAAAGCTGACAATGCCATCGCTTCCCAACTTATGAGAAACACCATTGCATTCTGAACCGAACAAATCAAAATCAGGGAAATATGCAGTAAGTTATACGACAGCCAATGCATGGTCAGATTGGTTCTTTGCCTGGCATATGGCTTCATGTAACTCTTACCGTATATGACACCGGTTATCATCGTAAAATTAATGACGAGGATAAACCATGCAGATAAAGCGTCAATTTTTATGGGAACCGCACCAAAAGGAATTGTTCCGGCCAGCAGAGTCTGAAATTCGTTGCCAAGCAGTGCCGGTATTGCAAACATACTGCTGAACAAACTGGTAATTACAACCATTGTAACCGTAACCATCCCTTTCGTTGTTGATTTAACGAACAAAAGAGCTGTGATAGCTGATAACAATATGGCTAAATACAAGTATATCAATGCAGTAAATTAAACACTGTTCCAATAAATACAATCAGTATAAATACAATACCATAGAGGACATAGGCCTGAATCCGCCCATTCTGGAAAAACTTAAACAGATCGATAAATAAACCGAGGTATTTAATTGCAGGATTTATCAGCCAATGTTCCCAAAAGTCGAGATAGGACGAAGAGTAGTTTCTACTTACAGGAAATATCTCGTTGGTTTTTAATTCGTTGAAACTCTTTTTTTCGATCAGCACAAAATTGAAAAGCTTGCTCAACGGCTTTGTAAACGACTTCCCGGAGTATTGCATTCGGCTTGTTGGAGCAGTATATCCACATCCCCAGGTTGAATTGTAAGTGCTTTTTCGTTTTTGGGTAATCGCTTTCCGGAGGTAAAATATTAATCCTATTCCAACAATGAACAGAAATGAATACAAGCTAATGTGTTGTAAAACGGATGAGTAACGGAGAAAGTCAATGTTTCCGACTTCCATGTTGGCATGAAAAGATCCGTTGAGAATGGTCAGAATAACATTCAGGAAATAACCCGAAAAGAAAGCAATGGAAAGCATAACCAGCACAATCATGTATTGCGGAACCAACATGATGTTTGAGGCTTCGCGGGGCTCGTGATGCAGTTCAGTTCTTGCCGAACCCAGGAATATGGTTCCAAATGTTTTGGTAAAAGCAAACACCGAAATGCCGCCAATAATGCTCATTCCGGCAACCGAAACAACCATTAGGGTAGTTTGTGCGATGTCAACAGAATGTATTCCGGCGAGTAAGCCGCTATAAATTAAAAACTCTGAAATGAACCCGTTAAAAGGTGGAATTCCGCCAATCGCCAAAGCGCCAATCAGAAATAACAGAGCTGTCTGTGGCATTTTTTTTATCAGCCCGCCCAATTGGTTCATATCGCGGGTATGGGTTTGCTGATAAACTGAACCTGCAGAATAGAAAAGCAACGATTTAAACAGCGAATGATTCAGCACATGCAACAATGCGCCACCAAAACCTAGAAATATCAATACATTCTGATCTTTTCCGAGTCCAATCAATCCCACTCCGATGCCAATGCCGATAATTCCGATATTTTCGATGGTGCAATAAGCCAGCATTTTCTTGAAATCGCGGTGCACAGCGGCATTCATGATTCCGAACAAACCGGTTAAAACTGAAAAGGTTAAAACGATGTCGCCCAATAAAATGTAATCGGCTTTTAAAAAGGTAATAATCCGGAAAATCCCGTAAATACCCATTTTAACAATCACTCCCGACATGATTCCTGAAACATGCGATGGTGCGGCAGGATGGGCATGAGGCAACCACGAATGCAAACCCATGAAACCAGCTTTCAGGCCAAAACCGAGAAAAAATACGACGAACAACCAAAGATTCGCATTTGAACCAAAGTATGTACCAATCCCTTTAAAGTCGAATGTTCCGGTTTTAAAGTAAACCCAGATAAAAGCGACTGTCAGGAAAGCAACACTGAGGTGCATTTGAACCATGTAGTTTATACCTGCTTTAATCACTTTCGAATCGGTGTGATCGAACAAAACCAAAAACAGTGACGACAATGACATGATTTCCCAGGCAATAAGAAAAGCGATGCTGTTTTGAACCATGCAAACCCACAACATCGACGACTGAAAAAGAACAAGAAGCACCCAATGAAGCGTAATGATTGATTTTATTGGCTTGTAAGCCCGGAGATATCCAATTCCGTATAACACACCGGTTGTCACGGTCAGGTTTATAATGAGCATAAACCAGGCGGAAAGCGCATCAATCCTAAATGGAATATCGCCAATAAAAGAACCGCCGGGAATAAAAAACTCTAACCCATTTGAATGAATGCCTTGTATTGCCAAAAGGCTTGTAAGGAAAGAAACCAAGAGTACAACCAATGCTGCCAGGTATGGCTTTAATCTTTCTGAAACAATAACAATTCCAATTAATCCGGCGAGTAAAATTCCAATGTAAATATTGAATAGAAAACCTGAATTTTCAAGTGTCGCAAATCCTATCATACTTCAAAAGTCTGATTATGACAAAAAATAAAAATGCAAAGTAAGGGCAAAAGTATGGAAATTATCCCGGGCATCGACCAAAATGCACTTTCGGGACGAAAAGTTTTTATTGAGAAAGAAAAAAACTATTCCAAAATCAAATTATCATGGTAAAATATTACCCGGATTGGAGTATCAAGGATCTCAATTATTTTCTTTAAATTCCTTTAAGGTTCTGGTTGCCAATTCATAACTTGTCTGAAAACGCCTGGTTCTAAAGAAGCCGGTAGTCATTTCATGCAAATCTTCCTGAATTGTTTCCAATGAATTCGTGATAGTCGAGCGAAACAGATCTGCACACTGAGCACAGGGGGTTTGATTTAATTCTGTAGTTTTATTATACGCAAGTTTGAGTTCTTCAATTGCCAATAAGAAGTTCTTATTTAACCAGTGACTGCGCGAAATACGCATCTTTTTATTGATAAAAGCAAGATGTTCAGTACAAAGCATTACACCAATCGGACAGCTTTCAACCTCAATAAATCCTTCTTTGTCATTAAAATATTTACCTTCTTTTGCTGATATTGAAAATAGCTCCATAATCTTCCCTTTCATATCTCTCGTGCTACATTTTAATATTCACTTTAAATTAACGAATAATTTTCCATTAATTTACAATGAAATTAGAATTCTTTAATTGGGTTGATAATTTCCAGCCATTCAATATACACTGATTACTTGGTTATCTTTTTTGAAAGAAATTTTATGAGCCGGAAGATTTTCCCGGAATAAAGAAGTAAACCTGAATTAATCGGGTTTCACCATCGGGACAAAACGAACAGGGATAATACTTTCTTTCCTGATTCCTCTTTTGGTTTTTGTAACTACCATTAATTGCTGATAGAATGTTCCGACCGGAAGAACCATTATCCCTTCAGGTTTTAATTGGTCGACCAGCGCCTGGGGAATTTCGGGCGGAGCAGCAGTAATGATGATACAATCAAAAGGTGCATGTTCCGGCCAACCCTTGTAGCCGTCGTCGCATTTGGCAATTACATTGGTATATCCGAGTTTCGTTATCAATTCGTTGGCATTGTCTGCAAGTTTTTTCACCAACTCAATAGTATAGCAGGTATCGACCAATTGAGCCAGAACCGCAGCCTGATAACCGGAACCGGTGCCAATTTCAAGTACTTTTTCATTACCCTTTAATTTTAGCAATTCGGTCATGAGGGCTACGATGTATGGCTGAGAAATGGTTTGTCCTTCGCCAATAGGCAATGGTCCGTCGTCATATGCAGCATCGGTATAATTTTCAGGAACAAAAAGATGGCGGGGAGTATTTTCCATCACACGGAGCACTTTTTTATCTGTAATCCCTCTTGATATCAGTTGGCTGTTGACCATCTTTCTTGCCTCTTTTTTCCACTGAAGGGTATCGTCTTTTTGTTCGGAGTACATTGGAAATGACCTGTTTTGTTTTTTATCACCCGAATCCTGCTTAGCCGATGTGCAGGACAAATAAATAAAAATCAAAAAGAACAGAAACTTGATTCTGTAAAATGAAATAAGCTTTAATTGACCAATAGTTCTCATTTTATGGAATTTTTTGGCGAAGTAAAGTTGACACGGTTTATACGAAATTACCGACAAAATGTGACCAGCATATTATTTCAGAACGTAATGAGCCAATACCTTTTGTACCTCATACACATCCACCGACTTGTTGAACTTTTTGGTGATGCTTGGTTCTATTTCGCTCGAAATCCAGATTTTAAGTTCTGCTTCCAGGTCAAAATGTCCGGCAGTTTCGATGCTGAACCTCGAAATCTGTTTGTAGTTGATCGACAGATATTCGGTTTTACTTCCCGTGATGCCTTGCTTATTGACCAATACCATACGTTTATTGGTAAAAATGAATGTATCACGAATAAGCTTAAATCCTAAATCGATTGATTCACCTTCAGTTAAAAGTTTTCCATAATCGCGGATTAATTCGTCCTGACTAACAACTCCTGCGTTGCCCATTAATGCTGAAAAAAGTCCCATGGTGATCTGTTTTTATTTTGTTTGTTCAAAGTTACTCAAAAACCATTTGTATTTTTTGTATCACGAAGTACTAAACTACGAGCTCCAATTTACTTTTTTGCTCCTGCCATTTATTTTTTTGCTCCTGAAAGTATCAAACAACGATCTGCATTTATATTTCCTGCATCATCAGGTACCAAACAGCTATGTTGATTTATATTTTTCACATCTCAGAGTATCAAACGATAAGCTGCCATTTACTTTTTTGCTCCTGCCATTTACTTTTTTACTCCGGAAAATATAAAACAACGATCTCCATTTATATTTCCTGCGTTCATGAAGTGAATAACAGCAAAAGAAATCATCCGGCACATAAATGTAACAGTCAGCAATTGGCAGATCACTTCCAAATGTTGTATTTCAAACAGCCAACAGAAAGCTCTGCATATTTGTCAAAACCTTCTCTGAAAGTCGCGACTGGGCTTCCAGCGTAAATCCTGAAGATCGGTCGGAGATGATAATGTTGGGGAAGTTTGAAAATTCTTCGGAATGTTCGCCTACTCCCGGCGCATCAAAAATGGCAAACGAAGTCGGGTCGCAGGAAATCCATGAAAGAAAAGCAGCTTTATCGAAAGTCAGACCAATGGAGGTATTTACCAAAATCGAATTTGGTTTTTTATTCCTGAATTCAGCTTCGCCCAGAACAAAGGAGTTTTTGGGTAAATGCAAACTGACGACATCACAACGAGCCATCAATTCATTCAGTGGTAAAAACTCAAAACCTTCGGCTTCCAAATCCGGCTTTCGGCTACGGTTGAAATAAAATACATTCATCCCGAAATGTCGGGCCGTGCGGGCAACCATTGTGCCCAAAGTTCCCATTCCGATGATACCCATCGTTTTGCCCCGCAATTCGCGGTTTTCAGCCTGCCACCGACGGGCCCCAAGTCCTTTCATCAAATAAATCAGTTCCGAAAATATGAATTCCAAAGTTCCATCGTCACCATAATCACGGACTCCTTTCACCATAATTCCCTGTTTTCTGGCTTGCAAAATATCTACATTTGCCGCTTTTTCGTCGTACAAACTGCAGCACATGCCAATATATTTCAGGTTTGGAGAAGCTTGAATTACTTCGGCGTTTACTTTGGTGCGCCAGCTCACCAGAATACAATCAGAATCTGCAATCCGGTTAAGGATTTCAGCATCATCAGCCGGATCATCGTAGTGAATTATGATTGGCTCAGTTGAAAGTAAGGTGATTTGCTCCAAAACCGGGCTTGTCAGTCCGCAGGAGTCGATGATAGTGATTTTCTGAAATGTCATTTTTGAGAGTTTCCACGCATTTATTTTCCGGACATCGCCTGACGCAGCGCGTTTTCTTTTTCGCCTGTCCAGTATTTACAATCTAAATTCAGAAATACCGATGAATAGGCAATGGTTCCTTCGGTTTTCAAAACCAATACTTTAAAAAGCTTCGATGCTTCGTCTATTTTCAGGAACACGGAGTCATGCAAAATGGTCTGTACCTCAGCTCCTTTTAGTACTTCCTGCAATGAATTCTTAAACGGTTCAATTCCTGATTCCAATTCCGGAGTAATAAAACCCAACTCCCCATCGGTGTAAATTATCGGTTTAACATGGGTCGATTGTGAAATTTGTTCAAGCGTATATTTCAGAACGGGTAAAAGCTCTTCACCTGTATTTACGACCTGTATTCCGGGTGCATTTTGTGCCGGAAATGCTTTATCGACCACCAAAATCCAGTTACGGTGGCCTAACAATGGTAATTCTTCTGCTAAAACCGTTTTCCAGTTATTTGTTTCCGGAGCTGTTGTTTGAACGGCAGGATTGGTACAGGAAGTTGACATGCTTAGTGCAATTATTAAAGTTAAAAATAGATTCTTCATGTTCACTCTGATATGTTGGGTTTAATCTCCTATCAGGCTGTTGCCACTGATTTTTGATTGAAAAAATATACGGGGTGATGTGATTTCGCCCCGTATGCTGAATTACTATACTTTAGGCAGCGACCATGGAGCGCGGTATTCGGCTTTGGTCATGGCATTGGCTTCGGGGTCGTTAAGGAATTCCTGTTTATCGCCGTCCCAAACAATCTTCCGGCCTAAACGGTAGGCAATGTTGCCCATGTGCGAAAAACGGGCGATGTGGGCACCAGTTTCAATATCGCAATTGGGTTTGTTTCGGGTTTTGATGCAATCCAGAAAATTGGCCACATGTAAATCCAATCCCTGATTAGTACCCTTTACAATTGGCAAATCGGCAAAACCTTCTTTTGCACTGGTACTTTTATTTTCGGCCATTACTTCCCACCCAGCGCGGTCAACAATCAAAGTCCCGTATTCACCGATAAAGGCAACTCCATGTCCGCGACGTTTAAACTGGGCACCGTAAATGCCAATGGTATGATCCCACAAAATACCAAAATCACCAAAATCGTACATCGACATTTGAGTATCAGGAGTCTCCATGGCATCAGTCGGGAAAGCATATTTTCCACCCGATGAACTAACTGACTTTGGAACATACTGATTCATTCCGAAAAGTGCGTAATCGAGCAGGTGAACACCCCAATCCGTCATTACACCACCAGCGTAATCCCAGTACCAACGCCACGAGGCATGAAAACGATTTTTATTAAATGCTCTTTCGGGACGTGGCCCCAACCACATGTCGTAATCGACACCGGCAGGTGCCTGACTGTCAGGAACTACAGGGATAGAACGTTTCCAGCCAACATACGACCAGGCCCGAACAGAGCGTACCCTACCCAGATTTCCCTCCTGAATATATTTAACTGCATCGAGCCAGTGCGGGTCGCTGCGTTGCCATTGACCAACCTGAACAACTGTTTTATAGCGGTTGGTAGCTTTTACCATCAGGTTACATTCTTCGATGGTGTAGCCAAGTGGTTTTTCGCAATACACATCTTTACCGGCTTCGGCGGCATAAATCATCGGAATACAGTGCCAGTGGTCGGGCGTCCCGATAATCACCGAATCAATATCTTTCTGCTCAAGCACTTTCCTGAAGTCGCTGTAAAGCGCGGGTTTTTTGCCGGTCATTTTTTCCACTTCAGCAGCACGTTTCTCCATCACGTTTCGGTCAACGTCGCACAAGGCGGCGCATTCCACATTCGGCTGCTTCAGGAATGACACTAAATTGCTCCAACCCTGATTGTTGCAGCCGATAAGTGCGACAGTAATCCGTTCGTTTGCGCCTACGCATCCGGCGTTCATCAGGGTAGGGAAAACGCTCATAGCGGCTGCCACAGTAGTCGATTGTTTGATAAAAGTTCTTCGATCGTTGGTCATATTTTGTATTTTAGTTGGGTTGAATTTATTTAGCTCCGGAATTACGAACAGCATAAATCCGGTATTTTATTGCTAATTTTATTGGCTTTTAAAATTGCCATAAAGGTATCAAACCAAGGCAAAAGTAAAAAGTAAAAAACGGTTATCTGTCAACATTTTATTGAAATGATTCTTTTTATGCACTCGATTGCACAATTTCAGGCAATTCGGATAAAATTTTTCAGTAAAAGATAAATATTGAACGATACTATTACTTTTAACCTCACAACATCAAACAATTCAGCAACAAAAAAACCGCTTATGAGACCTTACATTTTAGCCGAAAACAATTGGAAAACAGTAAAAGACGAACACTATCAACTCGTTGTATTGCCATGGGGCGCCACCGAAGCGCACAATTACCACCTGCCTTATGCTACCGACAATGTGGAAGCCGATGCAATCGCAGCCGAATCGGCCCGGATTGCCTGGGAAAAAGGTGGTAAAGTGATTGTGCTGCCGGGTATTCCTTTTGGTGTAAATACCGGTCAGTTTGATGTGCCGCTCGATATGAACCTGAACCCATCGACGCAATTTGCCATCCTGAACGACATCATTGAAACCCTCAACCGGCAGGAAATTTATAAACTCATCATCCTGAACAGCCACGGAGGAAACGATTTCAGGCAAATGTTGCGCGAGCTGGGACTGAAATACCCGAAAATGTTTCTTTCTGAAGTGAACTGGTACAAGGTAAAAGATGCCAAAACTATTTTCGATGATTTGGGCGAACATGCCGGTGAGGTGGAAACCAGCCTGATGCTTTACCTGAAACCGGAATGGGTTTTACCACTTTCGGAAGCTGGTGATGGCGCCGCAAAAAAATACCGGTTTAAAGCCATGCACGAAGGTTGGGGCTGGGCCGAACGCCGCTGGACAAGTGTTACAAAAGACACCGGAATAGGCAATCCGGCCAAGGCAAATGTTGAAAAAGGTGAAAAATTCTTTAAACTCCTCACCGAAAAAATCGGGGAATTTATGTTTGAAGTGGCCACAACCAACAAGGAGGACTTTTACGTTTAAATTGGGAAAAGGAAAATATCGCTCCAAATAAACCGTTGGTCAGATAACATTCAGACAAATCAGCCGAACACGATGCGTATCATTTTTATCATTCTGGTTACATTTATTTGGACTTTCGCTTTTGCAGAAACTTCTGAATCCATCTGGCCAGACGAAGTCAACACCGCCCAGAGCACCTCCTATCTTGAAAAACTTGAAAAGCAGGTAATACTTGAGTTAAACAAAGTCCGCAGTAATCCCAAACGTTACGCAGAGGAATACCTGGACGATTTACAGTCCGGCTTCAACGGCAAACTGTTTACCTATCCCGGACAAGAGACAGTCAGAACGCAGGAAGGTATCAGTCCTTTGATTGAATGTATTCGGGAGTTGAAATCAACGACACCTGTACCCATTTTAAAACCGGAAGAAGGGCTGACCCGGGCGGCAGAAGATCTGGTGAAAGATCAGCAAAAGCACGGAGGAATCGGACACATTGCCCGGAATGGCTCAACTCCGCAAAAGCGCATCGAAAAATATGGAGAATGGGACGTTTGCCTGGCTGAAGATATTACCTACGGCAGTTTCGAGGCTCGTCAGATTGTAATCTTTCTGCTGATCGACGATGGAGTGCCTGATCGTTCGCACCGCAAAAACATTCTAAATCCGTGTTTCCGGCTTGCCGGTGTTTCTTTCGGGAATCATCCAAGCTATCAGACGATGTGTGTAATTGATTACGCCGGAGCGTACAAAACAAAATCTCAACAGAATGAGAATAAATGATCGTTATTGACTCATTTTTTGCTTTTGTTTGCAACATTATTTCATTTGACATGTTGTAGCAGACATCAAAGCAAAAAGAGTAGATAAGATGAACGCGGCGGAAATATTGAAAACCCATCAGTTAAAGAAAACTTCACCAAGGGTGACGATCATTAACGCACTTCAAACCAGCCAATTTCCACTGTCGGAAAACGAGGTGAAAGATAAAATGGGCGAATTGTACGACCGTATTACATTTTACCGCAGCGTGCACACGTTACTGGAAGCGGGTATCATTCACCGAATTGTTGCCGACAACACAACCGTAAAATACGCACTAAACCATTGCAACGAAGGTCACCACCATGAAGCCGATCATGTTCATTTTTTCTGCGAACAATGCAAAGCACTGGTTTGCCTGAATGACATTAAAATTCAATCGTACAGTTTGCCCAGCGGATTTGTAAAAAAAGAATGCGATGTGGTCATTAAAGGATTGTGTACAAGTTGCAATCCTCAAATCGAACAATAGCATTTCAGGTATGATGCAATTCAGGAAACAAATCATTCTTTCTGTCATTTTTCAACTGTCGGTACTCGTTTATCCGATGGTTGTGAAAGGCTTGCACCATCACGAATACCACGAATGCCACCACGAATGCGATCACGAAACGTTCACTGATAAAACAGAACATTGTGCCATTTGCGATTATGAATTTGTAAAAGCAATCGTTCCTGAATTGGTTCAATTTTCTTATGTAGTTACATCATTTCCAGCACCTAAGCCCAAATTCAACCAATTTATTTTCACCGAAGTATTTCCTTACTATTCGCTTCGGGCTCCTCCTTCAGTATAAATTTTCTTACCCGGAATAAATCGGAATCGCCGGTTTATCTCATCTATTTACAGGCATTTAATGTCCTGAAATCTTCGCATTTACACTTTTACAATGAAACGAACATGCCGCGGAAATAATTCAAAGGTGGCGGCGCAAAAATAGAATGAAAATTTAGTTCTAAGTGGATGCTTTCTGGCATGTGAGTTCCATCCGAACGCTTAATAATCAACAAATCAATACCCATATTTTCGGATGAAAATAATATTTATTGCCTTTTGCATGGCAGCATTCGTTGCTTTTCAAGCATTTGGCCAGCAAAAATCGCTTATTAAAGGAACCGTTTCTGATGCCGGTGGCAATCCACTTTCAGGAGCAACCATTGTGGTTAGCAATACCCCCACCGGAACAAATACTGACGGGAACGGATATTTCGAGCTCCCCCTTCCCGAAGGAGGCATGCACGTACTCAAAACCTCTTTTATTGGATATGTTAACTCTGTTGATACGGTTTTGGCAGATGAAATTAAAACCCTTTCAATTGTGCTGAAGCAAGCACATGAGCAACTGGACGAAGTGGTGGTTCGCGAAAACTTCGAAAACGCCCGAAACCGGCGCGAAGCATTGAGCCTCGAAGTGATTAAAAAGGATTTCATTTTCGAGAACAATTCGGGCAACCTGATTAAAACCATTCAGAAATTACCCGGGGTGTATTCGATGGACATTGGTTCAGGGTTTTCGAAACCGGTAATCAGAGGCATGGGTTTTAACCGTGTGGCAGTGGCCGAAAATGGCATCAAACAAGAGAGCCAGCAATGGGGAGCCGATCACGGACTGGAAATTGACCAGTTCAACGTAGAAAAGATGGAAATCTACAAAGGGCCTATGAGTCTTCAGTTTGGGAGCGATGCCATTGGCGGTGTGCTCGAAATAATTCCGGCCAATGTTTCCGCAGAAAATAAAATCTTTGGCGATGTTTCAATCATTGGCAAAAGCAACAACAATTTGGCAGGTGTATCGGCCATGTTCGGGATCAAGCACAAACACTGGAATGCACGGGCCCGCTTTACCGAACAGCATTTCGGCGATTATAAAATACCTGCCGATACGATCGTGTATTTAACCCGGAAATTGCCTGTTTACAATCGAAGGCTGAAAAATACGGCTGGTTACGACCGAAGCTTTTCATCCACCATCGGGTATTCGGGCAAAAAAGTAAGTTCTGATATCACCGTTTCCAACGTCTTTCAAAAAACAGGTTTTTTCCCGGGGTCGCATGGTATTCCTGATTTGAGCCGGGTGCAAAACGATGGCAACTCACGCAACATCGAGATGCCCAACAGCAATGTCAATCACCTGAAAATAATCAGCAATTCAAGTTTTAAAATCGATGGCTGGAAAACTTCGCTGGATGTGGCTTTTCAGAACAACCACCGGCAGGAGTGGGCACAATTTCATACCCACTACGACAACCAAACGGCTCCGATGACAGACCCTGATCTGGAAATCGATTTCAGGCTTAAAACTTATACCGGAAACATCAAAATTGAATCGACCGGCGACAACAAATGGAAACATCAGATTGGGATAAATACTGACTATCAGGAAAACAACATTGCGGGATATAACTTTCTGTTGCCCAAATTCAACCGTTTTACAGCCGGTGCATTCGTGATTGAAAAATATACGCTAAGTGATAAAATTCAGTTGATGGGTGGAATCAGATTCGATTACGGCCAAATTGCCATCAGTGCCTATAAGGATAAATTTCTGGAACAATACCTCGAAAAAATGAATGCCTACCAGCCAGACGAAATTGCATTTTTCAGTCAGCGCAGTTATGGCATCAACAGGCAATTCAACGACGTCAGCTGGTCGGCAGGAATGGTGTTTAATCCCGACAGAAACCAAACTTACAAGGTCAACATTGGGCGTAGTTTTCGATTGCCGGGCGCAAACGAACTGGCTTCAAACGGAGTGCATCACGGTACATTCAGGCACGAACTGGGCGACAGTTCGTTGGTTTCTGAAAACGGTTATCAGTTGGACATCGCCTATACATTTGAAAGCGAAAGGTTTTATTTCTCAATCAATCCGTTTGCAAGCTGGTTCAGCAAATACATTTTCCTGAACCCAACCGGCGAATGGTCGGTATTGCCACATGCCGGTCAGATTTACCAATACAAGCAGGCGCAGGCGTTGATCGCCGGGGGTGAAATCACTGCCAATTACGAGATTTTGCGCCACCTTACGCTGGAGTCGGGTTTTGAGTATGTCTATATGCAAAACCTTACCGATGGATATCCGTTGCCGTTTTCTCCACCCCTTTCGGTAATAAACAGCATCACCTGGCACTGGCACAGCCACCGCAAAGCGCTTGAAAAATTGCATCTTAACCTCGAACATCATTTTGTAGCCAGCCAGCAGCGAATTGCACGCAACGAATTAACTACAGCGGGAAACAACCTTTTTGGTTTTAGTCTGAACAGTTACTGGAAGATCCGGCAGTCAAATTTTAACGTGTCGCTGCAGGTCCAGAATATCTTTGACACCAGCTACTACAATCATCTTAGTTTTTCCAGAAAGCTCAGCATTCCTGAACCGGGAAGAAATGTTCAGCTCATTTTAAGAATACCCATTAACGAATAATTATTTAACTTTTAATACAAATTACTATGAAACAGATTTCAACAGTATTGATCGCTTTGGCATTTACAGCCTTTTTTTCGTCGTGCGCGGAAGACGATAACGATACCACACCACCGCTGATTGTGCTCATTGAGCCCGCTGATGACGACACGCTTTTCATTGGGCACGGTGTTCATTTGGACATGGAATTGTCGGACGATGTAAAACTAAAATCGTATAAAATTGATATTCACAGCAATTTAGACGGCCACGATCACACCAAAAGCGCGACGGCCAATGCAACGTGGTCATTCACAAAAGCCTGGGACGTGTCAGGATTAAGAAACACCGACATTCACCATCACGAGATTATCGTTCCAACTAAAATAAATGGAGTGCCCATCGCAGCAGGCGATTACCATTTCGCCGTTTACTGCACCGACGAAGCAGGCAACGAAAGCAAAGTGATTATCGACGTTGTTGTGGGAGTTGGTGCGCCTGACGAAGACGAATAAAAAGTGAACCGGGAAATCATTGTCTCCGACATTTCTGAACTGAATTTAACCCCAAAAGTTATATTCCCTTTACAATAACACAACAAATCAGGATCTATAAAACTAACAGCTCATTACTTTAAAAATCAATAATATCCTAATTTTTGTTTTGACTGTCCACATAATAACTATTTTTGACCTTATAACAATGAAATGAAACTCCAGTTTCAGGCATACATGCTATATCTAACTGACATAATTTATTTGACTCAATGGCGGCTAAACCAAAAATCGCAGCAGACTTCAACCTTTTCGATCAATCAGTTAACCTTCTGAGCGGTGTAAAAGTACTTTTAATATATCCACCTGTCAGGCTTACGCAACAGCCACTTTATCCGCCATTCGGATTGCTTGCACTTGCCTCGGTTTTGGAGAAATCAGGAGCCAAAGTTGAAATTCTGGATCTGAATATGAAAAGGATGACCTTTTCGGAGTTGAAACTTGAACTGAAAGAAAGGGAATTTGATGTAATGGGCACCGGCGGCATGGCCACGGTGTATTACTACATGAAAATGCTCGCCGAATATTTCAAGAAAGAATATCCGCAAATACCAATTATTGCGGGGGGCACTGCATGTTCAGGTTCGCCGGAAGTCGTAATGAAAAATACCTGCTTTGATGTAGCTGTGCTTGGAGAAGGTGAACCTGTTATTATTGATATAATTCAGTCCCTGCTGAATAAAAAAGACTTATCCGGAATACCGGGAATCATATTCAAAGATGAAAATGGAAACATCATCAAAACAGAAACCCGCCCACGAATGGCAAATTTAGAGGACCTGCCATTGCCTGCCTATCATTTAATCGAGATGGAAAAGTACATTGCCAATTCAAACATCTACAAAATAAAAAAGAATAAAGTTTCTGAAGCACGGATTAAAACGCTCAATTTAGATCGGATCAAAGCCAACCGTCCAATAATGATTTTCTCTAAAAGAGGTTGTCCTTTTGGGTGCAACTTTTGTTACCGGAATTTTGGACGCAAAGTGGTTGGCATGTCGGTACAACGCACCCTCGATCACATGAAATTTCTTGAAAAAGAATACAATACCATTAACTTTATTTTTGGCGACGAGATCTTCAACATCGACAACAATTGGGTTATGGAATTTTGCGAAGCGCTCATTGCTGAAAAAAGAAATTACATTCTGAGTGTTGGAAACGGACTGCGGGCCAATTTAATTGAAAAAGAAGTATTGCTGAAAATGAAAGAAGCCGGATTTTGCAGTGTCGCAGTGGGAATTGAGTCGTTTTACAGTCCCACCCTGTTAGCTATGAATAAAGGCCAAAGCAACGAAGTCATTGCACATGCTGTCAGAGTTATAAATAGTTGCGGATTCCATTTGTCATCGGCTCAGTTTCTATTTGGTTATCCGAGCGATGGTCCTGAATCGATGAAGGTTAATATAAAAACCTGCAAAGAATTGGGACTGAAAAATGCAGGATTTGCCATCCCCTGCCCCTATCCGGGAACTTTTTTGTACGAAAAGGCAATCAATGAAGGATATCTTCAGGATGAAGAAGGCTGGCTGATGGAATTGGCTGACCGCGACATCAGCGACCGGGTGATCAACATGTCGGGCAAATCGGATCAATATTTAAAGAAGACCATTGCCAATGCTGAAGATGAGATAAAAATGTTCTTCATCAGAAAAGATTATCCTTTGACAGGATCGCTGCTGACCGTTCTTCAGAAGGCAGGCAGAACTTTTCATGTAAATTCTTTTGAGGTATTGAAAGGCATGAAAGATGGCATGAAAAACCTCGTATTAAGGGGAAAAATGCCCGGACGTATCCTGAAGAGTGGAGGCACAAATCATGTCCATATTCGCGACGAGGCACTTGAATTACTGCACAAATGGAAAACTGAAGCTTCGAATCAGGTAACGGCAGATTAAATTTGGGATAGGGCATAACGCATTTTGCAGGCTTTCTGTTTTATAAAGTCTAAATTTGACACGATCAATTCAGAAATACTATTCCCATGCTTCAGAAAAAGAAAGAACAACCCAAAGAAAAATTAAAATTGCATCCACGAAACAAAAACCGGGAGCGATACGATTTCAGGCAATTGATTGAGAGTTTCCCGGAATTGTCAGCTTTTGTAAAACCAAATATTTACGGCGACGAATCAATTGATTTTGCTGATCCGCAGGCGGTAAAAGCATTGAATAAAGCCATTCTGAAACATCACTACGGGGTGAGCTGGGATATTCCCGAAGGCTATTTGTGTCCGCCCATTCCCGGAAGAGCGGATTACATTCATCACATTGCCGATTTTTTGTGCCGCAACAACTACGGAAAAATTCCGACCGGCCCTCAAATAAAATGCATGGACATTGGCGTGGGCGCAAGTTGTATTTACCCGATCATCGGAAACCATGAATACGGATGGTCGTTAATTGGTTCAGACATTGATCCGGTGGCGATCGAATCGGCCAACCAGATTATTGCCTCCAATCCGGCCATGCAGGGCAACGTGGAATGTAAGCTGCAAACCAATGCGAAAGACTATTTCTACGGAATTATCCGGAAAGATGAACATGTGGACGTTTCCATCTGCAATCCGCCATTTCATGCTTCAGAAAAAGAAGCGCAGGCAGGTTCCATGCGGAAAATACACAATCTGAATCCTGATAAAAACGCAGAACCAGTCCTTAATTTCGGCGGACAAAACCATGAATTGTGGTGCGACGGTGGCGAAGAAAAATTCGTACGAAACATGATCCTGCAAAGTAAAAAGTTCTCCGGAAATTGTTTTTGCTTCTCCACCCTGATTTCGAAAGAATCGAATCTGAAAAGTATTTACAGGGTTCTGGAAGAAGTCGAAGCATTTGCCGTGGAAACCATTCCTATGGGACAGGGAAATAAAATCAGCCGGATAGTGGTTTGGACTTTTCTGAACACTGAAGAACAAAAAAAATGGAAAAATACGAGGTGGAAAACTGCAACTTCCAGGTAATCGCTTTTCTTAAATTCTAAACGACTATTAAATTGAACACTTCACTGAAAATAATTTTTCCGGTTATCCTATTTTTTTGTTTTGGATTTTCGTCAAACGTTCAAGGAAAAAAACGCCCAAAGTTCAACGTCGTTGCCTTTTACACCGCTAAAAATGATCCGGCGCACATCAGTTTCGTAAACGAAGCCAACCAGTGGTTCTCGAAGGCAAGCGCCCGGTATCAATTCAGCTACGAGTCAACCAACGATTGGACCATGTTGAATTCAGAGTTCCTTTCAAATATTCAGGTGGTCATTTTTCTTGATACCCGCCCTGATTTGCCTGAACAGCGAAAAGCGTTTCAGGAATACATGGAAAATGGCGGAGCATTTATGGGTTTTCATTTTTCAGCTTTTGCACTTTCTCCATCAGATTATCCCCAAAACTGGGACTGGTACCACCACGAGTTTCTCGGATCAGGCGAATACAAAGGCAATACATGGCGGCCAACCTCAGCTATTCTGAAAGTGGAAGATCGCAAACATCCGGCAACAAAGAATTTACCCGAAAAATTCAAGTCTCAGCCAAACGAATGGTATAGCTGGAAGAATGATTTGCGAAAGAATACCGACATCCGGATACTTGTATCAATCGATGCAACGAGCTTTCCGTTGGGCACTGGACCAAAACCTCACGAAATATGGCATAGCGGCGATTTTCCTGTTGTTTGGACCAACAGAAATTACCGGATGATCTACATCAACATGGGACACAATGATATCGACTATGAGCGTGGCACCAATCACGAATTGTCGTTTACGTTCGGAAATAAGTTGCAGAATAAGCTGATTGCCGATGCTTTGATTTGGCTGGGAAAAGAAAAACAGTAATATAATTTCCCCTCACACTAAAATATATTTAGTTACTACTGTCCCTGTTTATTTCAGAGAGGTTGTTTTGATGGAAAAACATCTATTTTTATGAAATAGTTTTAAATCCATTTCACATTCTATCAGCCACAGGCTAATAAAAACCAACAAACGATGCACCAGCCAAAATCTATTCAGAAGATCAGAAATTTTTTATTACTGATCTCCTTTTTGTTTGTTTTTGCCTTTCATGCGCAATCTGCAATTCCTGAAAGAAACGAACCCTCAGGATTAACCGTTGATTTCCTTTCTCAGGCCGGACAGGTTTTCCGCAATGGCTATCCGGTAAACACACCACTGTATCAGGCGGTCAACCGAAAAGAAAACTTCCAGTTTGCAGAGATTGCCAGAAAAAAACCGTTCTTCGGATGGATTGTCAACTCCGATCAAAACAACACGGTGCAGACTGCATACCAGATTCTGGTCGCTTCAAGTCTGGAGAATATTCAGAAAAGCACAGGCGATTGCTGGGATTCAGGAAGAACGGAAAGCGACCAGTCCGTCAATGTAATTTATGCTGGAAAAGAACTTCAGCCCAATTCGGTTTATTTCTGGAAAGTAAAAACATGGGACAATCATGGTGTCGAGTCTGCATTTTCTCCCGCTGCCCAATTTAAAACCGCACCGGTTTTGTCAGATTACGCCACTTCGCGCTATCCGTTGCAAAAGCAGGATGTTTATCCGGTTTTCATAAACCCATTATCCGCTTCGCATAATTTTATCGATTTCGGAAAAGCCGCATTCGGCACCATTCGCCTGACTTTGCTCGGAAAAAATGAGTCGGATACCGTGCTGGTTCATTTGGGCGAAGCGCAGAAAGGCGGGCGTATCAATCGCACTCCGGGTGGAACGATACGCTACTCAGTGCATAAACTCCAACTGAAGCGTGGCTGGAATACTTACACAATTGCTATTCCTCCGGACAAACGGAATACCGGCCCGCAAGCTGTTTTGATGCCCCAATACATCGGCGAAGTTACCCCGTTCCGCTATTGCGAACTGGAAGATTACAACGAACCACTCAGCAAAAACCAGATCTCTCAGGAAATCGTATTTTATCCGTTCGACGAAACTGAATCTCATTTCACCAGTTCCGATACCGTGCTGAATGAGGTGTGGGATTTGTGCAAATATTCCATCAAGGCAACCTCATTTATGGGCGTTTACGTCGATGGCGACCGCGAGCGAATTCCATATGAAGCCGATGCCTATATCAACCAACTTTGCCATTACGGCGTGGCCCGCGAATTCAGCATGGGAAGGTACTCGCACGAATACCTGATCAATCGCCCAACCTGGCCAACCGAGTGGATTTTGCAGTCGGTACTGATGGCCTGGAACGATTACCTTTTCACAGGGAACAAAGAATCGCTCGCACATTTTTATACCGACCTGAAAGCAAAAGCGCTGTTGCCACTAGCCGACGAATCGGGATTAATTTCAACAAAAACCGGAAAAGTAACTCCGGAAGTTTTGGAATCCATTCATTTTAAAGGAGCTTTAAAGGACATTGTGGACTGGCCGCAAACCGGAATTCTTGGACTGGGCAAAAATGAACCCGGCGAGACTGATGGTTTTGTTTTCAAAGATGTGAATACGGTGGTGAATGCCTACCACTATCAGGCTGTCAGTCAGTTGGCACAAATAGCGAAAGTGTTGAATCAAACTTCCGACGAACAACAATTTACAGCAAGGGCAGCAAAACTGAAATCGGTTTTCAACGAAAAGTTGCTCGATAAAAAACGGGGAGTTTATTTCGATGGAATTGGAACCGACCATGCTTCGTTGCACGCCAACATGTTCCCGTTAACTTTCGGCCTTGTTCCCGAAAAGTATGTTGGAAAAGTGAGCAATTTCGTTCAGTCGCGCGGAATGGCTTGCAGTGTTTACGGATCGCAGTTTTTGATGGATGCCGTTTACGACGGGCACAATCCGGATTACGGGCTTCAATTACTGAATTCTACCTCCGAACGAAGCTGGTACAACATGATTCGCGTTGGTTCCACCATTTCGCTCGAAGCATGGGACAACAAATACAAACCCAATCAGGATTGGAACCACGCCTGGGGCGCAGCTCCTGCCAACATCATTCCCCGCAAACTGATGGGCATCGAACCGCTCGAACCCGGCTTCCGGAAAATCCGCATCAAGCCGCAGCCCGCCTCGCTCGAACAGGCTGAAATCAAATGTCCGACCATCCGTGGCGACGTGCTGATGTCGTTCAAAAATCAGCCGCAACAGTCATTCAGCATGAACCTGACCATCCCGGCCAACACCACCGCTGATGTTTACCTGCCTTTCTGGTCTAAATCGCAGAAAGTGACGATGAACGGAAATACGATAAAATATCGTCAGGAAGGAAATTTTGCAGTTGTTGAAGGAGTTGGATCGGGAAGCAATTTATTTGAGCTAACCCGGTAAGTATCATAGCAATAAACATATGGTTGCTGTAAAAAATCAGAAACTTTAATTTTTAGGATATGTCACGAATCTCAGGGTTGATCTTTTGTCTCTTTTCGCTTACATCATTTGCGCAGAAAGAGGTTTACCTTTTTTCGTATTTTGTTGATAACGGACAGGATGGGCTGCACCTGGCATACAGTAGCGATGGTTTGAAATGGACTCCGCTGAACGATGGTAAATCCTATCTGGCGCCAACCGTTGGCAAAGATAAACTGATGCGCGACCCGTGCATTCTTCAGGGGAAAGACGGATTGTTTCACATGGTTTGGACCAGCGGCTGGTGGGACAAGCAGATTGGTTATGCCTCATCGCCCGACTTATTGAACTGGTCGGAACAAAAAGGAATTCCGGTAATGGAACACGAGCCAACTGCTAAAAACAGCTGGGCTCCGGAAATGGCCTATGATCCTGCAAGTGAGGAATACATTATCTTTTGGGCAACAACTATTCCCGGACGCCATGCCGATATTGCGGATTCAGAACGCGAAAAAGGATTGAACCACCGAATGTACTGCACCAAAACAAAAGATTTTAAGACATTTAGTCCTACGGAAATGTTCTTTAATCCTGATTTCAGTGTGATTGATGCTACTATTTTTCCGAAGAAACACAAGGTTTACATGTTCCTGAAAAATGAAAATCCGAATCCGCCGCAGAAGAATATCCGGATAACCGTAGCTGAAAATGCCTCAGGCCCTTATCCGCTGAATGTTTCAGAGCCAATTACCGATAAATATTGGGCTGAAGGACCAACAGCGCTTCAGGTTGGAAAATATGT
>JAIBEZ010000042.1 GCA_019459485.1 Prolixibacteraceae bacterium
CACTTACACAAAAAACGACTGGATCGTATGGACAGCAACCCTGGCCAACGACAAAGAAACTTTCCAAAAATTCATTGATCCTGTACATTCTTTTGTTACCGAAACGCCAGATCGTGTACCTTTGTCAGACTGGTACGAAACACCTGATGCCAAACAGGTAGGTTTTCAGGCTCGTTCAGTAGTTGGAGGATTTTTCATCAAATTATTAGAAAACCATGAATAGAAAATTATCGATTGTTTTCGCATTGCTCTTTAGTGTTTCAGCATTCAATGTTCAGGCACAAAAGCTACAACCCGTTGATTATGTGAATACTTTAATGGGAACCGACTCGGAGTTTAAACTTTCAAACGGAAATACCTACCCGGCCATTGCGCTGCCCTGGGGAATGAATTTCTGGACTCCGCAAACTGCCAAAATGGGCGACGGCTGGGTGTATGGCTACGATGCCAATAAAATTCAGGGGTTCAAACAAACCCATCAGCCCAGTCCGTGGATCAACGATTACGGGCAGTTTTCGCTTTTCCCGATGACCGGCGAATTGAAAATTAAGGGTGAAGATCGCCAAAGCTGGTTTTCTCACAAAGCCGAGACTGCCAAACCGCATTATTACAAGGTTTATCTGGCCGATTACGACGTAACCACCGAAATTACGCCCACCGAACGTGCAGCCATGTTCCGTTTTACTTTTCCTGAAAACGAAAAATCGTATGTGCTGGTTGATGCATTTGACCGTGGTTCGTTCATCAAAATCATCCCATCCGAAAATAAAATAATTGGTTATACCACCCGAAACAGCGGTGGTGTTCCTGAAAATTTCAAGAACTATTTTGTGGTTGTTTTCGACAAACCTTTTGTAAAAAGCGATGTCTGGAGTACTGACAAAGTAGTTGCAGGAAAATCGGAATTGCAGGACAATCATGTTGGTGCAGCCATTCAGTTTAAAACTAAAAAAGGCGAACAAATTCATGCACGCGTGGCCTCTTCTTTCATCAGTTACGAGCAGGCAGAACTTAATCTGAAAGAATTGGGCAATGATTCATTTGATCAGGTAAAAACCAAAGGGGCGGAAATCTGGAACAAAGAATTGTCGCGCATTGCCGTTGAAGGCGGAACTGATGACCAAATCAAAACCTTTTATTCAAGTTTATACCGCGTATTGCTTTTCCCGCGCAAGTTCTATGAGTTCGACAAAGATGGGAAAGCGGTGCATTACAGCCCGTACAATGGCGAAGTGCTTCCCGGGTACATGTTCACCGACAATGGGTTTTGGGACACTTTCCGTGCTGTATTTCCATTTTTCAACCTGATGTATCCTTCGCTGAATGAAAAGATTCAGGAAGGTTTGGCAAATACTTATAAAGAGAGCGGTTTCCTTCCTGAATGGGCAAGCCCGGGTCACCGCGATTGTATGATCGGTTCGAACTCTGCCACCCTGATCGCCGATGCTTATTTAAAAGGAGGCCGTGGTTACGACATAGAAACCTTGTACCAGGCAGCCCTGAAAAACACCGAACACGAAGGCCCGCTGCATTCGGTTGGCCGCTACGGTGTTGACTATTACAATAAGCTGGGCTATATTCCTTACAATGTTGGAATCAACGAAAATGTGGCGCGCACTTTGGAATATGCATTTGCTGATTTTTGTGTCTATCAGTTGGGCAAAAAGCTTGGAAAGCCTGAAAAAGACCTGGCCATTTTCGCCAAACGTTCGCAGAATTACAAAAATGTGTTCGACAAGGAATCTAATTTAATGCGTGGTAAAAACGAAGACGGCACATTTCAGTCGCCGTTCAGTCCGTTCAAATGGGGCGATGCCTTTACCGAAGGAAATAGTTGGCATTACACCTGGTCGGTTCTGCACGATGTCGATGGTTTGATTGGCCTGATGGGTGGCAAAAAAGAATTCGTGACCATGCTGGATTCAGTTTTTGTAGTTCCTCCGGTTTTTGACGAATCGTATTATGGACAAGTCATCCACGAAATCCGTGAAATGCAGATCATGAACATGGGAAATTATGCGCATGGCAACCAACCCATTCAGCACATGATTTATCTGTACAACTACGCCGGTCAGCCATGGAAAACCCAACACTGGGTGCGCGAAGTAATGGACCGCATGTACACACCTCAGGCTGATGGTTATTGCGGCGATGAAGACAACGGGCAAACATCGGCCTGGTATGTTTTCAGCGCGATGGGATTTTATCCGGTAACTCCCGCAGTTGACGAGTATGTAATTGGCGCCCCGTTGTTTAAAAAAATAACTATTAGCCTGGAAAACGGCAAAAAGATTGAAATCAATGCACCCAAAAATAGTACTGAAAACCGCTACATTCAGCAAATTGATCTGAATGGAAAAGAATACGGCAAAAACTATTACAATTATTCGGAGTTGATGAAAGGTGCAAAAATCAACATCGAAATGGGCGCAGAACCAAACATGAACAGGGGAACAAAAGATGCCGATTTTCCCTATTCTTTTTCAAAAGACAAATAGTGGATAGCACAATGAAACAACTACTAATCGCAGCATTTGTGGGACTAAGTCTGGTCTCGTATGCACAGGCAAAACTAAAAACAAAAACTGACGGGAATCCGGTATTTCCCGGTTGGTATGCCGATCCGGAAGGAATCATTTTCGGAGATACATACTGGATTTACCCAACATTTTCAGATGAATACGGTGAACCTGGCCCTGCTGACAGTTTTACTGAATTGCAATTGAAAGCGCGTAAAAATACCATCAATCCGCAATACCTGAAACAGACTTTTTTCGATGCTTTTTCGTCGAAAGATCTGGTGAATTGGGAGAAACATCCGCGCGTGCTCGACATTAAAAATGTTTCGTGGGCGGCTTATGCTATTTGGGCGCCGTCGATCATCAAAAAAGACAACAAATACTATCTCTTTTTTGGCGCGAACGACATTCAGAACAACGAACAGCCCGGTGGAATTGGCGTTGCCGTGGCCGATCAACCTGAAGGACCATTTGTTGACCACCTTGGGAAGCCACTGATCAATCAGTTTCACAACGGCGCACAACCCATCGACCAGTTTGCCTTTCGCGATGCCGACGGACAATATTACCTCATTTACGGCGGCTGGAGACATTGCAACATAGGCAAACTGAATGCTGATTTTACTGGTTTTGTGCCCTTTGAAGACGGAACCATCTTCAAATCCATCACTCCTGAAAACTATGTGGAGGGGCCTTTCATGTTTATCCGAAATAAAAAATACTACCTGATGTGGTCGGAAGGTGGTTGGACAGGCCCCGATTACAGCGTAGCTTATGCCATTGGCGATTCGCCGTTTGGACCGTTCAAACGCATCGGGAAAATTTTGCAGCAGGATCCTAAAATTGCTACCGGTGCAGGGCATCATTCGGTGATCAATATTCCCGGCAAAGATGACTGGTACATCGTCTATCATCGCCGTCCGCTGGGCGACACCAACGGTCACCACCGCGAAACCTGCATCGATCGGATGTATTTTGATCAGGAAGGAAATATTCTTCCGGTGAAAATTACCAAAGAAGGAGTTGGGAAAAGGGTGTTGAAATAATTAATATCCATTCACAAATCGGGAAAATAGATTTAAAACCGTTCGCCATCAATTAAAAAAGAAGTTTTTCACTCCGGATGGCGCGATATTGTGCGGACCGTGAACACCCAAAAAGAAGTGATGACTTTAACCCAAAACAACCAAGAAGAAGTGATCATGATACAACGTTGTTCAGAACCAAACCAACCGGTACGGAAACTTTACGATGGCCTGAAATATAAATATGCACCCTTCGTAAAACGAAAATCCCTAGTACACAAATCCGAACTCGGAAATTGCCAATTTATTGAACAACAACAACTTCATTCGGATTAACTGCATGTTGGGTTAATGAACATCATCAATGTATTTAATAAGCGCATTGCATTGAATGCATCAAGTATTTAAAGAAAAATATATCCAAAGCTAATCTATAGGTTGATGCATAATTATTTACTGAAATACTTATGCATCAACTCCACTAATTCACCCTGCTTGATTGGTTTTGAAATATAATCATTGCATCCTGCTTCCAAAGCTTTTTCTTTGTCGCCGCTAAGCGCAAATGCTGTTTGAGCAATGATCACCACATTGGAATTAAATTCCCGGATTTGGCGGGTAGCTTCATGACCATTCATTTCGGGTAACTGAATGTCCATCAAAACCAGATCAATATCCGGATTATTGCGACATACTTCTACAGCTTTAGTTCCGGAATGTACATTAATGATCTCTTTTGCGAGTTTCCGAACAGAAATCGAAATGAGCTGGCTGGATGATTGATCATCTTCTACAATCAAAATTTTCAGATTGGTGATACCAACTTCTTCAGTATGAGGAATCATTTTACTTAGTGAAGCAGTATCCGGATTGGTTTGAGATTGGATTGGCAGCGAAAAATAAAATGTACTGCCTTTTCCTAGCTCACTTTCGACCCATATTCTGCCTCCGCATAATTCCACCAGATTTTTTGAAATTGCTAATCCTAATCCATTTCCTCCATATTGACGTGTTATCGTAATTTCGACCTGACGGAAACGGTCAAAAATAGCTTTAAAATGTTCCGGGGCAATCCCAATCCCAGTGTCTTTCACATGGAATTGAATACGATTAACTTTCAGTAAAAACCCAATCTCAACAAATCCAATGCTGGTAAACTTTAAAGCATTGCTGATTAAATTAATTAAAATCTGTCTTGTCCGGTATTTGTCATTTTCAATGATTACTTCCGGACATTCTGACGGAATCGTAAGTCGTATTTCAATGCCTTTATCGCTTGCTTCCCTTTTATACTCATTCTCCAAGTCTTCCAATAATTTCTGCGCCGAAAAATGTTCTTTCTTGATAACCATTTGCCCGGCAACTATCATTGATAAATCCATAATATCACTGATAATTACTAAAAGGTTATTTCCATTGTTGATAATACTTTTTGTGAATTCAGATTTTTGTTCCTCATCAAAATCCGGATCGTTTAACAAATCGGAGAACCCAATGATGCTGTTTAACGGAGTTCTGATTTCGTGGCTCATATTAGCCAGAAAAGCGGACTTCAACCGGTCGCTTTCTTCGGCGTGTTCTTTGGCTTCAATGAGTTCTTCTACCATTCGTTTCTTCTCGGTAATATCCTTCCTGATTGCCAGGTAGTGAGCGATTTTACCGAAACCATCAGTCACGGGAGAAATGGTAGTTGCCTCCCAGAATTCCTCTCCATTTTTCTTTTTATTTCTAAACTCACCTTCCCAAACGTTACCTTTTGTGATGGTATGCCAAAGTGTTTCATATTTTGATATTGGAGTTTTGTCTGAACTGAAGACACGCGGATTTTTGCCAATTAATTCATCAGAGGTATAACCTGAAATTCGTGTAAGAGCCGGATTGACATATTCAATTTCGCCCTTGATATTGGTTATTAAAATCGAATCGGCACTTTGCTCTACGGCTCGCGATAATTTGCGCAATTCGTCCATGGCAAATTTACGCTCCGAAATATCCCTGGTAACCCCTATGATACCAACCGGATGGTTGTATTCATCGGAAATTAGTGATGCTTTGACTTCGGTCCATACAGTTGTTCCATCTTTCCGGATCATTTCCAGCTCAATAGTTCGTTGGGGTGCCAGATTATTTATTAATTTTCGCTCAACATAGAGTGTTACTGAAATCAATTTCACCGCCCTGCGGTAGGAATCGGGTGTTAAAATTTCACTGATTTTTTGTTTCATGGCTTCTTCAGGAGTATAACCCCTAAGCGACCGGATTGCCGGACTGATATAGGTATAATTCATATCCAGATCGAGTGTAAAAATTACATCGCCCGAATTTTCAGCAATTAAACGGTATTTGGCTTCACTTTCTTTCAATGCCCTTTGACTTCGCATTAATTCGTAATGCTGATATACGCTGGTTATTAAAGTTGGCAGCCTGAACAAATAATTTTCACGCTTGACCAGATATTCCGAAGCACCAAGCTTGAGTGCCTGCACTGCAATATCTTCGTTGCCTTGACCAGAAACAAGAATGAGAGGAATATCTAGATTTCTCTCTTGTCTGATTATCTTGATAAATTCAAGTGCGTTCAATCCTGGCAAACGATAATCCATTAATATGACCTGATAGTTACAGGGGGCTTCATGGGGTAAAATCAGCAGGGCTGCTTCGGCTGTAACGGCTGTTTCAACCACAATGTTAGGTGAGTATTGTCGTAGATGGCGCAAAGTGAGATCGAGATCCGTGTTGTTGTGCTCGATGTATAACAACTTTAACTGATCGGTTCTTGATTGCTTATTGTGCTTATAACTTTCGATGGCAAAATGAATGGTCATCGACAAATGCGAAATATAACCCTGACGTTTAATGACATAGTCGTCGGCTCCGGCTTTTAATGCTGCAACTGCCACTTCTTCGTTCCCCGAACCAGTAAGCATCACCACTGCCATATCAATTCCCGCCCGCCTGATTTCGACCAACAGTTCCTGCCCATTTCCATCGGGCAAGGCCATATCGAGTAACGCGACATCGAATCCTTCTTCATTTTTAATTAAGCTTCTGGCATCTTTCAATGTTGAAGCTATAAGCATAACGCAACCTGGAATTGATTTGGTCAAACTTCGTTGAGTAAGATCAGCATCCGTTGGACTATCCTCTAAAAGTAATATTCGCATATCTTTAAATTTAAAATGTTTAGCCAAATAATAACATCCATATAACCTTGATCACCTTTTATGCACCAACTCTTTTGAAGACCGATGCTGTTTCGTCAGAAAGATGGATTTTGCCCTAAAGAAGGCTTTTGCGCGGACGGTTCACATCATTCTTCCTGATTTCCGGTCTGAAGCCCGGAGCTATTCATAAGTGGCGTTAAAAAACTTTTTATGAATAGCAACGGCATTTATGTCGATGGAAAATTGGTTGTCTGCATTCATCCTAATCACTTTCGAAGGGTCTGTTTAAAACGCCCCAGTATAGTTCTATTTGTGTGGCCACCTCAATAAATTTATCGAAATCAACGGGTTTGACGATGTAAGAGTTGGCGCCTAGCTGATAGGACGTTTTCACGTCGCGTGACTCGGAAGAAGTAGTGAGCACTACAACAGGAATTGTTCTGAAATCAGGATGCTTTTTGATGGCTTCCAGTACTTCGAGTCCATTCACTTTAGGCAAGTTTAAATCCAGCAATATCACTACCGGAACCGGATCGCCATTTTTCCATTTTTCGATGTAGGCCAGTGCTTCTTCGCCATCGCGGGCAATCTCAACAGGATTGGCAAGCTTTCGCGATTTAAATGCGCGTAGCGTGAGGTCGAGATCAACCGGATTGTCTTCGACCAGTAAAATAGGTTGGTTCAAATTTGTTGTTCCCATTGTTAAATTGGTTTTGGAATTTCAAGGTAAAATGTGGCGCCCAGCCCTGGAGTGCTTTCAGCCCAGGCTCTGCCGTTTATGCGTTGCATGGCTTTTCCCACCATGGCCAGGCCAATGCCAGTGCCGGGATAATCTTCGACCCGGTGTAAGCGCTGGAAAATTTCAAATATGCGTTGGCTATACTTCATGTCGAATCCAATACCGTTGTCTTTTACAGAAAGTATCCAGGAAATTTCAGAATCCTGCTGTTTAATTTCAATAGTTGGTTCAGGAACTGCTTTCGTGAATTTAATGGCATTTTCAATCAGGTTTCTCAATGCCATTTGAATCCCGTTTGAATCGGCAATAATCGCCGTTTCAGGGATATCGATTGCAACCGAAAACCGATGGGAAATAATTTCATCCTCATTTATTTTTAAAATGGCATTGATGAATGGTTTAATCATTATGGGTTCGGTTCGCAACTGGCTACGCTCAAGGCGTGAATACTGGAGCAGATCATCAATTAGCTGACTCATTAGTTGCGTTGACTTTCGAATAGTGGAGATAAAATGTTTGGCTTCATCGTTTAAATCCTGCCCGTAAAGGTCGTTCAGAAGCTTGCTGTATCCATCAATGCCTCTTAGGGGGGCTTTCAGGTCGTGAGAGACCGAATAGGTGAATGTTTCAAGTTCTTTGTTTGCAGCTTCAAGTTGGGCTGTACGTTCAACGACCCGTTGTTCAAGCGTTCGGGTCAATGCCCTGACTTCAGCTTCGGCCTGCTTTTGTTCGGTCAGATCACGGATAACCAAGCTCGTTCGCTCTCTTCCTTTTTGATCGGTAAAAAACACTGATGAAACTTCGCATGGGAATTTTGATCCATCTTTTTTCAGGAATGTAAGCTCGCCTTTTATTTTTCCATATTTCTTCCGGCCTTCAAGCATTCCCGGAAGCCGGGGATCGCTCAAATCCATCAACCCGTTTCTTCCCGCCTGACAGATTTCCTCTTCGGTACGTTGGAAAATCTGGCAGGCAAAATCGTTGGCCGATAAAATTGAACCATCCGTTGAAATCAGTAAAATGGCCACGCTGCTGTTTTCGTAGATCGAGCGATATTTTTCCTCTTTTTCCCTGAGCGCTTCTTCGGCTTTTCTGAGTTCAGTGATATCATGCATTATTGTAAGAATACAGTATTCATTATTGAACATGAACATCTCCCCTGAAATAAGACAGTCTCTTATGGAACCAGAACTGATTATAAATTGAGTCTCAAAATCTTTGACTCTGCCCTTTTCCTTCAGGAGAGAAATATATCTTACCCTATCGTCGGGATTGTACCAAATGTTTAGTACAAGAGATGAATCTTCTATTAAAATCTCTTTGGAATAGCCTGAGATATTAACCATGGCTTCATTGACGTCGATAAACTTACCATCGGTTGCACGGCTAATGACAATGGAGTGGGAAGAAATCTGAAATGCTTTATTAAATTTTTCTTCGCTTAATCGGAGCGCTTCTTCTGCCTCTTTTCGGTCGGAAATGTCAACCATAGTGGTCACCTGGCAGGCTTCTCCATCGACAGTGATGGGCTTTGAGGAGAAAAGCAGATTGATGACTTTGCCTGATTTTAATTGTGTTGCCAGCTCGGTGTTAGGCAAGCGGCCAGGTTCGAGTTGAGCTTTAATGAGTGAAGCCCTGGCTTCGGGCGTTAGCATGTTTATCTCAAGTGAAGTGTGTCCAATTACCTCTTCGCGGCTGTATTCAAACATCCGGAGAAACGATTCGTTCACTTCAAGAAACGTTCCGTCAGATATCCTGTTAATTGAAAATCCTACCGGACCACTATGGAATGCTTTGGAGAATTTTTCTTCGGATAAACGCAATTTTTCCTGAGCCTGTTTTCGTTCGGTAATATCCTGCAAAACGCCCATAATCCGAACCGGTACGCCGTCATTATCCCGTTCGAGTTCGGCCACTGCCGATACTATTTTGGAGGTTGAACCATCGGCAGGGTCAATCGTAAATTCGATGTTGTAATTTTTGTTACCGAAAATAAAATCGGTGGCAGACTGTCTGATGAGTTCAATATCGCGGATACAGGCTGCAATTGTATTTCGGGACAACTCACCTGCAATTGGCGGGAAACCAAAGATTTTCATGGCCTCTTCTGAAGCCCAGATTACATCGCTTCCGACATCCTTTTGCCAGTAGCCAAAATGACCAATTCTCTGTCCTTTCTTTAGCCTGATTTCATTGATCCTTAATTTTTCTTCGGTTAGTTTGCGCTCTGTAATGTCAATAATGGTTGTAATAAAATGAATTGGCTGCCCCTGATCATCCCGCCAGATTGAAGTATTCACATCAGTCCAGATGTAAGTCCCGTTTTTACAGATATACCTTTTCTCGAAGCGAGCCGAATCTTTTTCACCATTAATCAAAGGTTTCAGTTCGCTCTCGACAAAAGGAATTTCGTCTTCCGGCGTTATTTCCTGCCACTTTTTGTATTTCAATTCTTCTCTGGCATATCCCAACATTTTACAAAACGCTCCGTTCACATTGATTTCACCTGATGGCAATGTAATTGATTTGCCAACATTTGCAGACTCAAATACCGATTTGAATGTTATCTCGCTATTCCTGATCGTTTGGGTCAGCTCCATTTGCTCCAATTTCTGAAAAGTCATATCGCTTATCATCTGGGTCATGTTCAGCAAAAAATTCATTGCCGCCAAAACTTTTTCTTTTGAAACAACAGGCACATTTGCGAGCGCTTTCAGGTAAATTTCTTTATTGAACCCATATTTCTCTGCCTGCTTTTTAAAAAAGGAGCTATCTGGCTCTTCAAAAAAGAATTGCCCCGAAAACAGGTTGGCAATGTGTTCGCCCTTGATTACGATGGGTACAGCAACATCGACCAATCCATTTAAACATTTGTAGAAATGATATTTTTCGCCTTCCTCCATTTTGCCGGATAAAACGGTATCGCTGATGATGCACTTTTTCGAGGTTTCAGGATTTACCCGGTGAAATTCGGTGCAAATTTGCCTCCAGCCTGATTTTGACAAAACATTCCCTTCGAGGTCTAAAATTGCAGTGACAAATCCCGTTGATTTGTTGAACCCTTCGAGTAAGGTATCTACTTTCTCAAAATCGATTAAATCTATAATTTTGGTTTTCATACGATCCGCTTTTGTCATTCAACGTACGAACAAATTTTTACTGCATTTTCAACATCATATATTAAATGAAACTGGTGAAGCAAAGGGTAGATTTTGTCATTTCAACTGCATTGCTTTACTCTTTCTGGAAAACATTTAAATATAGATAAATCAGAATATAAAAACAAGAAGATGAATGGAGATAGCTTCCTGAATATATGCATTAGAAACTGCCTACTTTTTAATGCACTTTTTTTAATTCTTCCAAAATAACGGGTTAATAAAATTCCCAACAAAATCAACTCAATCCAGGTAATTGAAATAATGATCACTTCAAAAAGATATTTACGATGGATGCCATAAATGATTGAAATCAAGGCAAAAGAGACAATTGCCAGGATAAAACCGATGATTGCGGTGTACCTGATTGTCTTTTCGAGCGGATTCTTTCCATCGAATATGGGAAAGAGGGCAAAGAACGAGACAATCATCAAAAGAAATCCGACCTCTTCCAACACTATGAAAATACCATGAGGATTGAATTGGGTTAGTAAGGCAATCCCCTCGGTTTCTCCTGCTAAAAGACTGGGCTGTATTACTACTCCCCATTGTTCGGACAATAAATGCAGCGAGTTAAGATATTTTCATGCTGCAATTTGTGTCGGATAAAACGGGAAATAACTTTTGGCTTTTGTTGACTTCTAACCGTTCAGTCACGCATTGCTGCGTGGGTTGGTGCTTCTGGAAAAAAACCCATCCGCACCGTTTCTGTCAGATCTCCCCGGGTAAGAACGATAACTTTCATCTCATATACCTGTTGCATTTACTCCAAAGGGTTCGGGTAGTATAGGACTTCGCTTTGTTGAGCAAGCTCGTCCGCCCCTTGTAAGCCTTAGTATGCAAATTTTGTTAGGTGGAGAAATTAGCATCACTTGCCTTGCCGTCTTTAACCACTTATATTGGTTCAGAAATCCACTGAAACTTAGTGCATTTGTTGAAAAACTATAACAGTCCTTTTGGATATTCGGATGCAACGCGCACTGGAGTTACGAATTAAGACAGACTTGACTGTTACAGAAATTGCTTATCAGGTGGGCTTTGGCGACAGTGATTGTTTTTCAAGATATTTTCGAAATAAAATTAATTCAACTCCCAAAGACTATCGGATGATGAACAGAAAACCAAAATGGACCTAATCATTTCACCACCTGCTAAAAACAAGAATTTGGCGAAAACCCTTCGCAGATTGGAGGTGAGCAAGAAGTTTAGATCTTTTGGGGTTTGTACTTTTTTTTCTACTTTCGAACCTGATTTGGAAGCAGCTGAACAACAGAAATCAAAAATAACTTTGGCAAAGGGAACCGAAAATACAGCATACTTGAGACTGACCTGGCTGCAGTTTAAAGAAGGTGACAAGGAAGCTTTCGCCATTTTTTACAACCTGCACATCGATCGTTTGTATTCATACGGCCAATCGTTTTGTAACGACGATGATACCATTAAAGATGCCATTCAGGAAGTGTTTCTCGACCTTTACATGAAAAGAGCCAGCAACAAATCAACTCCTGAAAATCTGAAATTTTATCTGCTTTTGGCCTTGAAACGGAACCTGATTAAAAAACTGAAAACTAAAAGAAGGTTTGAAGAAGGGGAAATATCAGAAGGAAAATTTTCAGATCTGGAGTTTAGCCCCGAATACCAAATGATTGAAATGGAACAGGACGAAGAAACCAGGCAGAAAGTTACCGAAGCCTTGAACCAGCTCCCCGATAGACAGAAAGAAGTTATTTATTTGCGTTTCAATGAGTGCATGGATTATCCTGCAATTGCAAACATGCTGGGGATAACCATCGAATCGGTTCGAAAACAAATCTATAGGGCTTTAAAAACTGTCAGAGAATTACTTGATAATAAATCGTTTACAATTTTATTTCATTTTCTTCAAAAAAAAATCAAAAAAGCTGTCCATGTTTAAGTAGTTAGTGGCCTTTTAGGGTATCATACTAACAAATCGAATGGACAATCTAAGCAAGTACCTGGAAGACATTGATTTTATAAGTTGGATTTTTGAACCTTCTGACAGGCTTAATTCAATTTGGCTAAAGTACCAGACAGCAAATCCTGAAGAGGTGAAAAATATCCGGATGGCCCGCAAGGTTATCCTTCAATTCCGGACGGTCGTCCAATCACTTTCCGAAGAAGAGAAAATTATTTTATTCTCAAGGGTACTCAAACAAATTGAGGAAAAACAAAAATCAGGAAAGACCAAACGTTTTTTATTCGGCTTCGCAAAATATGCTGCTGTTGCAATTCTCTTTTTCTCTATAGGAGCATTGCTTTTTTATCAACCGGAAATTACGAATCAGGCATTTTACGCATTTGATTCTGATGAGCAGATTCCGACCAGTCAAGCCCAGCTTATTCGTTCAAATGGCGAAAATGTAATAATCGGTGACCAGCGTTCCACCATCAGCTACCAAAAGACCGGAGAATTGGTCATCAACAACGACACGTTAAAATCGATCAAATCAGATTCAAAAAGCAGCCAAACTCTTAATCAACTGATTACACCCTATGGTACTACTTCTGAAATAATTTTACCTGACGGAACCAAAGTATATCTCAATGCCGGAAGCCGGTTGGCTTATCCGGATCTTTTCACGGGCGATACCCGCGAAGTCATTCTATTGGGTGAAGCTTATTTTGAAGTGAGACACGATACCAAACACCCTTTTGTGGTTTTAGCGAACGATTTACGCATCAAAGATTTAGGAACACGATTTAATGTTTCAGCTTATCCTGCTGATGGCCGAATTGAAACCACATTGACAGAAGGAAAAGTAACTATCCGACAAAATAATTCAGGGCTCTTCTCCAGGGATACAGAGCTAATTCCTGGTCAATTAGCTTCATACAGCAGGCAAACCAGGGAAATGACAGTTAAATCGGTGAATGTAGAAGACTATATTCTTTGGACGCAGGGAATGATGAAGTTTGAAACTGTTGACCTAAACCGTATCATAAAAAAACTCGAAAGGTTTTATAATATCCGTTTCCAATTTGATGATTCGAGGTTGGAAACGCTGAAAATTTCGGGAAAACTTGAATTAAATGAAGACAGGAATGAAGTCCTCGAAAGGATTGCCAGGACTGCATCTGTAAAAATTATTATGAATGAAGATGGCACTTATGCAATATTAAAATAAAAGAACTGGCAAGTGTTCCAGCACTTACCAGTTCCGCGTGTTAAATTTTTTTATTAACGGTTCATTTAACGATTCAAATTTATGGAAAAAAAACGAAAAATCTGGTTCCCGTTTGGGGATAAGATGAGATTACAAATCAGAAAGATGAAACTAACAGCTATTCTGCTCTTTATTGCATGTATTACTTTTGGTAACAGTTTCTCTCAGGTTCGGTTAACAGTTCGTTTCGACAAAACCGATATTCGAGAGGTTCTCCAAACCATCGAAGACAAAACCGATTACATTTTTTTGTACAAGGATGAGATCTTCGATTTTTCAAAGAAAGTGACATCTGATTTCAAAGATGCCAAATTTGAGGATGTTTTGAAAAAATTCTGCGATCAGGTCGGGGTTTCGTATGAAGTACGCGACCGCCAGATTATCCTGAAAGAGAAGGAATTCAAACCTTTGAACGAAGCCCAGCCACAGAAAAAAGAAATTACAGGAACCGCCAAGGACAAAAATGGGATTTCGTTGCCTGGGGTAACCGCTATGGTAAAAGGAACCACTATTGGGACGGTTACCGATTCGGATGGTAATTTTATGCTTTCGGTCCCGGTTGATGCGAAAATCCTCGTCTGCTCTTTTGTTGGGATGAAAACCCAGGAAATTTCACTTGTTGGCAAAACAACCATCCATGTAATTATGGAAGACGAAACGATTGGGTTGGAAGAAGTTATTGCCGTAGGATACGGAACAATGAAAAAGAGCGATTTAACTGGTGTGGTTACCCGAATCGACAACACCAAAAACGAGAGCCTTTCCAATACGAATATTATCCAGGCATTGAGGGGCTCTATTCCGGGTATCAGCATCTCGGCCGGAGGGAATGCCGGCGCAGGAAGCGAAATATCAGTCCGGGGCGAAAACTCAATCTCAGGAGGGAACAGTGCATTAATTGTGGTTGACGGAATCATCTACAACGGCCAGATCGGGAACCTGAACCCCAACGACATTGCATCCATTGATGTACTGCGCGATGCCAGTTCTGCCGCAATTTTCGGATCAAAAGCAGCCAATGGAGTTATATTGATTACCACAAAAAAAGGAAGTACCGACAAACCAACCGTTCAGGTAAACAGCTACGTGGGCCTTCAGGATATTTTGATGACACAGGATTTTGAGACTCCTGAAGAGTATGTGCAAAAAAGAATCAACTACCAGAAAACGCTTGCATTTCGCGGGGTGGCACCTCAACCCGACATTTCCAACCCGGTAATGTACCTGAATGATGCCGAAGTTGAAAACTATAAAAATGGGATAACGGTTGACGCTTTTGACAAAATATCAAGAGTTGCCCCGATACAGAATTACAACATGAGCGTGAGCGCCAGCAACAACAATACCAATTACTTTATTTCGGGAAGCTGGACTGACCAGAAAGGTGTGGTGATCGGCGATCAGTTTAAGCGCGCCTCTATCCGTATAAACCTGGAAACATCGATAACCGACTGGTTCAAAATTGGAACAAACTCTTCGTTTTCATTTGTTGACACTTCTGATTCTCCGGCCAGCTTTTTTCATGCTTTTCAATTAAGCCCATATTCAACCTGGTATCTGGATGAAGCGAAGACTATTTTGAACCCACTTCCAATGACTGATGGACTGGTGAGCAACCCATTACTTCCAACCCTAAATAAACTGGATAGGAGCAGGAAAGATTTGTTTTGCATCGCCTATTCCGAACTTAAGTTACCGTTTATAAAAGGGCTTACCTACCGGTTTACTTATTCAAACAATCTGGGATCAGCAAAAACCTATTCGTTTATTCCTTCGTTCAATGCCGGGGGTCTTAACCGGGTAGCCAGTTCGAGTAGTCTTTTGTCGGAAACCCAGGAAATGAACTTAGAGAATCTGTTGAAGTACAACACGACCATCAAGGAGGACCACACGATTGATGCAACTTTACTTTATAGTTACAATCATGCGGAGTACAATGAACTGTTGGCGAATGCCAATACTTTCCCTACCGATATTCTGGATTTTTACAGTTTGAGCCTGGGAGCCAATCAGACAACTGATGCGAGTTACAATGATTATCATGCAATAGCCATGATGGCCCGCCTGAATTACCGATACAAGGGCAAATATCTTTTCACCGCAACAGGCCGCAGGGACGGGGCTTCTGTATTCAGCGCTAATCACAAATTTGCATTTTTCCCTTCATTGGCTTTAGGATGGATCATTTCGGAAGAGAGTTTCATGAAAAATGTAGATTGGATCAATTTCATGAAACTGCGCGCGTCTTACGGGGCCAACGGCAATCAGGCAATTGCCAAATACCAGTCATTAAGTACCATACAGCCGGGATACAACTACCTGCTTGGAGGAAACACCGCGTTTGGTATTGCCAAAACAGCCATGGGAAATCCCGACTTAAAATGGGAAAGCACTTATGCCACCAACTACGGCGTTGATTTTGAATTATTGAAAAACCGGATTTCAGGAAACATTAATTATTATGATTCCGACACGAAAGATCTTCTTTTAGCCCGGAACATTCCAACATTGAATGGATTCAGCTCCATCCTGTCGAACTTAGGCCAGGTGAACAACAAAGGTGTTGAAATAACCGTCAACACCGTTAATGTAAAAAGCAAAGATTTCGAATGGAGTACCGGATTCAATTTTTCAACCAACAAAAACACGATTGAAAAACTATACGGTGAAACCGATGAAAATGGCAAAGAGCTGGATGACATCTCGAATGGCTGGTTCATCGGGAAATCGCTGGGTGCTTATTACAACTACGAAACGAATGGAATCTGGCAGATTGGCGATGCTATTCCGACAGGATTTCGTGCCGGTGATTTCAAGATTGTAGATCAAAACAACGACGGCATAATTTCGCCTGACAAAGACCGGAAAATCATTGGACACAACCGCCCCGACTGGACTTTTGGATTTAATACAACCCTGAATTACAAAGGTTTTACCTTCTACATGTTGGTTAATGGCTCAGTTGGCGGGGTAAGAGATAATGCTGGAATGTACGACCCTTCTTCGGTCTTCAATTACCGCGTTCGCGATCAATACATCAAATGGTGGACTCCGGAAGAGCAAAGCACATCTGTGCCATCCATGGACTATCAGGATTCGTATAGCCTTAACTGGCTGGAGAGTACCACCTTTGTCCGGCTTCAGGATGTTTCACTTTCTTATGATTTTGGCAAGCCAATACTTGAACGCCTGAAATTCGGGTCGCTGCAACTCTACATTAGTTCTAAAAATCCATTTCTATGGAGCAAATGGAGTGGATGGGATCCGGAAACAACTGGTTCCGGAAGAGGCCAATATCCGACAATGAAATCGGTTATCGCAGGAGTTAAATTCACGTTGTAATTAATCACAAAAAAGTTGAAAAACATGAAAAAAAGATATCATATAGTTATTTTACTAGCAGTCGTCGCCATTTTAGGAAGCTCTTGTAGTAAAGAACTGTTAAACGAAAAACCAAAGGACGCATTTAGTCCGGAGAACGCATTTACTGATGCACAAACCTTTCAGCTAGCCGTTAATGCTGTGTATGCTGATGCCCGAAGTTTTATTTACAATGATAACGGGAAAGATAACGGCGGATATCCTTTCCGCGAATACTTACGAATCGGAACCGACGTAGCCACTGTCGGGCAAAAACATCGGCCGTATTTGTTTGTCGATTTTACCTATTTAAACTCTACGCACGAGGCGGCCACTTATTTCTGGGATAAGGCCTATAAAACGATTATTCCCCGATCAAACACCATCATCGACCGGGCAGAACTGGAAGCAGCCCAATGGAAAAGCGAAACCGAAAAAACCGACATTGTTGCCCAGGCACGCTTCTTCAGGGCCTATGCCTATTATACATTGGTAAATCTGTATGGCGATGTACCTCTTATCGACCATGAAATAAACACGCCACAATTCGAGTTTGAGCGAACAAGCAAAGAAACGATTTTGAACTTCGTTCGCGAAGACCTGGAATACGCTTCGGCCAATCTGCCCAAAAATCCGGATCTCGTACCTGAAGGAAAGATTACTCAGGCTGCTGCCGATATGTTGCTTACAACCCTCTATCTTCAACTGAATTTGCCCGATAATGCCATTGCCAGTTCTTCCAGGATTATTGATTCGGGTTATTATCGTTTGATGACCGAACGCTTTGGAAATGACCTGACCCACGGCGGACACTTCCCTGCCGGCGGTGGCGACGCATTTTCAGACTTGTTCTGGGAAAACAACGCCAACCGCAGTGGCGGAAATAAAGAAAGCATCTGGGTTCTGCAAACAGCCAATAAAGTGTCGGGCGGTGAAGCTGGGCCAAGCCTTAGCCGTAGCTGGGGGCCATACTATGTAAACCTGGTGGCGCCAAACGGTAAAAAAGGGTTTGTACTGGCCGATTCACTGCGCGGAAGGCCAGTTGGATATGTACGGACAACCAACTATTTCAACTACGAAATATGGAAAGGCACGAATGGCAACGACATGCGTAACTCGAAATGGAACATCAAACGCAAATGGTACTACAACAACAAAGCAAACGCGTTATACGGACAACTCGTTGACTTTAAAGCCAAAGGGCTGACTGACACCATTCAATACATGTATCCCATGGTATGGAAAGGCGACGGTATCATCGAAAGTATAAGCAGCAGTACCACTCCTGATTTTAAATTTATCGTATATCGTCTGGCCGAAGCATACCTGTTGCGCGCCGAAGCATACCTGATGAAAGGCAATACCGACAAGGCCGCCGAAGACATAAATAAAGTAAGGGCAAGGGCCAAAGCTGCTCCTGTTACTGCGGCAGCGGTGAACATTGATTACCTGCTCGACGAAAGGGCACGTGAACTCATCATTGAAGAACCCCGGAAAATTACATTGAACCGGCTGGGACTTTGGTACGACAGAACGTTGAAATACAGCATGGATGAACCAACATTTTATTACCTCACGAAAAATACCATCCAGAAACACCATGCTCTTTTCCCTATTCCGCAAACCGCGCTGGACATCACTCCGGGCCTGAAACAAAACGCGGGTTACAATTAACCTGAAATTCTTGCTAATTTAGAAGCTTCCACCCTGTGCATTTAAACACAGGGTGGAAATTCGGTATTCTTTTTTCGACAAAACAACAAAACCAAACCCAATAGAACCAACACCATGAATCTTCTGAAAATTAACCGAAAAAACAATTTTGCATACCGGCTAACGGTTATACTCTTCTGCATCTTACTTTATGGAACTACTGAAGGACAATCGCTAAACAACAAAAAAGCAGATGGATACAAAGGTATCTGGTTTGAGTTGAACCAGAAATATCCTTATGGCGACAAATATTCCGGAGGTATAGGAACCTATACCGCCGATCATTTCCCGGTAGCATTTTATGCAGAAGCTGTAAA
>JAIBEZ010000091.1 GCA_019459485.1 Prolixibacteraceae bacterium
TATGCTCTACTCTGGGTGTCATTATTCTTACTAATTGATATGGAAATATTTCGTAAGATACTGATATTCAGAGTATTATCCAAATATTTTAACACTTATTTTGCTGATTATCAGCTATTTATATTTTTGTCATGTACTAAAGGATTTTAATATAAAAAAATTCATGGATGCTATAGGCGTTGACGATAAATCTATTTTTTACGACGTTTACCAACAACTTTTTTATGCTTTAAAAAACAATTTAGAGCCAATTAGAAGTTTCGTAAATGGAGATCGTTGGAATAAAAACGGAGATTTTAATGAATTTATAGTTGAGGTATTTTCCCAAAATACTTTAGATAAAATATTAGACGCAGAAAAAACTGGGAAAACAGTGTATGCTGGCAGGTTGCATAGTGATAATGATTCAATTGAATGCTTTTTCTGTACAGATGCTTTTATAATTGAAACTGAAGATTTATATATTGATGCAACAAATGATGGATGGTAATACTGTTACAAATAAATATCCTGAACAACATTATTCTACTATTTTCAATAAAACAACCGGATTGTTCATCCGCATTGAAGATAAAGGATTCGAAGATCCTTTTTGGGCTGAATCTGGACCAGAATTATTAGACATTTCAATAACAAATTATTGTGAAAGAGGATGTGAGTTTTGTTATAGGAATTCAAATATAAATGGTAAACATATAGAATTACATGATTATATTGATTTAGTCAAACAGGCTAAAAATATTGGAACATTGCAAATAGCTCTTGGAGGTGGAAATCCGAACCAACATCCTCATTTCACTAAAATACTTAAAGAAACAGTAAATCAAGGAATAGTACCTTCATACACAACAAATGGCCAAGGATTAAATAAGGAGATTCTTGAAGCAACAAAGCAGTTTTGTGGGGCGATGGCAATTAGTGCATATAGTCCATATGAAAACTATTTAAATGAGATAATGGACTATGTTTCTTTATTTAAAATTAAAACTAATATTCATTTTCTTTTAAATAAAGACACTTTAGAAAGGGCTATTTCTTGGTTAAAAAATCCTCCTGTTTTTTTCAATATAATAAATGCAATTATATTCCTTAATTATAAACCCATTAATTCAAGTGATAGATTATTATTGAATAAATCTCCATTGTTGCAAGAATTCTTTGAATGTGTAGAAAATAATAAAACACATTTAAAAATTGGGTTTGATAGTTGCTCTATTTCCGGTATTCTTAAATACATGAATGTAAACAAAATATTTTATGAGTCTTGTGAAGCAAGTCGCTTTTCTGCTTTTATATCCGAAGATTTGAAAATGTATCCATGTTCGTTCATGATAAATTCAAATATGTATGGAGACTTAAGAAAAAGCTCTATGGTTGATATATGGAAGAATAATGTTTCTTTTAAAAATCATAGAAATAATATTTTGAAAAATAATTGTGTCTCTTGCAGTCAGGAGCCTGAATGTAAAGGTGGATGTACTTTTATGAGTTGCATAAATTTATGTAATCCAGATTTAATTAATCGATAATTATGACAGTCCTTTATAAACATCTTATAGAAGAAATGGCTACTATGCAATTTAAAATATTTGAATATGAATACATAAATGCTTCGAATACTAATTCAATAAGAGAAACGCCCAAACAAAAAGATTTTGAGTTGACTTTTTTAAGAAACCGATTACAGTTTGTTACCAAATGCATTAATAAATCCATACAAGCCTTTGCGAAAATGGAAACATCAAGGAAATTCAACCTCTTGCCACGGCCAAATTTCTGTCCAACAACGAAACTTTCATCTTTTGCAAACCAATGGTATCCCTTATACCAAAAGGGTTTAGATCGACTACAGTGGCGACCGGATTTGCATAGTTTTGAGGACAAATTCGAGGCAAAATGACTTTGATAATGTATTAAAAGAAAAAAAATGACCCGAATAACCGAAAACCAAATTGAACTTTTAGCCATCCAGTGCCTTGAATCGCTAGGTTATCACTACTTATTTGGGCCAGAAATTGCTCCCGATGGTCATTCTCCTGAACGAGATTCATTTGAGCAGGTTTTGCTACTAAACCGAATCAAAACAGCCGTTCGGAAAATTAATCCGGGTATTCCGGCTGATGCGCAAAACGAAGCCATCAAAGAAATTCAGCGCATTGCTTCGCCCGAATTACTGGCCAACAACGAAACATTTCATCGCTTGCTCACCGAAGGAATTCCAGTAACCAAACGTGTTCAGGGAGATGACCGCGGCGACCGGGTTTGGCTCATCGATTTCAAAAATCCACAGAACAACGAATTTCTGGTGGTCAATCAATTCACCATTGTTGAGAACCATCAGAACAAGCGCCCGGATATCCTCCTGTTTGTGAATGGCGTTCCGCTGGTAGTGATCGAATTAAAAAACGCGACTGATGAAAAAGCCAACATTCAATCGGCATTCCGGCAAATTGAAACATACAAAGCGATAGTTCCCAGCCTATTTACTTACAATGGCTTCAACATTATTTCCGATGGTCTGGAAGCCAAAGCAGGTTCCTTATCTGCCGGTTTCAGCCGTTACATGGCCTGGAAAACTGCCGATGGAAAAACGGAAGCTTCACATCTGGTTGGTCAACTGGAAACACTGATTCAGGGCATGTTGAACAAAGAAACCCTGATCGACCTAATCCGGCATTTCATCGTGTTCGAAAAATCGAAAAAGGAAGATTCCGATACCGGTATCACCACCATTTCAACCGTCAAAAAATTAGCAGCCTATCATCAATATTATGCCGTTAACCGCGCCGTTGAATCCACCATCCGTGCTACCGGCTTCCGTAGAGACGTTGCATGCAACGTCTCAGATGCAGATATCATTCAGGAATCCCCCGAATCCTATGGCCTTCCGGGAATATCCAAACAACCCATTGGCGACCGAAAAGGTGGAGTCGTTTGGCATACCCAGGGAAGCGGGAAATCCCTTTCCATGGTTTTCTACACCGGCAAAATCGTTTTGGCGCTGGGTAATCCAACCATTCTGGTTATTACCGACCGCAACGATTTGGATGATCAGTTGTTCGACACCTTCGCAGCTTCTAAGCAATTGCTCCGTCAGGAACCTGTTCAGGCCGAAGATCGCAACCAATTAAAAGATTTGCTGAAAGTAGCTTCGGGAGGAGTCGTATTTACCACCATCCAAAAATTTCAGCCCGAAGAAGGAAATGTGTATGAGCAACTTTCGGATCGAAAAAACATTGTCGTTATTGCCGATGAAGCACATCGAACGCAATATGGCTTCAGTGCAAAAACCATTGACGACAAAGACGAAAAGGGGAATGTGATCGGAAAGAAAATCGTTTACGGTTTTGCCAAATACATGCGCGATGCATTGCCCAATGCCACTTATTTAGGTTTCACCGGCACACCGATTGAAAACACAGATGTGAGCACTCCGGCAGTTTTTGGCAACTACATCGATATTTACGACATCGCACAGGCTGTTGAAGATGGCGCAACGGTAAGGATTTATTACGAAAGTCGTTTGGCTAAAGTGAACTTGAGCGAAGAAGGTAAAAAGCTGGTGGATGAACTGGACAAAGAACTTGATCAGGAAGATTTGACTACCACACAAAAAGCCAAAGCCAAATGGACTCAACTGGAAGCCCTGGTTGGAAGTGAAAACCGGATCCGAAATATTGCCAAAGATATTGTTACTCATTTTGAGCAAAGGCAGGAAGTTTTTGAAGGCAAAGGAATGGTCGTTTCGATGAGCCGCCGGATTGCAGCCGACCTTTACCATGCCATTGTAAAACTCCGTCCCGAATGGCACTCCAACGACCTGAATAAGGGTGTAATTAAAGTGGTCATGACTTCTACATCATCCGACGGTCCGAAAATAGCCAAACACCACACCACCAAAGAACAACGGCGAACTCTGGCCGAACGGATGAAAAATCCGGACGATGAATTGAAACTGGTGATCGTCCGCGACATGTGGCTGACTGGTTTTGATGCGCCAAGTTTGCACACCCTGTACATCGACAAACCCATGCAGGGGCACAACCTGATGCAGGCCATTGCCCGTGTAAACCGCGTTTACAAAGACAAACCGGGCGGATTGATTGTCGATTATCTGGGCATCGCCGCCGATTTGAAAAAAGCATTGGCTTTTTATTCCGATTCAGGAGGAAAAGGCGATCCGACTATTTTGCAGGAACAGGCCGTTCATTTGATGCTGGAGAAATTGGAAGTCGTTTCGCAGATGTATCACAATTTTGCTTACGAGCATTATTTTGATGCAGAAACATCGCAAAAGCTTTCACTAATCCTGGCAGCCGAAGAACATATTTTGGGATTGGAAGATGGCAAAAAACGATACATTAACGAAGTTACCGCCCTCTCCAGAGCATTTGCCATTGCCATTCCGCACGATCAGGCCATGGATGCCAAAGACGAAGTATCGTTCTTTCAGGCAGTAAAAGCGCGGCTGGCTAAATTCGATGGTACTGGAATGGGCAGAACCGATGAAGAAATTGAAACCACCATTCGTCAAGTCATTGATAAAGCATTGGTTTCAGACCAGGTCATTGATATCTTTGATGCTGCCGGAATCAAAAAACCGGACATTTCAATCCTTTCAGAAGAATTTCTTCAGGAATTAAAAGGAATGGAGCACAAAAATGTGGCACTGGAAGTTTTAAAAAAGCTTTTGAACGATGAGATAAAATCGAGGGCCAAAAAGAACCTGGTTAAAAGTAAATCGCTGATGGAAATGCTCGAAAACTCTATCAAAAGATACCATGCCAAAGTATTGACGGCAGCCGAAGTCATTGATGAGCTTATTCATTTAAGCAAAGAGATTGTCAACATGGACAGTGAAGCCAAACACATGGGCTTGACCGATTTTGAATATGCTTTTTACACAGCGGTTTCGGATAATGAAAGTGCAAAAGACCTGATGGATAAGGATAAATTGCGCGAATTAGCTGTGGTGCTGACAGAAACTATCCGGCAGAATGCCTCCATAGACTGGACCATCAAGGAAAGTGTAAAAGCCAAACTAAAAGTCGCCGTTAAACGCATCCTTCGCAAATTTGGCTATCCACCCGATATGCAATTACTGGCCACTGAAACGGTGTTAAAACAAGCGGAGTTGATAGCAAATGAATTGATGAACTAAGCTATGAAACAGACAAAGAATAATTTTCATTATAACATGATCAAAGGCCGGGTTGCAGAGGCTATTATCAAAGAGTTGTTTCAGGCAAACGGATACCGGGTTTATGACTACGGAATGGAAAGAACCTTGCCACATGCTGTTGAGAATGTTAAAAACCAAAAAGATGAAATGGCTCTAAGCATTCGCCACATGCCTGACTTTTTGGTTCAGCACATTGAAACTGGAGTTCTGAACTATGTGGAAGTAAAATATCGGGCAAATGGGAAATTCACCTTGCACGATATTGTGGGCAATCCATATAAAAGCACCCATTTTATTATTATTTCGAAAGAGACGATTCAAGTCATGGAATTTAGTGAGTTGGAAGCGGGTAAATCATTACCTGAATGTGAATTGCACGATTTGGAGAATTCTAATAAATTCCAATTAGATGGCGAATTAGTTAAGCAATACAAAGGGTATTCAAAAACCTTCTTCGAAGGAGTGAAATAGTATGCAAATATGTTTGACGACGAAAACGATAAAATAGATCCCAAAGAACTACCCATTTATAAAAAGGGAATGGAAATTTTCGAAGTGGTTCATCATATATGTGAACTCATTCCGGATGATGATGAAATGTTGGGGCATGTAAAAGGCGTTATGCTTGAAGATGCCATGCTGCTTACCGTTAAAGTTGCCGGGGCAACTGGTGGTCAATTGTACGATATTAAAATGGAGTGCGCTGCCATTATCCGGAAAGCTGCCCGGGAACTGATGATTCAAAACCACTCTCTCGAAATGTTTGGATTTGAACATGTTGAATATTATCAAATCGTCAGGGATTTGATTGAGGAATACCGGTTGTTGTTCATTGATTGGGTCGCCGGTTTTGACAAGGGGGAATACATCATCGACCGCTGGGGACTTTTTAATCCACCCGGTGTTGGTCCGTTTGACCATGATCCTGATGATGATATCCCCTTTGATGGGTTCGAGGATGAATAATATCATTTCTTCCTGTTATTTTGAATATTGGCTCATCTCATTACCTAGATAGTACTACTCTCACTCAATTTTTCTCCAAAGTTATTTCCGCATTCCGGAAAAGTCAAGGGTTGCTTCGACAGGCTCAGCAACCGTCGCTTTTCTGATCGAAGCAATGCTTCGCACCCGTTCAAATTCTTAACAGCTTCCTGAGCGCGAAGCAGTCGAAGGGAGGTTAAGAATTGTGACATGGAGCCCTTGACTGGAATCCTGTCTGCTCAATGTGCAATTGGCTCAAAATTAATTGGCGAGCCAGATGCCTTAATAAATCCGCCGGGCAGCGGTGACTAAAATGCAAAAGAATTTATTTACTCCAGTGCCAATGTACAATTCAACTTTGGCAGAAATCGAAATCAGTTACAAACCAAAGTACAAAGCGTCAGAATTACCCAAAGTGGTAACTTCATCCAATGCTTACGAGTGCTTAAAGGAGGTTTTTCCCAGCCGGGATTACCGGGAATATTTTTACATACTTTGGTTGAACCGGAATAACAAAGTGCTGGGTTACTGCCAGATTTCAGCCGGTGGAATTTCAGGAACTATTGTAGATGTCAGAATGATATTTTAAACTGCATTTAAAGCACATGCTTGTTCCTTAGTCCTAGCGCACTCACACCCATCTGGGAACCTTACCCCAAGTGAGGCTGACCGGGAAATCACAAAGAAAATTCAGGCAACTGGTAAAGTTCTCGACATCGCGATACTGGATCATCTGATTCTTACTTCTGAAACTTACTTTTCCTTTGCCGACGAAGGATTAATGTAAAAAAAATGGCTTCGGCCATTTTTTTTTGTTCAACTATTCACAATGTCATTAATTATTATCGTAACTTGTGCTTCGATTAAAAGATAAAGTTTAAAGTTAATTGCCGATTTTTTTTAATGTTGGTGGATTTTGAAAACCCTTGCAGATGCAGGGGTTTTTAATTTAAAACCACCCTGAAATTGAAATTTCTCCCTCCAGATTGTTCTCCAAATGATCGTCCAATCCTTTGAAAAAATCAATCCCTGTCTGCTGTTCAATAAAATCTACCGTTACCACAAATTGATCCAGATTCTCCGAAGATGACGCATGTGGCAAAATTAGTCCAATCATCTTGTCTTTTCCATCGAAAACAATCTTGTAATAATAGCCGGGTATGGTAACTTCGTTTGCGCCAATAGTTCCAATTTTATTTTTGAATATTGGTCCGGTTACTACATATAATTTTCCGTATTCTAACCCCCATTCCCTGACCTGACTTTCTGCAACACTCCATATTCCACGGTTAAAGCCCGCTGTTTGGGGCGACATATTCGACAGAAAAAAAGATTCTGACATAGCGGTTTTATTCTGGGTCATATCAGCTGCCGGGCAAAGATGGCCACGATCATAACCAGACCCGTTGTAATCGTTTAATGAAGCCGATCCTGTCGAAACAGACGGGTCGGCGCGGAAATCATCAGTCCGGCTTTGAGCACCATTGATATTCTCCAAATTCAACTGGTAATAAACCCAGCTGGCCTGTTCGTTTTCTTCGGAATAAGCCAATGTGTAATATGCCTGACGAACAATCTGACCGGAAGAAACCGGTTCGAAATTTATTTCTAATGTTGGTTCAATCGTATTGTCCTTCCCGCACGACATTGTTACTATCACCAGGACAATCAATAAAATTTTCTTCATGAAAAATCTTTAGGCCGCAAAGATATTCAGCTAATTAATATTTTGAAGAAAAAAAAACTTTGTCAACATGGTCAGCTTGAACAACCAACATTTACCGATATTATTGGCCACGGAATATTTGGCCTTTTTGAAGATAAAGATCAAGACCGGATTATTCGGATTGTGGAGCTGGTCAACAACAATTCAGTAGATTAAAATAATCAGGATATCGTTTGTTTTTTTAAAAATATTACGATATTTGTACTGTGAGTACGAATAATGAAATAAAATTAAAGAAATTGCTGGATTTGCATGTTCCGGGAACAATAATGCTTGCATCATGGCTTGATGCAAACGGATTCTCGCGTGACCTGCAACATCGTTATTTAAAAAGCAGTTGGCTCCAATCAATTGGGGTTGGTGCATTCAAACGTCCGAATGAAGTTGTCGATTGGCAAGGTGCACTTTATTCCCTGCAAAAACAAGCTAATTTGCCTGTTTACATTGGTGGCCCAACAGCTTTATCTATGTTGGGATTTTCGCATTATATCCGCACCGGAGCCGAGACTGCTTATTTATTCTCTCAATTGAATATGAGATTGCCAGCTTGGTTTAAACAATATTCATGGAGTGAAACGGTAAGCCATGTCAAGACTTCATTTCTACCGGAAGGAATTGGGATAGATGAATTTCAGGAAACACAATTCCCTTTGATAATTTCTTCAGCAGAAAGGGCAATTTTTGAATGTCTTTATCTTACTCCGGAAAAGCTGGATATCATGGAGGTTTATCAAATCATGTCTGGCTTGGTAAATCTAAGGCCTGGAATGTTGCAGAAGCTTTTGGAAGGATGCAGTTCGGTAAAAGTCAAACGCTTATTTTTATACATGGCTAAAAAAGCGAATCATCAATGGTTCCAATTTGTTGATATATCATCGGTCAATCTTGGTCAGGGAGATCGCAGTATTGTAAGTAATGGTTCGTATGATTCTGAATTTCGTATTACAATATCAAAAGAATTGGCTCAACTATGATCGATCCAAAATATAAAACACAAGTTGATTTATTGTTGCAAACACTCCCGTATGTTGCAAAAGAAAAAATATTTGCGCTCAAAGGCGGGACTGCTATTAATCTGTTTGTTCGGAGTATGCCCAGACTGTCAGTCGATATCGATTTAACTTATCTTCCAATTGATGACCGGGAAACTGCACTGAAAAACATTTCGGATGGACTGGCACGAATCAAATTCAATCTGGAACAATCTATCCCGAGAATCAGCGTAACAGCAGCTTCACGCGAAGGACAGGATGTTAAAATTAATTGCCAGTTACCGGGTGCTCAAATTAAAATTGAGGTAAATACCACAACCCGGGGGAGTATTCATCCAACAAGACTTATGCGGGTTCATGATTCTGTTGAATCTGAATTCGGCAGATTTGCTGCCATTCATGTTGTTTCTATGGCTGAACTTTATGGAGGAAAGATTTGCGCGGCATTAGACCGTCAGCATCCCCGCGATTTGTTTGATGTCAGGCTTCTTTTGGATAATGAAGGTTTCGCGGATGATATAAAAGACGGTTTCCTTGTTGCACTTATTTCTCACATGCGACCAATCAGCGAGGTGATCAGCCCGATGTTTATTGATCAGCGACAAGCTTTTGAAACCCAATTTTCAGGTATGGCAAATATTCCTTTTAGTTATGAAGATTATGAACGCACCCGATTACAGTTAGTTGGCCAAGTTCAATCAAAACTAACAAATAGCGACCGACAATTTTTAATGAGTTTCAAGAATGGCAACCCGGATTGGGAAAAGTTATCCGTCAAAAATGCCAAAGAATTACCTGCCGTTCATTGGAAATTGCAGAATATTGAAAGATTAAAACACGATAATCCATGGAAACACAAGGAGATGATCTCTGTTTTAGAAAACGTGTTATTTGGCTGATTATAAATTGATGAAATATTGAACCGCACTTGTCAAATATTATCGTAAATTTAGCTTAGATTTTTTATCACGGTAAAAAGAATTTAACGCAACTTTTTTTGTTATAGAGGTGGAATTTGAAAACCCTGGTCATTGACTGGGGTTTTTGCGTTATGTCAGGTAATCAAAGTGTTTTCACATTTTATATTCTCTGGAGTCTTTAAAATAGTGAGGAGTACTACTTACACTCAAATTTTCGACAAATTTATTGATCGCTTCCCGGAACGGTAAAGGGGAACTCGCTTTTCGTGGCTCGTTTCCTTCGGATGCGTTCATTCCGGTGAAAACGGAATGACATGCACCCCGTTGACCTGATCCGGGATAGCTCAATGTTGGTACGCCAAAAATTTAAGTTTAACGGCGTGCCAGATATTCCCTTAATTAAATCGAAGGGTGCCAAAATATGTCCGCAGGGCAGCGGCAAAATCAAATGAAAGATTCAAACGGATGGGAAATTATTTCCACGTATTCAACAAAAGAAGCTGTTGATGGCGGTTTTCTTGTAAAGGTTGCCAGTGAAGCTTCAAGGGAAGCGGGTATCAAGTTTCCGGTTTACCTGACCCGTGCTGCATGGGACAAATATGTTGAAGTTCCGAAAGGAATGGAACAGGTTCAAAACCTTTCAGGTCGCCTCTGGGACGTGCTGTTCATGTTTGCTTTTCATGCCCGGAATGTTTCTTCTAATTTTTTACAATTTGATTTTATCAGCTTTTTGCCCGATGAAGGTAACTGGGAAGCTAACGAAAAGCTTGAATCTCCCGAAAATCGACTCAACAGACTGGTGACCCTCAAAGCGGTGATTCAGGCACAAGATTTTGACGATCCGTCACCTGCCATTTTCATCATGAAACCTAATGAAGACTGATTATGGCAACCGAAAAATCTTCAGAAAACTTCCTCCAATCGGGGGAAGTTTCTTTAAAGGGCTTTATTGCCGGACTTGCTGAATCCAAGGACAAATACCTCCGGCACAAAAGCATGGTACTCTATGGCTTTACTTTTATTATTTCAGCATACAAAACCGGAGAAAAACTGCTGGTGAAACGGGAATTCAACATTGACGAACTGACCAAAGCCAGAAGGTTTTATAGGTCGATCCGCTTTTTCAAGAATCATTCAACCTGGTTACAGGAATAAATCAAGGAATTATGAAAACACAGAAGCCAAATAACAGAGCGGCAGTCCCCATGCCTGCGGCCTGTGGCTTTCCACCGTACTTCGTTCCCAAGCTCACCCTTCACTTCGTCCCCCCTTATTTGCACTCCGTCCACTGTCATCCACCAGCCTCGGCATCCTGCGCAAGAGAGGCTGATTCCATTTCATTCCATCAGCCACACTTGCTTTTTCTTTCCCACACAAAACAGAAAAAGGGCATAAGCCATTCCGAAAGGAGGAAATTCTATTTTCTTTTACTGAAAGTGGTTTTTACTCGCCAATGATTAGCCTTGCAGCTTTTTGAGTTTTGATTGTAAATCATCATTTCGTACCGTTTAATCTTCACTTTCGGCTCCTTTTTCCCAAGCCAGCGACAGGCATCTTCAATCAACTGATCAGGGTATAATCATGTGATTGCCAAATAGTAAAATTCATTGGCCTTCAGAAACCAGTATTAAACCTGTTCGGGTCATTGCATTGCTTAGCTTCCAATAAAGCGTTTCCGATTTTCAAGCCTAAACTTTCGTATGCCTTTCCGGTAATGGCTTTTCGGGCAAAGCAGGTCATAACTAATTTTTAAGGTCAGTTATATTTATCTGCAAAGGTTGGACACGTTTGTGGCGTTCGGTCCCCTCAATCAAGGATTTTCCCGGCATATCCTTGTTCTAATTCTCACCCGGTTGGTGAGCCTGTCGAACCACGGTATTCCAGTTCCTCCTTGATTGCGCCAAAATCCGCGTCCGGTTCACCTGGCATATAATTTTAACTTTAAAAATTTACGTTATGACAACTTTTGAAAAACATTACATCGGAAAAGGAACTCAAGTAGCAGATCTTAACATCGTAAAAGTAGTTCTCCCAGTTGAAGGAATTGAAGCTGCAATTTTCGAAAAGGAAGGAATCAGTTACCTTGGTTTTGAAGTGGCCAAAATGAAAACTCCTGACAAATTCGGAAGAACACACACCTGCTACTACCAGACCAAAGTTTACACCGAAGATGCAACTGACGCACAGCCTGAAAAGCAGAAAAAGGCTAAGAAAGCTTCATCGAAAGAACTAGCGGTTCCGGAAGAAGATGATCTACCGTTCTAAAACTTTCAAAAAAGCCGAAAGGCTTTTTTGTTGGTCGTCCAACAAATGGAGCTTAGTTTGAAATTCCAGATTTAAACTAATTATTATACCCGAAACTGATGATTCCAATGACTTTTTTAGCTGATCAAGTAAGCGTTTCATTACTTGTTTTTAGGAAATTATACGCGAAGATATAGGATCCATTCGGAACTGCTTTGCAGAATACACAAAGAATTTCCGGCATATCCTACCCCGAAAAATCGGGGCTTAACGGTATTCCGTTCCTGTTTGTGTATTCCGAAGTGGCCCCAACGGTGAAAGGCATATAATTTCTAAAAACTATCGCATGAAAACTTACACTTCAAAATCAGCCAAAGACAATCAGGATAACAGTTCAGTTTGGGAGTCTTTTACAGAGTATTTGAATTCAGTTTATTTCGAAGGTGCAGCTGAAATCCTCGAAGAGGAATTAGTAAAATTTGAGTATGCAGCTTATTTGAGTTGTTACGGGAATTAACCGTAATTACTCAAATGATTTAAGAGGTGAAAGCCTCTTTTTTATGCAACTATTTCGCTAATCCCAGCAGATCAATTGAAATTAATTTGAGTAGGAGTACTCTCACTCAATTGTTGAGCAAAGTTATTTACGCATCCCGGAAAAGTCAAGGGTGGCTTCGGTAATCCTTTTCCCTTCGATATACCTATCGGCTACTCAGGGAAAGGATCACCTCGCCACACTTCGCGCTCGGTCAAAAACCTAACGCCCCTCGACTGCTTCGCGCTTGGGGACCGTTAGGTTTTATGACATTCGCCCTTGACTAGAATCCGGTCTTCTCAATGGTATTCGGCTCAAAATTAATTGGAGAGCCAGCCATAATAAATCCGCAGGGCAGCGGTAACCGAAATGCAAAGTTATTCCAATGATCCCCGACAGATCAAAGCCAGATTTGATTCCAGTTGTTCCAAATGCGCTGCCAAAATCAGCAAAGGTCAGGAGATTTTCTACTGGCCATCTTCCAGAGAAGTGTTTTGTCTGAAATGTGGTGAGGGACCTTATAATGAATTTCTGGCTTCAGTTCAGGATGAAGAAACTTACCAGAGTTGGTATCGATGAGAAGGGAGGCGAAAATGCCTCCTTCTTTTTTTTATCGGCGAGCCAGAAGCCCAAATAAATCCGCAGGGCAGCGGTAAATCACATGAATATGGAATTAGATATTGCAACCACAGATAGGCTTCTCAATTCAATCCTGTTTTGTTTGGGACCTTCATTAGACGACAACAGCATCAGGGAATCACCTTGGTTATATGAACTGGCAGAATCTTACAACGAAATCGTTGTCAAGTTGCCAGTTGGATGGAGATTAGACCATCATCAGCTTATTCATTTTTAACTTACATGGCGTGCCAGATGCTAAAATAAGTCCGCAGGGCAGCGGCATTTCAAATGTATAATCCGGAATTCGAACACAAACACATTAAAGGAATGACTTGCCAGATTGTAAAGGAAACGAAACGAGGTTGGCAGGTTTTGCAACAGGACAATCCCCGAAAAAAACCTAAAATTCAGTTTTTTGATGCCATTTATTTTTCGAAAGATAAAGGTGTCTGGCAAAAAATTAATTCTCAATAAACTCAACTAGGCGTGCCAGATGCCAACATAAGTCCGCAGGGCAGCGGCAATACCTATGGATTATTTAGTAGTTGGTTCAAATGGTTTTGCAACGTTGAATCCATTGATCTGGAATCGGAAGAACTTACCACCCAAATAGGGATGGCTTACCAGAAAACGCTGGATATTGAAAAGGGTGATCATCTGAAAGTTGCACGGATAGCCTAATTTTTAAAAAAGGGTAAAAACCCTTTTTTATTCGCTTATAAATGCTTTCAGCCAGGTCATATTGCTTTTTTACAAGTTGTTTACTCTCACTCAATTGTTGAGCAAAGTTATTTCCGCATCCCGGAAAAGTCAAGGGTGGCTTTCCCTTCCACACTAACCACCAGCGCCACGCTTAGCGCTCGGTCAAAAACCTAACGCCCCTCGACTGCTTCGCGCTCGGGGATCGTTAGGTTTTATGACATTCGCCCTTGACAAGAATCCGGTCTGCTCAATGGTATTCGGCTCAAAATTAACTGGCGAGCCAGATATACCCTGAGTTAATCGAAGGGTGCCAAAAAAAGTCTGCAAGGCAGCAGCATCTTAAATGAAAACATATCAAAAAAATCTTCCGCTAATCACCTTAAAGAAAACGAAAACTGATTTTCCATGTGTGAAGATCGTGACATCGAAAGAAGCCAGTGAATTTATCCGCAACTTTTACTCGGATGATCTCGGAATCTTTGAAAGCTTTTTCATCCTCCTGCTTAATCGAAGCAACAATACGATTGGTTATGCAAAGATTTCGCAAGGTGGAATTGTAGGAACAGTTATCGATGCCACCATCATTGCCAAGTATTGTGTGGAAGCTTTGGCCAAATCAGTAATCCTTGCCCATAATCATCCTTCAGGAAACCTTGTCCCAAGTGAGGCAGACAAGGAAATAACAAAGAAGATAGTAGCCACTCTAAAGATCTTCGATTGCGCAGTTCTGGATCATGTTATCCTTACGGAAGAGTCTTACTTCTCCTTTGCCGATGAAGGATTGATGTATTAGAAAGAGCCCTTCGGGGCTTTTTTTGATCATTTTTATGGGCATTTATTTGCCAGTGCCAAGCATATTCAGCTTTTCACTTAACTCGATCAGTCCGGCTTTCTGCAAGCAGTCGTTGGCCAATGCCTTTAGTTCTTTCAAACTTTCTTCTGAAACACTGTTAAGCAGGTTGGATGATTTCTCGTCATCCTTTGCTTTCAAACCCAGCTCAATAACGCTATTGAGCAGCAATACATTTTTACGTGACATTTTCAAATCAATCTTCACCGTTTCATTCATGCCAGGGATACTCAAAATGGTATCATAAACCTTGGCTACATCATTTGTTGATAGCATAGTCGTACGTTTAAAATTAGACAAAATTTACGTTGTAAAAGTAATGAGCCATTTCCAAACCATCCTATTCATAAAATAGCGAGGATAGGTAAAACCCATGCCGCTTGTTTACCTTCGTATCATTGAAACTGAATAGTGAACTTGAAAATGTGCGGTATGGATTTCAGGAATCAAGGGCTTTCTATTAGCGAAGCCAAAGAAATGGACATGGTAAATTACCTGTCAACATTGGGTCACGAGCCAGCAAAAATCAGGAACAATGACTATTGGTATTTATCTCCACTCCGGGAAGAAAAAACACCTTCGTTTAAGGTAAACAGGAAGCTTAACCGCTGGTACGACCATGGTCTGGGCAGGGGTGGGAACCTGATTGATTTCGGTATAGAATATCATCGCTGTACTTTTGGCGAATTGCTTGACAAATTAAGTGGTAATCTTTCTTTTCAAAAGCCACATACCCAAGTGTTGAAAAGTGTGTATGAGCCGGAGCCTAAGATTAAAGTTTTGAGCGAATTTCCACTCACTTCCTATGCCTTAATTCGGTTTGTGGAACAAAGACATATCCCATTAGAAATTGCCCAAAAGTATTGTCGTGAAATTCGCTATGAATTGAACGGTAAAACCTACTACGGCATCGGTTTTAAAAATGATTCGGGAGGATGGGAAATCCGCAATCCTTACTTCAAAGCAAGCAGTTCGCCGAAGGATATTACCACCTTTAAAAATGGTTCGGAAGAAGCAGTCGTATTTGAGGGGTTTACTGATTTTTTATCCTTCAAGGTTCTCCACAAAAACCTTCCTGAAAAGAGTCAGGATTTTGTGGTTTTAAATTCGGTTTCCTTCTTTGAAAGAGCACGCCCATTTATGGAAAATCACCAGGCAATCCGGCTTTACCTGGATCGGGATGCCGCCGGACAGAAATGCTGTCGGCGCGCACTTTCAATGAGTAATAAATATACGGATGAAAGCAAGCTATACCAGAAACACAAAGATCTTAACGATTGGATGGTAAATTCTGGCAAGTTGCAGAAAATGCGATTAAGGCAGAAGTTAAGGTAGTTCTGGAATTTAACTGAATCAATCTTGAAGTGCCTGAAAACGTCAAAAAGCCATTTAAAGGTCAGAAGGACGTTGGAAAGGCTGGAAGATTGCCACGTTCCTGCAATCGGCAAGATGTCCGTTTGTCCGACAAACGAATCTTGCCGCCCCACACTCGGAACTCGTGGGCGGGGATGCTGCTACGATCAGAGGAGTTTGAAAACATGAAAACGAGATGAGATGGAAAGAGAGAATTCAAACCGGACACGAAAAATCAGCTTACGATTAACGACTGCTGAGTATTTGAAAATTGAACGAAAATGGAAGTCGAGCACCTGCCGAAAGCTGAGTGATTATGTGCGCCATAACCTTTTTGATAAGCCGGTAACCAGTTACTACCGGAACCAATCTTTGGATGACTTTATGGCTGAAACGGTGCAGCTTAGAAATGAACTGAACCACATCGGAAACAATTTCAATCAGGCGGTAAAACGACTGCATACACTTAATCAGATTGCCGAATTCAGAAGCTGGCTGATCGCTTATGAAGTGGAAAAAAAGACACTCTTCAACAAGGTAGACGAGATCAAAAAGCATGTTCAAAAAATAGCAGAATCATGGTTGCAATAATCAAAACAGGAAACTCCATTCACCGTATTTTTAACTACAACGAAAACAAGGTGAGGGTAGGAGTGGCGGAGTGCATCGGGGCCGGAAATTATCCCATTGATTCGGATAAAATGAGCCTTTCTATGAAGCTGAATCGTTTTCTGAAACAGATTGAACTCAACGAAAATGTGAAGCGAAACAGCGTACATATCTCCTTGAATTTTCATCCTTCCGAAAGCCATTTGTCCAAAGAGAATTTACTTGAAATCGCAGAGACTTACATAGAAAAAATCGGCTTCGGAAAACAACCTTACCTGGTTTACCAGCACAATGATGCAGGGCATCCGCATATCCATATAGTATCCATAAAAGTACGTCCGGATGGCAGCCGGATTGATATGAACAATATAGGCCGCAACCAATCGGAACATGCACGAAAAGCTATAGAAAAGGAGTTCGGACTGGTCAACGCTGAAGCACAGAAAAAGCAGGAACAATATCGCTTAAACCCAGTTTCTGCGGCAAAGGTGATGTACGGAAAATCGCAAACCAAAATGGCCATACAAAATGTATTGGAAGCGGTGTTAAACCAGTATCGCTATACCAGCATTCCAGAGCTAAATGCAGTGTTGAAACAATACAATGTAATGGCCGAAAGAGGCAGCGAAAATTCAAGGGTGTACCGACACAACGGTTTGTTGTACCGGATACTGGATGCTGAAGGTAATCTAGTTGGTGTGCCGATCAAGGCGAGCCTGTTTTATAACAATTCAACTCTTAAATCTTTAGAAGGGAGGTTTAGGGAAAATGAAGCGAAGCGGATACCGCACAAGACCCGGATTAAGAATGCCATTGATATGTTCTTAACGGGGAAAAAGGCAACACTTCAGGATTTGATAAAAGCATTGGAAAAACAGGGTATTCATGTCGCCCTGCGCCAGAATGATACCGGTTTGATTTACGGTATCACCTATGTGGACCATCAGACCAAATGCGTATTCAACGGGAGCGTATTGGGTAAACAGTACAGCGCAAAAGCCATTCAGGAACGTTGCCAGCAAAAAGCAGTTCCTGAGCAGAAGTTGCCTCCGCATTCAGCTCAGGAACCAACTGGGTTTCAGCCTCAGTCTAACGCTTTTGAGGCAGAAACCAAGGCGCATCCAAAAGTCCTGCAGATCGCTGCAACTTTCAAAGAAATTGAAAATATACTGGATACCCTGATGCAAACCGAACAGACATCAAATTACCTGCCTTACCAATTAAAAAGGAAAAGGAAAAAGAGGAGAAGAAGAAACCTGAATAACAATCAATAGTAACTTATAACAACCCAAAAATATTAAAAATATTAAAGCTATGGCAATGCAGACAGGGGAGAACGAACAGGCGATGAGGAAAATTCTGGATATGACCAGGCTGATTAGCATTGTAATTTTGGTAATCCATTTTTACTATTACTGCTTTTCGGCGTTCCGTGAATGGGGCCTAATCAGTGAATTCAGTGACCGGTTATTAGGCAATATTTACAAAACTGGATTGTTCGGGAACTTTCATAAATCCAAGCTCATCGCTTTGGGCTTTTTGTTTATCTCCCTGTTGGGTGCAAGAGGCAGGAAAGACGAAAAGTTGAATCATAAAACAGCTTTTGCATATATCATCACCGGACTGCTGATCTATTTTACAAGTTACCTGACCTTGCTGGTGAAAATAAAGACAACGGAACTGGCAATATTGTATATCGGCATTACTACAATTGGTTTTTTACTCTTGTTATCGGGCGGTACGTTGTTATCGCGGATTATCAGTAACAAGCTCAATAATAAAGATATTTTTAATAAGGAAAACGAGACGTTTCCACAGGAGGAACGCCTTCTGGTGAACGAATATTCCATTAACCTGCCCGCCCGATACCAGCTTAAAGATAAGATGCGCAATAGTTGGATCAATATCATTAACCCTTTTCGTGGAGTAATGGTCTTGGGGACACCCGGTTCCGGAAAGTCTTATTTTGTGATACGTCACATCATTACACAACATATCCGTAAAGGCTTTACCATGTTCGTGTACGATTTTAAGTTTGACGACCTTTCTAAGATTGCATACAATTCTTGGCTGAAAAACAAGCATCGATATCCCAGGCCACCTGCCTTCTATGTGATCAATTTTGACGACCTGACCCGAAGCCATCGCTGCAATCCACTGGAACCGTCAGCGATGACTGACATTACAGATGCAGCAGAATCTGCACGTACAATCTTGATGGGATTAAACCGGGAATGGATCAAACGGCAGGGCGACTTCTTTGTGGAATCGCCTATCAACTTTTTGACGGCGGTAATATGGTATTTAAAAAAGTATAATGATGGTGAATTTTGTACCCTGCCCCACGTCATTGAGCTGATGCAAGTGGATTATGACAGCGTGTTTACTTTGCTCCGGACGGAGAAAGAAATTGAGGTGCTGATCAATCCTTTTGTGAATGCTTACCTGAATGATGTGATGGAGCAGCTGGAAGGTCAGATTGCTTCCGCCAAAGTGGCCATGGGCAGGCTTTCTTCGCCGCAACTATACTACGTTTTATCGGGTAACGATTTTACGCTGGACATCAACAACCCGGATGAACCAAAAATTGTCTGTATGGGCAATAATCCACAGAAGATACAGATTTATGGTGCAGTATTATCACTTTATGTAACACGTTTAGTAAAGCTGGTGAACAAGAAATGGAAACAGAAAAGCAGCCTCATTTTTGATGAGTTTCCGACCATTTACCTCAACAATATGGACAGCCTGATTGCTACGGCAAGAAGCAACAAAGTGGCTACCTGTCTGGGTATTCAGGACTTTAGCCAGCTTCGCAAAGACTATGGTCGCGAACAGGCAGATGTGATCATGAATATTACCGGAAACATCGTTAGCGGACAGGTAACAGGCGATACTGCCAAGCAGTTATCCGAACGCTTTGGAAAAATAATGCAGGATCGGGAAAGCCTTTCCATTAATGCTTCAGATACTTCCATCAGCCGCTCCAAACAATTGGAATCTGCCGTACCACCTTCTAAAATCTCTGGATTAAGTTCAGGAGAGTTCGTAGGCATGATAGCCGATGATCCGGACTGTAAAATTGACCTGAAAACTTTCCATTGCGAGATATTGAACGACCATGCAGCTCTGAAGAAAGAACAAGATAGTTACAAGGATATTCAGGTCATCCGCAAGCTGGACAATGCAATGGTGCAAATCAACTATCTGCAGATAAAACAGGATGTACAGGAAATTATCCAGTCAGAAATGGAACGATTGCTGAATGATCCGGGGCTGACTCATTTGGTGGTGAGGAAAGGGTAGGGGAGAATTAAATTTTTATTTATGGCTTAGACGAATATCCTTAATCACCAGAACTTTTGTTTTCTTCTGACTGCCCCGGCCTCACTTTAATGGTTTATCTTTCTCTTAATCAAGTATCTCTGCGAATAAGAAACCCTCGTCTAATCCAATTGATCCAGAGAACTGGTATTGTTCGTCGATTTTTCCATTGCCTGTCGCAATTAATGGAGCATACCCCAAATCGTTTCATACCGCTTGTGGGAGGGCTGTCGTTGAATCTCTTTTGCTGAAAAACTCTTCCTGTTCGATCTCAATAGGAGTATCGCAATAAACCAATATTGGAATGGAAGTTTTGAGCCAGCATGACCGTTCTGCTCAGCAGAGTGGTGCGAAAACTGCATTTTTCATATTCATTTACGCCCACTTGTCTCCCTTCAAGTAATGTTCCTTACATCCGCAACGTGACCAAACAACCCCTTATTTATTATCGCGTCTCCTAGAATTTAAGCTTGCAGCTTTCTTCGTTTGGATGTATCTCATTAATATCTGGTCAAAATTATGAACTCATATTTGATCCTTTCCTTTTAAAATGGTACGCACATACATGTGTTTGGGATTTAGAGACATGTATTATGAATGAAGTCTACCTAAATTTGATCAAATGATTTTCTGAAGGGGTTATAAAATTTAACGATAAAGTAGATTGATTTTAAGTTAGTATTCATTCTGATCATTTCACTCAAAGTTCTTTTAATATTGCTAATTAATAAATAAAATACATTTAAACTATTGAAATTGAACTTAATATAAGTTGTCCTATTCTTTAATTATTAACTAAATTATTAAAATTATGAATCTTAATTTACCTAAAAGCACTTTAGTTCTGATGTCCCTATTAATGGGTACATTCAGTTCTTTTAGCCAGAATCTCATTGTTGGCAGCAATATGGAAGATGCATCAGCCTGGGAACAGGTTGTTATTGCAGAAGGAGTTTCTCATTCGATAGACTTTAATTATACAGGCGATCTTCCAACAGGAGGTTCAGGTGGTTGTTTACGAATTCAGGGAATAAGTGCTGCTGCTGATGATCTCAATCTTGCAATACAGCAGCAGGTTACATTAAAGAAAATGACCAATTATGCTTTTGACCTGAGATTTAAAGATATAAGTGCAGATTTGAAAAACTTTTGGTTTGAGGTATATTTAAGCGATACAGCCTTGATTACTGGTCAGGATATTGGAGGTACTTTTTTCAGTAGTCTCAACACCTGGTCAGGCTGTGGTAAAGGTGTTGACGGATTATTTTCAGAGGCTGCGTGTACGGTTGGACCACAGGGAAAACCACTTTCATCTTTTGGTACTACACCCGGTGATACAACTCTATGGCTAATTATGAAAATGGGTTCTTACGATGTTCCGGCAAATCCATTTGATATCTTAATCGACGATATTGCAATAAAGGAAGTGCAAAATATTTTGGGAGGGAATATGGAAGATGCGTCAGCCTGGGAACAGGTTGTTATTGCAGAAGGAGTTTCTCATTCGATAGACTTTAATTATAAAGGCGATCTTCCAACTGGAGGTTCAGGTGGTTGTTTACGAATTAAGGGATCGAGTGCTGCTGCTGATGATATCAATCTTGCCGTACAGCAGCAGGTTACGTTGAAGAAAATGACCAATTATACTTTTGACCTGAGGTTTAAAGATATAAGCGCAGATTTGAAAAACTTCTGGTTTGAAGTATATGTAAACGACACCGCACTGATTACCGGTCAAGATATTGGGGGTACTTTTTTCAACAGTTACAATACCTGGTCAGGCTGTGGTAAAGGTGTTGATGGATTATTCTCAGAAACGGCCTGTTCGGTTGGACCACAAGGGAAACCATTTTCCTCATTTGGCACTACTCCCGGCGATACAACTCTTTGGTTGATTATGAAAATTGGTTCTTATGATGTTCCTGCAAATCCATTTGATATCTTAATCGACGATATTTTAATAAAAGAAGTGAAAATACCAACACCAAGAACAGGTATTATTTTGGCAGGGAATATGGAAGATGCATCAGCCTGGGAGCAGGTTGTTATTGCAGAAGGAGTTTCTCATACAATAGACTTTAATTATACAGGCGATCTTCCAACAGGAGGTTCTGGTGGTTGTTTACGAATTCAGGGATCGAGTGCTGCTGCTGATGATATAAATCTTGCAATACAGCAGCAGGTTACATTAAAGAAAATGACCAATTATACTTTTGACCTGAGGTTTAAAGATATAAGTGCAGATTTGAAAAACTTTTGGTTTGAGGTATATTTAAACGACACAGCCTTGATTACAGGTCAGGATATTGGGGGTACTTACTTTAACAGTTACAATACCTGGGCGGGTTGTGGCAAAGACGTAGATGGATTATTTTCGAAAACAGCGTGTTCAGTTGGACCCCAAGGTCAACCACTTTCCTCATTTGGCACTACGCCCGGCGATACAACTCTTTGGCTAATTATGAAAATGGGTTCTTATGATGTTCCGGCAAATCCATTTGATGTTTTAATTGATGATATTTCAATTACAGAAACTCCAGAGATTATTGATGCAATAAAAATACAAAAAAACATAGAACTTAATTTTTATCCCAATCCTGTATCTACAAGTTTAAAAGTTGAAACCCAAAATGGAGTATCTGTTTATTTGTTGGACTTAAGCGGTAAGGTACTTTTCAGAAAAACTTTTGTTAATTCATTTGAAATGATTGATTTGTCGAACTTTAAGAGCGGTATTTACCTATTAAGAGCTGAAACCAAAGATAACCGAGTTACTAAAAAAATATTAAAGCTATAAATCGGAGTTACTGGTTCGAAAAATCTTTGTAGGATTAGTTAAATATGAATAATTAGTTGATGGATGCAACCCACTCGGATTGCATCCATCTTTTTGTTTATACATTTTATCAGGGCCAACATTAACATGTAGTCAAATCATTTTTTTTGATAGTGAACCGGATTTTAATAATCTGTAAAATTTGCATTTTCATATACCCGATAGCCTTTTGCATTACCGAAAATACGCTGTCAACATTGTTAAAATGAGTTCCAAATAGATGTCAAATTGAATACCGATCTATTCAGAGTTAACCATTCAGAAGACATTGCGGCGTGGCATTCAATTAGGAGTTTTATTGACTTCAGAATTGAAAAGTAAATAGGTTTAGATTAAATTATTTGCTTTTAAGAATCTTCCTGAAATTTCAACCTCAATAATTCAATACATTTTAGTTGGGTTCATGTAAGTTGTTCTTTATGTGTATTTTATAAATATTAAATGCATGAAGTTATATTTTGATGTTCGATCATTTTCTTAAAAGTTGGGACGTACAAACAGGCTTTTGGGATTTATATGCAAGTATTCTAACCAAACTAAACCCAATTTTACCGAAACATTTTATCGAATTGATTTTAAAGAAGTCAGGGTAGTTAAAACTATCTCAACAAAATTCTTCAAATTAGAATCGGTATGAATTTTTTCTCTAATGATTATTAACTTAAATTTTAAAATTATGGATTTAAATTTACTTAAAAGCAAATCGGTTTTAGTTCTGGCACTCCTGATTGCAAGTGCATTTACTTCTTTTAGCCAGGAGGAAACAACCGAAATTAGAGTTTTAGATGATGTTTGGGTTAGCCAGTATGATCCTTCTACAAATAAAGAAGGTGAAACTGATATGGGAATTACTATTAATAATGGAGACAGTCGGGAAACTTATTTGAAGTTTGACATTTCTGGCCTTTATGGTAAAGGTGGATTAGTCAGTGCTTCTTTGTCTATTCTGGGAGGACAGTCAAATGATGCAACATGGCATACCATACTGGATTTTTATGTTGTTGCTTACGGATGTTCAAATAATTGGTCTGCAAGTACATTAACCTGGGATAATAGGGTGGCTTCGGATACTGCAATTATAGCTGAATTTGATATGCATGAACCTGTTCGGTATTTCTCTACCGGAACCGATTCCGATGCGACCTCTTTTCAGAAATTTATAGAAGATGCAATGAAAAAGCATTTGCAATTTGTCAGTATTGTTCTCAAGGGGAAACAAGAAACTCCAGGTTCACGAGTTTGGATATCAGATCAAGGATGGGAGCCTGCAAGAATAACCGTTGTTCAGAACTATAATCTTGATGAGCCTGGTGCCATTAATGTATTTATTGACAATATAACCGTTGTTGGAGCAAATGATGCCAATTCCATTACGGTTGACAATGGATCGTTACAGATGAATGCATTAATATTGCCAAATAATGCTGATAACCAAACATTAAAGTGGACGGTAATCGATGGAACTGGAAGAGCTGCCATTAATACTGAGGGTTTGCTAACAGCACTGAGAGATGGTACTGTAACTGTTCAGGCTGAGGCTACTGATGGCAGTTGGATTACTGGTAATACTGAGATTACTATAAGTGGACAGAATTACTCATGGAATGAACGTAATTACATCTCAAATGGAGATTTCTCTGCGCCAGGGGTTTGGTTTGGTCACATTAATGTTAATGATGATGGAATTGCTGAACTCTCCACAGATCAAGAATATGAAACTGCAGAGCAGGCTCCAGTGTGGACATTTACAAAAGTTCCTTATGAAAAAAAAGATTTAGATTTTATTTTTTCATTCAAAATGTGGGCTGTGGAAGATAGATCGATAAACATCTCTATGTTCTCAAAAAATTTTGGACCTTATGGTATATCAACTGACGCAGAGTCAATTGGCGGAGGATCAAGTTGGATCATTGAGCATGTCGCGACAACACCTACCTGGTATACTTTCCATGTTAATTTCGCAAATATGCCTATTGATTGCACACATGATCTGAATTTTAGTGTTGGACTTTCAGTTGTTCCGATTTATATGGATAGTGTGTCACTGATGACTGTTGATGATTATGTTTTAAAAGCACCCCAGACACGCGCTAATTCTTTAAAAGTTTATCCTAATCCTGTTGGTTCAGGAAATGAGTTGACCGTTAGTCTGGCAAAAGAAAATGAACGAGTAACTATTTATAATTCTTTTGGACAAAAAGTTATGGAAAAAATTGCCGTTGGGAATATGGCAAAATTTAATGTAAGCGGTCTGAAAAAAGGTATATATATTGTAAGATTAAGTGATGGAACAAATCAGAAGTTTGTTAGATAATTAATTAATGTTAGCTAAAAAGAGGTTGTCTCAAATGAGTTCAGCCTCTTTTATTTTCTTTCGCTCAAATCAATAGAAAAAAGAGGAACGTTCGGAGGAAATTATCGTTTTGTGAGTTATTGTGCCTTAATAATAGTGTTACCAGCACTGAGGCCGGATCTCGACATTTTGGGAATAATGCATATAGGTAAAAATGAAAGATCAAGGATTTTCTTTCAACAGGTTAAATCAAAATACTATACACTAAGTCTAATGAGTATAATCTATAAAAAAAATAAAATAATAATATCTATTATTTTATTGATGGTCTGTCAAACACTAATGAGCAAGGCAACTACTTACTATATCAGTAATGCCGGGAATGACATAAATTCGGGTAAAACCAGTGATTTGCCGTGGCAAACTATAAACAAAGTTAACGCCGCCACTTTTAAGGCAGGCGATCAAATATTGTTTCAACGGGGTAGTACTTTTTATGGTTCAATAACAGTTAATCAATCAGGAACATCGGGAAATCCAATAACTTTTGGTGCTTATGGCTCAGGGGCAAATCCTGTTATAACTGGATTTACTACCGTTGAAGGTTGGACTGATTTCGGAAATAATATTTGGGAAAGCACCAAAGCTGTTTCAAAATTATCTGCCACAAATATGGTTGTAATCAATGGGGTCAATACTGCAATGGGGCGATATCCAAATGCAGATGCGGAAAAAGGTGGATTTTTAAGAATTGATTCAAGTCCATCATCTGTATCTATCACTAATAGCACACTCACTGGAACACCAGATTGGACTGATGCAGAATTAGTAATCAGATCAAATGACTGGACAATGGAGAAGAGGAAAATTATATCACAGAATGGATCAACATTAACTTATTCTATTTCATGTTATCCTCCTAAACATTATGGCTTTTTTATACAAAACGACCCCAGAACTCTTGATCAGCAAAATGAATGGTATTTTAATCCTACTACTAAAAAAATTAGGATATATAGCACAAGTCAGCCATTAGATGTAAAAGTTGCATCTGTTGAGAATTTGTTAACATTTACACATTCAGTAGGTTATATTAATTTGGATGGAATTGACTTTACCGGTGCTAATTCAATAGCGTTGTATAGAACGGCCTTTAGCACTATACCTCAAAAAGCGCATCATATTAATGTAATGAATTGCAAAATACTTTATTCAGGTCAGGATGCAATCTCAGTATGTGCCTATACACTTAATATTGAAAATAATACAATTTCCGAATCGAATCGTTTCGCAATGTTGCTTTCCGGCTCAAAAGATGTCGTTGTCAGGAATAATTCAGTGAGAAATAGTGGAACATTGCCTGGTATGGGAGTCCCTTTTACAGCCTTAATGATTGATGGACCAGTTGCAGGATCAAATACTACTTCAATGCTTGTAGAGTATAACAGTATCATCAACACCGGTCATAATGCAATAAGTATTGGGGCAGATTCAACAGTAATCAGGTATAATTTTATTGATACTTTTAATACTTTACTTGATGATGGGGCTGGTATATACGGTGCTCATAATTCAGTAATAACAAATAATATTGTGCTTAACGGAATTGGCGCTCCCAATGGAAAGCCATGGGGGCCTTTGACTTGTGGAATATACTTAGACGACAATTCATCGTATAATGAAATAGGTTACAACACGGTTTACAATTGTCCTTGGTTTGGGATATTATTGCACAATGCAAATAACAACAAGGTACACCATAATATATCTTTCAATAACACTGTTCAGTTTAGGACTGCCGATGATCATCTTGGTGCAAGTGTTACAGCTAACTTAATCAACTACAATCAGTTTATCGCGATGACAACATCGCAAAAAGTTTGTGATTTTAATTCACAGTTCGAGAATTTATTAGGTATAGGGACTTTGGATTATAATTATTATGCACGACCATTGGCTCAAACTGATATAATTACTACTTCTCAGCCTTCTGGAAATGCAAGCCGTACTTTGGAGAGTTGGCAAAAATTTTCGAAACAGGATGCTAATTCTCAGAAATCTCCCCAAAAGATAAGGTCTGTGGCTGATTTTCGGTTTGAGTACAACAATACCAAAACAGCAAAAAAAGTCGCTTTATCTCAACCTATGATAGATATTACAGGAGCCAAATATGCTGACACGGTTACCATTGAACCTTATTATTCTGTTGTGTTAATGAAAGACTACACCACATTAGGGGCAACAAAATTGGAACTGAACAACAATAGTATAAAATGTTATCCGAATCTTTTTTCTTCACATACTACATTTCAATTTACTGTAGAGCAACCCAAAAATGTAATACTTGAAATATTTAACATGTCTGGTAATAAGGTAAATCAATTGATAAATCAGCATTACAGCCCCGGAACATATTCATTTGTATGGAATGGTACCAATTTTAAGGAAGAAATTTTAAGTAAAGGAATGTATATATACAGGTTTTGTGCAGATGAGTATGTGTCATCCCAAAAGTTAATGATCTATTGAGTTGTGACAATTAATTTTTCGGTAGAATTTTGAAACTAAATTTACCTCGGTGGATTTACTCGTTTCAGAATTGAATAATTTATCACTTTAAAAAAGTATTTAGGAAAATGAAGCGTAAAAATATTATTTCTCTTTTATTATTGGCATTATTCACTGCCAGTTGTATTTCGCAAAAAATAACCCGTGAAGATATTGAATGGAGTGAATTTTGGTGGACACATGAGCAGGACATAACAAAACCCAGAGTACTTTTTATTGGAAATTCAATATCAAAAGGATATTTCCCCAAAGTTGCGAATAGATTGGAAGGGACAGTTAATTGTGACCGTTATTCTTCATCAAGAAGTATCGAAGACCCGGCATTATTTACAGAAACAAAGCTAGCCATGGCAAACTATAATCACAGGATTATCCATTTTAACAATGGACTTCACGGATGGCATCTTACTAACGAGCAATATGAAAAAGGACTTGAAAAATATGTTAAGTTTTTAAAATCGAATAAATCCAGCGATTGTGTTTTGATTTATTCACTTACCACTCCTTATCCATCTGCAGAACCTGGACAAAAGTTACATCCATTAAATAACCAGATTGTTTTGGATAGGAACCAAATTGCCAGAAAAATAATGGAAGAAAATGGAATCCCTGTCATTGACCTGTACGGGTTAATGGAACCGGAATTGGATTCGTACAGCAGTTCAAAAGGTGACGTTCACTATATCGATCGAGGGTACGAGATGATGGCTGAATTAATCAGTGAAAAAGTACTAAAGCTGTTAGACAAAATTTATCGTTAAGTATTTGAATTAGCATTTTAACCATTTTGTAATTTTCAATGAAACCTAAAAAAGAATCATTTATCATCAGAAACGACGATCTTCTTTCAAATCATATGACCAGCGCTCATCGATATGATTTTTTATTTAATCTTAAATTGCAGTTGAAATTGGTACCAAAAACTTTTATAATATACATTTTTCTATTGTCTTCGTTCGTAGGTTATTCACAAGAGAAAACCCGCATTGCATGTGTAGGAAACAGTATTACTTATGGGGCTGCAATTGAAAATAGAGAAACCAACAGTTATCCAGCTCAGCTATCCGCTATGTTGGGCGATAGTTACGAAGTTCGGAATTTCGGGGTTAGCGGAACTACTTTATTGCGCAAAGGAGATATCTCCTACCGGGAAACAACTGAATACCAACAAGCACTACAATTTCAGCCAAACTGGGTCTTCATCAAGCTGGGTACAAATGACACGAAACCGTTTAACCGGATTTTTCTGAACGAATATGTGCAGGATTATAAGGAATTAATCGCAACTTTCAGACAATTATCGAGCAGCCCGAGGGTCGTTCTGTTACTTCCAATTCCTGTTTTTTCGGCAGATTCCACTGGCATTACTTCCAGCATTGTCAGGGAAAAGTTGCTTCCGTTGATACGCCAGGTAGCCTACGAGACAGGCTGTGAAGTCATTGATCTGTACAGTTTGCTGATCGAATCGGAAGGATTGGTGCCCGATAAAGTGCATCCTTCAGCCGCAGGCGCTACGGTGATTGCCCGAAGGATCTATGAATTGGTCAGGATGAAATCTGATTCGGTGTCCCATCTTTCGAAATCCTTTACACCGGATGCCAAGCCTTTCAATTTTTATGGTTTTCAGGCTTACGATTTTACCTTTAAAAATCGAAATGCCAAGATTGTTGTGCCTAAACTAGTAGCTCCAGGGTATCCCTGGGTCTGGCGTGCCCGGTTTTGGGGACATGAACCGCAAACAGACATTGCTTTGCTTGAAAGGGGTTTCCATATTGCCTATTGCGATGTTTCCGAATTATTCGGGAATGATGAAGCTATGTCTATATGGAATGAGTACTATCAGCTCCTTACAAGTGCAGGTCTGGCAAGAAAATCTGTTATGGAAGGTATGAGCCGAGGTGGTGTATATATTTACCGGTGGGCTGCTAAATACCCTGAACGGGTCGCAGCTGTATATGCTGATGCTCCGGTTTTGGATTTGAAAAGCTGGCCGGGAGGCAAGGGTCAAAGTAAGGGCAGTGCTGCGGACTGGGAAACCTTTAAAAAGGATTTTAACTTAAAAACAGAGGAAGACGCAATTTCGTTTAAAGGAAACCCTATTGATTTAACAACTTCGATAGCTAGTGCAGGGTTTCCTATGATCCATGTTGTCGGAGATGCTGATGATATCGTGCCTGTTGCAGAAAATACTACACCATTTGAACAAAAAGTAAAAGAAAAAGGTGGGTTTATTCAGGTAAT
>JAIBEZ010000108.1 GCA_019459485.1 Prolixibacteraceae bacterium
GAAAAAATCGTTATTAATTTGTTGATTATTTGAGCGTTCGGATGGAACTCCATGCCAGTAGATTTCCACTTCGAACTATATTTTCATTCTATTTTTGTGCCGCTACCTTTGAAATTAATTACAGCGGCATGTTCGTTTCATTCATAAACAGTTACTTGACTATTAGTGTTTTGTGGTGTTTCATAATAGGATTCTGAAGCTCTACTATGAAAACCTGTCGGGATTGTACCTCAGGCTTTGGTACAAACTATTTCGTATTTTATATTTTCCATGTCTTTGAAATAAACAGCGTAGTAATTCTCACTGTATTCAGGATGTATTTTGGGTTCTGAAACAATGTTTGCCCCAATCGTTACTAACTCATGGTAAGCTCGGTCAACCTCTTGTCTTGAATCTGCTTTAAAAGCCAAATGATGCAATGCTCCTGGTTTTCTCCTGTTAACAGAGTCATTTTTGAAAGATTCTCTGGGTGAAGTTATCGCAAAAGCCAATAAATCATGAGTATATTCAATCACATGAAAATCATGCTCTTTGATAAAAGCAGTTACTTTATTTTTGATGTCAAATCCAATAACAGGAAGAAAATTGTCATAAAATTTCTCTGCAACTTTCAAATCTTTTACTGTAATCTGAATATGGTCAATTATTGGTTTCATATCTATCTATTAGCCGATTAGTTTCCGGACTCCACTTTTTGTTTTGGTCTCTTGTCTGATGATAATAACTGTCAAAAAGTGTCAAACCGAGTTATTGCTGGTTATGGTATCTGTCCGTTGCGCTGTTTCTTAACCTTGCCCATAACGGTTCGTACATATTGTTATGCATTGCATTTCTTCTGATTAATTAATTGTCTATCCAATCATTGTTCTTTAATACATCTAACTGAATGTCCATTTCGATAGTCATAAATATCTCTTCTTATTTGAATAATATGATGCATCGTACTTCTATACCATGCATTGCTATCATTTTCGGAAGTAGATGTCCACCATATTGCGCCTCTATTTATAACTGTAAAATAACCATCAAAATAACGAGAACCTCCGGGAAGTGCAGTGAACCCAGAAGAATTGGTTGCTACATTAAGAGAATCCCAATGTATTGTTCCAACTTCCTTTATTTCTCTTCCTGCAACCTCTAAGCCCCCTAAATAATCTGTCAAAATTGTCCAGTCAGAGTCTGTTGCAACACGCCACCCTTTTGGGGCAAGTTTACCCGTATTTATAGCATGCCAATTATATAATCTTCCGTATAGTTCTCCATTTGACTCTAAATTATCGTAATTGCAATATGCTCCTGAATTCGTCAATTCCCATTCTTCATTTTCTTCTACATTAGGAATCTCAGTACCTTCATTATACTTTGTAGTTTTCAAGTTTTCAAGCATCCATGTTTGATTGCCAATAACAACAGTGTGGTAGATATTTCCATCAACATCTGTTATTATTTCTTCGTCATGGTCGTCTTTATTGCAACTTAACAAGAGAGAAAATAACATGATTAACGATAAAACTTTGAGTATGTCAAAAGGTTTTATTTTTTCCTGAGAACTTGAAAATCTATTTAATACAGCTACCATGATTTTGAATTTTTATTGTATATAACGTTCGGCGGTATGAAAAGTTACCGTTTGCGGGCGATTTCCTGTCAAGCTAAAATGCCGACCGGGCGGAAAGATGCCCACTGAAAACCTCCGCTGCCACACTTGAAGGGGAGCATTATTGGCCGTATTTAATTGCCTATTTTTTAATATAATGAACCTTAATATCATACTTGATTTCTTCTATTACTGAAAGTCCTGAACCGCCAACAAATAAAGCACTGGAAACGTATCCTCCTGAATAATTTAAAATCAAATTATTGTTGTCAATAAACTCTATTTTTGAATTTAAAGGATAATTGCCTTGAACATTATTTACTGTTAGCATGAGCGAGTCCGATTTACTCTGAACCCAACTTCCATTAATTGTGTCTTTTGAATCTCTCATCTTGAAAGCACCATCAATATTGAATTCAAAAGAATATTCTTTATAGTCCACGGATCGGGAAACATTCGGTTTGGCGGGAATTACGTATTGTATAAGAGAGTCAACTTTTGTACTTTCCCAAACCCCGACAAGACTATTCTCAGTTGAATCTGTCTTGTTGCAGGAAATCAATCCACCATATAACCCGAAAATTAGTAAAATAAGAACAATGGAATACTTTCTCATAGTGTCTAGTATTAAAGTCTAATTATTTTTCCTCAATTATTTTTCTATCAATTTGCTGCAATGTTTCTGTCTGCCGTGCGTTTGGTTAGGCAAGCTCTTTGGCTGGTTTTGGTTGTGTGTGAGCTTTTTGTGCGACCCGCCAATCCCGAAAAATCGGGACAAGTTGTGCTTGACTGCGAAGCGTTGGCTATTCAATCAATTGACCTACTTTGTTTACTACTTTATACTCCAGATCTTCAAATTCGTTAAAATGCGCTTTACCACACTTTATTTTCATTTGTTCATCACCAGTCAATTTTGTTAAGTCCACTTGTGGTGTTCCGGTGTCTTTGGTTTCTGCTACAAAGTAAATTTTGTTATCGTCTTCAAATACCAAAGCCCAATCGGGATTGTAATTTCCAATTGGAGTTGGAATTTTAAACCAATTCGGCAATTTGAAATAGAATTTTATCTGGTCGCTTGTTTCACAATCCCGGGCAAACTTACTTTCCACACCTGAATCTAAAGGCATGAATTCTTCATAAATTGTCTTTGAAGTATCTGTCACTTTAAATGAAAAGTCATTTAGATAAGCTTCTAATTCCTGATCTTCAAACAAAGCCATTTCATATTCTGAACCACCAATTTTTTGATACTTGATACCATCAATCATCAAATCATAAAGTGTCCGTTTAATGGCTTGAGTCGATAAATCCAGAAACAATTGAGGATTGATTAAAATATCTCCAATTCTGTCGGATTTACTTAGAATCTCATGAATTGTTGAACGTGTTAATTCTGTTTTGCTTTGAATATAGCCCAACACATCCGGAATTTTCCAGGAATAACCGCCATAAGATTCTACTTTCTCACCAACATAATTTGTTCCTACTCCTTCATCTGTCATTGTAATCCCAATCTTAGTGGAACGAATGGAAGGTGCTTTAATTTGTTCTATACTTTTTATCGCAACTGCTGCCTTTTCTATTAATTCTTCGGTTTTGTAATCAACCCGGTAAGTTGTTTTCTTTTTAATCTTCTCCCATATTTCCAGGAATTTAGGGTCGGCTTCAAATCCTTTGCGATATTCAATCGCAGTACGTTCTCTTTTGTTTTTAATTCTTCCTGTAAACGCTACTCCGCAATCGTCTTCAATTTCTTTTTGAAGTGCCTTTGCAAAATCGTCATACGATTCATTGGCGATTACAGTCAGTCGATTAATATTTTGGTCGTAAGTTCGCTTTCCTGTCTGGTCAACGGCTAAACGCAATCCCCTGCCAATTTCCTGACGCTTTTTAATGTCTGATTTCGTTTCGTTCAACGTACAAATTTGAAATACATTCGGGTTGTCCCAACCTTCACGAAGTGCAGAATGCGAGAAAATAAAACGAAGCGAATTATCTAAGCCCAATAATTTCTCCTTGTCTTTCATTATCAAACTGTAAGTATCATCATCTGCTTTGGTTTCGCCCGAAGTGTCTTTAAGTTTTCCTTTGTTATCTTGAGAAAAATAACCGTTGTGGGTTTCTGCAACGGTAAATCTGTCTAACTCTTTAAATGTAGGTTTTGATATGTATTCCTGATATATTTCTTCAAACCATTCAGCAAATTTTCCTTTAGCAGGGTTTCCTGCCGAATCGTATTGGCGGTAATTTGCAACTTTATCAATGAAGAATAAGGATAAAACCTTAATGCCCAATTTATTCAGGCGTTTTTCTTTTTTCAAATGTTCTTCAACGGTTTTACGGATTTGAAATTTCATCACTTCATCCGTTAATCCGCCCTGACTGTCGCCTTTGTAAAGAATATTTCCGTTTGAAATTGAAATACACTGGTTTACTGCATCAATTTCTTCAATGATATAACCATCGGAATAGATTTCTCTTTCGTTGGAAAGTTTGTATAAATCATCACCAACTTTTACCGTAACTGTTTTTTTTCTAACCCCTCCGGTTTCGTTGCTGTTTATAACAACTTTTGCGGTTACTTTGGTTTTGGCCGCGGTAATTGATTCAACAGCAACAAAAGCATCATTGTAGGCATTTTCCTCAATAATCGAATCCACCTCTATTTGTTTTACCAAACCCAAATCGTAAGCTTTTACCGGATTCAGACTGTAAGTAAGGTTGTATTGGTTTTTATGTGTTGCCGAATAACGAAGCGTACAAAGAGCATTCAGATTTTTGATTGCTGTGATACGCTTTTCGGTTTCCATATTTTGTGGTTCGTCCACAATTACAATTGGGTTGGTAGCCTGGATATACTCAACGGGTTTTTGGCCGTTTAACTTGTCATTTGGTTTATTGATAATGTTTTCGTCTTTTGCAAACGAATCAATGTTTATCACTAAAACCTCTATGTTGTTCGTGGTAGCAACTCCCCGTAAAGTAGAAACTTTTGTACTATCATACACCTGAAAGTTCACAGGAACATTGTCGTACAACATTTGGAAATGTTCGTGCGTAATTTCTAAATTTTTTAAAACTCCTTCCCGAATTGCAACCGAAGGAACTACGATCACAAACTTTTTAAATCCGTATAGTTTGTTCAGCTCATACACAGTACGCAGATAAACATAGGTTTTTCCGGTCCCTGTTTCCATTTCCACCGAAAAGTGCATACCGTCCAGTTTATTCGATGTTTTAATTTCGTTTTTCTCCTGAATACTTTGCAGATTGGTACGAATCTGTTCTTCCGATAAAACTAAATTATTGCTTACACCTTGAATAAAAGATTTTTGTTTTTCCTTTAAATCGAAGCTCAGAATTGAATCCTCCAAAGGTTGCCCTTCAAATAAATCGGTAATTGATTTTATGGCTTCTAGCTGAAAAAGCAGATTGGATTCAAACGTTAACTTCATAATTCTTAAATCGTTTTAAATTCAATGCCTGCATCTTTCATTTGCAGAACTGTATTTGTTTTTAACTGGTCGTTGCCTTTAAAAAGTTTGTCCAAAGCAATTACTTTTTTTGGCTTCGAGGCAATTACAGTATCAATAATTTCTTGTGTTGCCTTTTCAAGCATCAATACCAGTTCTCTATTGTTTATTGTGTGGAAACCGTGGGCTTGTAGAACGGTGCTGTTCAGGTTTTTTCCGCTTTTAAGCAAAAGTTCATACACCATATTTTCGATGGTAGCAGATTCTGAAACAGGATCAACAAACAATTTCATCTGCTCGGCAAGCTCAGCGAGGGTGCCGGCATCTTTACCTTCAATTTGCTGCCATTGTTTGAAATTGCTGTCCTCCAATTTTAAAACTTTAAAGCCCAAATCTTGGGATTTTAATTGCGCTATTTTGTTTTTCAGGTTTTCAATTTCCGCTTTGGTTTCTTCGGTTGGTAATTCTCCTTGCAGTTTTTTGATTTCTGATTCCAACTTTTTGATTTCTTCTTTGATTTCTTCTTCCATTTTCTTGCCTGCTCTGCGGATTCTTTCTTTGCCTATTTCGGCTATGGTTTTATAACCGGCTTTGTAGGCTTCGCTTTTTTCTTCCGTTAGTTCGGGTAATTGAACACAAACGTATTTTCTATTGCCTCCATCCTCTTTGTTTAAATCATTGATGGCTTCAGGTAATGGTGAAGTCCCACTAAAAAAATCCAAACTTATTTGATTTTGAGTTTGAGATAGTTGAAGTATTCTTTTTACTAAAGAAGATGGCTTAGGCGTTTCAAAAACAGCAATACCATCAAATAACCTAGTTAATTCCCTTTTTGCAGTGTCATTTGTCCCTACTTCCTTAGCCCACCAAATTGTTTCAGGTGTTAGTCCTTGCTGACCTTCATTTAAAAATTTTTTAATTCTAGGCACACCATTTCCATCATTCCCGAACCAAATTCTATTATCGGCAATTGCTTCATTCATTTTTGTTTGGGTATATCGCCAACATGAACCAGATGGTGGGTCAACACTACGTCCTGAAGGAGTCTTTAATGTATAAAATTGAGATTTAGTTCCATGCCCAGCCTGCGCAATTGCAGGAACTGATGTCCAGTCTCCTCGGGGGTCATTATCTGGATTCTTATATCTTGAAATTGCGTCAACATCCATAGGCAGAATGCCTAAAATTCTTTCAGTATTATTACTGTCTTTGGAGTAACAAATTATATAATCATGTCTTGTTGAAACAACTTTTCTATTTTCCCTTGTAATTCTCTTTTCCCAAATAAATTGAGAAATAAAATTATCCTCTCCAAAAACTTCATTCATTAATAGTCTGAGGTTATGCACTTCGTTATCATCAATGGAAACGAAAATTACTCCATCTTGCCTCAATAAATTTTTCGCCAAATACAAACGTGGCATCATCATATTGAGCCAGTTGCTATGATATTGTCCGTTTTCCTTACTGTTCTTTTTGAACATACCATCTTTGGTCATATAACCTTCTTCGTCTTTGTCGCCTACACGTTTTTCATAGTCGGCTTTGCTTTCGGAGAATTTGTCGGGATAAATAAATGAGTCGTTGCCAGTGTTGTAGGGTGGGTCAATGTAAATCATTTTAACTTTCCCAAAATAGCTTTTTTGAAGCACTTTCAAAACTTCTAAGTTTTCTCCCTCAATAAAAATGTTTTCGGTTTCGTCAAAGTTTAAACTTTCATCTTTTGCAGGAATCAACGTTTTTGTGGTTGGAGTTTGCAGTACTTTAAATGCCTCACTTTTCCCTGCCCAATTTAAAACGTAACGTTCGTTTGAGAAGTTAATATCCTCACCAAGTGTGGCTTTTAGTTTTTCCCAATCAATTTTACCTTCGCTAAATGCTTCGGGCAATATTTGTCGCAATGCGTTTAATTTCTCTTGTTCAGGTGTAAGACTTGTTCCGTCCATATATTAGGGGATGTATATCAATTTATAATATCGTAAAAGTATCAATTTTTAGCGGGTGCATCGGCAAGCAAACAGATCTTTTGGCCATAAATAATCGGGATGTGCCGGGGCTTACAATCCCGATTAATCGGGACATTTTGCTGTAGGTTTTATTTGTTTTCTGTATCTTTTAAAAATCTAAGTACATTTTGAACAAAATCCTCTTTATTTAATCGTTCCGGATGTGAGGTGCGTAAAAACGCACAAATCAACTTATTATCCTTATCAAAAAACTCCCGATGCCAATAAAGTGAGTATTTTGCTCCAACTTCAACGGCATTTGACTTATCGGTAATATCACTAAAACGATAAAAATTCGATGGCCTAAAACTTTCTATAAAATCATCATAAAAATGATGAGAATAAAAAATTAGTCTTCCAGGTTGAATAATATCAATTTCTTTCCAAATAAATTTATTCTCATTCAAACAATATTGTTTTGCACTGTAAGGAGTAGTATCTTTTGAAGAGTCATTATTACATTTCATTAGGTTTGAGTATGTAATGTATTTTATTCCGGCATCAATACTTCCATAATACTTTTCAATTATATCTCTTGTATAAGAATAATATGCCCATGAACTATTCCTAATATAATCATTACCAAAAGTAGTTACATCCTCATAAAACATATCTGTCTCTTCGCCAAAATCACTTCCTCTTGCTGTTTTACCAATAAACATTATCCTATCGTTAGGATTTATCTCTTCATCAGAAATTAAATAAGGAGAAAGAGGAGTTGTACAAATATTTGTCCCTTTTCGACATTTATTACAAATTTCATTCTCACCAATTTTGTCTTTTTCAAATTGCCCGTAAATTTTATCAAATATCATAAGTTCAAGTTTTGTGGTTTTAAGCTTATAGCCATCATCTAACACCACCAAATGTAAAATACTTTTTCGGTCTTTACAGTTATTAAGCATATTTATTTTAAACATTTTATCACCGGTTATTGTGTTTGGTTCATTTCATTCATTTTCTCCAACCGAAACAATAAAAATTATTTTAAAATAATTTATTTTTTTGTAAATAAAATTTGGTGTTTACATATAATCTTTTTATATTTGGTTAGATCATGTTTTTTGCTTCGCGCATAAGAATTTGGATGATTGGTGATTGAAGGAATAAACAGGATTTTATTTGGTGTTGGTTATTAATTGTTTTCCACATAATAACAATCAATTAACTTTTATTTATTCATTAAAAACCCAATCAATTATGAACAAAAATCAATCAGGTATCAATTCAAACGTTGTTAACCTTAGTGAATTGATCGACCGGATATCAACATTTGGAGCAAAGTACAATCCAGTACGCAACGATTTTACAATTCCAGCTTTAACAGAACTTAAAGCATCAGGTGAAACGTTGGTTGCCGTCACAAAAACAGCCGAAAATGTTGATAATAACGCAACTGCTGCCCGTTCAATGTCTTTTAAGGGATCCGACGGATTGATAACCCGCGCCAGCAATGCATTTAACATTTCGGGCGCGTCAGAGCAAAGCATCCAGCAAGCCGAATCAAAAGTCCGTACCTACAGAAGCATCAGAGCTAGCGAAAAACCAACAGCAGAGGAAATAGCTGCAGCAAAGGCTGATGGGAAAGAACTAAGAACAAATGTGAATCACAATTCAAGCTTCGATAGAAAAATCGAAAACATGGCTGATTTTATTGATTTTCTCAGTAACTCACCGTATTACGGACCCAACGAAACTGACATTTCGGTTGCCGGGTTGACAGCTAAATTAACTGAACTAAAAAACCATAACAGTATCTGTTCCAGAACAGCTGCCGATCTGGATGCAGCCCGCCTTGTACGCGACACCATGCTGTTTACCGATATTACAGGTTTGGTAGATATTGCAATGGGCGTAAAAAAATACGTTAAATCAGCCTTCGGCGCCAACAGCATTCAATACAAATCCATCAGCAAAATCGGATTCAGAAAATACAAGAAGATTACTACCCTGGAAACAGTTGAAGTACCAACTCCGGATTAATAGCCACAACTGTATGCCTCCTATATAGTTATTGATTTTACCGAGGTTCACAACGTTTTTAATCAGATATCTTAAATCGTTGTGAACCTTTCTTTTTTGGTGCAAATATCACTGCTTTATACTGCACCGTTGCTGCAAAATACTGCTTAGTTGTTCTTATATGGTTAACATTCACTGCTATTTAGAGCACCGTTGATGCTATATGGAGCACATTCACTGCTATATGTTGCACCGTTGCTGCTATATAGAGCACATTCACTGCTATATGGAGCACCGTTGCTGCTATATGGAGCACATTCACTGCTATATGGAACACATTCACTGCTATATGGAACACATTCACTGCTATATCTTGCTCCGTTGATGCATTATAAAGTACATTCACTGCTATATGTCGCAGTGTTTATGCCATATGGAGCACATTCACTGCTATATGTCGCAGCGTTGATGCTGTATGGAGCACCGTCATTAATATTGATCTTCAGAAAACGTCAGAGCCGCAAAATATTTGCATTAAAAAAGTAAATTAAATCTGGTAAGGTACAGCGCACCGCAATACTACAAATAATGTGTGCCAACTCCGGCCAATCGCTACATAAGGAAGCTTTGAATGGTATCCTGACTTCAGCAAAAAAAAACAAAACAGGAATTAGGGTGTTTATAACTTCATCAGACACCATAATTGAAGCTATTTACGATGCAAAATAAGATCAACAGGTACAGCGAAGTCATTACACAAGACGATACACTTCCTGCAGCACAGGCCATGCTTTATGCAATTGGCATGAATGAAAACGACCTCAAAAAAGGTCAGGTTGGCATTGTGAGTACAGGTTATCAGGGAAATCCATGTAACATGCACCTCAACGGATTGGCTGACGAAGTCAAAAAAGGTGTGGATGCTCAGGAGAGATTGTACGGATTAATCTTTCATACCATTGGGGTAAGCGACGGGATTACAAACGGAACGGAAGGCATGAAATATTCGTTGCCTTCAAGAGAAATTATTGCCGATTCGATTGAAACGGTTGTAAGCGCTCAGTTTTACGATGCAGTCATTCCCATTGTGGGATGCGACAAAAACATGCCCGGCGCCATGATCGCCCTTGGGCGGCTGAACAGACCTTCGATACTTGTTTATGGAGGCACTGTAAAAAAAGGAACATGGAAAGGTGAAGATTTGAACATCGTTTCGGCTTTCGAGGCTTATGGCGAACGGATCAAAGGCAATATTTCGGACGAAGATTACAAAGGCATCATAAAAAATTGCATACCGGGAGCTGGTGCTTGCGGGGGAATGTACACCGCCAACACAATGGCCTCGGCCATCGAATGTATGGGCATGAGTCTACCCTATTCGTCGTCGAGTCCGGCATTGGCAAAAGAAAAAGGACTTGAATGCGGACAAATTGGGCTGGCAATAAAAAAGCTCATGTTAGGGGATATTAAACCCAAAGATATCATGACCAGGCAGGCTTTTGAAAATGCCATCACCTTAATCATGGCGCTCGGCGGATCGACGAACGCGGTCATTCATCTTATAGCCATGGCCAAAGCTGTTGATGTAGCACTGAACATCAACGACTTTCAGCGAATCAGTGATAAAACCCCTTTCATTGCCGATTTAAAACCAAGTGGTAAATTTTTATTCGAGGATCTGCATGATGCAGGAGGAATTCCCGGTGTGATGAAGTATCTTTTGAAAGAAGGATTTCTGGAAGGCAACTGCATGACTGTCACAGGAAAAACCCTGGGAGAAAACCTTGAAGAAGTTACCGACCTGGCAAAAGGTCAAAAAATCATACAACCTTTTGGAGAGCCGATACTGAAACATGGACATATACAAATTCTGTATGGCAATTTGGCCGAAGAAGGCGCGGTAGCCAAAATCACCGGTAAAGAAGGCGAATTATTTTCGGGTCCGGCTGCTGTGTTTGAAGATGAATTTGAAGCCGTAAAAGGGATTCAAACGAAAGTTTCCAAAGGAGATGTAATTGTAATCAGGTATTCAGGTCCAAAAGGAGCTCCGGGAATGCCCGAAATGTTGAAACCTACCAGTGTGGTGATGGGAGCCGGATTGGGTAAAGATGTGGCATTGATTACCGATGGACGGTTTTCGGGTGGCTCGCATGGATTTGTGGTGGGACATATTACTCCTGAAGCCTCTGAAGGTGGATTGATCGGATTACTTCAGGATGGAGATATCATTACCATTGATGCGGTAAACAATCGACTGGATGTTGACTTGAGCGAAACTGAAATTGCCACCAGGAGAAAGGCGTGGAAAAAACCGCCTTATAAAGCCACCACAGGCATATTGAAAAAATACCTCGATACGGTATCCACTGCATCTGAAGGTTGCACAACGGTTTAAATACTATTTACGATTTGACAATTTACGATTTACAATTATCCATTCGTCCATTAAACGATAAATAACAACAGAATGACTATGAACGAAAATAATTGACTGTTAGAAAAGGCAAATAGGTAATACCGATTGAAGAAATATAACAGTCCAATCTTCGCACACTCGATTGGACTGAATATTTCTATTCATCGGCATTATACCAGAATAGGTTTGGAATGATTTATAAATGCATCTGGTATAAATAACGAACAATAATAAATAGAACCATGGCATTAAAAAAAGTAGAAATCATTGAAGGTTGTATCGCCTGTGGGCTGTGCGTTGACATCTCTCCCGAAGTTTTTCAAATGGATGACCTGGCAACTGTAATTGAAGGTGTAAATTATTCGGATCACGAGGAAAACGTTAAAGAAGCGGCTGAAAGTTGCCCCGTTGAAGTGATCAAATACGAATAAGTTCAGTGGAACGCTCTTAACGCAGATAATCGCTTACGGCTTTGGAAATTCCTTTTTTAACGCCTTCCCATGTTTGTTTTTTAAAACTTACCGGAGTTTCACTTTCATCAGCGTTTTCAGTAAGGAAAAAGTTCGGGGTTCAACTGTCGTAGTATGTAACATCTGAATTCTTCTAGTGGTTTATCAATTACAGCACTTGCAAGATGAATGCGGTGTAATGGCAAATATTTCGCTTTCAAAAGGGCTTCGGTCACTTTTTCATCGCCGTAATATCGGCGGCATTGGCGAATATCTTCCACATCGCCCCGCTCAAAAACCCGCTCAATAACGAAGTTGGCTTTTGCATCGTAATCAATCTTCTCAAAGTTCACATCCCAGAAGATACGCTTTGCAAATATGGGTTTCGGTTTTGCGTTCATACAGCGAAGGTAATCAATTCGATTTATCCTTTTATCATCGTCAGCAGCATTTTGAACTGCTCAACTGCCTGCAAGGCATGTGATACATTTGCCGGCATAACAATGGTTTCACCCTTTTTTACCAGGTTGGGATTACCTCCGATGGTGATTTGCGCTTCGCCATCCAATACCTGAACGACAGCATCAAAAGGTGCGGTGTGTTCCGTGAGCCCTTGTCCTTTGTCGAAAGAAAACAAGGTGATATTTCCAGAAGGATTCTTCAAAACCTGTTTGCTGATAACGCCTCCGGATGAATATTCTACCATTTCTTCCAGATTCAGTACTTTTCCCTTGCTAAATAGCTCTTGCATAATAGATTGTTTTAGAAATTATTACAGTGACGGATATTTTTTTACGTCTATCTCGTGCATCATTTGATAAATGTTTTCAAAGATCAGTTCAACGTTTGGTTTCGTGAAATATTCCCCGTCGATTCCGTAAGCCGGACGGTGTTCCATGGCTGACAAGGTGCGTGGAGCAGTATCCAGATAATTAAAAACCTGTTGTTCCTGCATTACTTTTTGCATCATGTATGCTGTAGCGCCACCCGGAACATCCTCGTCGATAAAAATCACTTTGTTGGTTTTCTGAATTGATTTGCTGATGACATGCGTCACATCAAACGGCATCAATGTCTGCACATCAATCACTTCCACCGAAATATTTTTTATTTCCATCAACAAATGGGCTGCTTTTATTGCATGATGCACGTTCCATCCGTAAGTTACCAAAGTTATATCTGTTCCTTCTGAAACAATTTCAGGAATACCCAACGGAACCTTAAACTCACCAATATTTGACGGCAACGGTTCTTTGACGTTGTATCCTTTCAGCGGTTCAATCACCAGTGCTGGATCATTCGCTTCGAGCAGGGTGTTGTAAAAGCCGGCAGCCTGTGTCATGTTTCGCGGTACACAGAGGTAAATACCCCGCAATGAACCCAGAATAAGCTGCATTGGTGAACCGGCGTGCCAGATTCCCTGCAATTGATGTCCCCGGGTTCGGATAATGAGTGGAGCCGCCTGTTTTCCAATGGAGCGGTATTGCATACATGCCAGATCATCGCTAAGCGTCGATTGCGCGTAAATCAGATAATCGAGGTATTGAATTTCAGCAATCGGGCGAAATCCTCTAAGCGCCAAACCGATTCCCTGTCCGATAATGGTTGTTTCCCTGATGCCGGTATCAAAAACCCTATCTGCACCGTATTTGGTCTGCATGCCTTTCATGCCCTGATTTACATCGCCCAGCATACCGGTGTCTTCGCCAAAAGTGACTAAGTTCGGGTGTTTTTCAAACAGTGCATCGAAGTTCTGATTTAAAATTTGGGAACCATTGACCTGTTGTGGATTGTCAGAATACGTAACAGAAATACCCTTTACCTGAAGTGCCGAATCTTCTCCTTCTCTGTATAGGTTCGTGTTATAAAACTTTCTGTTTTGTTCCTCAAATTGTTTGATCCATTCGCCAAGTTTTTCCCGTTCATCGTTCAGGCCATTTACCCCGTGTAATTCAAAATGTATCCGTTTGGCAAAACTGTAGAAAGAACGCCTTGTGGGGAATATCTTTCCTTTCAGGGCTTCAAGTTCTTCTGTATGATTTATCTTTTGGAGCGATTTTAATTTAATCTGCCCGGTAATCTGAGTCAGGGATTTTGTTTCATCCGAAAAACTACTCACATAATGTTTCCAGGCCTTGTTGCGCGCGGCCTGTGCAGTTTTTGCAGCCCTGTTTTCAATTTCTGAAAGCGTATCGTGATCAGCTTTCCCGGTTTCGAGCAACCATTTCCGGAATTGTACCAGACAATCAAACTCGTTTTCCCAAGCAAGCCGTTCCTTGGTTTTATAATGCTCGTGCGATCCGGAAGTTGAATGGCCAAGGGGTTGTGTTAATTCCTGAATGTGAAACAAAACCGGGTTCTGTGTCTTCCGGCAATGTTCAATTCCTTCTGAAAAAGTTTGTACCAACTTTGGATAATCCCACCCTTTGCAGGTAAAAATTGAGATTCCATTGTTGTTGTCATCATTCTCAAAACCTTTTAACGCTTCTGAAATGCTCGATTTGGTCGTTTGAAGCTCAATTGGCACACTAATTCCGAAACCATCGTCATATACAGTTACGGCCAAGGGAACCTGCATGACGCCTGCGGCATTGATTGTTTCAAAAAACATTCCTTCTGAAGTGCTTGCATCGCCGATGGAAGCAAAAGCAACTTCATTTCCGTCAACATTGTTATGGAGGTGTTTTTTCAACTCCGGATTTTGTCGGACCATTTTTGAAGCCTGTGCAAGACCTAACAATCTCGGCATTTGACCCGCAGTTGGCGAAAGGTCAGCAGCAGAATTGAACTGCTTCATCAGATTTTGAATTTTTCCTTCAGGATTAATATTTGTTGTACTGAAATGATTGTTGAAATTTCGTCCTCCGGTTGATGGATTGGCATTCACATCGGTATCACCGTACATCATGGAAAAAAACTCTTCCGTTTTCAGTAAATCCAAGGCCAGCATAAATGTTTGGTCCCGGTAGTAACCCGAACGCCAGTCGCCTTTCCGGAATGTTTTGGCCAATGCAATTTGTGCCAATTCCTTTCCATCCCCAAAAACTCCAAAATGCGCCCGTCCGTTGTGAACTTCTTTTCGTCCCAGCAAACTTAACTGCCGGCTTAAATAGACGAGGTAATAATCTTGTAATACGGTCGCTATCAGCTCCGATTTTGTTTCCACAAGTTCTGCTTTGTCAAGATACATTCGTTGCAATAAATATTAAAATTTGTATAAGTGTTTATCTGTCAAATTCGTTTTAAACACTTCAATTCGAAACATCAATGCTAGTGAAACTGTTTCCATCAATTTTTGTTCAACGCATGCGACCCCAATGCAAAACTGATTGGACATTATTTACCTGAAAGCAAACCAACTGGCTAAAGGAAAATTAAAAATTAATGGAATTAATTAAAATTTAATGGCGTAAATATACGTCGTATTAATATTAGACGTATATTTACGCCATATTTAAAAATCAAAATCATGGTAGTATCAAAAACAGCGCTTTTCGACGAAGCACTTCAGAAAAAAGCGAATTTATTTAAAGCCCTCGCCCACCCTGCCCGACTGCAAATTCTTCAATTTTTGTCCGAAACCAAAACCTGCATCTCAGGCGATATTTCTGAAGAACTGCCTTTGAGCCGCACCACAGTGAACCAACATCTAAAAGAACTAAAAGATGCCGGATTGATTTGCGGTCATTTCGAGGGAGTAAAAATGAACTATTGCCTTGATGGCGAAAAGGTAAATGAAATGAAAAACCTTTTAAAATCGTTCCTGGATGAAATCCAACTTCCAGCCGACTTCACCTGCAAATAACATTTTAAATTTAATAGATATGAAAGTATTAATTCTTTGCACAGGCAACAGTTGCCGCAGCCAAATGGCACATGGTTTTTTACAGTCGTTCGATCCGACCATCACAGTTTGTTCTGCCGGAACCGAAGCATCCGGCAAACTGAACCACAAAGCCGTTGCCGCTATGAAAGAGATCGGCATTGACATCAGTCACCATACCTCCGATTCGGTTGAAAAATATCTGAACGATGAATGGGACTACGTGATTACCGTTTGCGGCGGCGCCAACGAAAACTGCCCGGCTTTCCTGGGAAAAGTGAAGCACCGTTTGCACATCGGATTCGATGATCCATCGCACGCTGTCGGAACCGATGAATTTATCTGGAGTGAATTCATCCGGGTAAGAGACGAGATTAAAGAAGGTTTCTGGAAGTTTTACATCGAACAAATTAAACCACAGTTATGAAAGCAGAAGAATTAAAAATGGTTGTTCGGGAAAAATACGGAGCAATTGCCAACCAAAGTTTATTGATGAACCAATCATCGTGTTGCGGAACGTCAAGCTGCTGCGGCGAACTGGAATTCAGCATGATTGGCGACGAATATAAAAACGTGGAAGGCCACATTGCCGATGCTGATTTAGGTTTAGGCTGTGGAATCCCAACACAATTTGCCGCAATAAAAGCAGGTGACCATGTACTCGATTTGGGAAGCGGTGCCGGAAACGATTGTTTTGTTGCCCGCGCCATTGTAGGCGAAACAGGCAAAGTTACTGGCCTGGATTTCACCGATGCCATGGTTGCCAAAGCAATCGAAAATAATAAAAAGCTTGGATTCACCAATGTTGAATTTGTGCAGGGCGACATTGAAGAAATGCCATTGCCCGATAACACATTTGACGTAATTGTATCGAACTGTGTTTTAAACCTGGTTCCTGATAAAAACAAAGCTTTTGCCCAAATGATGAGGGTATTGAAGCCAGGTGGTCATTTCTGTGTTTCCGATGTGGTAATTAAAGGTAAACTGCCGGAAAAACTGCAAAAAGATGCCGAAATGTATGCCGGTTGTGTTTCGGGCGCAATTGAAATGGACGAATATCTTCAAATCATCGAAAATAAAGGCTTCAAAAACACGACTGTTCACAAGCAGAAAGAGATTTCAATCCCTGCTGATATTTTGGCCAATTATCTCACTCCGGAAGAAATTGTAAGTTTTCAGAATGGCGAAACAGGAATTTTCAGCATAACAGTTTCAGGGTATAAAAATTAAAAGCATGAGCAAAATACAAGGAATGTCCTTTTTCGACCGATACCTCACTTTGTGGGTTGCAATTTGCATTGTAGCCGGAATTGCTTTAGGCAAATTACTTCCGATCGTTCCCGAAACATTGGGCAAGTACGAATACGCAAACGTATCCATTCCAATTGCTATTCTGATTTGGATCATGATTTTCCCGATGATGCTCAAGATTGATTTTGCGAGCATTGTTGACGCGGTTAAAATGCCCAAAGGATTAACGGTTACTTTGGTAATTAATTGGTTAATCAAGCCGTTCACCATGTTCGGCATTGCCTGGTTGTTTTTCTATGTTATTTTCAAGTCTTTTATTCCTGAAGATCTGGCAAAAGAATACCTTGCCGGAGCTGTCCTGTTAGGAGCGGCTCCCTGCACGGCCATGGTATTTGTATGGAGCCATCTCTGCAAAGGAAATCCGGCCTATACATTGGTACAGGTTGCCATCAACGATCTGATCATTCTGGTAGCTTTTATCCCGATTGTAACGCTACTTTTAGGGATCACCGGAATTGCAATACCTTGGGACACGCTCATCCTTTCGGTTGTACTTTTCGTGGTAATCCCATTGGTCTTGGCCATGTTAACCCGCCGAATAATGGTCAGGCGAAAAGGACTGGAACATTTTGAAAAGGTATTTCTGAAAAAATTTACCGGCACCACCATTACCGGATTGTTACTGACACTCGTCATCATCTTCTCTTTTCAGGGCGATAAAATCCTGAAGAGTCCGTTTAACATCCTTCTGATAGCTGTTCCGCTTATCATTCAGACATTTTTTATCTTTTTCATCGCTTATGGATGGGCGAAAAAATGGAAGCTGCCGCACAACATCGCTGCACCGGCAGCCATGATTGGTGCAAGTAACTTTTTCGAGCTTTCGGTAGCCGTTGCCATTGTGCTGTTTGGAATGAATTCAGGAGCCACACTTGTAACTGTTGTTGGCGTTTTGGTAGAAGTACCCGTGATGCTTACGCTCGTTAAGATTGCGAACGGAACAAGGGAAAAGTTTGCCAATAATCAGTAATAATCAATCCGATAATAGTGAACCAATTCCGATTAAAGTATTAAGCGCAACTAATTATCAACTGATTACAGTCACCACCAAACGGCGACAACCTCCTGAATTGCGGAATTCACACAAATAAATTCCCTGCCAGGTGCCCAGATTTAAACGATGGTTGGTAATCGGAATCGTCAGGCTGGCGCCAATAAGTGAAGCCTTAAGATGTGCAGGCATATCGTCATCGCCCTCATCTGAATGCGAGTAAAACTGATTGTTTTCAGGAATGAGCTTGTTCATAAACGATTCAAAATCGATGCGAACCGATGGATCTGCATTTTCATTCAAACTAATACCTGCAGAAGTGTGCTGAAGTAAAATATTTACCAAACCTTTCTCCGGAAGTGGCGGCAGTTTCCGCTCAATCAAATCGGTAATCAGGTGGTAACCACGTTTGAAAGCGGGAAGGGTGATCTCAAGTTGTCCTGTCATAAAGCGAGTTTCTAGCTGATAAAGGTATTCAAAAAGTCATTGTGTCATGGATAGTCATAGAATTGTCATTCAATAGAAACAAACAAACGTTAAATAATTTGCATTCAATGCCTTTTAATTGAATGACGTTAAGTAACCAGTCAAACTGAAAACTGAGACTGAAAACTGAGACTTTAGCTACGTCCCATAAAATCATCAAAAGCATTATAGACTCCACCCGAACGTTGATTTTCGTATTGAATGGCTTGATTTTCCTTCCAATCTGCAGCCATCTTTTTCAATGTCGGATCAGCATGTTTGAAAAACATCTTATAGGAGGTGCAGAATCTTGGTTTGCGCATATCTTCCGGATCTTTGATGCGGTCTTTGGTGCAACCTCCGTGGCAATTCCGTAACCAGCTGCATGTGCGGCATTCGCGGGGCAAAACAGCCTTGGCGGCTCCAAACGTTTGCTGGGTTTTGGAGTTGAGCATATTGATGATGCGGTCGTGCATCACATTTCCCAGTTTCCATTTGGGTTCCACGAAGAAATCGCAACTATATACATTCCCGTTGTGTTCTACCACCACATACGGGCCACATTCTTTCATCATGGTACAATCAGGTGCCTCCATTCCAACATAGGTATGAAAAACCGATTCAAAATGCCTTACCGAAGTAGTCGGAACACCATCTACAAAATCGGCCAGCCACAAATCGAACATGCGTACCAGAAATTTTCCGTAATCTTCTGCTGAAACAGAAAAAGGTGCAGCCTTTCCCGGATCATTTTTGTCGGTTTCAACAATCGGAATAAACTGCATAAAAGTATAACCCAGATTTTTATAGTAGGCATACAATTCATCCGGGAACTGCACCGAGTAGGAAGTCAAAACACACATCGCATTGGCAGCAACTCCTTCCTGCAACAACATGATGGCGTTTTCCTCCACTTTCTGGTGGGTGCCTTTTTGTCCTTTATCGAACCGGTAGCGGTTGTGTATGTGTTCAGGTCCGTCAAGCGAAATACCCACCAGCCAGTCGTATTCTTTCAGAAATGCCGCCCATTGTTTGTCGAGGAGCATACCGTTGGTTTGCAGGCCGTTTCCAACCGACTGGTTGTGTCCGTATTTCTTTTCAAGTTCGATGGCACGTTTGTAGAAATCAAGTCCCATAAGGGTCGGTTCGCCTCCTTGCCAGGCAAGCGAAACATTGTCGCCCGATTGTTGCATCACCTGCCGGATTAGCTCCTCCTGAATTTCAGGGCTCATCCGGTGAACCTTGCTTTGTTGGAACAAAACTGATTTTTCAAGGTAAAAACAATAGGAACAATCCAGATTACAATCCGGTCCGGAAGGTTTTATCAGTACTGAATTAAGCGGACGGTGCTTGGCCATGAAGGATCAATTTCGTTTGAATACGGCAAACGTACTAAAAAAATGAATTGTATAAAAAGATGGGGACACTACTAAAGCTGAAAAATCAGCTCCGCAGAATTTGCTGAATTTCCAGAATCTTATCTTTCCGTTCAAACGAAAAACTGGTACTTGTTTCCTGAAGATGGGTATATAAAAGCAGTGATTTTTGCAGGTAACTGAGCCTGACAGGTGACACAAAGGAGTGGATTGACTTACCGGTCACAAGCAACAGTTCGGCCATTGTTTCCAAATGATTTTCAGTTTTAACCTGTTCTTTTATCAACTTAAGAAAATCATCATCCTTTAACACGATTGCTTCATCAATACTGAACGACAATTTTTCCTGAAGTGAATCACGGAGAACGCTGGTGATCTCTTCTTCCCGGTTTTCCTCTTTAAGTTTCAGGAACCGCCGTAATAAGCCGGACAGAAAATAGCCCATTTCTTCCAGTTGTTGCATCAGATAGTCGCGTTGCGCCATAAGAAAATTGCTTGATAAAAGTTTTTGATTTTTATTTCCGGCTTACTGAAAAAGTTGGATTTTGAAAATAAATATCACACTTCAGTTTCCGGAACTTCTTCTTCTAATTCTTCCTCCAAATCTTCTTCATTCGGATTGATAACTTTTTCGAGGAGGTTGGAGACGAAAATACGGATGGTTTCTATATTTTTCAGAACGATGTTACTAACACCAAATTGCATCAATGCACCTAATAATTTCTTAAAAACACTGCTCTTCGGACTTACAATCATTCTTTGTGCAAAATAACCCGATACAATTGTAAAAATGGTTTCGAAAAGACTACTTTTCATTTCGAATGAATCAGCCAGATCTTTTATTGAATTCTTAATCAGGTTGATGGGTTTTAAACTTTCGTAGGTAATTCTCAACTGCGCGTTAAATTGTTGTCCCTCTTCGGCCTGTCTGATCTCGAGTATCCTGATGGATTCTTTTAGCTTAGCGACTGCGTTTTGTTTTTCCATGATTTTATTCGAGTACTTGTGTAACAATAGAATTATTGACAGGATTCTTAATCCATTGTTTCCGGAAAATCGCAAATACTATTACCAGAAGCAAGTAAAAACCCGAAACTACAAAAAAACCATAGTAGGATTTGCCCATTAGTTCGCCAAGCCATAAGGCTACTCCAATGTTCAGAATAAGAAAGAACAATACGGCAAAAACAATCACAACTGACCAGGAAACTATGTTTGAAACCACATCGGCAGTTTTGTCGAGTGTTTTTAGTTTTAACAGTTCAATGGTTGTTTTACCGTATTGTTCGCCTTTTTCGATTAGGGATTCAATTAAACCTTGCTGGTTTTCCATAGCCTAATTTTAGTAAGGAATAAATCAGCCTTAATTAGTTGAAGTTTTCATGTCTTCCACTTTCGATTTGGCATCATCGGTCATCTTTTTTGCCTTTGCCTGAACCCCGTCCATTTTTTTACCCAGATCATCGATAAGATCGTTGAATTTACCTTTTACCTCATCGACATAATCTTCACCTTTTTCTACAATTTTACGGCGTGTTACTTTCCCTTTGTCGGGAGCAAACAAAATGCCGAACAATGCACCGGCGGCTGCGCCTGCCAATACACCCAATAATACTTTTCCTGAACTCATGATGCTAAATTTTAATTGTTAATGACTATTGAAGCAATTTGCCGATTGATTTCTCAAACGTTCGTTGCGGTAGGCAATATAAGAAAAATCAGGCGGAAAACCAAAGAAAAGGCGATTGTTTTTATGCTAATGTGAATCCCTCAACAGTAAGTAGCTGCTGAATCTACATTTTTTTTGGTTTTCGGAAACGTTTTACAATTTTATCCTGAATATGCTCCTGCTCCCTGAAATTAACCTCTTCCCCAAGTAAAAAACCATAAGGTCTTAAGGACTCAACATTGTCGCAAACCACTTTAGCCATCCCGGTCAAAGGCATACAAAGTATCATTCCGGGAATGCCCCAAATCATCGCACTTGAAACTAAAACAAGCGTTGCAGTGAGTGGATTTATACTTACACTGCTTCCAACAACAAATGGAGTAATAAAATTATTGTCGAGGAACTGAACAAAGAAACAGATACCGGCTACTGCCAGCGGATAACTAATTGAATCTTTGGTTAGGAATGCCATGAGTATGGGTAAAATGCTGCCAATCATCACTCCAATATATGGAATGACATTTAGCATCGCAGCAAGCACACCAAAAAGTATCGCATGTGGCAAACCAAGTATTAAAAACCCGGTTGAATTTAATACCGATAGTATTAATACATCGAGAAAAATTCCAACAACATATTTCTGAGAAACCCTTGAAACTTTTTTCACCACCATTAATGCATGGTCGTTTTTGTCTTCTTTGGTAATCAGAAGTACAAACTCTCTGAACTTCTCCTTATATAAAGTAAGGAAGAAAATATAAATCGGTATAAGCGCAAAACTTGCTAAAAAGGAGGTCGTTGCCGAAAAAATTCCAAGAACAAGCACTCCGCCGGTAGCAGCGCTTTCCTGGATTTTTGTTTTTAACCAAACTTGTTGCTCAAGTTTGCTTACGTGAAAAGTCTCACTTACAAATTGCTGGAAACTAACCCACTTTGTTGTTAATGCTTCTTGCATTGCCGGCCAGTCGTTTACAAAACTCATTACCTGCGAATAGAAAAAGTAAACCATTGCCACAAAACAAGCCAAGGCCAGTATAATACTGACTAAAATAGCTAACACCTTGGGGAATCTCCATTGTTCCAGTTTTCTTGAAACCGGTAATAGCAGAAAGGTAAATACTACTGCTATAGTAAAGGGAATCAGTATATTTTGAGCCAGAATAAGAAAAGCCACAATTAAACCGGCCAATAAAAGGTAGATAGTTGCCCGAAAATAAAAAGGTTGTTCTGAAATATTCATGTCGTTAGATTTTATTTGCGATGATTCAGAATATAAAAATACTTGTTTTATTTGGCAGACAATGAGCTTGATGAAAATAAATTATTGCGAAAAAAAACAGAAAAATATACAGTTTACAGAAATTTTTATTCGATTTTGAATAATAAAACTGCTCTTACAAAGTTTTATTCCTGATTGAGTTTTAGTAATTCATAAAAAAATCTATCGGTATTCCGAACTAATCAATCAATTCCCGGTAGAACCTTTCAAGGGCAGGATTTCCTGCCCTTGTTTATTTTGTATAGCAGCGCCTTCAGTTCTAAAAATATCTTTCTTCGATTTGGGTCTGATATCCTGCTGCCAATTGAAGCCTGGCAGTTTCTCATCTCCATCATCAATATCGGCCATTGGCTTGAGCTCGCCCTCTGGTGATTTTATGAATACTATTCGCGCAACCTTGCCTTGATTCATGTGTATGGTAATATTGCTGCTTTCAGCCTTGTTTAGACCGATAATACCAGCTTTATCGCGGGCATAGTAATTCGATTGACCGTTCCCGTTCACATCAATTTTGTAAAGTTCATTTTTGCGAACATAACCTGTCATATTTTTCCCCTTAATCTGGTTAAACCTGATACTGTCATCTTCCATCGAAATTATAAAAGCATCATCTTTCATGATCACTTCATCCGGGTCTTTACTCCGGTTAATCATTTCGATGTAATTGGCGGTAATCTGGTTTTTGTTCGACCATACAACCGGTTCTGTAAACATTTGAATGGTAGAGTCTTTTGACCAGTAAACCAGCGAATCACATTTGCCCTGCATGTCTTCACGGAAAAACCTGACTTTGTGATAGGCAAGCACCAGACGCGCATCTTTTGGCGGTTTGATGTCCAGCGTATCGGCACTCAATGTATCACTTCCTAATTTTACAAAATCCAACATCTCCGTGTTTAATGTATCACCTGGCAATTTTCCGGAAGTTGAGGCATCAGCTCTTAGCTCATCATTCGTCAATACTTCATTACCTTGAGCAACAGCAGTCAATGTGTCGGTAACAACAGAACTGGCCGTTATTTTTGTTGAAACCTTTTTTATGGGTTTTGATTTTATTGACACTGCAGTGTCCGGCATGGTTCTAAGGATCTCGGCATGTAAAAACAACGAATCTGTTTCTGAATACTGAATGAGCATCGCAGAATCTGTTGCCAGGGCAATTTTACTTATATCGTTGTATTCAATCCGGTTTCCTTCAACTATAATTTTGTTTTCAATGTCCTCCAGACGTGCATTTCCCCTGGCGAGCCCTTCACCTTTTACCTTATCGTAGAAAATCGAATCTGCCTTTATGTTTTGTTTTTCGTTCCAGATTCGTGGCTTTTTTGTCAGATTTGCCAGATTTTTCTGGCTGTCGTACCAGCCAAATTCAGTATAAAGTGTATCTTTCTCATTAAAAATATAGGTCGGCCCTTCGATAAAAACTTTTTGGGTATTGGTAAAATAAATAAGGGTATCCGATTTGATTTTGTAATCCTTGGTAACACCGTCAACGTTTGTCCTGAAGTAAGCCTTTCTTTCGTTTACGTAATACTGCCCTATCAGCGATTTCAGGACATTGGTTGAATCCTTAACAGTTCCGGAATAATTGTACGAAGCCATGTCGGTAGCCATCGTATAATCCAGTGAGTCGGTGGTCAGGGTAACTTTTTTATCAATGAGTTTTACATTCCGGCGGGCTTTTGCAAACTTGGTGTCGCCGTTGTAATTGATAAAATCGGCATACATGTTCAAGGTATCACCACGAATGATGTGCACCCTGCCGAAAGCATCCACCATGTTATTGTTGGTATAGGAATACAAACTATCGCACCACATCAGCACACCTTCCATTTTTATATGTACATTGCCCATAAGCCGCTGTGCATTTGCGACTATACGGTCGTTGTAATCCAGCGAATCACAATGAACAATCTCCACCCGCTTTTTTGTCTGGGCAAAACCTGTTCCTGAAAAAGCGAACAGTGCAGAAAGCAAAACGAAAAGTACCCTGATTTCTGCTTTCATGTACAAACCTGTTTTTATCATCCGTTTATTGCATCAATTCCGAAATAATGTCTTCAACTGAAATGTTGTCAGCTTCGGCCTTGTAATTTTTTATGATTCGGTGGCGCAAAATGCTCACAGCCACTTTTTTGATGTCGTCGATATCAGGCGAATATTTTCCCTGAAGGGCTGCATGGGTTTTAGCGCCCAAAACCAGATACTGAGAGGCACGCGGTCCTGCTCCCCATTTAAGGTATTTGTTGGCTACCGGAGCTGCCAGTTCTGTATTCGGGCGCGTTTTCGACGAGAGGTTCACGGCATATTTCAGCACATTCTCGTTCACCGGAACTTTCAAAATTAAATCCTGAAAATAGCGGATCTCCTCTTTCGAAATAATTTCGTTCAGATGGGCGGCGAAATTGGAAGTAGTATTTTGTACAATGGTCAGTTCATCCTCGAATTTGGGATAATCGAGCCAGATAGAGAACATAAAACGGTCGAGCTGTGCCTCGGGGAGCGGATAAGTACCTTCCTGCTCAATCGGGTTTTGGGTAGCCAGTACAAAAAACGGATTGTCGAGCAGGTATTTCTGACCTGCAGCAGTTACTGAATGTTCCTGCATGGCCTCGAGCAACGCTGCCTGTGTTTTGGGCGGTGTACGGTTAATTTCGTCTGCCAGGATGATGTTGGCAAAAATGGGACCGCGAATGAATTTAAATTCACGGTCTTTATCCAGAATTTCGGTTCCGATGATATCAGAAGGCATCAGGTCGGGTGTAAACTGAATTCGCTTGTACTGAAGGCCAAGCACTTCGGAAATGGTATTTACGAGCAGTGTTTTTGCAAGTCCCGGAACGCCGATCAGCAAACAATGCCCCCGGCTGAACATGGCAACCAATACCTGATTGATGATTTCATCCTGTCCGTATATTCTTTTTTTTATCTCGGAACGCAGCTCAGCAAATTTGTTGCTCAGTGCATTAACAGCTTCAACTTCATTTTTATACCCCATCTTCTGAATTATTTTTCTTGTCTATTCCCTCATTTTTTTTCAGCCAATTTACCCATAACGAATGACCATTTCGTTTTCCCTTTCCACAGGACGTTGCCCCGCGCTAATATATGCAGCCCATTCAGGGCTCTAACTTGAAACTTGAAACCCGGAACTTGAAACTCTATTTTACCCAACCTGCGTATTTGAAATTGCAATTCATATAAGTAGGATCAATGCGCACATATGTCCCCATTTGTTTTTCGCGGATCCACTCATCCATCCTTTTTTCTTTTTTCGAAGCCATGTACATGTCGCTTAACTCAACGTAATCGTCGCGCAGATTGGCGGTATGTGCATTGGTTTTGTTCAGGAGTTTCACAATTTTATATACTGGTCGTTGTTTGTCATCAAGGGTTTTGAACGGTTCCGAAATCTCGTTTATTTTCAAGCCGGTAATTATTTTACTCACATCAGGATCGAGTTCACTAAGTTTCCATTTCGACTCACCGGTTTCAGGATTAATTACAATCCCACCATTGTTCCGCGAGTTTTTGTCATACGAATACCGCAAAGCAGCTTCTTCAAATTTGAATGTTTCTTTGCGGATAAAATCGGCAATACTGTCGATTTGATTGAATGCTCTTTCCATCGATTCAGGAGAAACTTTAGGTTTCATAATGATGTGGCGGGTTTTAAGTT